>JBOHGM010000265.1:0-1504 GCA_050699435.1 Pseudonocardiaceae bacterium | reverse complement strand
CGATGTTCTCCGACGTGAACGGTCACCTGCACGGCGACCGGAAGCTCGTTGTGCTCGATGACGAGGCGCCCGAGTGGCGCCCAGAGGCGATCAACCTGTTGTCCACGGTCGCGTTCGTCGGCACGTGGGGCGCACGGGATCTCTGGACTGAGTTCGTCTGGGGCACGATCCCGGAGTCGCGGCTGTTGCTTTCCGTCGAGCAGCCCGCGCTCAACGATCAGTGACCACTGCCGGTGACGCCGGGGTGGGGCTGAAGCTGAGCGTGACTGCGCCATCCTGGCCGAGGATGAGGTCCAGCCTGCCGTTACGGCTTAGGGTCATCGGCGGGGGTGTACCGGCCGCAGGCTGAGTTCCGCCCTGCATGGCGTCGAACCACCGCAGGAACTCGGGGATCGTGCCGATCTGGGCGACACGCTGGTGGAGCGCGGTCTGCTCGTGATCGCGGACAAACGCCCCGACACCAGGAGACACCTGACTGCGGCCTAAGGCCATCCGCTCCAAGCAGCGCCGAGTGGGGTGCCACTGAACCGCTAAGACACGCCATAGCAGATACCATTCTGATACCATCGGCTGATGGCGATGACTCTGCGGCTCCCCGACGACGACCACGACGCCCTCCGCGAACAGGCCGAGGCTGAAGGCCGTTCCATGCAGCTTGTAGCCCAGGACGCCGTCCGCGAATACATCGCCCGCCGCGCATCCCGCGCCATCGTCGCCGGCGAAACGGCCTGGGTCGTCGAGGAGTACCGCGACGCCCTCCAACGCCTCGGCACCCTGTGACCCGTTACCTCGGCATCGAGGATCTGCTGTACGTCGCCTCCCAAGCCTGCGGGCGGCGAGTACAGGTCCGCGACTACGGGTTGCTCGAAGCAGCACTTGCTCGGCCCGCGGCGACCGTCTTCGGGTCCGCTGCCTACCCGTCATTGCACACCAAGGCGGCAGCGCTGCTGCACTCCCTGGCCTGCAACCACGCCCTTGTGGACGGAAACAAGCGGCTGGCTTGGGCGGCGTGCGCGGTGTTTCTGGGCATCAACGGTCAGCGACCGCACGCCACGCAGGACGAGGTCGTCGACTTTGTTGTGTCCGTGGCCGACGGCACGCTGGCCGACGTAGAAAAGATCGCCGAACGGCTGGCCACATGGAGCCGACTCCGCTAGTTCGATCTTGCATCAACGAAACGCCGTAACGGCGACCGACACGGGATCAGGGGCGGCGACGTCGTTCGTCCGTGTCACGCTGCGTCGGTGGACGAGGGGCTGTCGGTAGGCGCGTACGAGTCGTTGCACACCCGCGCGCTGGACCGTGCGCTACGCGCCGTCCCCGACGTCACAGTGCAGTTCGGCGAGGTCACCGAGACCGACGCACCGGAGGTGCTGGCCCGGCATGTCACGGACGCGGTGCGCCGTGCCCTGACCGACGAACCGCAGGACCAGCGGTTGGAGCAGATCAACGACCTGTTGACCAGGGTGGCGGACCAGGACGACGCCGTGGTGGCGTCTGAAGC
>JBOHGM010000264.1:0-1513 GCA_050699435.1 Pseudonocardiaceae bacterium | reverse complement strand
ATGGGCAAGGACACCCTCAACCGGATCGAGCGCGGCCTGCTGTCCCCGACCCTGACCCAGCTCTACGCACTCGCCAAGGTGCTCCAGACCTCCGTGTCGGAGCTGACCCGGCTGCCGCTGCCCGCACCGGCCAACGGGCACACGGATTCCGCCACTGAGGCGGTGAGGCTGGCGCTGGACGCTATCGACGTCGGCCACCCCGGCGGGCTAGTGCTCCCCGTCGCCGTGCTGCGGGACCAGGTGACCCAGATTCAGCAGCGCTCGCGGGCGTGCCAGTTCGCCGAGGTGGCCACCGACCTGCCCGGGCTGATCCGGGACCTGCATACCACGCTCAACACCGGCCGTGACCACGGCACGTTGCTCGAGCTGGCTGTGTATCTGCATGTGCACGTCACTCGGCTCTGGCTGGTCCACGCGGCAGCGCCTACCGACCTGGTCCGTCGAAGCGTCTTCTTAGCGCGCCACGTAGCCCAGGAGCACGGTGGAGTCAGCATGCTCGGCATGGCCGGATACGCCGTGGCCGACGTGCTGCTGAACGGTGGGGCGTTCGAACCGGGAAGGATCGAGCTCGACTCACTGACCTTGCCCCCAACTACAGCCGACACTGCCGGCCTAGTGCGTCAGGTCATGTCGGCCCGTGCTCTGGCGGCCGTGCTAAACGGCCGCCGGGGCGATGCGGACGCTTCAATGGATGCCGCTGCCGAGATAGCTGAGCGGTTCGAGGCAACCCGCGAGACCGACCTCCTTGGGTTCCCGCTCGCGTCGACCACCGTCGGTTTCCGCAGGGTGCGCCTCGCCCTGGAGGCTAATGAGCCGGATCGTGCGGTCAGCATCGCCCGGAAGGTGCACCCCGAACGTCATCCGTACCCGGTGGGCCAAGCCCAGTTCTGGACCAACTGCGGGCGGGCGCTGGCCCGGCTGCGGGGGCGGCACGAGGAAGCGGTCCGGGCGCTGCGCACGGCGGAGCGGATCCATCCGCACCGTGTGCAGCGTGACCCGTTCGTCCGCGACACCCTCGCTGTGCTGCTACCTGGTGCCCGCGATGCGGTCGGCGAGGAGCTGCGGGGCATGGCCCGCCGGGCGGGTCTGCCCGTGTAGCCCGCCCGGGGCGGCGGGCCAACCAAGATCAAGCGGCGCCGATCGAATCGCGAATATGCGCCAGGGCGAGCGCACGGACTTGTCACCTTCCGCAAATTTGCGGAAGGTGACTCAGAGCCAGGCTGCCGAACTGCTGAATGTCAGTGAGCGATCTATCACCCGCGCTCATAAAGTTCGCGAGTCGGGAATCTTGGCCGAGACGTACGAAACCGGAGGCCGAAGTCTGCTCAGTCACCCGAGGCGCCACCCGGCGCGCGTGCCCAGCTGGTCTGCCTGGCCGACGTCGCACCGGTCTGCTTGGGCAGCGCGGCGAGCGCCTGCTCGGTCTCCTCGGCGGCGGCCTGCTGCTCCCCGAGCAAGCGCAGCGTCTCCCGCAGCGGCTGCAGGTGCTGCGTGAACGACCGGAGCACGGTTT
>JBOHGM010000263.1:0-1526 GCA_050699435.1 Pseudonocardiaceae bacterium | reverse complement strand
TGCCGGACAGCGCGCGCGCCGCTGCCCCCGCAGCGCGGCGCACCTGTTCGCCGGTGGGTCGGTCCTGCACCGTGCCCAGGCCGACGGCGACCAGCAGGGGAGCCCGGACCGCCCCCCGGGTCGGCACCTTGACCACCTCGTCGGCCTTGCCCCGGGCGCCCAGCACGGCCAGCAGGTCGACAAGCCCGCCGTCGAACGCTGCATTGACATCCTCGCCCCCCTCCGCGAGTTGGGCTCCCGCGTCGCCCGGCACGGTGCCCACCACAAGGGCATCGACCGCCGCGGTGGTCACCGCAGCATCGGTGAGGCGCAGGGTCGGGCTGCTCACGGTGGTCTCCTCGGATGTCAGGCCAGTACTGTGCGGATACTTCGGGATGCTAACGACGTGGGCGCTGCGCGTGACCTGCGGTCCGGTCAGTGCAGTAGCGTCCCGGAGCCGTGAGTACCCTCCTGCGCCGCGGGCCCCTGCACACCTCCCACATCGAACTCGGCGCCACCCTCGGGCCGTTCGGTGGCTGGGAGATGCCGATCCAGTATGCCGGTGCGGGCGTGGTCGCCGAGCACACCGTGGTGCGGGAAGCAGTCGGCATCTTCGATGTCACCCATCTGGGCAAGGTCACCGTCACCGGTCCCGGTGCAGCGGAGTTCGTCAACGCCTGCCTCACCGCCGATCTCGGCAGGATCGGACCGGGTCAGGCGCAGTACACCCTGTGCTGCGCCGAGGACGGCGGCGTCGTGGACGACCTGATCGCCTACCTGGTCAGCCCGGACGACGTGTTCTGCGTGCCGAACGCCTCCAACACCGGGGAGGTCAATCGCCGCCTGGCGGCTGCGGCGCCCGCGGGGGTGACCGTGACCGACCGGCACCACGAGTACGCGGTGCTCGCCGTGCAGGGACCCCGGTCGGCCGAGGTGCTCGCCGCCCTCGGCCTGCCGATGGACATGGACTACATGGCCTTCGCCGACGCTGAGCACGACGGCGCGCGGGTGCGGGTGGGCCGCACCGGCTACACCGGCGAGCACGGCTACGAGCTGCTGCCACCCTGGGAGCACGCGTCCGCCCTCTGGGAGGCCCTGCTCGCGGCCGCGGCGCCGCTGGGCGGCCGCGCCTGCGGGCTCGGTGCCCGGGACACCCTGCGCACCGAGATGGGCTACCCGCTGCACGGACAGGACCTTGGGCCGGACATCACCCCGGTGCAGGGTGGTGCCTCGTGGGCGGTCGGCTGGGACAAACCTGCCTTCTGGGGACGCGACGCGCTGCTCGCGGAGCGCGAGCGCGGCCCATCCCGGCGGCTGCGCGCGCTGCGGACCACCGGGCGCGGGGTGCCACGGCCACAGATGGCGGTGCGCGCTGCTGAGGGGGCGCCGCTGGGGGAGACCACGTCGGGCACCTTCTCCCCGACGCTGCGCACCGGCATCGCGCTGGCGCTGCTCGACCCGTCGGTGCGCCCCGGGGACACCGTCGAGATCGACGTCCGGGGCCGGCCACTGCCCGCAGAGGTGGTCAAACCACCCTTCGTGCCCTC
>JBOHGM010000262.1:0-1571 GCA_050699435.1 Pseudonocardiaceae bacterium | reverse complement strand
TGGGACGTGTTCAGGAATGAGGCTCGTCATCACGGCCTCCCGCTGCTGTCGATCACGCGGGCCAGCTCGGTGATGGCGCCCCCCAAACTCGTCAATCGGTGAGGTTTGGCGGTTCGGGGGGATACTCGAAATGGAGCGTGGCGTGTCCCCTGACCTGCGGAAACGGGATTCTAACCCGGGGGGCCGTCGAGCAGCGGCAGCGCGCCGCGTCATGGACGGTGTGGGCGGCATCGGCGAAGCCGCGGGTGCGCTGGTCGGCCCTGCCGTGTGCGTCACGGTAGAGGGCCGGCCAGCGCACCACGTCGAGCAGGCTCACGACCGCTCGATCCTGCGGAGTACCCGGCCGCTCCAGACCGGTTGGGGCCCAGTGCGGCGGCCTCGGTGATGGCCCGGACCTCGCCAGAGGTGAAGTCGCTCACCGGGTGCGTCCCGTCGTGGCGGCGAGCGAGGCGAGCTCGTTACGGGCGAGCGCGATGGCCGGGCCGTGCTCGGCGGTCAGCGCGCTCAGCGGCACGCACTCGTACCACGGTGCGGTCTACGGTCCGGGCGGTATCTCACAGACGCTGCTGGGCCAGTGGTTGTGTCTGCGCCAGCCGCAGATCAGCCGGATCGAGACCGGGCCACCGATCCGCGACCTGGATACGTTGGCGTATTGGGCGCGGGTGCTGAAGATCCCGGCCGAACTGCTGTGGTTCCGGCTGCCACCGAAGGATCCCGAGCGGCCCATACTGCTGATGACCGGCCGCTCGGCGCCCACGTCCTGGGCGAGATGGCCTACCAAGCAGCCCACCAAGACCGGCCCGCCGAAGCCGTGACGCTCGTCGACACCGCCGTGGCGGGCGCCCGAGGCCAGCAGACGCCGAGACTTCTCGCCCAGCTCCGCATCTAGTAGGCGCATGGCTTCGCGGTCTTGAACGACGCCTCCGCTTGCAGCGCGGCGATCTCGAAGGCCCGCACCCACGTCGAGCGATCCCTCCCCGGCGATGCCCCGACTTACCTGTACTGGGTCAGACCGGCCGAGATCACAGCCAGTGCCGGCGAATGCCTGCTTCAACTGGGCCACGCTGATCAGGCGGCCATCCTGATCGGTCAGGGCCTCGCTGTGTTCGACACGCCCTTCGACCGCGACCGGCAGTACTACCTCACCTACCTCGCCGAGTCATATGCACGCCCCGGCGAACAACGCGACCTCGACGCTGCGGCTGGCACCGGCATGCAGGCACTCCACCTGGCCGAGAACCAGTCCTCGACGCTCAATGTCGACCGAATCCGCATCCTCGCCCGCCAACTGACCCCGCACGCCACTCTCTCCGCAGTGCGCGACTTCCTGGACCGCACCAGAGTGTTCACAGCAGGACAGACATAAGCCACGACAGCCGCCACGCTTGGGCAGCAAGGGGGTAGCGACCCTGCGCGTAGGCCAAGCCCGCGAGTGCGTCGGCGCCAACATGGCACCTGATTGAGCCGAATCAGCTTGCCATGGCGCCATCGCAGTGTCATGATGGCGCCATGGACCTCACGTCGTATGTCGACACTCTCCGCCATGAGCTTGCGGTGGCCGCTGCGGCCGG
>JBOHGM010000261.1:0-1628 GCA_050699435.1 Pseudonocardiaceae bacterium | reverse complement strand
TCACGGGCGAGCGGACAGTGCCGGGCATCCCGGAAGAGAACTACTGGTTCCGTCGGCACGAGGCCGCCTACCTGCACCTGGCGCCGCATTGTGCGCAAGCGGTGGTGCTGGATGCCGGCTGCGGCGAAGGGTACGGGGCGGCGCTGCTGGCGTCGACCGCGTGGCGGGTCGTCGCGCTGGACTACGACAGGAACACCGCCGAGCACGTCAAGCGCCGCTATCCGGGGCTGGGCACCGTGCGGGGCAACGTGGCCGCGCTGCCGCTGGCGTCGTCGTCGCTGGACGTGGTGTCCTGCCTGCAGGTGATCGAACACCTGTGGGACCAGCCGGGGTTCCTGGCCGAATGCGCGCGCGTGCTGCGCCCGGGCGGGCGGCTGCTGGTCAGCACCCCCAACCGGCTCACCTTCTCCCCCGGCCGGGACACCCCGCTCAACCCGTTCCACACCAGGGAACTGACCGCGGCCGAGCTGACCGAACTGTTCCGCCGCGCCGGCTTCACCGTGCCGGAGTTGCTGGGCCTGCACCACGGCCCCCGGCTGCGCATCCTGGACGCGGCACACGGCGGCTCGCTGATCGACACGCTGCTCGCCGCCCAGATCGACGCCGACCGCTGGCCGCCACGGCTGCTCGCCGACGTGGCCACGGTGCGCGCCGCGGACTTCACCGTCCAGCACGCCGACCTCGAGGCCAGCCTGGACCTGCTCGCGGTAACAACTACCCGGTGAGCTATAACTCGCGTCGCCACTCACGGGCGCAGCCGCTCCTGTGCTGCGGCCGCGTAGTCGTCGCACCGGTTGCGCACCACCCGAGCCGGGCTGCCGACCGCGATCGCGTAGTCCGGCACGCTGCCCCGTACCACCGCGTTCGCGCCCAGCACGCACCCTCGTCCGACCTGGGCGCCACGCAGCACGGTCACCTTGGTGCCCAGCCAACTTCCTGGCCCGATCCGCACCGGGCTCTTGACGATCCCCTGGTCCTTGATCGGCACCTGCACGTCAGCCGTCCGGTGGTCGAAATCGAGGATGTAGACCCAGTCCGCGACCAGGGTGGCCGCGCCGATCTCCACGTCGAGGTAGCAGTTCACGACCGAGTTGCTGCCGAACACGACCTTGTCGCCGATCCGGAGCGACCCCTCGTGACAGCGGATCGAGGTGCCGTCCCCGAGGTGCGCGAAGGCACCGACTTCCAGTCGCCCATACCCCGGGCGAGCGTGCAACTGTGCGTCCCTGCCGAGGAACACCATGCCACGCAGCACCACGTGCGGATGCGCCAGCCGCAAGCGCAGCAGCCGCCAATACCGCACCAGGTACCACGGCGTGAACGCCCGGTGGCGCAACACCCAGCGCAGCGAGTCCCCGGTGAGGAAGCGGGCCTGCTGCTGATCGTGCCGGGTGACCGCCCACCACTCGGCCACCGCCGCCAGCCACCTGCTCATGCGGACGTACCCTATGCGGGTGCCGGTGGGAGTAACCGTGGTCGGCAGCGTGAACCTCGATCTCGTGGCGGCACTGCCGCGACTCCCGGACCCTGGTGAGACCCTGACCGCTACCGGGCTGACCCGGCTCCCCGGTGGTAAGGGCGCCAACCAGGCGCTCGCCGTCCGCCGACTGGGTCTCCCGGTCCGGCTG
>JBOHGM010000260.1:0-1630 GCA_050699435.1 Pseudonocardiaceae bacterium | reverse complement strand
ATTCGCACTCGATCAGCTCCGAGAGTGAGAATCTCCTGTCCAGCGGCGAGGTCGTCGGCTTCCTGGAAACCAGGCAGGCGGACCTGCAGCGAGTACTCGAGTCGTTCCTGCGGCGCAAGTGCGAGTGGGATTTCGAGGACACCCCGCCGTTGAACGAGCTACTCATCGAGGATCTCGTCGGCGAGGAGGGCGATGACGCCGCGTGAAGCGCGTTACTCGGTCTGGCTGCAGCGTACCCGAGTCGGCACGCTGCACCAGCGCGGCGACTACACAAGGTTCGTGTTCACCGAGGACTACCTTGGCAACCCGTATCGGCCGGTCCTAGGGCTGATCTTCGAGCAGAACCTCATGGCACGACACGCCGCTGCGCTGCGCCTGCCGTGCTGGTTCTCCAACCTCCTACCTGAAGGCCCTCTGCGGGAATGGATCGCCGCGGAACGAAACGTGTCCCCGCAGCGGGAGATGGAGCTGCTCGCGCAGGTCGGGCATGATCTGCCAGGCGCGGTACGGATCCTACCTGCGGAAGAAGGGGGCGACGAGGTCGACTGGTCACCAGAACCGTCCACGGTGCCCCGGGTAGGCACCCCTGCGGAGGCGGTTGGCTGGCGATTCTCCCTGGCCGGCGTCGCGCTGAAGTTCTCCATGCTCGCCAAAGGCGACCGGCTCACTCTGCCTGCACACGGCGCGGGTGGTGACTGGATTGTCAAGCTCCCCGACCAGACGTATGCGGACGTGCCCCGTAACGAGTTCACCATGATGTCGCTCGCCGCGTCGGCCGGTATCGACGTGCCAGAGATCCGGCTCGTGCACCGGGATGAGCTCGATGGGCTGCCGCCCAATGTATGGCCGGTTCAGGAGAAATGGGCCTACGCCGTTCGTCGATTCGACCGGACCGATCACCGTGAGCCGGTGCATATCGAAGACCTCGCACAGGTGCGCAACGTATACCCCGAGGACAAGTACGCTGGAAACTACGAGACGGTTGCAGCGCTTGTGTATCGCGGCCGTGACATCGCGGCGTTGCAAGAGTTCGCTCGCCGGCTCACTTTCACCGTACTGATCTCCAATGGCGATGCCCACCTGAAGAATTGGTCATTGATCTACCCTGACCACCGGATTCCCCGCCTCGCACCCACCTACGACTTGGTCTCGACCGCTTTCTACCTCGGAGGCGGCGAGCAGCTCGGCCTGAAGTTCGGCGGCACTCGACGCTTCGACCGGATCAGTGTCAGCACCTTCGAGCGACTGGAACGACGGTTGGGCACGCCGACGGCCAATCTAGCGGAATACATGAAGGAGCTTGTCGAGCAGGTCAACGAGCACTGGCCCGAACACCAGGACAAGCTCGCAGCCAACCCCGCGCTGCTCGAAAGTGTCCACGACAGCATCGTGGCACGCAGCCGATCCCTGCTCCGGGTATTAAGGAAACCGTGAGCAACAAGAATCGATACGTCATGATGCCGTGCCCGCAGTCATCATCGCTCCCAGGAGGGGTGGAGGGTTGATCAGCGGACCGGGTCGACGGACTCGATGCCGGCGATGGCGAAGTCGCGTTGCGCGTTGCGCAGGTGGCACCAGGAGTCGAGCCATTTGCCGTAGAGCTGTTGCGGCCGGATTTCCCGGATGGTCC
>JBOHGM010000259.1:0-1672 GCA_050699435.1 Pseudonocardiaceae bacterium | reverse complement strand
ACAAGTCGGGGTCCACCCGGCGACGGCCCCCGGAGCACACCGTCCGGGCGAAGGGCACCATCATCAGGGGCTGCTCGGCACCGATCTCCTCGGAGTGGACCGGCACGAACCCGCGGTGGTCGAGGCTCACCAGGAACTCGGCGCACAACAGCCCGCGACCGTCCAGGCACCCGGTACCGTGCCACGGCAGTAACGCGGAACCGCCCAGATAGGAGAACCCGCTGCAGCCCTGCCGAGAGGCCACCGTGGCCAGCCGGACATGCGGCGGGTAGCGCTGGGCGACACCGGAGGCGACGTCGGCGAGCGAGGCCGCGAGGTAGTTCACCGTGTCCTGCCAGGCCGACGAGAGCACCTCCCGCCGCGCCTCAGCCAGCTGCGGCGGCAGGTCCGGATCGCCGTATTCATCGGGCTGGGCTAGCACCTCGCAGGCCCACCGCCGCGGATCGGCCCGCGCCGGTACCGGTACCGGTACCGAATACACCAGCGAGGACAGGATGTCCCGGAACGAAGGCACCCCGGCGAGCAGCTCGAGAGGCATTGCCTCGGCCAGCCGCTGGTCGGCCCGTCTGGCACTGTCCAAGGAGCGTGGTCCCGAGGCGAGCACTGAGATCACCTCGCGGAAGCTGCGGCGATAGCGCTCCCGCTGGTCCCACCCTTGCGGGCCGAGCAGCTCCGCGACGAAGCGGGACTGGTCGTGGAAGAACACCACATTGCTGAGCCCGACCAGCTGGGCATAGCACCGCAGCTGCCGCCGGTAGCGCAGCATCTCCGCCGAGGCACGCGGCCGCGAGTAGCCGCCGTCGTTGAGCACCACTACGTGCAGACCGGGTGGATACAGCGCGGCGAATGCCTCCCGCAGCTCCGTGAGTCGCAGCAGCGCTCCGAGCTCGGCAAGGTCGGGCCAGGGACCCGCCGCCTTGAGCCTGTTGTCGTGCTGCTTGAACGGGAAACCGCTGGCCAAGATCGTGACCGGCAGGCGGGCCTCGACAAAGGGCATCATCTGTGCCATCGCGGTCTTCAGCGGGAAGCAGGAACGCGAGCCCTTGAGGAACCGGGATCGGGTGAGGATCCGGTGCAGCGCCGCCACCACATCCTGCGGGCAGTACGGCGACCAGCCGCCCTCCCGGTGGGTCAGATAGGTCCTGGCGTTATCGGCGAGTCGGGCCGCGGCGGCCTCCGAGCTGGTCCGCAAGGTGGCCAGCAGCGCTCGGGCCTCCCCGGCGTCGAGCAGCAGCGGCATCCGGTCAACGCCAGTCCCGGCGCTCAGCACGTCCAGCGGCAGCCCTCGCAACGACCGGGCGTGCGAGATCGTGACCGAATCGGACGGCGCCGGGGTGGGGTGGGTGGTCATCGCCTTGGGCGGTGGCAACTGCCCCACCCGGGGCTCCGCCGGGGCAAACATGCCCGTGCAGCAAGTGATCCGCGTCACGGTGTCCGCACCCACCGCACCACCGTTCCCTCGCGCGTCGGCCGGACCGCACAGGTTCCGATAGCGGCTGGCCTGACCTCCCCCGCTCGCGGTGCCCCCGGGTCGTGACCAACGCGGTGGGAACAACGCAGCGGGACCAGGCTCCCACCCCGACCAGGGAGCCGCCGACACTGGACCCGACACTAGCCCCCAGGATCGGGCGGCGCATCCCCTGTGCTGGGTGGATCGGCCCAGTGCTGGGTG
>JBOHGM010000258.1:0-1712 GCA_050699435.1 Pseudonocardiaceae bacterium | reverse complement strand
TCCGGCGAGTAGGCCAGGAAGGAGCCGTCGCTCTCATCAGCCTCCGCGACGAAGACATCGCCGCTGCCGTGGTGGGCCCCGGACCCGGCGACGTTGAGGTCACCGCCGATGAGGAACGACGGGTCGGCGCCACAGTGCTGCAACGCGACGGTGAGCATCGAGGTGGTGGAGGTCTTGCCCGCGGTGCCGGTGACGCAGGCGACCCGGTAGCCGGTCATCAGCGCGGCCAGCGCCGCGGAGCGGTGGATCAGCGGGATCCCCCGCCGGGCGCCCTCGATGAGCTCCGGATTTTGTGGGTCGGTCTGATGCACCGCCTTGGTAGTGATGATCACACTGGGGTCGGCACCGAGCTGGTCGAGGTTCGCTGCGGCATGCCCGACGGCCACCTTGGCGCCCAACGTGCGCAGCGCGAGCAGCGCCCGGGAGTCCTTGGCGTCCGAACCGGACACCGCGCCGCCGCGGGCCAGCACGATCCTGGCTACCCCGCTCATCCCGGCGCCGCCGATCCCGATCAAGTGGGTGCGGGCGAGCTGCGCAGGCAGTGGTGGCGCCGCCGAGATCCCCGCCGTCACCGCGCAACCTCCAGCACGATCGTGGCCAGCACCTCGTCCGCGTCGGGATGGCCCGCCACCCGCGCGGCCGAACTCATCGCGGCCAGCCTGCGGGAATCAGTGAGAATCCCGATCACCTGCTCAGCCACCTTGGCCGGGTTCAGCTCAGCATCGTCTACCAGCACCGCACCCCCGGCCTGCACCAACGGCCGCGCGTTGAGCCCCTGCTCCCCGTTGCCGTGGGGCAGCGGCACGTAGACGGCGGGCAGGCCGACCGCGGACAGCTCGGCCACGGTCATCGCTCCCGCTCGGCAGATCGCGAGGTCGACGGCGGCCAGCGCCAGGTCCATCCGCTCCAGATAGGGCACGGTGACGTAGGGCGGTGCCCCGGCCACCGGCTCCACCTGCACGGCATTGCGCCGCCCGTGGGCGTGCAGTACCCCGATACCGGCGGCGCCGAGTGCGGCCGCCGCTCCCGACACCGCGGTGTTCAGCGTCCGAGCACCCTGTGAGCCCCCGGTCACCAGCAGCGTGGGCGCCTCCGGATCCAGGCCGAAGTGCGCCCGCGCGCATCCTCGCAGGGCGGGCCGGTCCAGCGTGGAGATCGCCTGGCGCAGCGGAATACCGATCACGTCAGCTCTGGGCAGCCCGCTGCCGGGCACCGCGGCGAGCACCCGGGAGGCGAACCGTGCCCCGACCTTGTTGGCCAGCCCGGCGCGAGCGTTGGCCTCATGCACGACGATGGGTACCCGGCCGCGGGCGGCGAGATAGGCGGGCAGGGCCA
Source organism: Pseudonocardiaceae bacterium (assembly GCA_050699435.1). Lineage (GTDB taxonomy): Bacteria > Actinomycetota > Actinomycetes > Mycobacteriales > Pseudonocardiaceae. The sequence continues at coordinate 377 of JBOHGM010000258.1, read as the reverse complement.
CGTATCCACCGAACCCCACTACGACATCCGCGGCCACCGCGTCGAGCACCTCCCGGACCCGCCGCACGGCACCGCGGACCCGCAGCGGCAGCCGCAGCAGATCCGCGTTGAGCTTGCGGGGCAGCGGCACCGGGGGAATGAGCTCCAGCGGATAGCCCCGCTCGGGTACCAGGGTGGTCTCCAGCCCGCGCGCAGTGCCCAGCGCGGTGATCCGGGCCTGCGGTACTGCCCGGCGCACCGCGTCGGCCAGCGCCAGCGCCGGTTCGACGTGCCCGGCAGTGCCGCCTCCGGCCAGCACAACCGACGGCGACGTCCCCCCGCCCGCCCTCATCGCCGACCTCCCCGGCCCCGGCCGGCCGCGGCCGGCCGCCCACCGG
>JBOHGM010000257.1:0-1736 GCA_050699435.1 Pseudonocardiaceae bacterium | reverse complement strand
GCTCCGCGAGCCGGGGATGACTCAACCCCTCGGCCTTACGCCGCTTCCTGATCTCCTCCGCCAGCAGCCGGGCAAGACCCACCCACTCAGGCTCGCCGGTTGCCGAGTCCCCTGCCACGACACCTCCCTATGCCTGGCGCAATCCACCGGGGCCAAGCATCCGCTCAACCCGTTGCACCCTTTCAGGAGCCTATCGGACCAGCTGCCCTAGCGAGCACAGACCCACCGGACCACGCGACAGGATCGAGAAGAAAAGCAGGCGTATTGACGTTCACTGATGCCGTCCTGCGTCTGGCTTGGAGAGGGGTCAGAGGGAGCGGTAATCGTTGGCGATCCAGCCAAGTACCGCGCGGGCTTCACCGTTGAACACCGCCAGGTGCTCCAGCTCTCCGAATAGTGCTCGACCATCACGGCCGAGCCACCGAGGTTCCATCGCAGCGCGCCCTCGGCCTGGAGCAGTACCCACTGCCGACTCGGGTCGTCCAGCATGCGGTGCCGGGCCATCCGGGAGGTGATGGACGGCGCCGCCTGCTCCTCCGTCATCCGCTGGGTGAACACAACCTCGGCGTAAGCTCGGGTCTGCAGAATCCCGAGCACTGCGGTCGGCGCGAAGCTTCGCACGAGCAGTGACTGCTCGTCGAGTTGGCGGATGCGTTCCTGAAAGTGGTGGGCGCCGCGTTGCAGGATCACCCTGGAGTCGATGTGGCCCGCGCGGGCTGTCTCGACCAGCGTCATGATGCGGCGCCGCTCCTCCCCATGGACCCCGTACACCGTGAGCAGCGCCGCAGCCTCCGCCGCAGTGAGCAGACCCTTGCCGTTCTCCACCCGGGAGACCTTGTTCTGGCTAGTTCCCGCACGCTTGGCCGCCTCGACCTGGCCGAGACCGGCGACGCGGCGGGCCGCGTACAGCGACCGGGACAGCTCGTCTCGGTCGTCGTTGTCCGCTCCCGTCGATGCAAACTGTTCCGCACTCACGGACGCAGCGCGTGACGGTACTGCTCGTGAAAATCCCGGACACAGGCCAGCGTCGGGTAACGGCTGACAAGTGCGGCGTCGAGATCGCGCGCATGTGCCCGGACGAAATTGGCCGCGCATGTCGACGACGCCAGCGCCTCGTTGCCGAGAGCGATCGCTTCATCCGGTGCACCCAAGTGTACCAACGCAGTAGCCAGGACGAGGCGGGCCATCGCACCCCTGCCAGTTGAGCTTCCACCCGGCGGGGCTGACTCGTGAACTGCCAGGGCCGCTTCGCCGTGGGTCTTGGCTGCGGGGAAGTCTTCGAGCCAGAGGTATGCCTGTGCGGGATGCGCGGCAATCGCGTAGGACGCCATCGTTGCGGTGTCGAGGGTGAACCGGGTGGGTGTCTGCGTGGGCATCTGGTCGAGTAGGCGGCCGGCCTCGGCGAACACGGTCTCGAATTTCTCTCGATCGCCCAGTCGGGCATAGGCACGGGCCGCCTTGGCGCGGAGCCGGATGGCCAGCGGGTGGGCGGTGGGGACTTGGGCAATCCCCTTCCTCGCGACCTGCACTGCCCCGGCCGGATCTTCGGAATAGGTCGCGATCGCTGTCATGGCGTCGGCTGCCCACCCGCACAGTTCGCCATGTCCGGCCTGCTCGGCGTGTGCATAGCTGTCCACGGCGTAGGCCCGGGCCGTGCGTGGGTTACCGAGATCATGCGCCAGCCAGGCCAGTAACTCGGACAGGCACCCGGCGTAGACGTACAGATCCTGAAGTTC
>JBOHGM010000256.1:0-1756 GCA_050699435.1 Pseudonocardiaceae bacterium | reverse complement strand
CACCGATCCCGTCTACACCCTCGCCGCGGCGGTCCACGACGGTTAGCTGTCCCCGGAGCAGCGTGAGCACCTGGTCATGTTGCTGCACCTGATCGACTCGGCGGCCGCGCCGGCGCCGCACGGCGCCGAGCGGTACCCGGACAACTCGCTCCAGGCCGCGACCTACTCGGCGGCCGCGGGGGAGCCGGTGGGCACCGGGTACCGCCGGTTGCTCGCTCAGGTGAGCACGTAGCCTGTCGTCACCTCCTCACCGAGGTTCCCGCCCCGGGGTAGCTCCCCGGGGCATCGGTGGGGAGCAAGGTGAGGAGAGGGGTCCCGAGTGGACGCTGAGGAAGCCCGCACGATCGGCCGGCGGGTCCGGCAGATCCGCGACGCCCGGGGCAAGTCGCAGCAGGTGATCGCCGATCGGGCCGGGATGAGCAAGACGATGCTGTGGCGCATCGAGCACGGCGAGCACGCCCTAGACAGCCGCTCGGAGACCGCAGCCTTGGCGAACGCGCTGGAGGTAGCAGCCTCAGAGCTGACCAAGCAGCTGGAGCCGACACCAGGGAACGGTGAAGGCGAGGCCGTGAAGGCCACTCGGCGTGCGCTGATCGCGGTCAGCCGCGACGATCCTGCCGGGCAGGTGGTCCCGGCGGACGTGCTGCGGGCGCGGGTAGAGGCGCTGGTGGTGGCTCAACGTGCGTGTGACCTCGAGCGGGTAGGCCGCGATCTGCCCGGATTGATCCGGGACCTGCATACCAGCATGGCCGCCGGGCGGGACGTGGGAGAGCTACTCACCATCGCGGTACTGCTGCATGTGCAGGGCTCCCATGCGTTCCTCGGGGACATCGGCGCGGCTGCCGATTTGTGCTGGCAGGCCGCCACGCTGGCACTGCAAGCCGCCCGCGAGTACGACACAGCGGACTGTCGCGGCCTGGCCGCGTTCGGCGCGGCGAACGGGCTGCTAGCGGCCGGGGAGTTCGACGAAGCGCAAGCCGAGCTCGACTCGGTGAGCGTGCCGACGAACAGTGTGGAGTCGATGCAGTTGGCGGGCATGCTCGCGATGTCGCGGGCGCTTGTGGCCGCCGCACACAAGCGCCCGGCGGACGTGGATGCCCCGCTGGAGTACGCCGCGGAGCTGGCGGCGCGCACCGGGGAGGGCAACGCCTACTGGCTCGCTTTCGGGCCGACCAACGTGGGGGTGTGGCGCGCCTCGGCAGCGCTGGAAGCCCGCGACTTCGCGCAGGCCGCAAGCATCGCGGAGGGGCTACAGCCTGAGCTCCTTCCCACTGCTACCAGGCAGGCGACCTACTGGGCCAACTACGGCCGGGCGCTGGCCCGGATCCGTGGACGCCACGACGACGCGGTGCGGGCGCTGCGTCGCGCCGAGCTGATCTCTCCAGGGCGGGTGCAACGAAACCCGTTCGTCCGCGAGGTGCTCGCCGTGCTGCTCCCGGGCGCTCGCCGGGACGCGGTGGGCCGGGAGCTGCGGGGGATGGCCTACCGGGCCGGTCTGCTCGTGTAGCCCATCCGGGGGACGTTCCACCTGTAGACCACCCATTGCCACTGCTGGGCCATGCTCTGCTCCCGGTCGGGGTGACCTCTATGGGCGAGAGGAACGGGCACGGTGATGCAGCACGAGATCGAACACGGCCGGATGACCGCGGACGGCAAGCGCACCGACGACGGCACGACGTGCACGTTGCTGGTGGTGCACGAGGTGGGCGGGTCGTGGGTCATGTATCCGCATGGTTGGGGCAAGTTCGGGGTGCGG
>JBOHGM010000255.1:0-1785 GCA_050699435.1 Pseudonocardiaceae bacterium | reverse complement strand
GACATCGGTACCGGGCTGCCCACCGCCAACAATACCCACGAGGTCGCCCAGGCAGTCGCACAGGAATCCCGGATTGTCTATGTCGACAACGATCCCCTCGTCCTGGTGCACGCCCGTGCCCTGCTCACCAGCAGCCCAGAGGGCGTCACCGACTACATCGACGTCGACCTGCGTGACCACGACACTGTCTTGCGAGAGGCCGCTCGGACACTGGATTTCAGCCAACCAATCGCGCTGATGCTACTGGGGGTCATCAACCACATCCTGGACACCGCCGAGGCGTATGCGATCGTCGACCGGCTGCTGGATGCCCTGCCCGCAGGCAGCTACTTGGCGTTGACTCATCCCGCCACCGAAGTCGACAGCGACGAGGTACTCACGGCCATACGGCTCTGGAACGAAAGCGGCGCAACCCCCCGGATGGTGGCCCGCAGCCGTCAGGAGCTGACTCGGTTCTTCGACCGCCTGGAGTTGCTGGAGCCGGGGGTGGTCTCGTCTTCGCTGTGGCGGCCCGACCCTGTCGATATCGGTACCGCAGCCGAGGTGTATGGGTTCTCCGGCGTCGGGCGAAAGCCCTGAGGCCCACCTCTCCCCGCAGCCGTCAGGAGATCGGTCGGTTCTTGGTATACGTTCGCCGCGATGACCCGCAGCCGCGGTTATTGCATGACGGTGTTGAGCGAGTTCACGGTGCCAGCCGAGGGGAATGTCGTCGCTTTCGCTCACCGGAGGCCGAACTACCGGTGACATGGTGAGTCGCGCGCCGAGGGGAGCGGAGACTCAAGCGGAGTCTCGTGGGCTCAGCAGGGTGGCGACACCGTCTGGCGACAGGATGCGTTCTTGCGCGAGGTAAACCGCGCCAGTCGTGCCCGCTTCCTCGCCGAGTGTGCTGGTCTCGATGCGCAGTGATCGGGTGGCGAGGGGGAGTGCCCGCTCGTAGATACCGCTGCGGATGCCGGCGAGCAGAGTCTCGTCCAGCTGCGCTAGTGATCCACCGACGAGGATGACCTCGGGGTTGGCGAAGCTGACGAGGGCGGCGAGTACCTCGCCAATGTGCCGGGCGGCGATGCGCACTTCCGTCAGGGACCGCTGGTCGCCCGCTGCGGCGAGCCGGGTGACATCACTGGCGTTGGTGACGGCCACGCCATAGTCCTGCAACCGTTGGGCCAGCGCCCGTCCGCCGGCCTCCGCTTCCAGGCAGCCGGAGTTGCTGCACCAGCATCGGGCGTCGCTGTCCGGCACACGGATATGTCCGATGTCGCCAGCGGAGCCCGCTGCGCCCCGGTGCAGCTTTCTGCCGATGACGATTCCGCAGCCGATGCCGGTGCCGACCTTGACGAAGAGCAAGTGTGCCACCTGCGGATAGAGCCTCTGCTGCTCGCCCAGGGCCATCAGGTTGACGTCGTTGTCGACGAGGGTCTGAGACCGACGGTTGTCTCGGCGATCATGAACGGTGGCTGAGCACCACCACGACTCAGGCACGGGGCCCTTGCCAGGGCCACGTCAGGGTCGCTTAACGTTCAATGGCAGTGACACCGCGTAGTTTGCGGCCGCTGCCTTCATCGGCGATGGCTGCGTGCGTGCACGGGGTCGAGTTCGGCGGGGGAGCTGGGAGACCACAGTCCGCTCCGGCCCACTAGCGGCCACCCGGGGTAGCAATCGCTCAACGCTGAGTAAACATGACGTTGCCCTGGGCCCCTACCGGTCCCAGCGCAGGGCAGTACACCGTCAACCCGGCCGGGTGATCGTCGTTTGGGAAGAATCAGCCGCGGTGACCGCGGCTGATTC
>JBOHGM010000254.1:0-1828 GCA_050699435.1 Pseudonocardiaceae bacterium | reverse complement strand
CGTACTGGTGCCACCAGCCGGGTGTGTTGGCCTGGCGGGCCAGCCCGAGGAACGTCTGGCGTTCCTGTTCGTCGGTGATGCCGTAGAGGGTGAGCAGATCGGCCACGTCGCGTTCCTTGAAGCCGACCCGGCCGAGCTCCAGACGGCTGATCTTGGCACGCGAACACCGGATCGCCTCCGCAGCGGCTTCCCGGGTGATCCCGTTCGCCTCCCGCAGCCGCCGTAGCTGCGCGCCCAAGGCGATCCGCAGCACAGTCGGCCCGCCCGGGTACCGGACCGGCGCGTCGAGGGCAGGGTCGTGATGTGGCTGAGTGATGACCAAGACACCCCCTTCAGGTGAACACCACCAGTTGCATGTTCCCACTTCACCGCTGGTGTTGTACAGCACGTTACCGATGGCGGCTGTCCGGCTGTCCGGCCGCTCGACCGTGTCATCACCGGTCAGGTCGCCAACTCGCCATCCTTGGCGCCCTGGATGAACGCGACGATCTGGGCGCGGGTGTTGCTGTGACGGGCACTTTCTTCAGGTGATTCCCGGCAGCCCCGGAGGTTGTGCACCCCTGTCACGTACGGCTCCGCAAATCTACAGTACGTGCATCTGCGCTTGCATCTGCGCTTGCATATGTTCTTGCATAGCGATGCGACGTCTGACACCGTAGGAGGGCGACCAGCCGGGCCAGCCGTTACCTCGACTACTGGAAGGATCTCCGATGAGCTGCGAACCCTCGCCCCGCCCTGACGACCAGGACGATCTGGTTATTGATCGCCAGGAGAACCCTCTCGTGGCCCTGATCTACCAGATGGAGCAGAACTGGGACCAAGGCAACAACGCAGCCAACGACGACCTCGTCGTTCAGATCCGCGAACACATCCGCCGGCAGCAGGCAGCCGCAGCCAACAGCGCTGCTCAGTGCTGACGGCCGAGAAGGACCGGTCCGGATAGAACCCTTGCGTTCGCATACGCGAATATCCTCCCCGATTGCTTCCCGAGACCGAACCGTCTACTGCCCGATCACGTTTGGTAGGCGTCGGAGCATCTGCGTGGAACGAGACCGCGTGGACAGGTAGATCCGCGCTCTGGGGCGCGGACTGGTGACTGGGTCGCCAGCTGGACCTCCCTGACCTGCGCCGAAGCTTGTTTTATGCGGTGCCAGGTCGGTGCCCCGTGAGCTGGGGCGGCAGGAGAGGATCGAGTATGGCACTACCAGCGGCCGCGCGTCCTGGACGTCGGCGACGCGTCGCGGTGACTCTGATAGCCACCGGAACCGCGATGGCCACCACCGCGCTCCTTCTGATCCCGAGCGCAGGCGCCTCCAGCCACCGGGAGGCCCCGCTCATCGCGGGTGACCCGAAGGTGGACAACACCGACGTCTGGGCGTTCACCAGCCCGGATAGCCCGGACACCGTTACCATGATCGCCAACTGGGCGCCGTTGTCCGAGCCCAACGGCGGACCGACCTTCTACCCGTGGGCCGAGGGCGCGTACCACGACATCAACATCGACAGCGACGGCGACTCCGAGCCCGACCTGACCTACCGGTGGATCTTCGAGACCCAGGATGGGCGCGAGGGCACGTTCCTGTACAACAACGGGCCGGTCACCAGCCTCGATGACGAGAACCTGCTGTTCCGCCAGACCTATGACCTCCAAGTAATCGACGGCGCGGGAAACGTGCAGACCCTGCTGGACAATGCCCCGGCAGCTCCGTCCAACACCGGCGCCGCCTCTATGCCGGACTACGCCGCACTGACCAACCAGGCCATCTTCGACCTGCCGGGTGGTGGAAAGAGCTTCGCCGGCCAGTCCGACGAGTCCTTCTTCCTCGAC
>JBOHGM010000253.1:0-1844 GCA_050699435.1 Pseudonocardiaceae bacterium | reverse complement strand
CGCTAATAGCGGTATCCATTCCTCGGGATTGCGGGAGGCCCGGGAGGTCTCCCACAACACCAGCACGTCGAACCGGCGGGCCTTGACCGCGTCGAGCACGTGCTGCCAGTTCTCCCGGGCGCGCCAGCCGAATCGCGGTCCGCGTGGCCACCGCACGGGGCAGAGCGACGATCACCCGGCGGGCCGAACCCGAACAACTGGCCGATGGGCCTGGAGAATGCCAGCGACTACTCAAAGTCACTGCCGTGAACTTTAAGTCATCATGACGTTGCCCTGGGCCCCACCGCACCGATCCAGGACGGCGATGAGCCGTGGCGGCAGACAGCTCGCTCACACACCGGGGGTGTGGACCGGCAGACCCGCGTCCCCGGCAGCGTCGAGCAGCCGTAGGTCGTAGCAGCAGAAGGCGGTCAGCTCGTCGCGGACCGAGAGTGCGCTGGCCAGGTGGATGGCGTCGAGCGTGCGCAGGGTAGCCGACCCGGTGGTCTGCGCGACGTCGGCGACATGCTCGGCGAGCGGGATCGTGTCCAGCCCGGCCAGCAGCAGGCGGGCTCCATTCGCGGCGGCCGCGAAGCGCCGGGCCACCCGCACGAGCTCGACACGGCCGATGACGCTCGTCACCCACAGCTGTCCCGCGCGCTCCTGCAGCCACTGGCCCAGCGCGGCCGTCTCCGCCTCCCGAACGATCAGCTTGGCCAGCGCTGAGGTGTCGAGATAGATCACAACCGGTCGGCCCGCAGCTCGTCGAGGACCACGGCCGTAGACGGCCCGGACGTCTCGACCGGCTCGGGCAGCACACGCGGTCCGCGCGCCGGTATCAGCCGGCCGTCCTGGACCAGCCGCTCGCGCACCTCGTCGCGCGCGGCCGGGACGAGCACCGCCACCGGCGTGCCTCGTTCGGTGACCTCGATCGACTCGCCGGCCTTGACTCGGTCCAGGTAGCGGCTGGCGTGTTGGCGCAGCTCCCGGACTCCGATGCGCTCCACGCCGCAATCGTAGCACCTGTTGTGCTACAGCCGACCCTCGACGTGGTCTAGACAAAGATGACGACGGGCGGAGACTGTCGTGATCCAATTCACTCCGCAGCTACTCACCGAGATCTCGCTGTCCGGCCCCGGGATCCGCGCCCCCGGCGTGGCCCTTCGCCGGGACCAAACGTCCGGGTGCAGATCGGGCGCGGCGCGGGGTACGCGTTCTCGGCCACCAGCTCCGGCGCCGACAACACCGACACCGTCGTCGAGCGGCTCTGCGACCCGTCCGGTGCGCCCACCACCGTGCACGCAACGCACTACCTGCGCGACTAGCCACCTGACCAGCTCACAACCACCGGGGGCGGTCGAGAAGATTCTCCGGTTCACTGCCACCCGGTCCGAGGAGGTGCTGACCCAGCTGATCGAGGCATGGGGTCGGTGCACAGACTATGAGTACTACGCTCGCACGGTATTGGCCGAAGTGGACTTCCGGGGATTCCTGGTTGACTTGCAAAGTGACCGGAGGGTCGATCATATAGACCACCTCAAATCGATCACGGAGCTGCGCCTCCGTAACAATGTAGCCGATCTTACGCCACTTACCGAAGTGCCTAAGTTGCAGTACCTCGAGCTCAAGGACAACGGTTATGTGGACCTCAGCAAGCTTGTCGGCTGCGAAACGCTTCGCACCTTGCGCCTGAATCAGTGCTCATCGGTGGCGGGCACAGCGTCTATTGACCTGAGCCCGCTCCGCCGACTGCGCCTCGACGAACTGATTATTTCCGGGCTTCTGACAAAGGTCGCTCTGCCAAGTCTGGATGGTGTTCGGCTGGGCAGGCTCACCATAGGACGTGCTACGGATTTAACAGTCCT
>JBOHGM010000252.1:0-1852 GCA_050699435.1 Pseudonocardiaceae bacterium | reverse complement strand
TCCCTGCACCGGACCGCCGGCCGGATCCGCCCCGAACTGCTCGGCCAACTCGGCCGGTACATCGGTGTCAGCCAGTAAAGCCGCCCCGTCCCGCAGGATGCGGGCCGCAGCGGCGGGCAACACCGGGCCGAGCCGGCGGGACAGCACGACGACAGCAGAGGCGGGGGTCACGCCCGAGGTGAGTCGTTCAGCGGCCCGACGAAGCCGCCGATCTCGTTCTCGTCGGTCACGGCCTTCAGGTTCACCGGGTCCCACACGCCGTACCGAGGGCTGAGCCGCACCCCCACGTCCTTGGATACCTGGGCCAGCTGGCGCAATCCGATGGCTTCGAGCACGGCGGGGTCGATCTCGTCGGGATCGGGTGCCTGATCGGACGGCTCGGTGCCCTCGGTGCGGTTCTTGATCACCATGACCAACCAGGGCTGGGTATCGGCGAGTTGGAAGGCCACCACGGTGTCCTTGGCGACACCGAAGGCGGGGCTCGCGGCAAAGATCGGATCGTCACCGCCGACGACGCGCTGGCTGACCACCGCCTCCTTCCCGGCATCGACGTCCGCGCTGATCAGCTCGCGGGCCCCCTGCGGCCCGGCCTCGGCGAGCTGCTCGGCCCGGCGGATCGCGTCCGCACGGGTGGCGGCGGTCGTGTAGTCGAAGGTCACCTCGGCGCGGAGGGTCTTGCGGCCGAGCTGGACCATGAGCAGCTGGTCACGGGCGTGCTCCCGGAATCCCTCGGCATCCCAGACCGTCCCCCGCGAGGCGACCTCGAGGCCGCCCAGGTCGTAGAGCAGCTCGCTCACCTGCTGCGGGTCGACCGACAGGCCCGCGCGCTGCGTTGCGACGTTGACCAGCTCATGCCTGATGAACAGCGTGACGATCTGGCGGGACAGGTCGTCGAGCTGGCGGCCGGCCACCAGCTGCGCCCGAACCTGGTCACCCTCCTTCGCCAGCACCGTGTCCACCTGGCCCTGCACCCGGTTGACCGAGATCGTGGTGCCGCCGACGATCGCGGCCGCGCCGGGTTGACCGGGGCTGCAACCACCAGCCAGCAGAGCCGCAGCCAGGGTGGCGGCGGCCGCCCAGCGCGCGCTGCTGACGGCCCGGAAGACACTTCGCACGGAATGTACTTTCTCACGCCGGACACCGTCCTGACGCCCGCGGGTCCCCTCGGCTGGTCCACCGGCCAGTCAACGGGCTTGCAGGGAATCAAGCAGCCGCTGCACCCCTTCGCCGATTCGCCGCGGGTCGGCCGGGCCCACTGCCAGCCAGTCCTGTCCATCGGGTGATCTGCTGACCGTCACGTGATAGCGGCCGTCGGGATTGTCGCACCAACGCAGGATCTGCGAGCGGCGCACCCGCCCGGAGGGGTCCCGCACGTTGCCTGCGATCTGCCCGGCCCGGACGTGTGGCCGGTCCAGGATTGCCGCTACGGCGGCACTGGACCGTTCAGCGCTGGTCCGGGCAGTGGGCACGGTGACCAGCAGGCCGGGACGGTCCGGCGCTGCACTCGACCCCAGCGCTGCGGTCACTGCCGGGCTGGCGCCTGACGGGTGCGCAGGCAGCTTGCTCACCACCGCCGCGGCGAGGCTATTGGCCGGGATCACCTCCAGCAGAGTGGCGCCGGGCCGCTCGGGATGCTGCAGTGCGCAGACCCCCGCAGTGCCGCTGCGAGCCGCGACCACCCGGACCGGCTGCCGGGCGTCCGGGTCGGGGAGCCACACCGAGTCCACCCAGCATGCCGGGCGGTGCAGCACGCCCAGGGCGTCCTCCAGATCGGGCTCCACCCGGCCGCCGTGAAGCAGGCCGAGCTGGCTGAGCTCGGCGGCCACCTGCGCCCTGATCCGTCCGCGCTCGA
>JBOHGM010000251.1:0-1923 GCA_050699435.1 Pseudonocardiaceae bacterium | reverse complement strand
GCAAGTCGCTGCGGCCGGTCGCCGAGCTGGCCGGAATGTCGAAGGACACCCTCAACCGGATCGAGCGCGGCCTGCTGTCCCCGACCCTGACCCAGCTCTACGCCCTCGCCGAGGTGCTCCAGGTGTCGGCATCGGAGCTGACCCGGCTGCCGGTTCCGGCACCGGCCAACGGGGAGACCGACTCCGCGATCAAGGCGGTGCGCCAGGCGCTGAGGGCTGTCGGGCACGGTCGGCCGGGTGGGCAGATCCTGCCCGTGGAGGCGCTGCGGGCCCGGGTGAGGGCGACGGTGGACATGCATTGCCGCTGCGATCAAGAACGCGAGGTCGGTGCGGCGCTGCCGGGCCTGATCGCCGATCTACACACCAGCATCGCGGCCGGCCGGGACGTGGCCGAGCTGCTTGACCTGGCAGTGCTGCTGCACGTCGGAGCCACTACTGGGTGGCTGCGGGTCGCCGGGGCCGCGATCGACTTGCGCGAACACGCCGTACTGCTCGGCAGGAAAGCTGCGGAAGAACTCGACACACCGATCGCCCTGGGCCTGGCCACCTGGGGTGGTGTGCACGTCATGCTCGTCGAGGGAGAGACCGAGCTCGCTCAGGCTGAACTGGACGCGGTGACCGTGCCCACGAACACCTCGGAGTTGATGCAGCTGGCGGGGATGCTCACGCTGTGCCAGTCGCTGGTGGCAGCAGTAGACAACCGGCCCGCTGACGTCGAGGCGCCTTTGGAGCTGGCTGGTGAGCTCGCGAAGCGCACGGGGGAGGGCAACGCCTACTGGATGGGATTCGGCCCCACGAACGTGGGGTGCTGGCGCCTGCATGCGGCGCTGGAGAGCGGAGATCACGAGCGTGCAGTCACCATCGCGGAAGGCCTGCACCCGGATCGGCATCCGCACCGGGGAAGCCAAGCCCTGTACTGGGTGGACTACGGTCGGGCGCTGACCCGGCTGCGGGGACGCCACGACGACGCGGTGAGGGCGCTGCGCCGAGCGGAGCTGATCTCGCCACATCAGGTGCAACGCGACCCGATCCCCCGCGACACCCTGGCCGTGCTGCTCAGGCGCTCGCGTCGAGGCTCCCCTATGGACCAGGAGCTGCGGGGCATGGCCCGCCGGGCGGGTCTGCCCGTGTAGCCCGCCCGGGGCGGCGGGCCAACCAGATCAAGCGGCGTCACAGCGCGCGATGGTGGCCGATCGAATCGCGAATATACGCTCGGCTTGGGTGCGCCGAGCGCCTCGGCGACCACTTCCGGATACCGCCGCGAGCAGGCGTGCCTGATGCCGCTGGTTCCTCTCGGCCGTACTCAGGGAATCGTCATTGTTTTTAACGTTTGCATTTGGTGACGTTTCCGGTCGACCTGGTCGAGCTTCACCGAGCAGCTCGCCGATTCGCTGTACGGCGCGGATCCTGGTGCGCTCCGTCTCGGCGATGTCCTCACCGAGCTTGCGCAATCGGTGCTTCACGGCGATCAGCGCCAGTGCGGCCGAAGTCGGCACGGCGGTGGCAACTTTCGGATCTTGGACGGTGTCTCTGATGAGAGACGGAGGCGACGCTTCCCCCATCCGGGGAACGTCTCTTCGGAGCGACACCCGCTGTCATCACCGGGCCACGGTCAGCACCTCTGTGAGGGATTGCGGAAGGGGCACAGTGATGCAGCGGGACAGTGAGCGCGGCCGGATGACCGCGGACGGCAAGCGCACCGACGACGGCGCCAAGTGCACGTTGCTGGTGGTGCACGAGGTGGGCGGGTGCTGGGTCTGTATCCGCATGGCTGGGGGAAGTTCGGGGTGCGGCTACCGAAGGGTGAAGCGGTCCGGGTGGCCCGGGCGATCCTGGACGGTGCCGCGTGAGCGCGTCGCACCACGGCGAGTCCGTAGCCGCAGCACACGTGAGGGCGCTGCGCTGTGGCCGGTCGGAGCCACC
>JBOHGM010000250.1:0-1970 GCA_050699435.1 Pseudonocardiaceae bacterium | reverse complement strand
GAGGTGTGTCAACGAGCGGTGCCACGAAGGCCTTGGCGATCTGCACGGCGAACGTCCCGACGCCTCCTGACGCGCCGATGACCAGCACGTTCTGCCCGGGCTTCACCTATCCACGGTCGCGAACACCCTGCAGGGCGGAGATGGTGGTGGCGGCCGCCTGCTCGACGGTGAGGTTCTTCGGCTTGGGTGCGAGCTTGTCCGCCCTGGCGCGGGCGTACTCGGCGAAGGCGCCCTCGTCGATGCCGAAAACCTCGTCGCCCGCCTGCAGCGTGGTCACATTCTTGCCGACCCCCTCGACCCGCCCTGCGACCTCCCGTCCTCGTAGCCGGGTCTTGGGTGCACGGACCCCATAGCCCGCCAGGCGTATCGGATAGGCTCGACCTGATCCTCGACGGCCTCGAGAGGGCTCACCACCCGACTTGATCCCCGATTGGTGTCGGACGCACTACAGACCATGTGCTGGTCGTGGCGTTCGCACGCGCTGGAGACGCTGCGTGCTGCGCGCACTACGCTTCGCGTTTAGCCTTGACCGATGACCGAAGAGAATCCAGAGGAACTGTCCGCACCGGGTGACGGTGACGCTGCGAAGGTCACGGCTGACGAGATGGCCGACGCACTCGAGGCCGTGAAGGCCGCGTCTCCCGACCTGGCCGAAGCGCTCGACGCCGCACAGGTCACGCCTGACCAGTTGGCGCAAGCGCGCGAGGCTGCGGAACCCCCGACGAAGGATGACTGAGCAGGGGCGTGGACCCGGCGGACCGATACGGCGGATCGGGACTGTGCGGCCTGGCGGGACAGGCCCGCACCACCGTGAGGTAACGGCGGTCGCCGTTGGCATGTTCCGGCACGCCGGGTCGTTTCTCGTCGTCACGGCTCGATCGGTAACTCCCGCACGCGTATCCGCGTGGTCTCGACGGTGATGACTGCACCGCGGTGCAGGGCGTCGCTGACGAGGTTGAGAGACGGTGAGGACGACCTGCGCGCGCTCAGCGGACCGGCGTCCTGGCCGGCGGAGCAGGATCACACTGGGCTGGGCGGCTCCGCTGAGAGCGAGCAGTGTGCCGAAGTCAGTGTCTGCAGTGATCAGGATGCGGCTGTCCTCATCGGCCGCGGCGAGGACCTTCTCGTCGGGTGCGCCGCGTAATCCGATGTCCGACACATGCACGGCGTCGAGCCCGTTCTCGACGAGCAGGCCGGCGACGTGGCGCTGCAGGGACTCGTCGACCAGGAATTTCACGCTGAAGCGGGCAGCGGCAAAGTGGCCTGATCGACAGCAGCGGCGGCGAACTGGAGCGCCTCGCGTACGTCATCGGCGGTGAGCTGGGGAAAGTCGACCAGGATCTCCCCAGTGGTCATACCCTCCGCGACCAAGCCGATCAGAGTGGCGACCGGAATGCGCGTGCCCCGGACGCACGGCACGCCCGCCATGACTCGATGGTCGGCGACAATCCGCTGGAAGGCCATGGAGTAAGGATAGCGGCGCAACGCGACTGGTTACGTCGGCAGCCCGGGCTCGCGCGAGTATGACCGATTGGGCTACTCGCACCTGCCGAGCACCGAGTTGGTGGTCGGTGTTCACGATGAGGACTGTTCGGTGGGATCGGAAGCGCCCTCGGGGGCTGGCTTGGCCTCGCTCAAGACTGGAGTGCTCGCCTCCGAGCACGGCGAAGCCAGGCTCGCTGAGCACGCCGTGACCGTGCGCTGCCTCACCCGCCCCGACGGCAGCCTGCCGGACAGCAGCGACGAACCAGATCTCATCGCCTGGATCGGCCGCTCGTATTGAAGCTGAACAACTCGATCCCTCGATGAGGCCGACCAGCCCCCAGACCTTTATGCACAAGCTCTGACGTAGCTGTTCAGCTGGTTGATGGTCGTGGCGTGTCGCTGCGGGCGCTGAGGGCCGTAGCCTGGGATGATCTTGGGGTGTCGGATTCCGGGTCGTTGGAGGCGTTGGTCGAGCGGTTGCTCGC
>JBOHGM010000249.1:0-1984 GCA_050699435.1 Pseudonocardiaceae bacterium | reverse complement strand
GTCCCCTACTGATGTCATCGCAGAGCGCAGCCTTGGCGTTACGCGGGACCGACAGGTCTACCCGCCTGTCGGCGGTGATTCCGCGGTCCTGGCCGTCCAGCACCGTCTCGGGACCGCGGCACCTCAGAAGGCACCGTACTGGGCGAGGAGTCCGACGCGGAACGCCGCACCGCTCTCACGTTCACCCGAGGTCGCAGCAGGCGGGGCCCGGTGGCGAACCACCGGGCCCCGCTGCACGTGTGATCAGGCCACCAGACCACGCCGGAAACCGTGGGCAACAGCCTGCGCCCGATCCCGTACGCCCAGCTTGCGGAACAGCCGGCGGGCGTGCGTCTTCACGGTGTCTTCGGAGAGATAGAGCTCACGGCCGATCTGCCCGTTGCTCTTGCCTTGGCTCATCCCGCGCAACACCTGCAGTTCGCGCTCGGTGAGCTGGACGCCCGGGTCGGACGGCGGGCGCGGCGCCGGTACCGACGTGCTGGCCAGGGTGTGCGCGAGAGCCGCGACGAGTTCCGGACGCGACGCATCCCAGCGCAGGTATCCCCTGGCACCCCCGGCAATCGCGGCGGCGATGCTGCCTGCATCGTCCGGCGCACCGAACACGATCACATTGGCCTGTGGGTGCGCCGACACCAGTCGGCGGGTGGCCTCCACACCCGTGGGCACCGCACGCTGGGTCCCCACCAACACCACATCCACCGGCTGCCGAGAGTAGCGAGCCAACAACTCGTCGCCGTGTGCGACACAGTCGATCCGGGCGACGCCCGGGACTGCCGACATGACGCGAGTGAGTCCCTCACGGACGCTTCGCCGGTCATCGCAGATAAGAACCGCGGTCACGGGAGGGCTCCTTTCGTGCAGCCGAGTGACATCCCCATCTCCCCTATCGGTCGGGCGGGGCCGGACCTTGACACGATCTGACTGGAAATTCCGTTGCGCACCCGAACCGAGCTACCCCAAACGGCCGCAACAACCGAAGTGGAGCAACGCACACTGTACCGAGTGTGAGCAGATCCTGGCAGTACCGCGGGCGCGACACGACGAGGGGGTGGAGCTGCGCTTCGATCATGCTTCCGGCCCTCAACGATCCGAAGGCCCCTGGCACGTCGTCGGAGGACGTGCCAGGGGCCTTCGGGTGTCGAGCGCCTTCCGGTGTCGAGCGCCTACATGCCAGGGCCGTGCCCATGGCCATGGCCGTGCCCGTCACCGGCGGCACCCGGTGGCTCCGGCTTGTCCACCACAGCGCTCTCGGTAGTCAGCAGCATCCGGGCGATCGAGGCGGCGTTGATGATCGCGGAACGGGTGACCTTCACCGGATCTACGATGCCTGCGGACACCAGATCACCGAAGGTCTCGGTCTCGGCGTTGAAGCCGTGACCCCAGTCCATCTCGCGCACCTTGGCGACCACCACGTTGCCCTCGAAGCCCGCGTTGGCCGCAATCCACCGCACCGGGGCGGCGCTGGCACTCCGGACGATGGCGACGCCGGTGGCCTCGTCATCCCGCAGACCCAGGTCGCCGAGGGAGGCGGCGGCGTGCATCAGTGCTACGCCGCCACCGGGCACAATGCCTTCCTCGACCGCCGCCCGGGTAGCCGCCACAGCGTCCTCGATCCTGGCCTTGCGTTCCTTCAGCTCAATGTCGGTGGCCGCCCCGACCTTGATCACTGCGACCCCTCCGACCAGCTTGGCGAGCCGCTCGGCGAGCTTCTCACGATCCCACTCAGAGTCCTCCCCCTCGATCTCACGGCGCAGTTGCGCGGCACGGGCCGCCACCGCAGCCTGGTCGCCGCCACCGTCGACGACGGTGGTGTCGTCCTTGGTCACGACGACCCGCCGGGCCCGGCCGAGTGACTCGAGATCGATCTCGGAAAGGATGCGGCCGACCTCGGGGTTGACCACCTCAGCGCCCACGACGACGGCGAAGTCGTCGAGGAACGCCTTACGGCGGTCACCGAAGAACGGTGCCTTGACCGCGACTACCG
>JBOHGM010000248.1:0-2021 GCA_050699435.1 Pseudonocardiaceae bacterium | reverse complement strand
GTGAGCACGGCGGACAGGCGCTGGCGGAGATCACGGGCGTACTCATCGGCGCTGCCTCCGGGCCGCAACACCCGCAGGAGCACCCGGAGATCGTCCGCCAATCGCGCAGAGCGCACCTGCCCGGCCAGTGCAATCGCGTCCTCGACCCTCTGATGCGCGACGTGCTGCTCGCCCTCCAGGCAGAACAGGGTAGCCAGCCTGGCCGCGATAATGGCCTTGAACAGTACCCAATCTGCTGGATACTGGCGAAACGCACTGGTGATTCCCTCAATCAAGGCCACACGCTCGGCCGTATTTTCGCCGACAGCACCCCCGACCACCAAGTCGTACCTCGCGAAGGCGAGATCTCTTTCGAGTTGGGCAGACGTGAAGTTGAGCCAGAACGGATCATTCGAGGCCGAGTCGGGCCGGTAGGCGTCGGTCGCGGCGCCCATGTGGCGGCGGCACTGGGCGGTGTCTCGCTTGCGGGCACAGGCGAGAGCGTTCACGGTGTGCAGATCCACGACGGCATTGGGAGTCAGCGCATCGCCTGCCGTGAACGCAAGCTGCGTCAGCTCCAGCCCGCCCGCCCAGTTACCCCGGTAGATCTCCCGGCGGGCCAGGCCGGACGCTACGCAGGCTCGCATGCCCAGGTCACCGGACTCGCGGGCAGCATGCAGACCAAGCAGGGACAACTGCCGCGCAGGCTCGTGGCGGCCAGCGTCAAAAGTAGCCCAGGCTGCGGTGTCTGCAACCTTCGCGGTCATCACGGCAAGCTCCTGACGCACCGCAGGCGTGCTGGACGACCCCAGCAGGGCCGTGGCCCAGCGCAACGCCGCCACCGCCTGATGGCGCACCGCCCCACCCCCCCGCGCGGCGATGTCAGCTCGCAAGGTCTCCCAGGCGCTGCGTAACTGCTGCACATCTCCGGCCCGGACCCGGGCGGGTACCTGCGGCTCGTCGGCCACGGCGAGGATCTGTCCCACCGGCTCGTCGAGGCTGTCCCCGAAGGTGATCGCGGCGGCTGAGGTGATGAGTTCACGGCGCTTCGCGTTCCTCACCTCCGCACGGTCGGACGACGTACCCGGCCCCGATCCCATTGTGGTGACCTCATCCACCACCGTGCTCGCCGAAGCGCCGGGCCGGCAAGCCTTCCGGGCGGCGTCGGCCTGATCCCGCAGCGCCACCAGCGCACCCCCGGCGTCGAGCGCCTCGTCGATGCCCTGCACCAGAGACGCGGAGGGCAGCCCCTTCTTCGGCCGCTCCGCCAGCGAGACGTACTGCCTGGTGTAGCCGACCCGCTCCGCCAACCGGGGATGACTCAACCCCGCAGCCTTGCGCCGGGTTCTGATTTCCTCCGCAAGCAGCCGCCCAAGACCCATCCACTCGGGCTCACCGGTCACCGGATTCTCTGCCACCACATCTCCCCCTGCCGGAAGTGCGATCCAGGAGGGTCAAACCCGGCTCACCTGCCCGGGCCGGCCCCGTTTGCCCATTTTGGTGATCGTATCGGGTCTGCTGCCCAAGGCCGGATCCGGTCACTCCCCGGGTCCCGGGCCCAAGTCCACCCGCAGCCCGTGGGCAATGGCGTAGCGGATCGCGGTATCCACGTCGATCCGGGCACCGACGAGGCGCGCCTGCACCAGGGCGTCGGCATCCAGCCGGGCACCGCGCAGGTCAGCGCCCTCCAGCCGGGCGCCGAGCATCCGGGCGGCGGTCAGATCGGCACCGGAGAGGTCGGCGCCACGCTGGTCGGCCTCCACCAGGTTCGCCTCGGTCAGCCGTAGCCCGGTCAGCGCCACCTCGCGCAGGTCGGCACCGCCCAGCGCGGTGAGACTCAGGTCGACCTGGCACAGCGTCCACGGCCGCAGCCGGCACTCGCTGATCGTGCTGCCCAGCAGGGAGCAGCGCTCCAGCACCGAATCGGCCAGCACCGTACGCCGGAAGGTGGGTGCGGGGCTGGGCCAGCGGACCGGCGACCACCCGCGAAGACCCCCAGATGTTCATGTTCTGATCGGAAGGGTGAGGGCTCGCCGGAGGTG
>JBOHGM010000247.1:0-2109 GCA_050699435.1 Pseudonocardiaceae bacterium | reverse complement strand
GGCCCATGCGTTCCCGGGGGACACCCAGCCCCTCGCAGAAGCGGGCCAGGACCTCGTAGGCCATCACCCGGCCGCGGCGCCCGGTCATGATGTCCGCCACCTCGGATTGGCTGCTCCCGATCAGCACTGCGATCCGCCGTTGCACCACCCCAGCGGCATTCACCCAGCGAACAGCGCACCGACATCGTGCCCGGTCAGCACCGGCTTGAGGTCGGGCGCGGCATACCAGTCAGGCGGCAGGCCGCCGGGCCGCTCAGCCTTCGCCGTCTCCGGTTTCTGCTCGCTGGGCTGGGCACCGCCGCGAGCAAGGTTGTCCCCATGACCGTAGCCCATCGTCATCGTCCTCCCTCGGGTGCGTTGGGTGGTCGGGAGCACGGTAGCCCCCTCCCCGACCGGGTGGTGATCGGCGCGCCGTCCTGCCCCGTGCCCACCGTCCTTTGACACGAGCGTTCGCCGGGTGCTCATAGGGCATCGCCCTCTGTGGCCTGAGGCCGATGACCTGGCGACTCCTGCTCCACCCATGCCCGGATACGGCAGTGCGCGGTCGCAGGTCATCCTTCCGCCCGTCTCGCAGGGGGGCTGGGCGGCACCCAGGACCGGGGCGAGCATCGCCAGAGGCAGCACGGCTCCCGGAGCCGGTGCCTGCCGCTACGTCTCGCACGCTCAGGGGAGGACTTGGGAGCACCGGCCAGCAGCGGTCGGTCGTTTGCCAGGCGGCCAGCGTCCTGCGGGCACCGTCCCGCTCGCCTTGCAGCCGTTCCATCTTCCGTTCGGCAGCTTCCTGCCAGCGCAGAACCGCCAGAGCCCGGCGCATCTTATGGAGGGTCCGGTTGAGCCGCACGACCTGCCGCTCCGCCTCCCGTTCGTGCTCAGCGGCCTGCGCCGAGTGGGCGACCAGTCGGGTGTGCCGATCGGTCTCCTGGGCATGCCGGACCAGTGAGCGCGGCAGCGAAGAAGGTCACCACGTGCTGACGGACCTCGCGGTGCAACCCGGCGGCCGCGGTGGCGTCACGGGCGGCCTTGGCCAGTGGGCCGAGCCGCTCCAGCGCGCCCGCCACGAAGTCCCGTTCGGTCACGCGTCCGCAGCCTCCCCTTCGCCCGCGTTCATCTTCCGCTGGTAGTTGAACAGCTCCGGGTCGCGCCCAAGGTTGCCCAGGTGCGCGGTCCACGGACCGTGGTGGGGCTCTCACACCGCTTTCAACTGCGGGAGTTCATCGAGCAGGCGTGGTTCGTCACCAGGGTCTGCGCGCTGCCCACCGCGCTGTTCACCATCCCGTTCGGGGCCACCATCGCGCTGCTGCTCGCCGAGCTCACCCGCCAGTTCGGCGCCCAATCGCAGACCGGGGCAGGCAGCGTGGTCGCGATCGTCCAGCAGGCGGCGCCGATCGTCACCGCACTGCTGATCGCGGGCGCCGCCGGAGCGGCGGTCTGCGCCGACCTGGGGGCGCGGACGATCCGGGAGGAGATCGCCGCGCTGGAGGTGCTGGGCATCTCGCCGATCCAGCGCCTGGTGGTGCCCCGGGTGCTCGCGATGATCGTCGTCGCGGTCGTGCTGAACGGGCTGGCCACCGTGGTCGGTGTCGCGGGCGGCTACTACTTCACCGCCTACCCGGGGCTGCACCCCCGCCGGGACCCAAGGGTGTGGGTGAGGCGGTCAACCAGACCGTGGTGATCTCGTTCGTGCTGGTGTTCCTGATCAACCTCGTGGTCACCGCGATCTACCTGGAGATCGTGCCCGCGAAGGGCGGGTGATTGCCTTCCTCCGGGACGGTCCGCGGTGTGGTGGGTGCGCGCACTGTCGCGATGTCGGCCCGCGCCAACGGTGAGTCATTCTCGCCACGGGGACTGCGTGCCGGTTGTTCATGGCGGTTCCATCATGTTGCGTGGTGGTGTCATGGCGGGCGAGAGCCGCCTGTGCTGGCGATGTTGTTGCGAGCGGGTGGTTATGCTTCGTGCGATTTGTGGCGCCGGAAAGGGGTTCGAGGAGGCTTGGTCTCAAGTGGTGACTGCGACACTGGCATTGAGCAGCAATTCGTTGAGTTTTTCGGCTGGGGTCTTGAACCTGAGCGTCCTTCGTGGACGGTTGTTCAGTCGGGTGGCTACTGCGTC
>JBOHGM010000246.1:0-2135 GCA_050699435.1 Pseudonocardiaceae bacterium | reverse complement strand
GTTGGGGGCTCTTGAAGAGCCCCCAACTCGGCCAGCAACGCCACGCCGTCGGAGATCTGGCGCCGGTCCGGCGGGTCGACGAACCCGAACTTCGCCACCTCACCCAGGCCCAGCGCGGTCATCTGCAGGATTACCGAGGCGAGGTGAGTGCGCACGATCTCCGGATCGGTGAACTCAGGCCGGGACTCGACGTCCTCCTGCGGGTACAACCGGATGCAGATCCCGTCCGAGGTGCGCCCGCATCGCCCGGCGCGCTGGGCGGCCGAGGCCTGCGACACCGGCTCGATCGGCAGCCGCTGCACCTTGAGCCGGTGGCTGTAGCGGGAGATCCGGGCGGTGCCCGGGTCGATCACGTAACGGATGCCCGGCACGGTCAGCGACGTCTCCGCGACGTTGGTGGCCAGCACGATCCGGCGGGTCCGGTGCGGCTGGAACACCTGGTGCTGCTCCGCCGCCGACAGTCGGGCATAGAGCGGCAGGACCTCGGTGTCGGGCAGGGCCATCGCGCGCACGGCTTCTGCGGTGTCGCGGATCTCCCGCTCACCGGACAGGAAGACCAGCACGTCCCCGGGAACCTCGGCACGCAGTTCCGCCAGCGCGTCGCAGATCGCCTGGGTCTGGTCCCGGTCGTCGGTGTCGGCTGCGCCCTGGGTGCGGCCGGTTGCGTCCTGGGCACCGCCGGCTGTGCGCTGGGCGCCGCCGGCTGTGCGCTGCGCGCCGTAGGGCCGGTAGCGGATCTCCACCGGATAGGTGCGGCCCGAGACCTCGATCACCGGCGCGCCGTCGAAGTGCCGGGAGAACCGCTGCGGATCGATGGTCGCCGAGGTGATGATCACCTTGAGGTCGGGGCGGCGGGGCAGCAGCTGCTTGAGGTAACCCAGCACGAAGTCGATGTTCAGGGAGCGCTCGTGCGCCTCGTCGATGATCAGCGTGTCGTACTGCAGGAGGCTACGGTCGGACTGGATCTCGGCCAGCAGGATGCCGTCGGTCATCAGCTTGACCAGGGTGTCGTCGTCCGCCCGGTCGGTGAACCGCACCTTCCAGCCGACCGCGCCACCGACCGGTACGTCCAGTTCCTCGGCGATGCGCTCGGCCACCGTGCGGGCCGCCAGCCTGCGCGGCTGAGTGTGCCCGATCGTGCCCAGGACCCCTCGTCCCAGCTCCAGGCAGATCTTCGGGAGCTGCGTGGTCTTCCCGGAGCCGGTCTCCCCGGCCACGATCACCACCTGGTGGCCGGAGATCGCGGCGGCGATCTCGTCGCGGCGCTGGCTCACCGGCAGATCCTGCGGGTAGCGCAGCTGCGGCACGACAGCACGCCGTCGCGCGACCCGCCGCTCGGCGGCCCCGACCTCGGTGGCGACCTGCTCTTCGATCGCCTGGCGCTTCGCGGGATCCCGCACCTTGCGCGCGTCGTCGAGCCGACGCTGCAACCGCCGCTGGTCGGCCAGCATCAGATCGGGCAGGCGTTCCCGCAGTTCAATCGGTAGTTCGGGCAAGAGCAATGATCCCCCTGCGGTGACGGTGGCACTGAGTATGAAGCGTCCCGCACCCGAGAGGCATTCCCGCCCGCCAGGTCCGTACCCAGCGCCCAGCATGGTGGCCACCCACGCGGCCGAGAAGGTTCAGGTGGCGATCGGCAGGCACGCCCCGCGACGATCCCTGGCGGACGGAGACAGTCGAAGTCGCGGGAGTTGAATTACTCGGTCCGTGCGGCGAACTCCCTTCACGACTACATCATGACGCCAAAGGGCACTAATTCGCATATTACAATGCATCGTGGATGCATTCAACTCAAACATGGTACTATAAATGATGGTGCTGGGAATAATGTCCGCGTCCAAGAAAGAGCGAACAGACGCAAGGAGGTAAGCTGGCAGATAGAACCGATATGCTTCCGGCGTGAAGAAGAAGATGCTTTGAGCATTGTAGCGAAGAAATTCAAGCGTAAGATCCTTCCAAATTTTTCCTCGGAAGGCATCTTCGACCTCGTTACACTCGAGGTGCTCCCCTGACGTAGCTGTTCAGCTGGTTGATGGTCGTGGCGTGTCGCTGCGGGCGCTGAGGGCCGTAGCCTGGGATGATCTTGGGGTGTCGGATTCCGGGTCGTTGGAGGCGTTGGTCGAGCGGTTGCTCGC
>JBOHGM010000245.1:0-2181 GCA_050699435.1 Pseudonocardiaceae bacterium | reverse complement strand
CGGCGAGCACCGCGAAGCAGTGTTCTGGATCGTGGCGACGTTCGCCCGCTGCCACAAGATCCTGGCCGCCGACGCGCCACCCGAGGTAGCGTGACGTGGCGCGGGGTCGCGGCGCGGCCCACAGGGTGGATAATGGTGGGCCGTAAATGATTACCTGATGATCGAGGAGACTCACGATGTTCCATGCTGACCCGTTGATGCCGTCGGCCGCTCTGCTCCCGCTTGCTGACACCCGCTGTGGCGGCCGATTGCCTATCGAGCATGTGCCTGGGTCGTTGCGTCCGTTCTCGGCGACGCTGGGTGTCGTTCCGATCGAGTGCGGGAAGCACGACACCACCGCGACCAGGTGGGATGAGACGAAAACTGAGGAGACGAACCGCGACGGCAGGATCGACGTCGACACTGTCACCATTCCCAGAACCGACACCTGAGCTGGTGGGTTCTGCTCGTACGGTTCTCGTCCTGACTGGTGCCGAGGACCCGACTGCGGATACGGTGACCAGTGAGATCACCCGACGAGGTGTGCATGTCGCGCGGCACGACCTGGGGGACTTCCCGGCGCGAATGCGGTTCACCGCCCGGCATGGTGAAGGCGGCTGGTCGGGCCGGATCATCGGACCTGAGATGACCACTGACCTCGATGGGCTCGTTTCGGTGTATTATCGCCGGCCCAGCCGGTTCACGTTCCCGCCGGGCATGTCCAATGCTGACCGAGCCTATGCCGAGGAGGAAGCACGACTCGGCGTAGGTGGCGTGCTCGCTGCGTTGGGCTGCCGCTGGGTGAACCACCCGCACGATGCCGCTCGGGCTGAGTGGAAACCCCTGCAAATCGAGGTCGCGCGGCTTTGCGGGCTGGCTACCCCGCGAACGTTGGTCAGCGATGACGCGCGCGAAGCGGTCGAGTTCGCCGAGATGATCGGTGGTCCGATCGTGTGCAAGTCGCTGTCCTCGATTGTGTTGGCGGAGAATAGCCAGCACAAGATCATCTACACTACGCCCGTCGACCCGTCAACGATCGACGCCGCCTCGTTCGCCGCCACGGTGCACCTGGTGCAGGAGTGGGTGCCGAAGGCCCGGGAGTCGCGCGTCACGGTCGTCGGCGACAAAGTACTCGCGGTCGCGATCGAGGCCGACTCACCCCGCGCTCACCTCGACTGGAGGGCGGACTACGACTCGCTGCGTTACCTCCCGGTCGAGGTCCCCACTGAGGTGAGGGCCGGCGTGCTGGCCTACCTGCGCGCGTTTCGGCTGCACTACGGGGCGTTCGATTTCGCGATCACCCCGGACGGCGAATGGGTCATGTTTGAGTGCAATCCCTCGGGCCAGTGGCTGTGGCTGCACCACCTCGCCGGCCTACCCATCCCCGCCGCACTGGCTGAGCTGCTCACCGGAGAAACCGTATGATCGCCCCGAGCAACAACGCTGGCTGGCGCGATCGCGCCGCCGCGCTGGCCGACCAGATCGCCGACGCGGGTTTGCTCACCGACCCCGGCTGGCGGGCGGCGATCGAGCAGACCCCTCGGCATGTGTTCGTACCGCGCTTCTACCGCGACGACCACACCATCATCGACGGCGCGGATCCCGCCACGGCCGAACAGTGGCTCGACGAGGTCTACCGCGACGACAGCCTGGTGGTCCAGCGCGCAACGGCGCTCGGCGCCGACCAAGGGTGGCCTACCAGCTCGTCGACCATGCCCAGCCTGATGGTCCGCATGCTGGAGCTGCTGGAGGTGACCGGTGCTGCACGGGTACTGGAGATCGGCACCGCCACCGGCTACAACGCCGCCCTGCTGTGCCATCGCCTCGGCGCCACCCAGGTCGCCAGCGTCGAGCTACACCCTGGACTGGCAGCCCAGGCCGCCGAGCGGCTCGGCACCCTCGGCTACCGGCCCACCCTCGCGACCGGCGACGGCGCCGCCGGTATCCCGCACCGCGCTCCCTACGATCGGATCATCGCCACCTGTGCCGTGCCGCAGATCCCCGCCGCGTGGATCGACCAACTCGCCCCCGGCGGTCGGATCGTCACCGACCTGCGCGTTGAGATGTCGAGCAGCCTGGCCGTGCTCGACAAGACCGGGCCCGACGCCGTGACCGGCCGGCTGCTCGAACAACCCGGCCACTTCATGTGGCTACGGCCAGACCCAGACAACCCGCTGCGGGACCCGAACCGGTTCAACTTCG
>JBOHGM010000244.1:0-2216 GCA_050699435.1 Pseudonocardiaceae bacterium | reverse complement strand
CGACCCACTCGTACGGCATGGCGCCCAGGCTGGCGGCGACCGTGGCGATCACCCGGTCATAGGGTGCATTCCCCGGATATCCAGCCGCGGCGTCCCCGACCACGATGGTCACCGGGCAGCCGTGGGCATCCAATGCCGCCTTCGCCGCAGCGGCCACCACGGGGTCGATCTCCACCGTGGTGACGCCGGCGACACCGATCCGGTGCGCGAGCAGGGCGGTGCTGTAGCCGGTGCCGGTCCCGAGCTCCAGCACCCGGTGCCCGCCCCAGACCTGCAGGCAATCCAGCATCTCAGCCACCACATCCGGATCCGAGGCCGAACTCGTGGCCCGCCGGCCCACGGCAGGCCACACCGTGGCCCCGTCATCGAACTGGGTCACCAGCGTGGTGTTGCCATAAACTGCCGCCCGCCACCGATCCGGGTGGCTGTGGTAGTCCAGCGGCACATCGCGATCGCCATCGCTGACCCAGATCTGGGCCGGGATGAACTGCTCCCGGGGCACCGCCAAGAACGTCTCCCGCCAGCACGCCGACAACGCCTGCGCAGCCTCAAGTACGGCCACCAACTGCTCACTCGCCGTCATCGGGTGGTGGGCCGTACTTGCTGGGATCGATGCTCTTAGCGGTGTCCTCGTGCACGTGGCCCTCACGCTCGGGGTCGTGCTTTCCCGGCCTGTCCTTGTCTTCGTCTTTGTCCTCGTCCCTACCCATCTTCCGCTCTCCTTTCCCTGGCCTGGCTGCCCTGCCCCTGGTGATCGCCTCGTGCTCAGCGGCGTCATCGGAGTGGTAGCTCGTGGCCAGCTCAACCCACGTTGGTCGAAAGTCTCCCACAGCTCATCCGACACGCCGCCACGTCGTCAGTGCCGACGGCGCGGACCAAGCCTTGGATTGTCATCATCAGCGCGGCTGATACCCGGTCCCGCCGGTCGCTGCGCACCTGGCTGGTCTCGGAGTGACGTGACCCGCGGGCAGCTCGCCCGGTACACTGAGCGTGTCGATGTGGTGAGTCCAGTACGATCCCGATCGAACCACCTATCGGGCATGTTGGGGGAAGTAGTGACGGAATCAGCGGATCAGCTAGCCACCACCGCGTCGCAAGAGCCGGTTGAGGCTGTCATCGACACGAGCACGGCGGCGATTTCCCGCGTTTATGACTACCTGCTCGGAGGCAAGCACCACTACGCCGTTGACCGCGACGCCTCCCACGCAATGATCGAAGCGGTCCCGGAGATATCGCTGCTGGCCAAAGCGAATCGCAGCTTCGTGCGCCGAGCGGTGCAGTATCTGGTGGGTGAGGCCGGGATCAAGCAGATCATCGACATCGGCTCCGGCCTGCCCACCGCGGGCAACGTGCACGAGATCGCTCAACAGATCGACCCGACCGTCCGCGTGGTCTACGTGGACAAGGATCCGATCGTGCTGGCATCTGGACGGGCGCTGCTCAGCACCAACGACAACACAACTGTGATCACTGCGGACCTCCGCGACCCCGATGCGATCTTCCAGCATCCCGAGGTCCGCCGACTCATCGACACCAGCGAGCCGTTCGCGGTGCTGCTGGGCGGGATCTTGATGCATCTCGAAGAGGAGGAGGACCCCATAGGGGTCACCGCCCGTATCCGCACCCGGCTTCCCGCAGGGGGGTATCTGATGCACTCGGGTTGCTCCGACCCTGGTGACCCACGGGCCCGCGAACTCAACCGTATCTTCGCCGAGACCGGCATGGGCTCCCGATGCTTCCGCCCGTTTGACGAGCAGCTCCCGTACTTCGACGACCTCGACCTGGTCGAGCCGGGCCTCGTACCCTGCAACGCGTGGCGGCCGAGCCCGGATTTCCCCGACCCGCACAATCCCGCCCACGCTATGATCATCGGAGGCATCGGCCGCAAGCCCTAGTGTCCTGCCCCGGAAATCCGGCCCGCTCGCTGGTCACCCGGGTGTCACCTGCTGGAGCTGCGGTGTCCGTTGCCGACGCGACCGCCGCGGTCCAGAATCTGGCCGACGACGACTTCCGTCGCACCCTGCCCCGCTTCGACGCCGACCACCTGGCCGCCAACCTCGCACTCGTACAGCAGATCCGTGCCATCGCCGCCCGATATGACGCGGTCCCCGCGCAGGTGGCGCTGGCCTGGCTGCTTGCCCAGGGCGAGGACGTCGTGCCCATCCCTGGCACCAAGCGCCGGGCCTATCTGCAGGAGAACCTCCGCGCGCTGGACG
>JBOHGM010000243.1:0-2303 GCA_050699435.1 Pseudonocardiaceae bacterium | reverse complement strand
TGGGTGGCGGCGGTGGCCGGGTCGCCGAGATCGCGGGTGACGTTGCCGAGCCGGTTGAGGCTCCAGGAGAGGTCGCGCAGGGCTTCGGGATCCTCGGGTGATACCCGCTGCTCGGTCACGGCCACCGAGTCGGCCGCATACTGCCGCGCCAGTTCGAGTTCGGAGATGGTGACAGCCAGCTCTACGCCGGAGTTCAACAACCGCTCTCGGGTCCGAGGCTCGACGCCTTCCAGCGTGAGGCCCTCCTGCACCAGGTGCAGGGCACCAGCGGGATCCCCCGCGGCGCTGTACCCATCGGATTGCGCCAGCAGCAGCACCGCGGCGAGCTGATCCTCGCCCCGCTGTGCGGCGCGGTGCACCGCCCGGGACACCCGTTCCCGGCCCGGCCCGGCCAGCTCCGTGACCGGCATGGCTAGCAGCACCTGGGCCTCCTCGGCCAGCTCCGCATCGCCCGATTCGTAGCTCAAGCCTCCTGTCCCGTACACCTGGCGCGGCTCGCTACCTCCGCTGGGCTCGGCGACACGGTCTGAGAAAACCGGTTGAGCGGTCAGTTCGATGAGCAGGTCGCGGACCGACCACAGATCCGGGCTCTCCCGCTGGGCCACCGGCTTCACCGCCCGGGGAGCCGCGATCACCAGCCCGCCGAGGCGGGCGCGCAGGACGTCACGCCGATGGTTCATCGCGAGCAGGAAGGTGCGCCAGGCAGCCAGCCACTCGTCGTCAGCCACGTGGGGCGCCGCCACCCAGGTGCACCCGGGCGCCGCGACACCGCGCTGCTCCAGCTCGTCGAGCAGGCCGGTCAACTCCCTGGGGGTGGCCGGCTGCAGGACCGTGAAGGGGAGCGCGTGCATCCGGCGGTTCGCCCGCACTCGCTCCCGCAGCACCCGCTGGGCCGTCAGGTCGTCGGTGAGCACGAAGGCCAGCCAGAAGGCGTTCGCCCGGTCGACATGGCGGCGCAACCAGATCCAGGCTCGCTCCCCCTCCGGGCTGAGGAACTCCGGGTCAGTAGCCGGCCGGGTCACTGTCGATCTCAGGGGTCGCGATCTCATCGTGCAGCAGCGGGTGCACGTCGAACCAGACGTCCCCGTTCTGGTAACCGAGCACGAAGTGCTGGTCGAGCAGGGAGGCGACCACGTCCCAGCCATGCTGGGTCGCCAGCGGAAGGTCGTGGGTTTCCGCGACCCGGCGCAGCATCTCTCGCTGGTCGTCGGCGAGGGGCAGCATGCCGTTGCGTGCCTGCTGGATCGCGGCCTGCACCGTGGGGTCGTCCACCGGGAGCGCCTCGGCTTGGGTCACGACCTCCATCACCAACCCGAGCAGGATCCGCAGGTGCCCCCCGGAGGCCAGCGCCAGCCGGTCGATGGCGGCGTCGTCGAGCAGCCGAGCAAGCCCACTGTCCGGGGCTCGGTGCAGGAGCACCTCCCGTGCGGCGCGCATCCCCTCGGGGTTGGGTTTGCGGTCACGGTCGGTGACCCGCAGGTTGGTGACCCGCCGTACCGCCTTGGCCGGCGAGATCTGCACGTACATCGGCAACGTGAACACCGTCCGGCAGCCGGCCAGCCGGAGGTTGTCGTAGTCCTTGTCGAACAGGTTCACCAATGCCCGGCGCACCTGCTGGAACTTCTCGCTGTCCACCGCGCGGTTGTGATCCAGCGAGTCGACAATGACGACCAGGCCCTTCCACTCGCCGTCGGTCCAGTGCTGGCGCATCTCCTCCACCAGGTCACCGACGATCTGGTTGGCTTGCTCGACCAGTTCGCTGAGCCGGCCGCGGAGGAAATCACGCAACTGCGCGACAAAAGCGGTGTCCCGGCGCAGTTCCGCCTTCAACGTCGCCGTGGTCGTCAGCACGCCGGGCACGGCCACCTGCGTGCTCACCTCGGTGCCCGTGACCTGCGTCCGGGAGGCCAGGTCCGTCAGCCACTGCCCCAATCGTGACCAGCCCCGGGACGTCGCGGAGTCGCCCTTCTCGATGAGGTCGTCCTCGACAGCCTGGTCGGATATCGCGCCCACCAGGAAGAACAGCACGTCCACCACGTTGAGCGGCTCGTGCATGTTCAGGTAATCCTCCGCGCTGAACATGACCACCGCGAAACCACGCTTCCGCAGCTCCTGCCTCAGACGCAGCAGCTGCACCGTCTTGCCCGAACCGCGCAGCCCGGTGAGGAAGAACGCCTCCCCCGGGGTGGTCATGGTGATGGTGCGGCACAGCAGCTTCACCGCGTCGGGACCCATCACCTGGCCGGGCAACTCCTCCAGTGGTACGTACAGCGGCGAGGTCGGGGGCACGGCCTGCTTGGTCA
>JBOHGM010000242.1:0-2452 GCA_050699435.1 Pseudonocardiaceae bacterium | reverse complement strand
CAGTTCTGATTGTCAGGCGCATCGCGGCACCACCACCATGACTGGGAGCCGGGATGCCGATTCGTTTGTGGTCGTCGGTGCTATCCGAGGTCGCCGGATCATCGCCGCAGGCGCCCGGCGTATGGAGGCGTCCAGCATGACTCGGAGCGCGCCGCGGGCCAGCTACGACCTGATGAGTGAGACGTTGCGAGATGTCCTGCGAACCGCCGTGGACGGTGGGCCGGGTGAAGCCGCATCCGTCGCCTGGCGGGCCAGCGCCGCGCTGTACGAACTGCTCTGTGCTCACCCGATCGACCACCGGGGCCGTTGCCGGTCCTGCTGGCGGCCAGGCGCGCGGCTCGGGCGCAGGCGCCGCCGGTGCCGGGTGTACCGCACGGCGAGCTATTGGCTGCGCCAACCGGACGAGGTGCTGCTGCTCCACCTGGCTCGTGAGCTGGATCAGGGCAAGCCCACCGCTGAGCCGGGCGGCTGACCCGGCTCGTCGCGACGGTCTACCGCAGCCTGGGCTGGCCGGTACACATCGAGGGTGACCAGCTCGTGCTGCCGCTGGCCGAATCGGCTGCCGCACTGCTCATCCCGATCGACCTGGCCGAGGCGATCACCCCGATTCTGACCGCGCGGGACCGCCCGGCACCGGTCCTGATCCACCCCGAGGCCCCGGGATGCCGGGTGCTCATCGCCGGGGAGCCCTTGGGCGGGCCGCTGCCCTGGCCCACCTCGGTGCGAGTGATACGCGGAGTGCTGGCGCTGCCACCGAGCCGCACCCTGCACGGGCCGGTGCGCTGGTATCAGCAGGCCCCCACCCACCCACTGGCCAACTGCCGGGAGATCGATATCTTCGCCGCCGCAGCATGAGGCACCAGCTACCTGCGGACGATACTGCGGGAAGTTGCGATCCGGGTGAGCAACTCCGGCTCGTCAGTGCAGATGCCGTCCACGCCAAGCTCATACAGCCCGTGGACGACGGCCGGGCGCTCCTCATGCCAGCAGATCACCCCAAGGCCATGCGCCCGCACCCGCTCCAGCCACGGCCCAGCCAGAAACTGGTCCGGATGCGAAAGCCGTTCCCAGCAAGGGTGCACGTACTGTGCATGGACGGCGTGGGCAAGCTGCACCGGCTCCTCCAACGTGGAAGCGAAGAGGACCGCCCGCGGGATGTCGGGGATCGCTGCTGCACAGAGCGCCACTACATCAGATCGTCCTGAAGCGAGGATGACCCGGTCCGCCATGCCCTCAGACTCCAGCAGAGAGAGTAGGTGCTCGGCAGCGCCTAAGGTGAGGCTCTTAATGTCGGCATAGAGTCCCAGCCCGGCTTGCATGGCGCTACGCACGACGTCGCCCACGGTCAGAACGCCATCGCGCTGAAGCGAGGGCAGCACATCAGCCAGGCGGCTGTCTGCCAGCCAGACCTGAACCCCGTCCACATCGACTACGGGGTCGTGACGGGCCACCAAGTGGTCGTCGGCTGTCACGTGCAGGTCGAATTCGAGGAGATGGGCACCCCGTGCCGCTAGTTGGAGCAGATCGTCCGGGCCGTACCGCTCCATGGCGCCAGCACCGCGGTGTGCGATGCGCAGCACCTCGGCCGCTCCTCGGTGCGGTATCGGCGACAGGGATGGCAGGGCGACAGGAGATCGAGCTGAGCACATGACATCGGCCTTTCGCGATGACAACAGGATGGCTAAGGTGAGTCAAGACCGGAGCTGACGCGCCGCTCCCTGCAATACATACCCGTGGACCCACTCGCAGACGGCTGGATCGAAGCGTGGCCTACATCGTCGCAACCGGCCTTGTCTCCACACCGGTGCCGGGAGCGTGGCGGCGCCTGGGCCTCATCAGCAATGATGGCCTGTTGAGCGGGCTTGATGAACGACAGCTGGTCGGGCAGCTCGAGGAGCTAGGGATCCCACGGCACCACTATGGCGTGGTCCGCGCTGTCCAAAGCTGGCAGCGCGCTGCTGTCCCCCCTGATGTCGCCTTCGCGCTATGGCTGCTACGCGAGTGCGTGCCTGAGCAGAACGGCCTGCCGAGGCGTCGCGGAGCCGAGGTCGAGGACACTGGCCCTACCATTCGCTACCTGCAGCTCGCACTCGCCGCAGGTGAGTCGGCTGAGACCGATCCGGCCATCCCGCTCCTCGCTGCCTGGCTCGCCGAGTGCCAGTTGGATGACGGCAGCGTCCCGGCCAACCTCAAGGTAGCCCACGGCGAAGCAGGGACCACCGCGCGGGCGATGCGAGTACTCAGTCGGATCTGCGATGACCGGCTCCAAGAATCGGTAGAGCAGATGCGCCGGTTCTTGGTTGACTGTTGCATACCGGCGGCGGGGGGCTGGGCTTGGTCCTATGGGCGGGAAGAATCGACGCCCGTGACGGGTGCCACGAGCCTTGCCGGCCTTGCGTTGCTG
Source organism: Pseudonocardiaceae bacterium (assembly GCA_050699435.1). GTDB lineage: Bacteria > Actinomycetota > Actinomycetes > Mycobacteriales > Pseudonocardiaceae. The sequence goes on along the minus strand of JBOHGM010000242.1, from coordinate 48 downwards.
GAACTCGACGGCAGTGCGGAGCTGCTGGTCGGCGTCTCCGCATTCCTC
>JBOHGM010000241.1:0-2498 GCA_050699435.1 Pseudonocardiaceae bacterium | reverse complement strand
GCCCGAATGCGGCTGGAGGCGCTACCCGCGTAGCTCGTCGATCGTCCGGTAGATCCGCTTGTCCGACACCGGGTACGGGGTGCGTAGCTCCTGGGCGAAGTAGCTGACCCGCAGTTCCTCGATCATCCACCGGATCCGCTCCACGTCCGGTCCTTCCCCACAGTCCTCGCGCAGCTTCCGGTATGCCTGCGTGACGAGGCCGACGCGGTCCATCCAGTCCCGGTCGCGGTCCGGATCGCTGGGCAGCTTGTCCAGCCTGCGCTGGACGGCTTGCAGGTAGCGGGCCAGATCCGGCAACCGCTGGGCCCCGGTAGCCGTGACGAAACCGGGACCGGCCAGGCTCGCCAGCTGCGCCCGAACGTCAGCGACAGCGGGTGCCAGTACCGGTGCAGACAGTTCGGCCAGCTGTACCCCGACGGTGTGCGCCACGGCCAGGATGCGCTGGACGTGGGTGACGACGGCGCGCACCGCGTCCGCTAGCTCGGCGTGGGCCCGCTCGCGCAGCCGAGCGAAGCCGTCCTCGTCTCGCGGTGGCCCCCCACAGGCGGCGATCAGCGCGTCGGCCGCGCAGGTGACGCAGTCGGAGAACAATGCGTCGACGCTGCCGTACGGGTTACGGGCCAGCACCAGCCTTGCCTGCGCATCGAGGTCACGCTGGATCGCCTTGACCGGCGAGGGCACCGCGAGCAGCAGCAGCCGCCGGGTGCCCGCCCACATGGCACGCTGCTGCTCGGCCTCGGTGGGCAGCAGCGCGACGGCGACGCTGTCGCCCTCGTCCACCAGCGCCGGGTAGCCGGTGACGAGGTGGCCGTCCTGCGGCTGCTGGTAGGTCCGCGGCAGCTCGCCGACGTCCCAGCTGCGCAGTCCCCGCCGCTGTAAGCCGCCGCCCGCGGCGGACAAGGTGGCGCGCAGTTGCGGCGCCACCTGCTGGGCCAGCGCCGCCAGGTCCTTGCCCTCGGCCAGCGTGCGGTCCCCGTCGGTCACCCGGAAGGTGATCTTCAGATGATCCGGCACCCGGTCGAGCTGCCATGCCTCCCTTGGCACCGGCACCCCCGCTTGATCCAGCTCGCGTTCCAGGGCGTTCAGCAGCGGTTCACCGTACGGGGTCATCCGGGCCAGCAGGGCCTTCGCCTGGTCGGGCACCGGGACGAGCTGACGGCGCAGCGGCTTGGGCAACGACTTGATCAGTGCGACGACCAGGTCTTCGCGCAGGCCCGGGATCTGCCAGCTGAACGGGGCGGGGTCGACCTGGTTGAGCACCGGCAGCGGCACCGCCACGGTGACGCCGTCGGCGTCGGTACCCGGCTCGAACTGGTAGGAGAGGTCGAGGTCCAGGCTGCCGTGGCGCCAGGTGCCGGGGTAGTCCTGGTCGCTGACCCCGTCTCCGGCGATGAGCATCGCAGGGTCGAAGTCGAGCAGGTCTGGCCGGGTCCTGCCGGCCTTGCTCCACCAGCTGTCGAAGTGCCGGGCCGAGACGACCTCGGGCGGGATGCGCTGGTCGTAGAAGTCGAACAGGGTCTCGTCGTCGACCACGATGTCGCGGCGGCGCGCCCGGTGCTCGAGCTCCTCGACGTCGTCCAGCTTGGCGCGATTGGCGTGGAAGAAGGCGTGCCGGGTCTCCCAGTCACCCTCGACGAGCCCGTGGCGCAGGAACAGCTCGCGACACAGCTCCGGGTCGACGCCGGCGTAGCCGACCTTGCGTGAGGTGACGATCGGGATGCCGTAGAGCGTGACCTTCTCGTAGGCCAGCACCGCGCCCCGCTTGCGTTCCCAGTGCGGCTCGCTGTAGGTGCGCTTGACCAGGTGCCCGGCCAACGGCTCCACCCACTGCGGCTCGATGCGCGCGGTGATGCGGCCCCACAGCCGGGAGGTCTCCACCAGCTCGGCCGCCATCACCCACCGCGGCGGTTTGCGGAACAGCGCCGATCCGGGGAAGACGGCGAACCGGGCGCCCCGGGCACCCAGGTAGTCGCGGGTTTCCGGGTCGAGCAGCCCGATATGCGAGAGCAGGCCGGCCAGCAGCGAGACGTGCACGCGCTGGGCGTCGGCGGGGGAGCTGCTGCGGGTCATCCCGAGACCGCGGGTGATCTGCCGGAGCTGGGCGTACAGGTCCTGCCACTCACGCACCCGCAGGTAGTGCAGGAACTCCGCTCTGCACAGCTTGCGAAACTGGTTGGACGACAGCTCCTGCTGCTGCGCCTCCAGGTACTGCCAGAGATTGAGGTAGCTGATGAAGTCGGAGCCGGCGTCGGCGAACCGGGCGTGCTGGGAGTCGGCGGCCTGCTGCGCCTCGGCGGGGCGTTCCCGCGGGTCCTGAATGGACAGCGCCGCCGCGATCACCAGGACTTCGTGCAGGCAGCCGTTGCGGTCGGCCTCCACCACCATGCGTGCCAGCCGCGGGTCGAGGGGTAGCTGCGCCAGGGTGCGCCCGACCGGCGTGAGCCGAGTTGGGGGCTCTTCAAGAGCCCCCAACCGGGGGGTTGGGGGCTCTTGAAGAG
>JBOHGM010000240.1:0-2523 GCA_050699435.1 Pseudonocardiaceae bacterium | reverse complement strand
CCGGCGGGTGGTCGAGTCGATGGTCCGGTATCTGCTGCGGTTGACCAGCCGGGCCACCCCGTTCGGCCTCTTCGCCGGAGTGGCTCCGCTGCGCATCGGCTCTCGAGCCGGTGTCCGGTGGGGCGAGAACCACCGCGCCGTGGCCCGCCCTGAGGCTGGGTGGCTCGCGGAGGTGATCGCACGCCTGGAGGCACAGCCCGAGGTACTACGACGCCTGCCCGTCGTGTCGAACAACCTGAGCTTTGTGCGAGGAGACCGGCTGGTGGTTGCCTGCCAACCGCGCACCGGTTCCTCCGGCGAGACCGCACTTGCCGAGGTGTCGGTTCGCCACACCAGGGCGGTCCAGACTGTGGTGCAGACCGCGCGATCCCCGATCACCATCGGCGACCTGATCGGCAAGCTGACCGCCGCGTTCACCGGAACACCACCAGCGGTGATCGAAGGGATGCTGACTGAACTGGTGACCTGTGGCGTCCTGATCACCAGTCTGCACCCGCCGATGGATGTCACCGACCCTCTGGGCCACGTCATCGAGGCGCTGAGCGCCGTCCGGATTGACACCGGCGCGGCGCCCCTGGTCATGGTGCAGGGGCTGCGCGCGATCAGCGGTCAGTTGTCCCGGTATTCTCATGCGTCGTCATCCAAGGCCCGCCGTGCTATCAGGACGTCAGTGTCACAGCAGATGGCGGCCATCTGTGCTCGTGCCGAACGGCCCCTCGCGGTGGATCTGCGGCTGGACTGCTCGGTCGTACTGCCCCCAGTGGTGATCCGGGAGGCCGAAGCCGCCGCGTCGGCACTAGTGCGCCTGACACCACATCCGACGATCGGTAACCCCGCTTGGCGGGCCTGGCACGCCCGGTTTGTGGAGCGTTATGGGCCCGGTGCAGTGATCCCGGTCGCCGAGATCGTGAATGCCGACACGGGGCTGGGCTATCCCGCCGGCTACCGGGGCTCGGGGATGACGCCACCGATGCCGCTGTCGGCCCGGGACCGCACGCTCTTGCACCTGGCCCAGCGGGCCGCGCTGGACGGCGGCGAGGTGGTCCTCGATGATCATGCGCTGGCGGAGCTGGCGGCTGATTCGACCCAAGCGCAGCCACCGGACGCCCCGCCGCACACGGAGCTGCGTTTCAGCCTGCACGCGCCGACGACCGACGCGCTCGACCGTGGAGAGTTCACCCTGGTCGTACTCAGCGCAGCACGCCAGGCCGGCACCACGACAGGCAGGTTTCTCCATCTTCTCAATTCTGCGGACCGCGACCGGATGGCCCAGGCGTTCACCGGCTTGCCCACCCTCGTCCCGGGATCGCGGCTCGCGCAGGTGTCGTGTCCGCCGCTGTCTGCGCGGATCGGGAACCTCGCCCGGACGCCAGCGGTCTTCCCACCGATACCCTTGGCCGAGCATCGCCCTCCCAGCCGCGCGCACACCCCCTGGGAGGATCTCGCGGTCAGCGGCGATGCTCACCGCTTGTTCCTGGTCTGCCTGTCGCGGGGACACGTCGTCGAACCCATCATGGTCAACGCCGTCGAGTTCCGTCACGGCACCCATCCGCTGGCCCGGTTCCTCTGCGAGATCGCCACGGCGCGGGCCGCCGCCTGCGTCCCGTTCGCCTGGGGAGCCGCCAGCAGTCTTCCCTTCTTGCCGCGCGTCAGGTATGGCCGCACCGTGCTGAGGACCGCCCGCTGGAACCTGTCCGCCTCCGATCTACCCGGGCGCCGCACGGCCTGGTGGGAATGGGCGCAGGCGTGGAGCGACCAGCGGCGCGGATTGCGCATCCCGGACACGGTCCAGCTCGGCGAGGCGGACGTCCTGATCCGTCTTGACCTGAACGAGCCCGCGCACCTGGCCGTGCTGCGCACCCAACTGGACCGGACCGGCAGTGCCACCGTGACCGAAGCCTGCGACGAGCACGACTACGGGTGGACAGGCGGGCGCGCCCACGAAGTCGTCATCCCCCTCGCGGTCACCCATCGGTCGCCGGGCCCACCGTCCGCACGGCCGGCAGGCCCGATCCGGGTGACCCACCACTCCGGACACCTACCGGGCAGTTCACGGTGGCTCTATGCGAGGCTCTACGGGCACCCGGACCGGCAGACCGACATCCTCACCGCACACCTGCCCGATCTGCTGTCCGCCTGGGCGGACGACCCACCACCCGGCTGGTGGTTCGTCCGCTACCGAGAGCCGGAGCCGCACCTGCGGCTGCGTATCCGGCTTCACGACGCCCACGACTACGGGGCCGCGACCCAGCGCCTTGGCGCCTGGGCCGATCGCATCCGGCAGCTCGGGCTGCTGCGCAACATGGTGCTGGACACCTACTACCCCGAGGTCGGCCGTTACGGCACCGGCGCGGCCATGCAGGCAGCCAAGGCCGTGTTCGCCGCCGACTCGGCGGCGCCGAGCGGCTGCTGACCCCCGAACCCCCTGGCGCGGCCATCGGACTCCTCGAAGGCGAAGCGGGCCTGGCCCTGGCGCTGTCCACAGCCGCCGCCGACGAGCCCCCCGCGTCCCGCTGGGATACC
>JBOHGM010000239.1:0-2564 GCA_050699435.1 Pseudonocardiaceae bacterium | reverse complement strand
GAGCGCCCGTCGGCTCGGTTCGGCGCGACCCGGACACCGGCATGTTCCTTGGCGTGGACCGGTACTACGGGTCCCTGACGGTGATCACCAGCGAGGCCGGCTTCAGTGACCAGCGTGCCGACGAGATGCCGGACGCCGTGGTCACCCAGTTCGCGGTGGGCGGTGCATGGCGGCCCATGGCACCGCCGATCATGCGACAGCACTGCCGGTCAACGACACGGCGCCACGCAGGACGTGGCGCGACGCACGCAGGATCGAACGGTTCAACGGCGAGACCGGCGCGATGGACGCCTCGGTCGAGGACCTCGTCGAGTTGCGCACCCAGCTTGAGCGTGCCCTGCACGCGGACTGAGCAGGCCAAAGCCAGTCGGCGCTGGCCGTGAGCGTTGGGCCATGGTTCGAACGGCCTGACGAAACCTGAGTTACTAGCCGTGTGGGACCGGTCACGGCGTGCCGGCCGAGTTCCCGTTCTTCGACCGGGCGGTGCTGGAGGCCGCGCTGGCGGTCCACCCGTGGGAACGCACCGACCCGTGGCAGCCCAAACCCCTGCTGCGGGCTGCCCTCGCGAACACCGTGCCGGCCCGGCTGCTCGCCCGGCGCACCAAGGCCCACTACAACGACGACATCTACCGCGGTTGGACGGCCAACCGGCGTCGGCTGGCCGAGCTGTTCGATGACTCGCGGCTGGCCGAGCTCGGGCTGATCGACACCGGTGTGCTGCGCCAGTGCTTGCGCTCGTTCGGGCCTTCCGGTCTCGCACCTGCGTTCGTGACCGACACCATCGCCTGCGAGGTCTGGCTACGTGGCCTGGCCCCGCCGTTCACCCGCCGGGAGGCCGAGCATGTCCGCCCCACGTACGAGCGTGTCCCTGGCCCGTGGCGTGTGGAGCACGCGGGTCGAGGACGGTCTGACGCTGCTGGATGAACGCTGCGGCGTGATCTACCACCTCAACCAGACCGGTGCGGTCGCCTTGGCGGCGCTGCTCGACGGCGGCACCGAGGCCGCCGTGGCCGCGCTGTGCGCTCGGTACGCCACCGCCGCGCAGACCGCTCACCACGACGTCACCCAGCTCCTCGACACACTGCTCGCCCGCCGCCTGGTGGTCGCCTCGTGAGCGCGCCCATCGCGCTCTGTCCGCCGCACCCGTTGTCCGTCGGTGAACGGTGCGCTGGGCTGGTGGCGGTGGCGGCAACCACTCTGCTGCTGGCGCTCACCCGAGCCCGCCCGCAGCGGATCCGCCGCATTCTCAGCGTGCTGGGTCGCGGCAGCCTCGAGGCAGATCGTCGCCAGGCCGAACGGGCATTCGCGATCGTCACCACGGTCAGCCTGCGCTGCGCCAGCGGGCACGGCTGCCTGCGCCGATCGCTGGCCATCATCGTGCTGTGCCGGCTCTGGGGCGTGCGGGCTACGTGGCAGGTCGGGTTCCGCTCACCGCCGCCGCAGTCCCACGCGTGGGTCGAAGCAGGCGGCGAGGCCGTGTGCGAGACGGTAGACCCGCGCACTATCTACACGACGATGATCACCGTTTGAGAGGACACCGCGCCCGTGCCCGAGACCCTGGAGACCCGGCTCGCCGAGTTCGTCGCCTCACTGCGCGAGGCCGGCGCCATCCGGTCGGACGCCGTCGAGCACGCCTTCACCACCGTGCCGCGACACCTGTGTGTGCCCCAGTTCCGGTATGGCCCCAAGACGATCACCGTGCCCCAGGACGAGTTGCCCAGCGGCGAGGTCTTGGACCTCGTCTACTCGCACGCGTCCCTGCTGACCAGCACCGGGCAGGACGGTGGCCCTCCATCCTCGTCCTCGGCGCCCACGCTGATGGCCCGGATGCTCGAAGGTCTCGACCTGCACCCCGGCATGCGCGTGCTCGAAATAGGTGCCGGCACCGGCTACAACGCCGCGCTGATCACCACCATCACCGGCGCGCCCGTGGTCACCGTCGACGCCGGGGTGCCCACCGCCCAGGGCGCTGCCGAGTCGATCCGCCGGCTCGGACTCGACCACCGGGTCACCGTCGTCCACGGCGACGGCTACCTCGGCGAGCCGTCCGAGGCTCCGTTCGACCGCATCATCGTCACCTGCGGCGTGGCCGGCCTCTCCCCGCACTGGCTCGACCAACTCGCCCCCGACGGCCTGATCCTCGCCCCGATCGCGCACGGCGGCGTGCACCCGATCCTGGCCGCCACCAACGGCGACGGCACGGTGAGCGCGAACGTCGTGCTGTGGGCCGACTTCATGCCCGCCGCCGGCCCGCTGCGCCCGGTGAACCTGGTCGGCCACGACCCCGCCGACTACATCCCCCCTGCGCCGGTGACCCGGATTCCCGACGCCAGCCCAGCCCGCACCACCGCCAACTACCACAACCTGTGGTTCTTCCTCGCCTCCCGCAACTCGCGTATCACGCGCGCCTACATGGACGACGACACCGTCGACACCACCATGGGCGCCTGCGCCCTGAACACGCCCCGCGGAACGGCATGGGTACACGGCGACGGCAGCATCACCGCCACAGGCGAGCCCACGGTCGCCGACGAACTCCGCGCCCTCATCCGCGAATGGGCAAA
>JBOHGM010000238.1:0-2603 GCA_050699435.1 Pseudonocardiaceae bacterium | reverse complement strand
GTGGTCGCCTTGATAGCCGAGTGGGCCAGCCGGAGCGCGCCGGGGTCGCCGCTGAGCACGTGCAGCCTGGCCCGGGTGAGGTCAGCGGCGATGCCTTCACGCCGAAGGGAACCGAAGGTGGTCACCGCCTGCGTCGCGGCCGTCTCGGCGGCGTCGAGCTGCCCGCAGTGCAGCCAGGTCTGCGCGCTGGCCAGGTGCATGTCCGCTTCGGCGTGCGCGTCGGGTGGTGCCGCCCCGTCCCGCGCCTTAGCCAGGTCGCCCCGCGCCTGGGCGAGTATGGACGGTGAGTCGTCCAGCCGGGACAGGGCCACCGCGGACACCGCGTGGCACTGCGAGCGCAGCACGGGCACCCGGGGGTCGTCACGTGGCGCATCGAGCAGCCGCACACTGCCAAACTGGATCGCCTTCAGGGCGTTGTTGGGCCGCCCGCGGTCAACGAGCATCATTCCCGCGTGCCACAGCGCGTACGCCGCCTGGTAGGCGTCCCCAGCGTCGGTAGCCAATTCCACCGCCCGCGCGAGGTGGTACAGTGCCCGGCCGGGTGCACCGCAGTCGTGGCAGCACCACGCGGTCTCGGTGTGCAGCTCGGCGAGCTCGGCCTGCAAGGCGCGGCGGGTGCCCTCGGAGGCGTCCGCGGTGAGCCACTGGTCAGCCCAGTCGGTGAGCGCGACCGCGGCCCTGCCCTGCCCCCCGTAGGTGCGTGCCAGGTCGCGGAGATTCTCCCCGTGTCTGCGGAGGATCACGACATCGCCGGTGCCGATCCGCGATGGCACATCCTCCGGCAGCCCCGGTGCGGGCAGGTCTGAGGCCAGCTCCCCGAGCCCGGGGACCGAGCCACCCACCGCGGCGGCCGCGGCCAGGGCCAGCAGGTGCTCAAAACGACGGCGCAGCACTTCCTCAGCCCCTTCGGCGTCGGTGACTGGGACACCCCCAGGGTAGGCGCCGGGCGGGCCATACCAGCGGCCGTCGGGACACCAGTAGCCCAGCCCCATCCGTTCGCGAGGAATAGCCAGGCCCTCGGCGGCGCGTTCGATCACGTCGTAGGCCATCACCCGGCCCCGGCGGCCGGTCATGATGTCCGCCACCTCGGATTGGCTGCTGCCGGTGAGCACCGCGATCCGCCGCTGCACCACCCCGGCGGCATTCACCCACCGGTACAGCGCGCCGATGTCGCGCCCGGCCAGCACCGGCTTGAGGTCGGGTGCGGTGTACCAGTCGGGTGGGAGACCGGTGGGCTCCGCCGACTCTGGCGGCCGGGCAGCTGGTGGTGTCTGCTCGCCGCGCTGGGGACCGCTGTGGGCGAGGTTATCCGCATGCCCGTAGCTCATCGTTACCGCTTCCCTCGGTAGTCCGTGACTGCGAGCACAGTAGCCCTCCCCCGGTAGGCTGATGATCCGACCCACGGTCACCCTGGCATCCGTGACAAGCGCCGCATCTCTAGGGTGGCCGGGCCGGTCGATCGTCGGTTGAGCGCTCCCGCACCGCTTCCGGCTCCCGGCGATCCACCGCCGGGCAGTGAACAGCTGCCCGCGCCCTCCGGATCAGCGCGGCAAGGTTGTCCACGGTGTGGCGCTCCCACCCGGACAACCAGGCCAGGGTGCGCCGCTCCGCGTCGGTGATCGTCACGCCGTCGAGCGCGTCGAGCAACGCGGCCAGGCGGCCGGGGACGTAGAAGCCGTCATAGCAGAACTGGGCGGTGGTGGGGTCGGTGCTCATGGGTCGGACCTCTGCGGTCAAGGCCCTGGCCGATGGTCGGGAACGGGACGCTGGAGGCGCTGGCGGCCATCGTGCGCTTTATCGAACGGTGAGGTTGACCAGCAGCCTCCGTTAGAGACCCGGCCGGTCGCCGGTCGAGCCGGAAGCGCTGCTCCCGTCGCCGCTTCCGCTCTGGTGCTCCCGGCGGCCGGTCGGCCCCTTTTAGTCCTCGGCGGGTGCGTCGGCGTGCCCGCACATCCACGGCGATGAGACGAAAACTGAGAAGACGAACCGCGACGGCAGGATCGACGTCGACACTGTCACCATTCCCAGAACCGACACCTGAGCTGGTGGGTTCTGCTCGTACGGTTCTCGTCCTGACTGGTGCCGAGGACCCGACTGCGGATACGGTGATCAGTGAGGTCACCCGACGAGGTGTGCATGTCGCGCGGCACGACTTGGGGGACTTCCCGGCGCGGATGCGGTTCACCGCCCGGCATGGCGAAAGGTAGGATCTTCGTCTGGCGATAACACATCAGCCTGGTCACCGACCGCTGATCACGGCATCGGTCACAGCCGGTCTGCCACCTTATGCAGTGGCCAGCGTCTCGGCCCATCTGGGTCGTCGTACCAGACGTGCTGGTCATGGGGTGTGGCGGTGATACCGAAGCGTTCGTAGGAGGGTCGGCCTTCGTCGTTCCAGAACCTCGCGGCCTGCTCGACGCGGTCCCAGAGCCGTTGCGGGCCGTACTGACACAATCGGTAGCCGCCCGCGTTCGGGTTCATGGCGATCTCGGCGCGGGAGCCGTCATCGGCGATGAGGACGACCACGGGCTGGCCGTCGTCGTCGAGCGTGCAACCGAGAGTGGCATCGGGCAGGTGCCACTGAACAACGAAGCCGAACAGTC
>JBOHGM010000237.1:0-2673 GCA_050699435.1 Pseudonocardiaceae bacterium | reverse complement strand
ACCACCATGGGCGCCGCCAGCACCCGACGTCCGCACATCGCGTGGTACGCACCGCGGCCCGCTACCAGCCCGGCCGCCGTGGCCTGCTCGCTGATGAGATGATCACGTCCATCGACGGTGCTGGTCAATGTCGTGGGGCGCGTGGTGCTGCCGCGCCGGCTCCGGTCTACCGTCGGCATGGCAAGACCCTTTCGTCATCGGTGGGGTTTGCATCGGCCTCGGCGGCTGCCACCGCCGGGGCCGCTCTCTCTAGTTGCCGCTGCATCAGGGCGATCATGGTGCTGACACTGGTCGAGCCCCAACCTCGATCCCATCTCACGCTGGATATCTCACGATGGGATGTAGGCTTGGCGCATGGAGGGGACAGCCTACGAACCGTTGTCGATCCCGGTTTGGGCGTGGCAGCGAGACGAGCTACGGGCAGTGCTGCGCCGTCGAGATATCGGAGGCCTGTTCCGGTTAGCGCAACGTTACGGTGGAGTCAGCCAGAGTCAGCTTGCGGTTGCAACCGGCTTACTCCAGGGCCGGATATCGGAAATCATCAAGGGCACCCGCATGGTGACTACGTTGGAAGTGTTCGAGCGCATTGCCGATGGGTTAGGCATGCCCGACGAAGCGCGGATCCTGCTCGGGTTGGCACCCCTACACCCCGTGGGGCTCGAACACCTCGGGCCAGTGGGCCGCGCAGAGGTCATCGCGGTCTATCGCTCACAGCAGGAGGCAGCCGTGGACATCAGTGCAGCTGTACGACAGGCACGAGAGGTCGACATCCTCGCAGTGCGCGGGCTGGGTATCATCGGGCTGAACCACTCGCTGCTTCGCCCAGCGGTGACAGGCGGCAGTCCGCCGCAGGTAGTGCGGGCACTGCTGGTAGATCCGGATTCCGATGCCGCACAGCGACGGGCCGCGGAAATCAGCGAATCATTAGAGTCCTTTGCTTCCGGGGTATTGCTTGCAGTGGCGCGACTTCGGGAACTGGCCGAGCACACGACCGCGACAGTCGAGATCTACCTGTATGATATGCTGCCGACCTGGAGAGTAATCGCGTTGGATGAGACCTTGTTTGTCTCAGCGTTCGGGCAAGACATCGAGGGGCATACATCGCCCATGTATAAGATCAGCAGTACCGCCTACGGCGGAGCCTTGCACCGGGGCTTCCGCCGTTTTGTCGGTGAGCTGCAGCGCACCGCGCGTCGGGTCATGTGAGGCTGACCGGGTGGGCATCGAGGCAGAGCTCAAGGCACGGGTGCACAACCCCGACGATGTCCGGGAACTACTGCGCCAACGCGCCGCTGAACAGAGCAGCGTGTACTCCGACGTGTACTTTGACACCCCGGACCGCACGCTGACCCGTGATGGGCGCGAGTTGCGGGTACGAGAGGTGCATACCGACGCCGCCGCAGCGCAGACCCTGCTGACCTACAAGGGTGCACCGGTGCACGCGGCGAGCGGATCCAAGCCGGAAACCGAGACAACCGTCGGCGACGCTGAGGCACTGCGAGCTGTTCTCGCCGCACTGGGGTTCGAAGTCCTCATCTCATTGGAGAAACGCTGCACCAACTACCGGTTCACCGCTGCGGGCCTACCACTGCTCGCCACCCTTGTCTGGGTTCCCGAACTGGAGGAAACGTTCCTCGAAATCGAATCGATCGTGGACAAGGACGCTGAGGTCGACCCAGTACTGGAGACCATCCGCCAGGTGTTCAGTGCACTGGGGATTGACCGGAACGACGAGACCATCGAGGCTTATACTGAAGCAGTTGCTACTCGCAGGAGTAAACCGTAGATCGAACAATCAAGTAGGGTACAGACACGGTCCATGCGCAGGTACGCGCCTTCATCGAGATCACCGACGGTCGAACAGCCAAGCTGAGCCGGACACAGAAGGGGCGGTTTGTCGCCCTCTGCCGGATAGGCCAATTGCCGGAGGTGACGCCAGGTCGCGCGACCCAGGCGTGACACGTCACCGATGTGATACTCCCTCAGGACCGGTTGTTCGGTCCCGATTCGCGTCCAGTTGGGCGAGCAGGGCGCGCGGCGCGACCATCCGGTAGGCGTCCTCGACCAGTTCGGCGACCTCGTCCCAGAAGGCGTCGTCGTTGTCGACTCCCTCGACGTCGAGGTACACCCCGATCCAGCCGCGTCCACCCACGTAGGGCGGCACGAAGTAGCGCTGCGGGTCGGACTGCACCACCGCCTGCTGGGCGCCTTCCGGTGCGTGGCACCAGAAGGCCAGCCGGTCGTCGTGGTGATGGTCCGCGTAGGTGACGAACACCTTCTTGCCGCGGACGAAGAAGGTCGGCTCGCCGTGGCTGAGCCGCTCGGTGGTCTCGGGCAGCGCGAGGCAGATCCGGCGCAGCCGCTCCAGTGGATCGTCGTTCATAGCCGCAGTGTGCGGCAGGACCCGAGTACCCCGCGGACGCGGTCCCGCCGGGCGACGAACCAGGCAGCCGCGTTCGGCGTCGACGAGGTCCTCGGCTTCCCGGCCACCGAGCGCTCGGATACGACATCGGTGGGCTCCGCGGTGCACGGTCGTTCAAGATCGATGGCCGGAGCGCGCGGCGGCGAGCATCTCCACCCACGACCTGCCTACCGCGGCCGGCTTCCTGCGTGGCGAGCACGTGCGGGTGCGTGCCGAGTTGGGGCTGCTGGGCGAGGACACCGCCGAGGCCG
>JBOHGM010000236.1:0-2709 GCA_050699435.1 Pseudonocardiaceae bacterium | reverse complement strand
CGCTACGACCCCTACCCGAAGACCTACGCCGCCGCGGCCGCCCGGCTCGGCTGGCCGCGGCCCACCGTGCTGCGGCGCATCGAGCACCTGCGAACCCGGCTGGACAAGGCCGGGGTGCCCAACATGATGGGCTGGAACGCGCTGACGAACCTCGCCGAGTACGTCCTGACCACCGGCATCATCACCAAGGACGACCTGCGCCTGATCCACCGCTGACCGGTCGCCCGCGCGACGGGACCTAGGCGTTGCAGTTGTCGTGGTGGCGAACCCACCCGACGTGCACCCGCTGTCCTGGTCGAGGAGGACTACCGGCTTGCCACCAGCGCCCAGCCTTCCACCACCGACGAAGGGCGCAGCCATGATCTCCATCCACACCGCCCTGGTTATCGGCGGCGGTGTCGCCGGTCCGGTCGCTGCGATGGCCCTGCACCAAGCCGGGATCGAGGCCACCGTGCACGAGGCCCACGACGGTACCGCGGACGGGGTCGGCGGCGGGCTGAGCGTCGCACCCAACGGCATGAACGCGCTGCGCGTGATCGGTGCCGACGATGTCGTCGCGCGCATCGGCACTCCGATGACGGCCATGGTTCTGCAGAGCTGGACCGGCAAGCAGCTCGGCGAGGTCACTAGCCCGCGGGGCCTGCCGCCCATGCAGTTCGTGTGGCGCGCCGAGTTGTACCGGGCATTGCACGACGAAGCAGACCGCCGCGGTATCCACACCGTGCCCGGCAAGCAGCTGGTCGGCGCGGCCCACACCGGCGAGGGGGTGACCGCGCGCTTCGCGGACGGGACACAGGCCAGCGCCGACATCCTGATCGGGGCGGACGGCATCCGGTCCACGGTTCGCGCACTGATCGACCCGGCTGCGCCGCAACCCCGCTACACCGGCCTGCTCGGCTTCGGCGGCCGGATGAACGACACCGGGCTGGCTTCGACCGACGGCACGATGTACCTGATCTTTGGCAGGCGCGCCTTCTTCGGCTATCAGGTGTACGACGACTCTTCCGGAGGGTGGTTCGTGAATCTGCCGCACCGCCAGCCGATGACGCTGGCCGAAGCCCGGGCGGTCGATCCCGAGGAGTGGATGCGCGTGCTGCGGGAGGCTTTCGCTGGCGACCGGACCCCAGCGCTGGAGATGCTGCGCCGGGTCGACCCCGCCGACCTGCTGGTCACCGGTGCACTCGAGGACATTCCGACCGTGCCCACCTGGAGCAAGGATCGGATGGTGCTGATCGGCGACGCGGCGCATGCCACCTCGCCCAGCTCCGGGCAGGGCGCGTCCCTGGCCATCGAAAGCGCCGTGCAGTTGGCCCGCTGCCTACGCGACCTGCCACCCGACGAGGCGTTCGCGGCCTACGAACAGCTGCGCCGAACCCGCGTCGAGCGAATCATCGCGATGGCCGCCCGCACCAACAGCAACAAGGCCGCCGGACCGATAGCCCGGGTGCTCCGCGACCTGCTGATGCCCCTGGCCATGAAGCTGACCAAGCCGGAGAAGATGACCTGGCAGTACCACTACCGCATCGACTGGGACACCCCGGTCACCATAAGTTAGGTACAGAGGTGACGCCCATGGACGAGATCAGTGTCCGCTACATCGTCGACGACGTCGATGTGGCGGTCGACTTCTACACCACGCACCTGGGGTTCGACGTCCGGCTGCGCCCGGGCCCGGGCTTCGCGATGCTGCAACGCGGGGGGGCTTCGCCTGCTGCTTCGCGGCGAGGTCATCATCGGCAAGGGCGGTAAGCAGATCCTGCTGCGCGATCCAGCCGGCAACCTCGTCGAGCTCTTCGAGCCATTCCCGAGCACCCCTCGCCCAGAACGGGCGATAGACCAGCCGTAGGCTGCGGCACAGCGTTATGCGCACCGAAGCCCCGGTCCGCAGGCAGCGGGCGCACTGCGCCCGGTGGACGGTTCATGATCGCGCCCGCGCTCGAACGCCATCACAGGATTGGTGACGAGTCACCGGGCGTGAGACTCCGTGGGTCACGAACGCTGAAGGGAGCTTGAGGTAGGTCCTGGTCACCGCCAGCGGCCGAGCACGGTACGAGCAACTGTGCGACCGACAAGGAATACCGCCCTACCTCTCTCGTCGTGATCGACCGGACAACCGGCCGATGACCGGGAATGAGGGGGTGTGGTGGGTGTTCGACCCGGATGATTGTTTCGCGCACGTCCTCGCCCACCCCACCACTGCTGAATCCAACGTGTTGGTGACGACGTGCGGGCGGGAGTTGCCAGCCGGGCGCACGTCGACGTTTTCGGTTCCGCCGAGTCTGGCGGTCTGCCCGGTCTGCGGGCCGTCCGGGCGCATGACACGTCCTCCTGCAATGTTCCCGACCCCCATGCACTACTGAATCCCCGGCCGGCCGACGGTGTTCCCCGGCAACCCGGCGACCGGCCGGACCCGAAGGAGACCGCCACGCCGTGACCGACATTCCGGGTGGTCCTCCCCCAACCGGGAATGTGGTCCGGCGATTCTCATGGCGGTCTGGCCGGTCGGGCGCTGGTCTTCTCACCCTGGGCCAGCGACCGACCGGTCGCACAGGCTCGACACCACACGGCGTCGGGTTCGGCCGTGGGTGAGTTCGTGGCGGGTGTGGTTCCGGGAGCAGCCCTACCCGTTCGACGGGGACCTGGGCAGTTACGGCCGCCACGTCCTCGTCGGGCGCCCGCACCCGAACGCCCGATCACTGGAATTCACCG
>JBOHGM010000235.1:0-2800 GCA_050699435.1 Pseudonocardiaceae bacterium | reverse complement strand
TTGTTGCTGCGTTCCGTGCGGTCGCCATCGCCGAGGCGCTGTCCTGGACCGGCCTGCTCGTCGGCATGGTCTTCAAGTACCTGGTGGTGGGCGACGACATCGGCGTCAAGATCTTCGGCCCGATCCACGGCGGACTGTTCCTGCTCTACCTCGCAGTGACGCTGCTGGCCTGCCGTCGGCTCCGCTGGAGCCCCGGAACCACGGTTCTCGCGTTCGTCGCCAGCGTTCCGCCACTGGCCACCGTGATCTTCGAGCGATGGGCAACGTATACCGGCCGGCTGCAGGTCGGTGTGCTCGTCCAGGGAACGTAGCACCGCTCTGGGTGCTCAGGTCGGTGCCTGTCGAAGCCGGCCCCGGTTGCTCCGCGTGTGCGGCGACGAGGGTGCGTCAGCTCAGGGTGTGAGGAGGCCCTGTTCGACCGCGAACACCGTGGCCCCCGCCCGGGTGGAGACGCCGATCTTGCGGTAAAGGCGCTGGATGTGGTGGTCGCAGGTCTTCGGCGAGATCGCCAGCTGGCGGGCTACCTGCTTGGTCGACCAGCCGCGCGCGAGCAGGCCGAGTACCTGTAGCTCCCGGTCCGACAACCCTTCGGGCCGCACGGCCACAGCCGGCTCCCCGCGGTGCCCGGCAGCGTCGAGGACCGCGCTGACGGCGTCGGGGTGCAGCCGCCCGGCGGCCGCCTCCTGCCGGAGTTCGGCGGCCGCCGCGGCGTCCGACATCCCCGGCCGGTGCGGCCGGAGCTCGGTCATCGCGTGGTACGAGTCGGCGGCGGCGAGGATCCGCGCGGTGGCCGGTAGCTCGGCGGTGCGGCCGCCGCGGTGATAGCCGGACCCATCGCAGCGTTCGTGGTGCAGCCCGGCCAGCCGACCCAGCGGGCGCAGCGCGGCGACCGTGTCCAGGATCCGCTCGGTGTGGTAGGGGTGCAGCCGCACCTGCTCCCACTCATCCCTGGTCAGTGGTCCGGACTTGCTCCATACACCGGCCGACACCGCGACCCGTCCCAGGTCGTGCACCAACCCGGCCCGGCGGACCGCCGTTACCTCCGCTGGCGCCAGCCCGCAACCCTGGGCCGCGGCACTGGCCAGCGCGGCGACACCGCGGGAGTGCCCGACCGTGTAGAAGCTCTTGAGGTCGGCGAAGTCGGCCACCGCGGACAGGCACAGATCAAGCCGCTCGTCCGATACGGTCGGTTGCTCGCCCGGCTCGGCGTCGAGCATGTCCAGCCATACGGTGGGCGCCTCCAACCCTGCGCACAACTCGTCGGCGGTGCTGACGAAGGCCGCCGTCACCGCGGGATCGAGCCCGCTGCCGGCCCGGGAGGACACCAGCCGACAGGCTCCGGAGGCCCCTCCGTACTGCCAGACGATCTCGGCATCCTGGGCGACCTGCATGATCCGGACTGCCAGCGGGATCCCCTCCCCGCGGAGCTTTCCCGGCAGGCCCTTACCGTCATAGCGCTCGTACAGATGTCCCAAGCCTTCCCGGATCTCAGAGCTCAACCCCATCCGGTCGCTGAGTAGCTGGGCGATCTCGCAGTGGCTGGCCGCCCACCGCCGGAACTCGTCCATCGCGCCCACCGCCGACCGGGTTAACACACCGACCCGCCGTGGCAGCGACAACTCCGGATGCATCCTCCGCAAGGCCGTCCCGACGAATCCCAGCCGCGGTCCGAACATGGCAGCCATCATGTGCGGGCGGGCCGCGATTTCGTCGCCGAAGAACCTGGAATCGACCTGCCCCTCCGCAGTACACCCGGCGTAGTGCAACAACGCCACGTAGAACACGCTCGCCTGCCGCTCATCCGATAGCCCCATCGACGCGGCCAACCGGGTGGCGATCAGCGCGGTGCGCAGGCCATGCTCGAGCGGCTCACCCATGGCCAGATCACTGGCGAGTGACAAGGCCCCCACCACCTCTGCCAGTCGTAGTGGCCTTCCCTGGGCGTCCACCACAGGTCGCGAATTCACCTGGAGTTCTCCCCCCGTTCGCTGTCGGGTGAGGGCATCGCCCGGCGGTTGAGCATTATCGACTACTCTTACCCGAGAGGTGACCGATCAGCAGATCGGTGAACTCTTCCGCTGCGGCGACGTCGAACTGTTCGTAGCGGTAGCGGGTGACCAGCGTGAGCCGGTGTCCGCTGGTGGCGATGCCGATAGCGACGCTACAGGTGTGGTCGCACGGCGGGGAGAACCATATCTCTGGTGCCGCCGCGTCCGGATCGGCGTTGACTGTGGGCGGTTCGGGGATGCGCCCCAGGTTGGACAGCATCGCGGTGTCGACGAATCGGTCGCCGGTATGGGGTAACAGCCTGGGTCCCACGCGCTTGATGGCGAGTGGGGTTTTCTTCGTCACGTCGAGAAGATCATACAGGCCGTACGCCCGGTTCTCTCTTGGTATCGGACTAGTCTGCTCCGCCACCGCGGCAGTTGTGGTCGCCAGGTCGGTCCGGTCGTCGGGAGAAGTGGACACCGTGACAAACGACGTGATGTTGCTGACGACGTCCCAGAAACGGTCGGCGGGGCGGATATTGATGGGCATCATGACCCCTACCCGATCGGTCGACATGTCGTGCCCGGTGTTCCATGCCTGCACGGTGAGGTGCAGCGCGGCCAGTAGCACGTCGTTGATCGTCGTCCCGGACTCCCGCTGGACCAGGCCCGGTGTCGTGGTCTCGCCGATGTCGAGCTCACGAAACACGAAACCGGCGCCATCGCGGTCGCTGCCGCCTGCCACGGCGATCCGGCTCGGCGTATCGAACGCCTCCCGGATCCGCCGCAGCCCTTCCAGTTTCCGGGACCAC
>JBOHGM010000234.1:0-2820 GCA_050699435.1 Pseudonocardiaceae bacterium | reverse complement strand
GTTTAAGACCTGCCGGACGGGGGTTGGTGGTCCTTGAAGAGCCACCAACCCGCACGGGTGCTCAGGTGACCTCGTTGAGCTTGCCGGTGGCTACATCGAAGACGAAGCCGCGCACGGCATCCTTGTTCGGGACGAATGGGCTGGCCTTGATCCGGGCGATGGACTGCCGGACGTCCTCGTCGAGGTCAGGGAATGCCTCGGCGGACCACGTCGGCTTGATACCGGTGTCGTCCTGGATGGACTTCTTGAACTGGTCGTCGGTGAAGGTGAGCATCCCGCAATCGGTGTGGTGGATGAGGATGACCTCCTCGGTGCCGAGCAGCCGCTGGCTGATCGCCAGCGAGCGGATCTCGTCGTCGGTGACCACGCCACCCGCATTGCGGATGACATGTGCCTCGCCCTCGTTCAGGCCGAGGATGCGGTAGACGTCCAGCCGGGCGTCCATGCATGCGACGACCGCGACGTGCTTGGCAGGCGGCAGCGGCAGCGGACCTTGGAAGCGCTCGGCGTACTTGGCGTTGTTAGCGAGCAGTTCATCGGTGACGGACACGCAGACTCCTGGTGTGCTAGGGGCAAAGGGCACCGGGAGCGGCCGCGCGGGGCGGGGCTGGAGGGCATGCGCCGACGCGCGGCCCCGCTACACAGCTCGTCGTAGGCATGCCTGCGCCTGCTCGGCCAGAACTGCTCGAGCAGGGCACGCCGCATGTGAACATCGTTACCTAACGATCGCTGCGCGGGCAAGGGGGGTATCCGCCGAACTGCTGCAGTACGTGATCGGCGACGGCCACGAATCCGGCCAGTTCCGTGGCCGGTAGATCGCCGAACAAGCTCTGCGCGGCGTCCTGCCGTTCACTCTGCATTCTTCCCGCCGCTGCGGTGCCTTTCTCGGTCAGCGCGACCAGCGTTGCCCGCCGGTCGGTGGGGTGTGGCCTGCGTGCCACCCAGCCTTGCGCTTCGAGGGCGTCGATCAGCGCGGTCACGTGGCGGGGAGTGCACCGCAACGCGTCGCTGAGCTCGCGCTGGACCATCGCGCCGTGCTGGTTCAGTACGAACAGCACCTCGGCTCGCGCCGGGGTCAGCCCGCGTTCGGCCAGCCTTTCCTGCATCACGGCGCCGACTACTGCGGCCAGCTCGAAGACCTTGTCGAATGCTGCCACCGCGGCCGACCGCACGTTGCACCTCCCGGTAACTGTGTATATGATTCACTATGTGCGGTGATCGGGAAAGTGTAGTCCGGGGAGGCGACGTTGAGTGCAGTGGTGCGGCGGGTCATCACGCATGCGGGAGATCCGGCCTGGCGGGTCTGCGGCTATGACAACATCAGACGACTGCTCACCGATCCTCGGCTGGGCATGACCCACCCCGACCCCGGCAGCGCCGCTCGTCTCTCCGAGTCGGTCATCTTCGGTCAGCCGAGGCAGGCCACCCCGACCGAGCGGGAAGACCACGCCTGGATGCGGCGGGTGCTCGCCCGGTCGTTCTCCGCCCGCAGGCTGGCGAGCCTGCAACCCCGGGTACAGGACCTGGTCGACGGCTTGCTCGATGACCTTTCCCGCCGGACGCCACCTGCGGATTTTCACGACGCGATCTCCTTCCCGCTGCCCGCACTGGTGATCTGCGAATTGCTCGGGGTGCCGTTCGAGGACCGCGAGGACTTCCGGCGCTGGTCCGACGAGGCGGGGGACATGACCGACCCCGCGCGGTCCTCCGCTGGACTCACGGCACTGTGGCAGTACATCGGTGAACTCGTCGCCCGAAAGCTGGACCGGCCCGCCGAAGACGTGCTCTGCGACCTGATCGCGGTGCACCGCGAGAACCCCGAGGGTTTCCCCCTGGGCCAGGTGGCCGAGCTGGGCGCCGGGCTGTTGTTCGCCGGCCACGAGACGACGGTCGGCGCGATCGACAAGGGTGTCGTGCTCCTGCTCACCCACCAGGAGCAGCGCGAGGCGATGCAACGAGATCCGGCACTCGTGCCCACCACGGTCGAGGAGATCCTCCGCTCGCTGGTCCCGGAGGAGACGGCCGAACGGGTCGGCGGCCTGCCCCGCTGGGCAAACTCCGAGCTAGCTGTCGACGGCGTCACCATTCCGGCCGGGGACCTGATACTGCTCGACCTGCACGACGCCAATAACGAGGAGCAGATCTTCGACACCCCCGAGGTGTTCGACGTGGCCCGCGCGAACAACCCGCACTTGACGTTCGGGCACGGCCCGCACTTCTGCGCAGGCGCCGCACTGGCTCGGATGGAACTGCAAGCGCTGTTCGGCAGCCTGTTCGATCGCTTTCCCACGCTGCGCCTCGCCGTGCCTGCCGAGGAGCTACAAGTCCGCAAGTTCCGGCTCACCGGCGGCCTCGACGAACTACCGGTGACGTGGTGAGCAGCAGACCGCGGTCGTGGACTACAGTGAACCGTCGCGTCCGGCGGGAAGCGGAGTAGAGGCACGCTCGTGATGGACAGCTCAAGCACATCCAGCCAGGACCAGCGACCCGTGATCGACACCGGCCGGGCGCACACGGCCCGGGTCTGGAATTACTGGTTGGGCGGCAAGGACAACTACCCGGTCGACCGCGAGGTCGGTGAGCAGGTTCGTGCCGTCATACCCGGTGTCGTCGACACCGCCCGCGCCGAGCGAGGATTCCTGGTCCGCGCGGTCCGGTACCTGGCCGGTGAGGCGGGAATCCGCCAGTTCCTCGACATCGGTACCGGGCTGCCCACCGCCAACAATACCCACGAGGTCGCCCAGGCAGTCGCACAGGAATCCCGGATTGTCTATGTCGACAACGATCCCCTCGTCCTGGTGCACGCCCGTGCCCTGCTCA
>JBOHGM010000233.1:0-2829 GCA_050699435.1 Pseudonocardiaceae bacterium | reverse complement strand
TTCCTGAGCCGGTCGTGACCACCCGCTACACCGTCACCTATGCACCTCGTGCCAGGCGGGACTTGCGGAAGCTGCCGGAGAAGATCGCCACCGCGTGCGTCGAATTCATCCGTACCGTCGTGGCCGATTGTCTGAGCTGCCCGGCCATCACCTCCGGACCGCCGATACCGGCGCGCAGAACCGACTCCTCGATCAGGAACGCGAAGGTCCGTCCACCACGGTGCAGCACCCGTTGCCGCTCCATCCGTACCGCAACCGCTGCGTCCACATCGTCAACCACGCCCCGCCGGGCGGCGACGGCCCGCAGTATTGCCCGGGTGGTCTCCTCAGTCTGGATCAAGCCCGGGACCACCCACGAGGAATAAGCACGGAACATCCGGGTCCGCTCGAACAGCGGGCGAATGGCTTCCTGCGGGCGGCGCAGCCCAGTGCGCTCCATCCGACGCCACTCGACCCACATGCCTTCAGCCGCCCGTAGCGACTCCACCAGGTCGGCTGCCTGCCCCTCGGCGCCGCAGATCCGGCACCAGATGCGAACGTCCTGCGGTGCGGGCGGGCTGCGGGCGTGCTCGATCTGGGAGACCTTGGTGCGGTCCCACCCGGCGTCAGCCGCCAGCGCGCGGGCAGTCAGACCGGCATCCAGTCGAAGCTCCGCCTCGAACGCCGAGGCACACAATGTGATCACCGCTGGCTCCTCCCGCAGCTCTTTGTCGCCCGAGGAGCCGTCACCAGCGAAGTGGTTGAACAGCACCAGCCGGTCATCGAATACCCAGAAGTCGTTCCCGGGCAGGCTCAGGTCCGACGCGCGCCGCCGTGGCAGCCACCGCACCAGCTCACCAGAACCGATGTTCAGCCGATCCGTCAGGCCATGCTCATACCGGATGTAGTCGGTAACGGGCTCGGAAACGATACGTGCGCGCCGCACGACCACGCCCCGCGCCACCACGCCCGAGACCAGCTCGATCCACTCCGGCCAGCGCCGCGCCGGGTCGACATGTTCACCGGCCTGCCAGCGCAGATAGTCCGGGTCCTTCGGCGTGTAGGTGTCCCGCATCTCCAGGTGCACCGCCGAGACGGTGCACCCCTGCATCATCTCGATGAACGACCCGGGGACCGCAACCCGCTCCACTCCAAGCTCAGGCCGCACCTTCGCCGCCGTGCTGTCCAGGGCCTCGCCTTCCGCGCTCGTAGGTGCCACGAATCGCCTCCATGATGATCGACGCCATGATCGGTGGGAGCTTCACGATGGACTCGTTCGCGCCGATCGGACTGTGCGCTGCGACCTCCGCCAGAGCCGCCGGGTCGGTGACCGTCTCGCCCTGGAACCAGAACTCGCCGTGTCCTCATCGACGTACACCGCCGGGCACTCTTGAGTATCACAAGGTGTGACGGATGGGAGATGAGTAGCACTGCGTCGCACAGATTTCGCCGAGATCCAGCGCCAACACGTGGTGCGCACGCTGGCTGGCGCCGAGGCCTTCGTACCACCGCCGCTGCCGCCGCCTGCGCTGAGCTTCGACGCCGGCCTGGTGGGCAGGCTCTCCGCGGCCGATCGCGGGCTCGGCGAACTGGCCGGGGTCGGCCGAACCCTTCCCAGCCCACACTTGTTCACCCGCGCCCTCGTACGCCGGGAAGCAGTACTGTCCAGCCGGATCGAGGGCACCCAGGCAACCCTGTCCGACCTGGTGCTCTTCGAGATCGAACTTGTCGATGCCCTCTTCGAGACTCCTGCGCTCACCATCAACGCAGCCCGCCGACTCCTCGGCGTCACCCACCGCGCCGCCAGCGTCCACATCAGCACACTCGTCGACGCCGGTCTCCTCGTAGAGATCCCGGCATCCGGCCGCATCAGGCGCTTCATCGCACGCGAGATCCTCGCGGCCGTCAACGGCGAGAACTCATCGATCGATGATCACCAGCCGGCCCAGGCGCCCGAATCCTCCGGGCCATTTCCCGTGCCGCCCATTCTGCGGCCGGGCCCCGGGTGACGACGTGCAAGGTCAGTGTCGAAATACCGGTGGGTCAGGTAGTCCCGCATCCCCGCAACGTCGGATCACGGGATCGATGGTTCGTGGGCGAGCACTCCGGGATCGATGCCCTTGACCGCCTCGCCGATCTCATCGTGCAAGCGGCGATCCGCCTGCCTCGGGCTCATACGGGGATCGCTTCCCGCTCAACCGTGACCTCTGGTCGCAAGGAGCGGGCCGGAACCACATCCACCGAAGCGTGGAGTAGCTCGGTCAACTCGCGGCGCAACGCGATCAACTCCAGCAACGAGGTCGTTGCGGGGAGATCGACAACAAGGTCGATGTCGCTGTCCGGCAGGTCCTCACCCCGCGCGACCGACCCGAACAGCCGCACGTTGGCGGCTCCGTGCCGAGCTGCCACGTTGCGGACCGCGCTGCGATGACGACGCAGCGCTCGCCCCAGCGCAGTATCCGGCAGACCCAGCGGGTGTTGCTGGCCTATCCCACCCTGCTCGCCAACCACCCGGTCTGCGATCTGATACGGCAGACAGGGTCGAGTGTCTTGCGGAGGATCGCCACCTCAGCGCGCAGGCGCGGCGCGAACTGTCGGACATCGGTTACGCTGTCCGGCTCGCGTCCGGTAGGTAGGGTCGCCGTTGTGGAGGAGCCTGCTGAGCAGCACGCCGTCGCCGTGGCGAACTTCGCTTTCGAGCTCGGTGTGCTCAAGCGGATGCGCCGCGCCGGCTGGTGGCATGCCGGGGTCCGGGATCCCGAGTCGGTCGCGGAGCATAGCCTGCGAGTCGCGCAACTCGCCTCGCTGATCGCCGCGATCGAGGGCGCCGAACCGAGCCGGGCCGCGCTG
>JBOHGM010000232.1:0-2864 GCA_050699435.1 Pseudonocardiaceae bacterium | reverse complement strand
CCGCGCTCCCGAGCGGTACATACTATCCGTTCGGCATCGGGCAGCGGTTGTGCATCGGTAGCAACCTCTCGCTTGTCGAGCAGCAGCTGACCGTCGCGACAGT
Organism: Pseudonocardiaceae bacterium; assembly: GCA_050699435.1. Classification (GTDB taxonomy): domain Bacteria; phylum Actinomycetota; class Actinomycetes; order Mycobacteriales; family Pseudonocardiaceae. Next base: position 2,761 of record JBOHGM010000232.1, on the reverse strand, counting down.
AGCTCAGCGTTATCGCCGCGAGCTCCTACCAGGATATGCGCTTCAACCGTATTACGACATCGCTCTTCGTCCCCGGCACGGTGTCCCCATGATCCTGACACCTCATCATCGAGCCTGATGCAGGCGGCGAGCTGTGGTCAGGACGACTTTCGGCCCACACCGCAGACTATCTTCGTCTCGAGGGACGGATAGTCGTGGTCGGGTCGCCAGTCGGTTATGTCGACCAGTCCGGGCTCGACCAGATCGAAGCCCTCGAAGAACCCGAAGACCTCGTCGTCGGCCCGAAACGTCGTCGGCCCGGTCGCCTTCATGAGGGTGTCGTAAAGCGCCACGAGGGCAGGGTCGGTCCGAGTCGAGAAATGTGAGATCCCGAGGTAGCTCCCCGGCGCCATCTGCCGCTGGAACCGCCTGACAATCCCAGCCGGGTCTTCGGCGTCCTCGATGGCATGGAGCACGCCGAAGATGACCACGCCGACCGGCTCCCCGAAGTCGATGAGCTCCCGGAGTTCGGGATGGTCGAGTACTGTCTCAGGCTGCCGGACGTCGGCGACGATGGTGGCCAGTCCAGCGCCGACGGATCGCAGCGCCGCACTGTGCGCGACCACGACCGGATCGTGATCGACATAGACCACCCGGGCGCACGGCTCGACCGCCCGGACTGCTTCATGCACGCTGGGCGGAGTCGTCGGAATTCCGCTGCCGAGGTCGACGAACTGCCGGATCCCCTGTTCCGCGAGGTAGCTCACCGCTCGCTTCCCGAACGCCCGGTGCGCCCGCGCGGTCACCGTCGCTTTCGCGTCGACCGCGAGGTATCTCTTCGCGGCCTGGCGGTCGGCCTGATAGTTGTCCTTGCCTCCCAGGATGTAGTCGTACGTGCGTGCAGTGCTGGGCACGGTGGGGTCGATGCCGGGAGGCGGCGCAGGTTCGGTGCTCATTGCTCCCCAGGAAACAGCTGCCGGATAGGCGGTAACCCTAGCCTTCCCCGGTCGGACCGGTCACGCTCGGGGCGCTGGAGCCGCACCACTGGCGCAGGGCCGACTCCGGCGCCCGCGACGCTGCTTCCTGGCTGTCGGCGGCCGCGGCCACGTAGCCGTCCGGACGGATGAGGACGAGAGCCGGCCAGCCCGTCAGCACTGCGGCAGGGTCGTGCACGGTGTCGACCCGATCTGCCCAGCCTTCCCGGGTGGCCCGCGCAGCAGCGCCCTCCCGGGTGCGGTCAAGGAGAAGGAAGCGCCCCGGCCGCAGCAACTGGTACAGGCGGCCGTCCGCAAGGTCGGCATCGGGTGCCCGCTTGCCGGTCCAACGGTGTACCCGGGCGCCTCGCGGCGGCGGGTAGCCGACTGACAACCCGGACAGGGTGCGGCGCAATCGGCGCCGCAAGGGTGGGAGCCCGAACACGACTCGCGCGATGAACGGACGCACCGCGCGGACCGGTGCCGGCGCGACCGCGAGACGTTGCAGCGCGTCGGTCAGGCGCAGGTTCGCCCGTCCGACCGGGTGCCGTTCGGTGTGGTAGGAGTCCAGGAGCCAGCCCGGTGCCCAGCCGGCGACTTCGGCGGCCAGCTTCCAGCCCAGATTCATCGCGTCCTGGATGCCGGTGTTCATTCCCAGCGCTCCGAGCGGTGAGTGCACGTGGGCGGCATCGCCGGCCAGCAACACCCGCCCCACCCGGTAACGGTCCGCCTGGCGTCGCTCGGTGAGGAAGCGGGTGGACCAGCGCATCTCACGCACCCCGAAGTCACGGCCGGTGATCCGGCGCAACGGCTCGATGATCTCTTCGAGGTGCAGCGGAGTGTCGAGTGGGACCTCCTCCTGGCGTCGATCCCAGATGACCGCGCGATACCAGCCGTCACCGAACGTGGGCAGCAGGACCAGCCCGTCCTTGCTCACGAACACGTTCACTGCTGTCTCAAGGCTCGCCCCGAGCCGGACATCGGCCAGCAGGATGTTCGTGTCATACGCACTGCCGGTGAACCCGACGCCCAGCAGCCGCCGCACGGCACTGTGCGCGCCGTCGCATCCCACCGCGTAGCGGGCGCGTTCGGTCACGGTGCCGTCAGCGGTCGACAGGACCAGCTCGACGCCGGCCTCGTCCTGATGCAGACCGACCAGCTCGGCGCCCCGGCTGATCGGCACGCCCAGCTCGGTGGCCCGCTGCTCCAGCAGCTTCTCGGTCTGCGCCTGGGCGACGATGAGCACATAGCGGAAGCGACTCTCGGGGTGGTCGAGCAGCAGGCGCAACGTCGTTCTCCTGCTCGGCCGCGGTCGCACCTGCGACACCCGCAGACCCCGGTCGACCAGCCTGTCGGCGAGCCCGCGCATGTCGAGCATCTCCAGGGTGCGGGCGTGCACGCCGAAGGCCCGGGTCAGGTTCGACTCCTCGGTGCGGCGCTCGACGAGGCGGCAGCTCACCCCCGCCGCGGCGAGCTCGCACGCCAGCATCAACCCGGTGGGGCCAGCGCCCACGATGAGAACCGTCGGATCGTCGCTCACTGGTACACCCTTCTGGTGTCCGAGGGTGTGGGTGACAGTCTTCGGATGCACCACCCTCCCATCCGCGCGATGATCGACCTGGAAGTGGGAGCAGCCCTATGCCACGGGAGTCGACCTGCGTTGGTGCAGCGGAGCTGCCGCTCACGGGCGAGCGGACAGTGCCGGGCATCCCGGAAGAGAACTACTGGTTCCGTCGGCACGAGGCCGCCTACCTGCACCTGGCGCCGCATTGTGCGCAAGCGGTGGTGCTGGATGCCGGCTGCGGCGA
>JBOHGM010000231.1:0-2971 GCA_050699435.1 Pseudonocardiaceae bacterium | reverse complement strand
GCTGGAAACAGCTGGAGCTGGACGAGTTGCCGGTCGTGATCGACGTCCCCGCGCTCGGGCGTACCGACTCCGAACGGCGACAGCTCGTCGCGCAAACCCTCGACGGCTTGCGTCAGCGCCGCATCGTGGGCCAGCACGGCGTCGACCCCGACCTCGCCGACATCCTCGGCACGCTGGCCCGGCACCGCTGGGCGGTCGAGGCGTGGCTGCTGCTGGAACGTCCGGTGCGCGCACTGGCGGCCTGTCGTGGCGAGATCGGTGCCTTGGCCGTCCTCGAAGGGGACCGAATGCGGTTGGCCTCGTGCCCGCCACACTCCCTGCTCCATGAGGTGATCCAACTCGTTCGGCCGGCAGCCGGTCCGGGCCGTTCGGTCACCGTGCGGGCGGAGAACCTGGACGCCGCCGCCCGGGTGGCGGGCCGCGACATGCAGCGGGTTGCCGAGGAGCTCAGCCGCCACGGTGAGCGCGCCGACGACGCGCAGGCGCTGGCCCAGATGTGCGCGCAGCACAACCGGCTCGGCCAGCTCGGCGTGCTGGTCCGCGACCGTCTGGGCCAGCAGACCCCCGGCCGTCGCGTGGTGGGGCTGCATGCCACCCCGGACGGCTGGTACAGCCAACTGCGCCACACCGGTCACGGCGGGACCTTCGTCACCGTGACACCGGCAAGCCCGGCCGTGGTGCTGAGTCAGCTGCGTGACCTGCTCGACGAGACCCGCAAGCTCGCCGGCTGATCCCGGGCCACTCATCGCGATGCCTCGGTGCTGGGCCTATCACTGCTGAGCTTGCTGGTCAGCTCGCTGACCTGCTGGTCATCCAGCACCGCGGTGGCACGGATGGAGCCGTCCAGGGTCAGCCAGGTCCGCGCGGCGCGCCCGCGGCCCTGGCGGGTGACGATCAGTGTCGCCTCCCCGTGTTCGGGTGTGCGCACCTGCATGGTGGTCCGGTAGGTCTCGTCTGGGGTACTCATCGGGCACCTGGCCAGTACATGGTCATCACGGTCTGCCTTCCGTCGGTGGAGACGCCGCCCAGCCCGGTTCGTACGCACGGGCCGGGCGGCTACGTCGCCGTTCCGCGGAGCGGGATGACCTCAACCCCCGGCGGCTCCTGCGGCGCTGTTCCGTTCAGCGCCGCCGCGTAACGGATGCTAGTCAGGTCACGTTACGCAAGGCAAGTGCTAACCGAACGAAGGGCTACGCTGCCGTGACTATGGCCGGTCCCACCCTCCGAAAGCGCCAGCTCGGCATGGAGCTACGCCGACTGCGCGATGCCGCGGGCATCACCCGCGAGATCGCCGCTGACGAGATCGCCTGCTCACCGACGAAGATCACGCACCTGGAGTCGGGGCGGAACTCGCCGCGCAAAGCCGAGTTGCGGGTGCTCCTGCAGCTCTACGGGGCCAGCGTGGAGGAGCATGCCGCGCTGGAGGAGCTGCGGCTGGAAGCCAGCGAGCGTGGCTGGTGGTCCACCGCCCGGCTACCCGAGTGGCTGGCCGCCTACGTCGGGTTGGAGGACGACGCAACCTCGTTACGGGCGGTCGCGCTGGAGCTGATCCCGGGTCTGCTGCAGACCGAGAACTACGCCCGCGAGGTGCACCGCTTGGCCGTGCACACAACGGCGCCCGACCAGATCGACCGGTGGGTCTCTGCACGTATGCGCCGCCAGCACCGGTTGACCGACCCCCCTCCGCTGCAGTTCTCCGCTGTCGTGTCCGAAGCGGCGCTGCGGCGCTGTGCGGGCCACCCACCGGTGGCCAGTGGCCAGCTCAAGCACCTGATTGCGCGGGCTAAGCTGCCCAACGTCGACCTCCGCATACTGCCTTTTTCAGCCGGCCTGCACCCCAGCATGATGGGGACCATCGCGCTGCTCAGGTTCCCGGATGAGGCGCTGCCCGATGTCGCCTACCAGGAGTATGCCGTGGGCGGTCACCTCATCGACGAACCGGCGATCCTGGGCCGACTCGATAGGCTCTACTCAGCGCTCCAAGACCAGGCCCTCGGTGCCGACGAGAGCCTGGTGCTGATCTCGGAGCTGCTGACCTCAACAGGGTGATCGGCAGAAAGAGGCACCATGGATGACCTGACCCACGCCGTATGGCGCAAGTCCAGCCGCAGTGGCGGCGGAGGCGAATGCGTGGAGGTCGCTCGGTTGGCTGACGGTGCCCGCGCGGTCCGGGACAGCAAGGACCCCACCGGCCCCGCCCTCCGCTTCACCCCGGCCGAATGGACCGCCTTCACGGCCGGTGTCCGTGACGGCGAGTTCGACTAGCTGCGCACCGGCAAGTCAACCGCTGGCGGCGCGCAGCCCTCCCGTGATCGCCGTCTCGGAAGCGATAACCGCGCGCGGCGCGGTTCATTCTTCCGAGACGGCGATCACGTGCCGGGGAGGACGGTGTGCCGCAGTCATGCCGTGGGCGTGGTGGACCAGGAAGGGGCGACGTTGAGGTCGGCGCATTCGTCACGACGAGCGAAAGGTTCGGATGCGCAAGCTCACCTACTACGTCGGATCATCCGTCGACGGGTTCATCGCCGGGCCCGGCGGCTCGGTCGATTTCTTCCCCGTCGCTGACGACATCATCTCCTACATCGTCGCGGAGTTCCCCGAGACCCTTCCGACGCACATCCGCGCGTCACTCGGGGTCGAGCGGGAGAACAGGCGCTTCGACACGGTCATCATGGGACGCGCCACCTACGACCCCGCCCTGAAGGAGGGGATTACCAGCCCGTACTCCCACCTGAGGCAGTACGTCGCCACACGCAGCCTGACCTCCAGCCCGGACGCCGACGTGAGCATCACCAGCGACCCGATCACCACGGTTCGCGAACTCAAGCAGGAACAGGGCGGGGGGATCTGGTTGGCAGGTGGAGCGAAGCTTGCGGGCACACTCCTCCCGGAGATCGACGAACTGATCGTGAAGATCTATCCCGTCGCCGTCGGCTCCGGCATCCCGCTGTTCGACGCTGACTTCACCCCG
>JBOHGM010000230.1:0-2982 GCA_050699435.1 Pseudonocardiaceae bacterium | reverse complement strand
GTCCATCTCACCCACCTGATCGTCACCCACAGTCACACAGGCAACGAGACTGCCACCCCACCCGTCACGCCGCCACGCCGATCAAACCCCCGCCGGGCACTACACAACGCCACTACAGATCATCATCAGCGCACCCGCTGAATGTTCATATGAAACGGCTAGTCAAGCCCGCGGGCGCGCCGCACACGCTGAGCGCACCGCCAGCATGCACGCCTTCGACCATGCCGCTCAACTACTACCAAGCAGCCAACTAAAGCCGACGACCTTTGAGCCAGTTGCGATCTCTTATAGAAGGTCAAGTCGTCGAGTACGAGCGGCGGGCGATGCCGATACCAGTGAGGATAAGTACAGCACCGCTCAACAGGTTGGCAGTGATGGGCTCACCTAGCGCTGCGGCGCCGAGGGTGAGGGAGACGAGGGGGACGAGGTAGGTGACAACAGAGGCGCGGGTGGCACCCTCGGTACGGACAAGCATGTAGTTGATGATGTAGGCGAAGCCGGTGCCGATGACGCCGAGGATGGCGAGCGCTGCCCAGGGGCCTGGAGCATAGGTGGGGGCTGGTCCGGGGCTGGCGGCGAGGGCGAGCAAGGTCCAGCCGGTGGCAGCGGCGAGCTGGGCTGCGGCCAGGACGGTGGGGGTGATCTTCTTCGGGGTGAGGTAGCGGGCCATGTAGACGTAGCTGAGGGCGTAGCTGATCGCGGCGAGCAGGCAGTAGAAGGTGCCGAGCGGGTCAATAGCGCCGCTGTGCCATGGGGAGAAAAGGACGACGCACCCGGCGAGGCCGAGAACGAACCCGGCAATCTGGGCGGGTTGGATGGTTTCCATGTGCCGGACGGCGGCAACAAGCGCGAGTGTCCACAGGGGTGTAGTGGCGTTGAGGACTCCGGCGATGCTGGAGTCAACACGGGTTTCCCCGAGTGCGAAGAGCAGGTAGGGCGCGGCATTGGAGACCAGCGCCGCGACGATGAGATGTGCCCACGTGTGGCGGTCTCGGGGTAGCTGGTCATGAGTGAGCGCGACGACCGTAAGGAGGACCAGGGCGCCGAGGAGCATGCGGGCGAAGGTCAGTTGGGTGGGGCTGAAGGCGTCAAGCGCGAGTTTGATCCACGCGAAGTTGGAGCCCCACAGCAGGGCCAGCGCGCCGATCAGTGCCGGTGCCCGGACGGCGGGGCGCGTGAGGGACTGCATGGCGGCTAGCTCTCGACGGGGAAGGTGTAGATGAGCCCGGCGCGGTCGGCTCGGTGCACGAACCGGGAGACCTCGAACGGTTCGCCCTCTTGGTCGAGGCTGGTGTGCAGGACGTCGAGGACGGGGACGCCGGGGGGTAGGTCGAGTTGTTGTGCTTCGGTGTAGCTGGCCATGCGAGCGGTGATCTCGTCTTGGCCGCTGGTCAGGGTGTGGCCGCGTTCTTCGAGTCGGCCGAAAATGCCGCCGGGTCCGGTCTGGGCTTGCAGCAGGGGGGTGCCTTCGGCGTCGGCCCAGCGCAGGTAGGTGGTGACGACCTGGAGGGGTTCGTCGTCGGCGTAGTAGGTGTTGCACCGGCGCAGCGCGGAGGGCTCCTCGGGTGAGACGCGGAGCCGTTCGGCCACGTCTGGCGGTGGGGTGAGCTGGTCGATGGAGGTGACCTCGACGCGGGCGGTCTTGCCTTGGCGCTGCATTTCCAGACGGAACGGGGTCAGGCCGGTCTCGCGGTAGGTGCGTCGGGAGTAGCGCTCGGCGCCGAAGCGGACCAGGCGCTGTTTCTCGCGGACGAACACCCCGCGTCCGTGTTGGGCGGTGACCAGGCCTTCCTCGGTGAGCAGCCGGATGGCCTCGCGGGCGGTGTTGCGGGCCGTGCCGAAGCGGCGAGCGAGCTCGCGCTCGGAGGGCAGCTTGTCTCCCGGTGCCAGTTCCCCGGTTGTGATCAGGCCACGTACCGCGTCGGCGATGCGGCGGCTGGGGAGCTGGTCGTCGTCGGGGGTCTGGTCCACGCCAGCCACTCTACAACTGGTCTGAGCCAGTTGCTTGACAGTGATCGCCTGCCGTGGTCCACTGGCTTAAGCCAGAAGTGGCTCAAGCCAGTTAGTTGACGAGCAGAACATGAGGTGACACAGCATGGCCGTTGCCTACGGCAAGCGGTTCCCGATGGACTTCGACGAGGTGTTCCCCGCAGGCGCCTGCGTCGTCGGGGAGGTCACCGCGGTGACCGAGTACCAATCCCCGGAGGACAAGGCGCGGAACCGCCCGGTACGTCCCCGGATCGACGAGGCCACCGGCCTGCCGATCGTCAAGGTCACCATCGCTAACCCCTCGGCTGAGAAGGACCGGGAGAAATCGATCACAGTGGAGATCGCGGCGAAGGTGCAGCCGGTTCCTCCGGCCGCTGTGAACGGGCTGCCGTTTCGGCCGGTGGTGCTGGAGGGCCTGACGGTCCAGCCCCGAGCCGAAGCCTCCGGACAGGCGAAGTGGATCACCTGGGTGATCCGGGCCACCGGCATGCGCGCGGTGAACCGGGGCAGCAGTAAGGGCTGCGACACGAAGCCCGGCTCCGCCGCCTCGGCCTCCGCTGATGCCCGCTCGGTTGCGGCGTAAGGGCCGGGTGGGGGTCGTGGCATTCACAGTGACGTGCACACCCGGCCAGCACGCGGCAGCCGGAGTGCGCCAGATCGGCCCGGGATGGATCTCGCTGGTGCTGTCGATGGACCCGGGCCGGGTGCCCGGTTGCTGGCCCGGCGCCGGGAACGCAAGCGGCTCGAGCGTCGGTATCGGCGGATTCGCCGGCGGCGGGTCCAGCTGACATGGCAGACCTGCCGTCTGTGTGGGAGTGGCTCGTTTCTCCCGACCGGGGGTGAGCGGATCTGCGGGGGCTGTCTGAGGGTTCCTCGCTAGATCGTGTGGGTAGCGGAGAGTGTCGGGATTAGGCTGGTGTGGGGGTGGTGACGGTGGGTAGGGGGAGCTTGCCGGCGATGAGGTACGCGATAGTGATCATTTTGTCTTTGCTG
>JBOHGM010000229.1:0-2984 GCA_050699435.1 Pseudonocardiaceae bacterium | reverse complement strand
TGACCATCTTGCGGCGTTGCTCCAGCGACAGCGGACGCTGTCCCTTCTCAAGCTGGCTCAGGTGCTGCTGGGTGGTCTTCAGGACCCCGGCGACGTCGGTCTGCGTGCGCCCGGCGTCAACGCGCCAGGCCCGCAGGACCGCTCCCCCGTCATCGATCTCACCAGCACTCTCCTCATGGCTCAGCCACGGCGAATCACCCGCCGATCGCGCGTCGCTATCAGGTAGTTCCTTACCCACACCCGCCACCTCTCCTCGTTCACTGGCCGGGTCAGTATGCCGTCCGACCCCGTCAATGAATGACCAGCGCGACCCGCGCCCGCCGCCCCGGGGACAGCACTACTTGGTGTGCACCCGCTGGTCGTTGTCGTACATGGCCTGCCAGTGGTCGCGTTCCCGCTTCAACTGATACGCCGACAGGGCGGCCGGTCGGCCGGTGGGGTGTCGCCGCGGGCGTGGGCGTCGACGGCGGCCAGCGCGGCCATGTGCACGGTGAGTACCAGCCCGAAGGCGTCCTCGCTCCGGCGGGCCGGAGAGGGGATGTGGCCGGGCTCGGACACGTCGAGCAGCGCGGCGAAGCGGTCCCGAGCGGCAGTGAACACCGTGGTGCGGGCCGCCACGGTGCCGGCCAGCGCGGTGAGAGCCATCTCATCAATGACCATGTTGTAGCGGGTCCGCAAGCCGGTAGGCCAGGCTGTCCCACCACCCTCCGGCCGGGCGAGACAGCAGCAGCACCCTGGTCGGAACCCAAGATCCCCGTGCTGAACGATGTATTGAGTGGCCCGCTCGCGGGCGATATTGAGCGGCGCGCCGTCCGGCACGTTTCGCACCGGAACGGGCGCCGGTGCTCATCGCGGTTCCGCTCCGGTGTCACCGGGCGCGGCACCGCCGGGGTGAACGTGCAAATCTCCATGCTGCACGCTGTTCTGCGTGGCCTGGTCACGGGCGACGTTGGTCTGCACCCACGTATACCGCGCAGCTGGATAGGACATGAGGTTCTACACTTGAGCGGTGACGCGCATCGGAGTCCGGGAACTCAACCAGCACACCAGCGAGTACATCGCGATGGTCAAGAACGGCGAGACCATCGAGGTCACCGAGCGCGGGCAGCTCGTCGCCCGGCTGGTGCCCGCTCCGCGCACCGGCACGATCCTTGACGAGCTCGTTGCGACCGGACGGATCACACCCGCGACGACCAGCTGGCACGAACTGCCGCCAGCAGAGAGCACCGAGGACGGGATCAGCGTGGCCAGCGAGCTGGCGGCGATGCGCTAGCAGGAGCGGTATTGATCTACCTGGACTCCTCAGCGCTGGTCAAGTCACCGCGCTGGAGTTCGGGTCCGAACTGCACGCTTTTGTCGCCTATGACAAGCGGCTGCTCTCCGCAGCCTCCGCTGCTGGACTGACCACAGCCCGGCCCGCAGGCTGAGATCCTGGCCTGGCAATTCGTGACGCGTGGGCTCGGCTTAAGGTCCCTGACATGGACCACGACGAGGTCACCAGATACTGCTTCGCCAAACCGGGCGCTGTCCCGGATGAGCCCTGGGCGGACGACCCGGTCGCCAAGGTCGGCGGCAAGATCTTCGCCTTCCTTGGCGGCGGCCAACTCGGGGTCAAATGTGGCGCCACCGCCGAGGATGCCGCGGAGTGGCGCCAGCGCTATCCGGGCACCGTCTCGGTGATGCCTTACATCGGCCGCTACGGCTGGAACACCGTTGAACTCGACGGCACGGTGCCGGATGAGGAGATCGTCGAGCTGATCGACGAGTCCTACGACGACGTGGTCGCCCGATTGCCCAAGTCCAAGCGCCCGCAAGCCGGCTGAGCTCTCCAGCGCCCGGCAGTTTCTTCCCAAGTTTTTCCGATGGCTTCCCAGATTGCCCGAAACTGTCGGTGGCGGTGGGGACAATGGCAGCGTGACCACGGTGGAGCAGGACCGCGAGTTGGCCTATGCCGATGGCCTGCTGGATGCGCTGCGCGAGGCCGAGGTCGAGTTGCGCCGGTCCTATTCTCGGATGCTTGACGTAGTCGCGGAACTGGATGCGGAGAACGTCGCCGGGGTCACCGGGTTCGGCACCACCCCCCGGCTGCTGGCCGGAGTGCTGAACCTGTCCAAGAGCGAGGCCAAGACCCGCGCCGAGCAGGCCGGGTTACTCACCGCGCGCCGGTCACTGACCGGTGAGGAACTACCCCCGGCGCTACCCGCCACCGCCGCCGCACTCGCCACGGGGGCGATCTCATCCGCCCAGGTGCGGGTGATCACCGCTGTGATGCGCCGCATCCCGCCATCAACGCACCCGGATACCGTCGCCCACGCCGAACAGACCCTCGCCACCGCCGCCCGCCGGTTCGACCCCGGCGCACTGATCCGGATCGGCGAGCGGCTGCTCGCCCACCTCGACCCGGACGGCGCCGAGCCCGCCGACGAGCCCGAGCAGCAGCGCGAGTTGCGGGTCCGTACCGGAGCGGACGGCTCGGTCAGCCTCACCGGCAAGCTCGATACCGAGGGTGGCGCCCGGGTACTGGAAGTCCTTGGTTCGCTCAACGGCCGCCGTCCCCCTGTCGACGGGGTGCCCGATACCCGGTCCCAGGCCCGCCGCGACGGCGACGCCTTGGTGGAAGCGATGAGCCGGCTGCTCGACGAGGGGGAGCTGCCCGCCCGGGGTGGGCAACGTCCGCACCTGGTCCTCACCATGGGCCTGGCCGAACTGGTCACCGGGCTGGGCACCGCCACCCTGGACACCGGCGGGCAACTAACCGCCGCCGAAGCCCGTCGGCTGGCCTGCGACGCCAACCTGATCCCCATGGTGCTCGGCACCGACTCCATGCCGCTGGACGTCGGCCGCCAGCAACGCCTGGCCAGCGCCGCCCTGCGGGACGCACTGGGGCAACGCGATAAAGGGTGTGCTTTCCCCGGATGCCAGCGCCCACCGCGCTATTGTCACGCTCACCACATCGTGTCGTGGCTCGACGGAGGCGAGACCGC
>JBOHGM010000228.1:0-3032 GCA_050699435.1 Pseudonocardiaceae bacterium | reverse complement strand
GCTCGGTCTGCGTCAGCCGCAGGTCAGCCGGTTCGAGACCGGCCCGCCGCGGCAACTGCTCGACACCTTGCAGCACTGGGCGCGGGTGCTGGGTATCCCACCGGAACTGCTGTGGTTCCGGTTGCCGAACGACTCGACACCGCTGGCTGGTGCCGAACCGGCCGGGAGCGGTCTCGCGGTGTGCCGGCCCACCGGGCTTCTCGTGCCCGCTGGATCACAGACGAACGGCGGGCAGGCTGCCTGGGGTCCGAACGGCGAGCAGAGCGACGACGCCGAGCGCGATCCGGTGCTGGTGGCCCCGTGGAATCACCGGGGTACCGTCGAGGTGGCAATCCTGCTCAGCGGTGATGGAGGCCGAGTGAAGCGCCGGATGTTCCTGTCACTGACCGGGCCGGCCTTGACGGCTCCGGCGCATCAGTGGCTGGTGCACGAGCCCGAGCCGCTGGTGTCCGGGCTGACCGGGCACCGGGTGTCGGGCGAGCTGGTCGACCGGTTCACCGCCATGGTGACCGAGCTGCGCCGGATGGACGACGTGGCCGGCGGCGGCAGCGTGCTGGCGATGGCGCAGCAACTGTTCGGCTGGGTGGCCGGGCTGCTGGACCGGGCTTCCTACGGGGAGCACACCGGCCGAGCGCTGTACGCATTGCTGGCCGAACTGGGCCAGATCTGCGGCTGGTCGGCGTTCGATATGGGTGAACACGGACTGGCGCAGCGCTACTACATCGCAGGACTGCGCGCCGCACACAGCGCTGATGATCGGCCGTTTGGCGCCCATATCCTCGCCAACATGGCCAAGCAGGCCACCTCTCAGGGACAACCCGCGGACGCGGTGACGTGCATTGAGACGGCGCTGGCGGGGACACGGGGGCAGGCCACACCCGCTCTGCTTGCCGAGCTGCACATCTGGCAGGCAGCTGCCTTCGCCGCTCTCCGTGATGCCTCGGCCTGCACGGCGGCGATCTCCCGTGCCCGCGCCCAGGCTGAGCAGCTCAAACCGGACGATGACCCGCCCTGGCTGTACTGGCTGGATCCGAGGGTGATCACCGCCAACGCCGGCACCTCTTTCGTGAAGCTCGGCCAAGCCGAGCAGGCAGTGGCTCTGCTCGACGAGGGCATGCCCTACTTCAGTACCTCATTCGTCCGGGACCGGCAGATCTACCTGGTTCGGCAGGCTGAGGCCCGGACCCTGCCGGGCAAGCAGCGTGATCTGGACGCCGCTGCCGGGCTGGGCCTGCAGTCACTCGACCTGGCCGAGAGCCTGAACTCGACTCGAGGGACCGACCTGCTCCGTGACCTCTACCTCCGGATGAAGCCACACGCCCAGGTGCCCGCAGTGCGAGAGTTCTTGGAGCGGGTGGAGGCGGTCGGGACAGGGTAGGTACTCAAGAACGGCGGGCCGGACCTCAGGCTGACTCCGCGGATCGGGCGGCGGAATGCAGGGGTGGAACGGTCCCGAAGGACTCCGCGGGCAGGCGGGTGAGCCGACCGTCCTCGACGACGTTCCAGCCGAGCCAGCGCCAAGCCCCCGCGCTGGCCCCGACGAGCTGGTCGGTGATGGGCGTCGAAGACCGTTCCCGCACCCATCGCTGCCACCGGGGCAGTCCCCCTGTTACAACTTCCGAAACGGTCTCGAGCCAGTCGACAACCTCACGGAGGGCATCATACACTGTCATACATGCCTGAGTGGATCGAGTGGGACGACGAGGCGGCCCAGCACATCCGCACCCGATCACAGCGATACCCCGATGCCGTCGACATCGAGCCCGAGTGGACCACGGAGGCCGTCATCGACCCCGACCGGATCGTCGACGAACCCGACCCCACTCTCGGCCCATGCCAACAGCGTCCGCGTCGTCGGCTACTCGCACAGCGGCGCGCTGTTGATCACGGTCGTGGCGCTGCGCGACCAGCATGGGGTCTTGCACGGAGCCACGGCTTGGCCCACCACCGGCAAACAGCGCCGACAGTACCGGGAAGGACGAACCGATGACTGACATCACCCCCGAGAAACTGCGCGCGTACCGCGAAGAGGCCGAGGCCACCCGCGACGAGCCGCTGCAGAACCCCACCCAGCCGACACGGGCCAAGGTGCTGTCGATCCGGCTCAACCCCGACGAGTTCGACGCTCTCACCCGCCACGCCGACGAGCTGGAGCTACCCGCGTCGACTCTGGTCCGCAGCTGGATCTTGACCCACCTGAAAGGCGACACCGAGACCTCTCCGGCTGCTACCGTCGATCGCATCGCTCGAGACGTCGAGCAGCTGCGCCGCCAGCTCGTCACCATTCCGCCCCAGGCCAGCGGGCCCAGTTGACACCCAAGATGATCAGGGAGTCAAAGGGGACAGGCGATACCGCGTCTCCCAGACATTGCTCACTGTTCCCGCACCCAGCGCTGCCCCAGCGTCCGCACCTCCGCCAGATCAGCCCACCCCCAGGGGCCACCGGAATCGTGTCGATCAGCCCCTCCATGCTCCAACTGCCGACCTTGTTACCTCGGAGGACGTAGGCTTCACGGTCACCGCGTCGCCACCGAATCGTGAACCATCGCTACGGTGACGATCGAAGAACACCCAGCCGGTCGGCAATGGCTGGGGTGTGGCACTTCCGGCGTCTCGTGCAGTGTGATCCCTCGCGCCATCACGGGCCTCTTTGGCTGCCCGAGCAAGGAGGCCGACCTCCCCCGCTGGTGGCCGAGCCGGGCCAGGACCGAGTAGTTCGCCGAAGCCTTCGCCGCCCGGCACATGGGCCGGGTATCCCGGGCGTACCGGATGCACCCCTACCACTACGCGGTCTACGGCCCGTACGGCATCTCGCAGACCCTGCTCGGCCAGTGGCTCGGTCTGCGTCAGCCGCAGGTAAGCTGGTTCGAGACCGGCCCGCCGCGGCAACTGCTCGATACATCCCGGCCCGGGGCTACACAACATCAATGAGTGTCTGGGTCTCATGAAGTAGTCCGGTCAAAGGTTGTCGGATGGCTAGGGCATCACCAGATCAGCGCTCGTCGTCGAGAACGGCGGGCCGGACCTCAGGC
>JBOHGM010000227.1:0-3041 GCA_050699435.1 Pseudonocardiaceae bacterium | reverse complement strand
TCCGGAGCACATGTGGCCTGGCTGGATATGGCTTACCCGGCCGCCAGAGCTGGCGTGGAGTTCGACGGGGAGCACCACCAAGAAGTGCCGGTGTTCCGTGCCGACTTGGCGCGGCACAACCGGCTCGCTGCGCTGGGCTGGACGGTGCTGCGGGCGAGCGCCACCGACGTGCTTCGCCACCCGGACCGCTTCGCCGCGCAGGTCCGCGCTGTGCTCCGTCGGCCGGTGGCCTGAGCGTCGCTCTGCGTGCCCCGAACCCACACATCGCCGCTCTGCGCGCCCCGAACCCACACATCGCCGCTCTGCGTGCCCCGAACCTAACAGTAGAGCTGCCCGAGCACTCCCAGCCGACGCTGCGGTTGGGTTCGGGGTACCGGGAGTGGTCGGGCCAGCCAGCGCTGGGAGAGGTGGTGCAGCAGCACGGACAGCTCGGCTATCGGTGCCGGGATCACCGGCGTTGCGCGATACGGGCGGCGACTCCAGTCCTGTCCGGTCCAGTACCGATAAGCGGCGATGTCGAGGAGCGCCGCGGCGGGCACCCGGGCCAGCCGGGCCGGGCCGAAGCGCCCGTAAAGGGGTGCCGAAGAGCAGCACGTGCTCGCCATCCCGGATGAACGCGCCGAGCTGGAAGCCCGCCCCGCCGCCGCAGCGCCACCACTGGGGCGAACGGTTGCCCCAGCGCGGGCCGTCGGTGCCCCAGCTGTCACCCCCGTCGGTGGATCGCGCGATCCCGGCGTAGTTGGTGCGCCACCGGCCCGGCCCGTCCCAGGTGCGCACCGACATGAAGTGCATGAACTGGACGCCGTCCACCTCGATCCCGGCGGGTCCCCGAAGGCCACCAGCATGCCGCCCGCGCCGTCGTCCCAGCAGATGCCGAGATCGGTGGCCAGCACCGCGAACCGGCTCCCGGTCTGGTTCGGCGAGTGCTCGCCGGTCACCCACCCGAGGTCCTCTACGGGTCCCGCGTCCACGACTCAGATCGGCAGGCGGCGGAAGATCGGGCGCGGGACGTGCCGCAGGGCGGACATCACCAGCCGCATCGGGGCCGGCGCCCAGGCCTGTTCGCGGCCCTTGGCGACGGCGTCGACGATCACCTCGGCGACCTGCTCCGGGGTGACCGAGAGCGGGGCGGCCTTCATACCTGCGGTCATCTTGGTGTGCACGAAACCGGGCCGGATCACCGACACCTTGATCCCGGACGGCCGAAGTGCCTCGGTGAGACCGGTGTAGAACGCGTCCAGCCCGGCCTTGGTGGACCCGTAGGCGAAGTTCGCGCGTCGGGGCCGCTCGGCCGCCGCGGAGGACAACGCGACCAGCGCGCCATGCCCCTGCCGCTGCAGCGCCTTGGAGAGCAGCACCCCGACCGACACCGCGCCGACGTAGTTGACCTGCGCGAGTTCGATGGCGGTGGCATGGTCGGTCCAGGCTTTCTCCTGGTCCCCGAGCAGCCCGAAGGCGACCAGCGTGACGTCGATGTCGCCGTCCGCGAAGGCCTTCTCGATGGTCTCGGCGTGCGACGCGGTGTCCGCCGCCTCGAACGGCAACGTCACCACGGTGCAGCCCTGGCCGCGCAACCGGTCCGCGGCGGCGTCGAGCCGCTCGGAGGGACGGGCGGCCAGCACCACCCGCAGCGGGCGCTGGGCGGCATAGCGCTCCGCGGTGGCCAGCGCGATCTCGGAGGTGCCGCCGAGCAGCAGCAGCGATTGGGGATTCCCGACAGCGTCGATCACGGATTGTCCTTCGTCACGGATTTTCCTTGTCACGGATTTTCCTTGTCACAGTAGTTCGAGTCTCCTGGACAGGTCGGAGGCGAAGATCCCATCGGGGTCGGCAGCGGCGCGCAGCTTGCGCCACTCGTCGATCCGCGGGTACATGCGGTGCAGGGTGGCCGCGCAGGTCCGCGACTCCTTGGCCAGGTAGAGCCGCCCGCCCGCGTCGAGCACCTGCTCGTCGAGCCGGTCGCAGAACGCGGCCAGGCCATGGCGGATCGGGAAGTCGACGGTGACCGTCCAGCCTGGCTGCGGGAACGACAGCGGAGCCCGGCCGGCCTCGCCGAAGCGCTTGAGCACGTTGAGGAAGGACACCTGCCCCGAGCGCGCGATCTGTGCCACGATGCGGCGGAAGGCGTCCTCCGCGCCGAACGGCACCACGAACTGGTACTGCAGGAAGCCACGCGAGCCGTACGCCCGGTTCCACTCCCCGATCATGTCGAGTGGGTGGTAGAAGGCCGTCAGGTTCTGCACTTCGCCGCGGCGTTGCCTGGGTGCTTTGCGATACCACGCCTCGCTCATCGCGCCGAAGATCGCCCGGTTGGCCAGGCCGTTGGGGAACACGTTCGGCGCGGTGAACAGTTGCGGCGCGTCGAACGCCAGCGGTGCGGCGCGCAGCTTCGGCGGTAGTTCGTCCCGACGGGCCATGCAGCCGCGGGTCAGCACCGCGCGGCCCAGCTTCGCTCCCGTGGAGATCGTGTCGAACCAGGCGGCCGAGTAGTCGTAGTGCTCGTCGGAGCCGTCGGTGAGCAGCGCCATCAGCTCGTCGAGGTTGGCGGTGCGGTCGGTGTCGACCACGAAGTACGCCGACTCGACGTGCTTGAGTGCCACGGTGGCCCGCACGATGATCCCGGTCAGTCCCATGCCGCCGACGGTGGCCCAGAACAGCTCGTCGTCCGGGGTCAGGGTGGCGATCGTCCCGTCGGCGGTGACCAGGTCGATCGCCTGTACATGGCTCCCGAACGTGCCCGCGCAGTGGTGGTTCTTGCCGTGGATGTCGGCCGCGATCGCCCCACCCACGGTGACCTGCCGGGTGCCGGGCAGCACCGGGACCCACAGCCCGGACGGCAGAGCGCCGCGCATCAGCGCGTCGAGGCTGACTCCGGCATCCACCACCGCGAGGCCGCTGTCCGGGTCGAGGGAGTGGATCCGATCCAGCCCGGTCAGGTCGACGACCAGGCCACCCGCGTTCTGCGCCGGGTCGCCGTAGGAGCGGCCCAGCCCGCGGGCGATCACCCCGCGCGGGCCGGCGCTGCGCACCGCCTGCTGGAT
>JBOHGM010000226.1:0-3042 GCA_050699435.1 Pseudonocardiaceae bacterium | reverse complement strand
GAACTTCAGGATCTGTACGTCTACGCCGGGTGCCTGTCCGAGTTACTGGCCTGGCTGGCGCATGATCTCGGTAACCCACGCACGGCCCGGGCCTACGCCGTGGACAGCTATGCACACGCCGAGCAGGTCAGTCACGGTGAACTTGGGGGGTGGGCGGCGGACGTCATGACGACGATCGCGACCTATGCCGAACGCCCGGACCAAGCAGTGCGGGCTGCTATGAAAGGCATTGCCCAAGTGCCCATCGACCATCCGCTGGCCATCCAGCTCCGTGTCAAGGCAGCCAGGGCCTACGCCCGACTGGGCGACCGGGAAAGATTCGACACACTATTGACCGAGGCCCGGCGCCTGCACGACCGGTTACCGGCTCAGAGACCGTGCTGGTTCACTGTCGGCACTGGCACGCAGGCGTCCTATGCTATTACTGCATACCCTGCACACGCCTACCTCTGGCTCGAAGACTTCCCCGCAGCCAAGACCCACGGCGAGGCGGCCCTAGCCGCACACGAGTCAGCTCCGCCCGGCGGCAGCTCACCTGGTAAGGGTGCGATGGCTCGCCTCGTCCTGGCTACTGCGCTGACCCACCTGGGCTCACCGGATGAAGCGGCCGCTCTCGGCAACGAGGCGCTGGCATCGTCGACATGCGCGGCCAACTTCGTCCGGGCACATGCGCGCGATCTCGACGCCGCACTTGTCAGCCGTTACCCGACGCTGAGCTGTGTCCGGGATTTTCACGAGCAGTACCGTCACGCGCTGCGTCCGTGAGTGCGGAACAGTGTTTCGGCCATTCACCTCGTAGGACACCGAGGTGATGTACCGGCTGCTGTTCTCGATCGTCTTGCGGCACGTCCCCGCGGAGGCCGCGCACCGTCTGGGCTTCGGGCTCATTCGCGCGGTGGCCGCGGTCCCGGTACTGGGCTGGTTGCTGCGCCGCCGACTCGCCCCGCGCGACCCGGTGCTGGGTGTGCACGCACTCGGGCTCGATCTTCCCGGACCGCTGGGCCTGGCGGCCGGGTTCGACAAGGACGCCCGTGGTGCTGACGCCTTGGGCGCGCTGGGGTTCGCGTTCGTCGAGATCGGCACCGTGACGGCGCAACCGCAGCCCGGCAACCCGACACCGCGCCTGTTCCGTCTCCCTGATGATCGGGCCCTGCTCAACCGGATGGGTTTCAACAACGACGGCGCGGCGGCTGCCGCTACTCGCCTGCGCGTTCGTGGCCGTGGCCGGGGGGTGGTGGTGGTCGGGGTCAACATCGGCAAGGCGAAGCTCGTCCCGGACCACGACGCGGTCGTCGATTACGTGACCAGCGCGACGCTGCTGGCCGAGGTCGCGGACTACCTGGTGGTCAACGTCAGCTCCCCGAACACTCCGGGGCTGCGCGACCTGCAGGCCGTCGAGCACCTCCGGCCGCTGCTGGTGGGCGTTCGTAACACGCTGGACGCGGTCGGCGCACGGCGGGTGCCGCTACTGGTGAAGATCGCCCCGGACCTGGCCGACGAGGACATCGACGCGGTCGCCGACCTCGCGCTGGACCTCGGGCTGGACGGGATCATCGCTACCAACACCACGATCTCCCGCGACGGACTGGCCACCGACCCGGCGCAGGTCGGGGCGCTGGGTGCGGGTGGTGTCTCCGGTGCCCCGCTCAGGGACCGCTCGCTGGCGGTGCTGCGTCGGCTGCGCCGCCGGGTCGGGGATCGGCTGGTCCTGGTGGCGGTCGGCGGGATCGAGACCGCCGACGACGCCTGGGCTCGCATCCAGGCTGGAGCGACGCTCGTGCAGGCCTACACCGGGTTCATCTACGGCGGACCGCTGTGGCCGCACCGCATCCACCGAGGCCTGGCACGTCGCGCCCACCAGGCGGGATACACCTCGATCAGCCAGGCCATCGGCTCGGTAGCCCCCGACGGCACCGAGCACGGCTAGTGCGGTGACCAGCAACGTTGGCCGAGTTGGTGGCTGCTGGAACCGCTCCGAAGAGCGCGACGAACGGGTCGCCGAAGCTGATCATGGCCCGTCGATCCAGTTCTCGACGGTGAGCTCCGGGATGCGCTGAAAGTGCCGCACGTTGCGGGTCACGAGAATCAACCCTCTGGTCAGTGCGATCGCTGCGATCCGCAGGTCGGGTTCGGCCAGTGGCGTGCCCGTCCGTTCGAGCATCGCCTTCAGCGCGCCGAAGGTGCGAGCGGCGAGCGTGTCGAACGGCAGCACGGTCTGGGCGCTGCGAACGACCTGCTCGACCCGCGTGGACAGATCATCGCGCCCGACCCGCCGCGCGCCGCAGATCAGCTCACCAACCGTGATCGAGGTAGTGAACTGCTCCTGCGGCGGCACGGTGGCCAGGCGGCGGACGAGGTGCAGCGGCGGGGCCGGTCGGATCGTCGCGCTGAGGATGTCAGTGTCGAAGCAGTACCCCGTCACGTAAGTTCCGGAGCCGGACGGTCGGGCACCTGCTGCCGGCGGCGACGATCTCGGCCATGTCCTTTTCCTGGGCTGCGAGCCGACAAGCCGATGGCATCGGCCACGCTGCAGGCCCCCTGCGCAAGCTGGGCGTGCCCAGCGTGCGCGCCGCCCGCAACGGGGCCTGGCTCTCGCTGGTCGGGTCCGTTCACTGGAAGATGCTGGCCGACCTGCTCGGCGTCGCCGACACGACCGCCTGCGCCTGGCACAAGGAGAACGGCGGCGATCGCGCAAGCTACGTCGCCAGTCGCCTCCGTCAGGCGCACCGCACAGCAGGCCCCGAGTAACTGACACCGCTGCCTGTCGTCGGGCTGCCGTTCCGCACTTCTCGGACGTGATATCGGCCCCCATCCTGGTGGTTCAGCGCGCGTTGGGTTGGTGCTGGGCTGATGGCGGTCTGGTGATAAGTAGCTCGGCTGCCTGGCGGGACAGCTGGTCCATCTCGGCGAGGAGTTTGAGGGGCCTCGCGTTTTCCGGACAGCTGTCTTGGTGGCTATGTCATGCTGTTTGCTGCCGGTTCAGGTACTCGTTGTGGACCTCGCGTGGGGTCTTGTAGCCGAGTCCTGAGTGGAGACGTTGGG
>JBOHGM010000225.1:0-3051 GCA_050699435.1 Pseudonocardiaceae bacterium | reverse complement strand
CCAGCGCCGCCACGGTGTGGCCACCCTGGGCAATGTCCAGGCGACCGTGGCTGCGTTCGAGTTCGGCCAAGACAGCGGCGAGGGGCCGCTCGTCACCGGGGATAACGGTCATGACCCCATTATGGCCCTTCCACGCCTGTCGGCCCTCGTCGAGTGGTGCGCGTCAGGGACGCTGCGGTCCGCAGTGCCTCTACCACACAAGGAGGGGCTTGGGAAGAGCGCTCCGCGATAACCGTTGCCGGATAGACGGCGCAGCCTGTCCTGTTCTCTCCGGCGAAGTCGGCCGTGGCGGGCCGGTGACGGGTGCGCGGGCGGCCCGGTCGGTTCCGGCGCGGGCAGTACCTCCAACGGAGGGTGACTCCGGCCGTTCACGGTCCCGCTAGGACGGTGCTGATCCGAAGCGGTGGGCGGACGATCAGCGGCTGCGCCAGGCGAGGGGCGAAGTGAGCAGGGCGGCGTCGGGCGACCCGCAGGCTGTGCTCTGCGACCGACTCGGGATCCCGGACCCCGGCATGCCACCAGCCGGCGCGGCGCACCCCGTTTGAGCACACCGAGCTCGAAAGCGAAGTTCGCGACGGCGACGGCGTGCTGCTCAGCAGGCTCCTCTACAACGGCGACCCTACCTGCCGGTACGCGAGCCGGACGGCGTAACCGATGTCCGACAGTTCGCGCCGCGCCTGCGCGCTGAGGTGGCGATCCTCCGCAAGGCACTCGACCCTGTCTGCCGTATCAGATCGCAGACCGGGTGGTTGGCGAGCAGGGTGGGATGGGCCAGCAGCAGCGCCCAGACCGTGTGGATATTGAGTTCGGTATGCCCGGAGCCGGGGTACAGACGTTGCAGAAGGTGCCCTAGCTCCGTTTTCCGCATGACGTCGTGTCACTCGACTTTTGCACTTTTGGTGTGAGTCCGGCCGGGTGGGGAGGGCAGGGACTGTGACGGGGATGTCCACCGAGCCACGGCGTGTCGTGTTAATCTTGGTGGGGTGATGGGTGGAGCATCGGCGGTTCTGAGTAACAGCTCTGTCGATGCCGAAAGAGTGTTCCGCCGATGCTCCAGGATGTGACCCTACCGGGCGCGTTGTCTCGTGTGCTGACCACGTTCCGGTCGTGTTTTACCGCGCCCACGTTCGAGACGTTCACCGCGCTGGTGGCCGGGTTACTGGCTCAGCCGGTGGGGCGGACGGTGTGCGGGATGCTGACCGGCGCGGGCCTGGCACGAGTATGGCATCACTGCCGGGAACACCGATTCTTTTCCGCCGCGAAGTGGTGTCCGCAGCAGGTCGGCCTGATGTTGGCGGAGTTGCTCGTTGCCCATCTGCTGGTGCCGGGCGCCCCCATCCTGCTCGTGGTCGATGACACCCTGTTTCACCGCCGCGGCAAGAAGATCCATGGTGTGGGCTGGTTTCACGACGGCGCGGCCATGGGGAACACGAAGGTGGGACACGGTAACAACTGGGTGGTTGTGGCGATTGTCGTGACTCTGCCGTTCCTGTCTCGCCCGGTCGCGTTACCGGTACTGGCGGCGTTGGCCCGCAAGGGCAGCCGCTCGAAACCGGACCTGGCCCGCGACCTGGTCGATCTCATCGCTGAGCGGTGCGCGGACCGGGAGATCGACGTCGTGGCCGATGCCGCCTATGGCTGTGGCGCGTTCATCGGGCTCGGTGACGGCATGACGATGACGACCCGCGCCCGCACCAACGCCGTGTTCTCCCGGCTCGCCCCACCTCGGACCGGTAAGCGTGGCCGCCCACGGCTCACAGGCGAGCGAATCGGGACACCAGCCGATATCGCCAAGTCAGCCACCTGGAACACCGTCTCGGTGTCTCGCTACGGCATCACCAGCACCGTGCAGATCACCGACGTGAGCTGCCTGTGGTACGGCACGTGGCGCACCGACACCGTCCGCGTCGTGCTCGTCCGCGAGACCGGGAAGAAAACCCCTGCAACCAAGGGCTATGACATCGCGCTGGTCACCACCGACCTCACCGCAACACCGGAAGAGATCATCGCCCGTTATGCGGCCCGCTGGTCGATCGAGGTCACCTTCTTCGACGTCAAGAACATCCTCGGCGTCGGGCAAGCCCGCAACCGTGTCCCGAAGGCTGTCGAGAGGACCGTCCCGTTCGGACTGTTCTGTCCCAGCATCCTGATCATCTGGTACGCACTACACGGCCACAACCAGACCGACACAGCCCAGCGTCGCGCCTCGGCACCCTGGTACACCTCGAAGACCGAACCCTCCACCCTGGACATGCTCGGCAAGCTCCGACGCCAGATCATCACCGCCCGATTTCTGCCTACCACACCCCGACCAGCCACAACCCAAGAAATCCTGGAAGTCCAGCAAGCCTGGGCCCTGGCCGCCGCATGAAATGCAAAAGTCGAGTTAACACCCAGCCATCTATTAAACCAGTATTCTCGCTCCGGTCACCCGCCTAACCCAGGATCACAGCATGCCGAAGCCGGTTGTTGCCTGTCACACCTGCCTTGACCTGAAGCAAGGCGTGATCGCTCTCCTCTGAGGATCTACTACTAGCACACGGTGCATAGTAGCTTGCCGAGGACAACCACGGGACATAGGAGCGAGCTACCCAGCGCTTACTCGAACCATCCATGACCTGCCGAAACAGACCCACTACAGGAAAGTCGATCTTAAGCGGTGGACCTACTGGTAGCTTACTCGAACCGCCCTGACCTGCGAGAACAGCTCCAACAGATAGCGATGATCTTGTCTGAGGACACCAGCCAGGGCAAAATGTCGGGCTTGAACGCGGAAGGTGTAGTGCTCAATCCCTCCCGTCGGTGGAGCTTGCGTGATCGTTACTCCCCCGAGGACCTACAGACCATGATCGGTCTCTACAGGTCGGGCTCGACGGCTAGACAGGTAGCTGAAGCGTTCGGCATCGGTCTGACCAGCATGAAACGGGTACTGCGTGAACACGGCGTACGCCGTGAAGGCCACGCAGCACATGTACAGTGCACTGATGGTCAACAAAGATGAAATCACCGCACTAGTCGTGCACCTTTGCAAGTTCTACGACGGAATCACAG
>JBOHGM010000224.1:1233-3073 GCA_050699435.1 Pseudonocardiaceae bacterium | reverse complement strand
TACTGCCCTTCGACCAGCCGGTGCGGTGCCTGCGTGTCGATCACCAGCAGCGTCAGTCCGGCAGCGGCCAGATCCAGCGGCACCTGCCGGACTGTCCCGTCGCGGCAGTCCAGTAGCAGCGCATTCCCCGCGACGGCGCGTAGCGACGCGATCTGGTCCATCATCCCGGTCGCCGCGCCGACGATCTCGTTCTCCGCGCGCCGGCAGGCTGCGGCCAGCACGTCGCGCCCACCATCGGTCCCAGCCAGTCCGAGGCCGGCCAGGGTGTCCACCGCTAACGCGACGGCGCATTCCAGTGCCGCGGAGGAGGCCAGTCCGGCGCCGGGTGGCACCGAAGCGCCGATCAGCAGGTCCAGTCCGGCTACCGGGTGCCCCGCTGCGCGCAACGCCCATACCACCCCTGCCGGGTAACCCGCCCAGCCAGCCGGATGGCCGGGCCTCACCTCGTCGAGTGAGCCGTCCCACGGCGTTGCCCCCGGATACTCCGACCGCAGCCGCAGCCCGCCGTCGTCCCTGGCAGCTGCCGCGACGACGGTGCGCAGGGGCAGTGCCCACGGCAGGCACAGCCCGCCTGCGTAGTCGACGTGCTCACCGATCAGGTTCACCCGGCCGGGTGCGCTCCACAGCCCGTCCGGCTCGCGACCGAACGCGGTGCGGAAGGCCGCCACTAACCCGCTCATCCCAGTTCCCTCAGCCGCTGCGCGATGCGTTCGGGGGTGGTGTCGTTGAGCCAGGCTCCTACCCCGGATTCGGATCCGGCCAGGTACTTGAGCTTCCCGGCGGCCCGGCGGATCGAGAACAGCTGCAGATGCAGCCGGGTGAGGTGCCGTCCCGGGCCCACCGGGGCCTGGTGCCAGCCCGCCACATACGGCACCGGCCCGGGATCGCCCTGGTCGGCGAAGAAGCCATCCACCCGGCGCAGCAACGCGGGGTAGAGCCTGGCCAGCTCGGCTCGCTCACCGCTGTCCAAGGCGGCGAAGTCGGGCGCTGCCCGGTGCGGCACCAGGTGCAGTTCCACCGGCCAGCGTGCCGCGGCAGGCACGTAGGCGGTCCACGCCGACCCCCGGTGCACCACCCGAGTCCCGGCCCGCAGCTCGGCGGCGAGCACGTCGGACAGCAGGTCCGACCCGGTGCGTTCACGATGGTCTGCGGCCCGGGCGAGCAGCCGCTCGGTGCGTGGCGGCAGGAAGGGATAGCCGTAGATCTGTCCATGCGGGTGGGGCAGGGTCACCCCGGTCTCCGGACCACGGTTCTCGAAGCAGAACACCTGCGCGACGCCGTCCACCTCGGACAGCGCGCGGGTCCGGTCGGCCCACGCCTCGATCACCGTCGCAGCCCGGCGCGGGGTGAGCCGGGCGAACGACGAGTCGTGCTCGCTGGTGAAGCAGACCACCTCGCAGCCGCCGGTGGCCGGCTGCTGCGGCCACAGCGGATCGCCGTCCACCAGCGTGGGCACCCGTCCGGCTGCCGGTCCGAAGGAGGGGAACCGGTTGTCGAATACCACGACGTCGTAGTCCGCCGCCGGGATCTCGGTCGCTACGCCGTCGCGGCTGGGGCACAGCGGGCAGGTGGCGGCCGAGGGCAGATGGGTGCGGTCCATCCGGTGCGCCGCGAGGGTGACCCATTCACCGGTAAGCACGTCGAAGCGCATCACCGGCTGCGGGTGGCACGGGGGCAGCTCGCGGGTATCGCGCCGGGTCCGGCTGGCCTCCCCGGACGCGTAGGGCTCGCGGTCGTCGTAGTAGGTTACGGCGCGGCCGTCAGCCAGCCGGGCGCGGGTGATCCGCACCGACGTGGGCTGTGTAGTCACCTGGTCAGCATGGTGCAAGGAGTGTAGTGG
>JBOHGM010000224.1:0-1133 GCA_050699435.1 Pseudonocardiaceae bacterium | reverse complement strand
TGCCGTGACACCGTTCACCCGCCTGCCGCACCCGTCTCCCGCGACGTCGCAGCGGAGGGCCGAGATCCTGGCGACGCCGGGTTTCGGTGCCCACTTCACCGATCACATGGTGGAGATCAGCTGGACCGCAGGCCGGGGCTGGCACGACCCCGAGATCGGCCCGTACCGACAGCTCGCGATGGACCCGGCCACGATGGTGCTGCACTACGGGCAAGCGATCTTCGAAGGTCTGAAGGCATACCGGCAGCCGGATGGGAGTGTGGCGTCCTTCCGCCCGCTGGCCAACGCCGCCCGGCTCCGCTCCTCGGCCCGCCGATTGGCCATGCCGGAGCTGCCGGACGAGCTGTTCCTGGCCTCGCTGCGTGAGCTGGTGCGCGTCGACGTCGAGTGGGTGCCTGCCGCAGGCGGCGAGGAGTCGCTGTACCTGCGGCCGCTCCTCTTCGCCGCCGAGGTGGGGATCGGGTTACGTCCCGCCTCGAGCTACCGGTACCTGCTCATCGCCTCACCGGCTGGTCAGTACTTCCGTGGCGGGCCCAAGCCGGTGAGCGTGTGGCTGTCCACCGAGTACGTCCGCGCCGCGCCTGGAGGCACTGGTGCGGCCAAGTTCGCCGGGAACTACGCCGCCTCGCTGGTGGCCCAGCAGCAGGCCGCGGACAAGGGCTGCGACCAGGTTGTGTGGCTGGATGCGGTGGAGCGGCGCTGGGTGGAGGAAATGGGCGGGATGAACCTCTACTTCGTCGTCGGGGAAGGGAAGCAGGCCCGGTTGGTGACCCCGGAGCTCACCGGCACCTTGCTGCCTGGCATCACCCGCGACTCGCTGCTCACCCTGGCCCGGGATCACGGGATGGGCGTCGAAGAGCGGCGGATCTCCACCGAGGAGTGGGAGAAGGGCGTGGAGACCGGGGACATTTCGGAGGTCTTCGCCTGCGGCACCGCCGCGGTGATCACCCCGGTCGGGCGGGTCGCCTACTCCGGTGGCGAGTTCACCATCGGCGGTGGCGAGCCCGGCCCGGTCACCATTCAGTTGCGTGCTGCGCTCACCGCGATCCAGCGCGGCGCTGCGCCCGACTCGCATGGCTGGATGGTCCCGCTCACCTGAACTCCCCGGACGGTGCTCACCCGATCGCGCAGAC
>JBOHGM010000223.1:0-3106 GCA_050699435.1 Pseudonocardiaceae bacterium | reverse complement strand
GCTCGGTGATCCCCACCGAGGCCAGCGCCTTGCTCACGATGGCGTCGGTCAGCCGCGGGGCCTGCGGGATGACCACCGCCGTGCCCACGATCGGCTTATCCGCCGGGCGCCCGACCCGGGCCAGCCCAAGCACCGCCACCGCGCCGGTGAGCAGCTGCAGCCACCCCGGTGCGTAGCACCCGAGCACCGCCACCACCCCGGCCAGGACCAGCAGCACCACCAGGACACCGATCCGGCGCAACCGCACCCGATCCGCCCGGGCCCGGCACAGTTTCAGGTAGGTCTCGTAGTCGTCGCGGCGCACCGCCGCCGACCGCAGCGGCCGGGCCTCCTGATCGGTGACATACCCCACAGCCCCCCAGCCGAGCTGCACCACCCCCCGCAGCGCGTAGCAGCCCGTGCGGGCCACATACAGCGGCACCCGGACCGCGTGAAACGCCGCCGCGTGCCGCGCGTAGCGCCGCACCCACCGGGTCGCTTCCCGCCGGGTCTGCGCATCGGCCAGCCACGGCGGGATCACCGGCCGGGCCAGCGGCACCCCAGCCTGCCAGGGCAGCGGCGCCCGCTGCTCGGGTGGATTCACCAGCTGCTGCTGCGGGGCCGAGTCGTCCACGATCTCGGCCTCGAGAACCTCCGGCGCGGCGCCGGGCTGCGCACCCGGCACGGCCACCACCTGCCCACCCCGGCCGTGGTCCCCCTCGCCGTCACCACGCTCAGGCGTGCTCACCGCGCGCCCTCCCGTTCGGGTCGCGCCGTGGTGGCTCCGTTGCTCTCGGCTGATCCGGGTGCGGTGACAGCGCCGAGCTCGGCGAGTAACCGGGCGGCGCGCCCACTGCCGATACCGAATCGCTGTTTGAGCTGGTACCGGCTCGGTGGACTACCGCCGTTGGCCTCGGCCAGCTCCCGCACCGCCCGACACAGCTGCGCATCGGTCCACGGCTCCCCGGTCCGGCCCGCCGACCGGTCCGGGGACCGGTCCGTTGTGCCGGGCCGGGTCGGGTCGCTAGGCCGGTCCGTGGTCCGGGCCGGTGTCCCGGTGCCCGCAGACCGAACCGCCGGGACGAACGCGCGACGCTGCCCGGGTGCCGGTCCGGTTCGAACCGGACCGGCCGGCTGGACCGGCTGGACCGGTTCGGCGCCGGGCCGGGATGGCGGACCCGCCGGGCCCGGGCTGTGCCCCACCGGGGACGTCACCGGGGTGGCCGTCACGGCGACCGGGACGGCCGGTGGCCGGCCGGTCCCCGAGCGGTCCGCGAGTCCGGCCCGGTCCGGGGCGGTGGTCCGGCGTTGCTGCAGCAGCAGCTCGAACGCGGCCGCGAACGCCAACGGTGGCCACGCCGCGATCAGCCGGGCCGTGACGGTCGGCTCCGCGGCTGCGATGTTGCAGGCCAGAGACGCCGCGACCCCGCCGAGCAGCGCCGCCCAGGCCAGCCACCCCCCGGGTAGCCCAGCCCGGCGCCGCACCAGCAGCACCATCGACGCGGCCACGATCAACCCGTCCACCGACCCGGGAATCAGCCACGACCGCCACCCCTCACCGGCCCGCGCGGCGACGTCCTGCAGGTGCGAGAACGACACCACCGCCGCGACCACGGCCACCACCACCACCGCGGCCACCGTCGTCACCCGCACCCCCGCCGACACCGGCGGGACCGGCGGGACCTGCCCGGCGCTCATGCCGCACCCCGGGCCGGGGGGATCTCGAAGCGGGCCCGGATCCGGTGCACGGTCCGTGTCGTGCAGCCGATTCGGTCGCCGACCTCGCGGTCACTCAACCCCGCCGCGGTCAACCGGCGGATCTGCGCGGCCCGCCGCACCAGCTGCGACGCCGGCGCCGGCTGCGGGGCGGGCCGGGTCATCCGGCGCCGCGCAGCCGCGGACTGCCCACCCCAGATCCCGAACCGCTCCCCCCGGTCCAGGGCGTAGGCCAGGCACTGCGCCCGCACCGGGCAGCCGGCGCACACCCGCAGGGCCTCCCGCGCCTGGCCACCCTCGCCGGGGTAGAACAACTCCGGGTCCACCTGGGTACACAACCCCTGCGCCATCCAGCCCGGCGGGCGGATGGCGTTCACCAAGCCCGCTCCGCCGCGGCCCGCCCGGTCCGCGTGCCGACCCGTGATCGGGCGCCTCACGACCCGGCCCCCCGGGGCCCCGGCACGCCGCGTCGGCCTCGGCGGCGTGCACAGCGGTATTGAGCCTCCGCGAGCAGCGCGTCGAGCCCGGCGGCCGTGCGCACGCACGACACACACTGCGGCCAGGCGGACCCGCCGCAGCGCGGTACCAGGGCCTCGGTCTCGGTCAGGAACTCCAGCGCCACCGCGAGGGACCCGACCAGGGTCGTGGGCCGTGGTGTCAGCGGGTACAGCAGCACCAGCCGCTCGTGCGCCTCGGTCAGGGCCACATCCCCACCCACCAGGTCCAGCAGATCCCGGGCGAAGCCGCCGGGCAGCTTGCCGGGCTGCTCGGCGCCGCCGGGCCGGGTGGTGGCAAGGCACCCCGGGACGAGGGGTGCGTCACTATCCGGTGGCGGTCTCATGCCGCCCCGGGGGCCGGTCAACGGGTCCGGGTGGCCCGGGTGCGGGGGTCTGCCCGGGTCAGCGGTCACGGCTGGGTTAGCGGGGTTGCGGTGAGCGTTCTGGTGGCTGGCGATCTCAGGCATCGTCGGGCTCCTCGCGGTGATACAGCCAGGTCAGATGCGACTGCGCCGCGGTGAGCGCGTCGTGCAGCGCGACCAGGGCGTGGGTTGCGGCGCTGAGCTCCTGGCCCGCCGCGCGGGCCTGGGCCTGGGCCCCCGCGCGGTCGTCGCGGCGGCGGCTGTGTCCCAGCGTGGGATCCTGGCTCAGCGCGTCGGTCCGGTCGCCGAGCTGGCGCAGCGTCTGTTCCAGCCCGCCGGCCGCGGCGCTGAGCCCGCCGAGCACGGTGTAGACATCCGCGGCATGGGGCAGCGCCTGGTGCCCGCCTTGGCCGGTGGCGTAGTTCAGATACCGCACCAGGTCCGCGATGGTGCTGGTGGCGGCCGCGGTGTGTCCGGGTGAGTACGGGCCGTGCAGCGGCCAGTACTGGCGGATCATCGCCTCGGCACCCTCGACGAGCTCACTCACCGCGC
>JBOHGM010000222.1:0-3118 GCA_050699435.1 Pseudonocardiaceae bacterium | reverse complement strand
CCGGGACAGGCTCCCCGGGACAGGCCCTCCACGCAACTACTCGATGTCACTGCCGTGCACCGTGGGCAGTCATGACGGTGCCCTGACCAACCCCCGACCGACTTCCGGCGCCGACCACTAAGACTCCCTGGAGGCCGTGCATGAGAGACCTGATCGTCACCGAGAACATCACCCTCGACGGCGTCATCGAGGCGACCGAAGGTTGGTTCAGCCCGGCGGGCGACGACACCGATGTCGACCAACTGGACGTCGAGGAAGCGCTTCGAGAGCAGAGTAGTGCGGCTGACGCGTTCCTGGTCGGGCGGGTGACGTTCGAGGAGATGCGCGGCTACTGGCCGCAACAGGCCGATGACACGACAGGCGTCTCTGACTACCTCAACCGCGTGTCCAAGTACGTCGTCTCATCCAGCATGGAGGATCCCGGCTGGGAGCACACCACGGTGTTGAGCGGGACGCTCCGAGACGACGTCCAGGCCCTCAAGACCAGGCCGGGTAAGGACATCGTCACGACCGGCAGCATTGCGCTGGTCCATGCCCTCATCGCCGCTGGGTTGGTCGATGAGTACCGCCTCTTCGTCTACCCGATTGTGGTCGGTCATGGTCGGCGCCTGTTTGCCGAGAGTACGAAGGTCCCGAGACTTCACCTCGTGGAGAGCCGGCCGTTCCTCTCCGACATTGTGCTCTTGCGCTACCGGGCACAGTAAGCGATCGGCCAGGACGAGGCGCCGACAGACGCATGGCGTGAGCTACGCCGGCGGCGTCACCGAGGTAGGTACCCAGTCACTGCTTCGGCAACGTGAGGCACGCGACGCGGTCGCCTGCCGTACCCGCTTGCCCCGGTTCGGTCGCGGTCGCCATCTCCTCGTGCACCACGACCGATGCGGGTGCCCGGTCGGTGAAGGTGAAGGGCACTTCGGTGCTCGCGGTTGCTGAGCCGGTCGCGTCGGTGCGCAGGTCCAGCCAGACCTCGTTGTCCGGGTTGGCGTACTCGGGGTCGGTCGACGGCTGTTCGGGTGTCGCGGCGGGATCGACGCGGTACTGGAAGTGCGGCCCGGCCGCGTCACCGGTGGGGCCACACGGCTTGGTGTGCAGGTGCACCGCGTAGCCGCGGTTCGGCAGCAGCCCCGAGGCGTCGAACTCCGCCGTGGTGGATCCATCCGACGGGGTCAGCGTGACGGACAACTGCGCGCCGGGCGGCGCCAGAGCCGGGTCGTAGGTGAAGGCGTTAGATGCCTTGTCCGGCGCCGCGAGCGTGCCGCTGGCACTCAACTCGACCGCGGCGGTCGCTTCGCTGGTCGTGGTCGGCGCCGGTGCGGGTGGGTTGCTGCTCTCCTCCGATGAGCAGCCGATCGGTCCGAGGGCCACGGCGACACCAGCGGCGGCAACGGTGAGCCGTCGGCCGATCGGCCAACTTCTGGACACCGGCCGCCCGGCCGTCGAACATGCTGTGTCTAGCTGACTCAGAGTGATACCCATGAGTGCAGGATGCCGCATCGCCGCTGCACCTCGCGATGCAACTCACTCTCCGGTGGCCCAGCGCACCGCAGGCGGGCAGAACAGCAACCCCAGCACGACCACGCAGAACACCGCGGTCGGTACCCCATACACCGGCTGCGACGACGGGCCAGCGGCGTACCAGGAGACGCCGAGCAACAGGATCTGGGCGACGATGGCCGGGGTGCGAGCACCGTGGCTGCCCCGGACCAGATTCACCCCGACGGCGAGCAGGATGGCGCCGAACCCGGCGAACCAGACCGCAGTGGCCAGTGTCGGCGCCGGGCCGGTGAACCCGCTGAGGAGCACCACCACGGCGGCCGCAACACCGGCGACGCCCTGCACGCCGACCAGCAGGCCTGCGGCCCGAACCGGGCGCGGAGCAGCGGAGACCTCGGGCATCGGCCCAGGGTATCCAGGGCCTTGCGCCGGCATCCCCACGACCAGCGCATCCCCTGCCCAGGTGCTGGTCCAATTCGGTGCGGAACGTTCTCCCTGTCAGCGCGTTGATACCTGTGGGGCAGCTGAGCCGAGCCCACCGACCTGGTCGGTGGGGCATCTCGACCGGCATGCCGCGGTGAGGCCATCGCGGTGCCCGGGCATGGCGGAGGTCCGCTTAACACCACCGTTACGCACGGCTACGCCCCTGCTACAGGGATTCTGAATCGTTTTCACGTGTGGTTTGAAGCTCGCATCACGGGTACCTGCCGGTGAACTGAGCCACCGAGCTACGAGTTACCCCTTGACATCGGGGACGATCGTGAAACCATTCACAAGCCCAAACGACAGACGATGACAGTGCTGGGGCATCGCGGTCACCAGCGCGATCGACGAGGAGCAAGCACCATGGACTGGCGCCACCGCGCGGCCTGCCGAGACGAGGACCCGGAGCTGTTCTTCCCAGTGGGAACCAGCGGTCCCGCTCTGCTGCAGATCGCCGAGGCGAAGACCGTCTGCCGACGCTGCCCGGTCAGTGCCGAGTGCCTTAACTGGGCACTCGGCTCCGGGCAGGACGCCGGCGTATGGGGCGGCATGAGCGAGGACGAGCGACGTGCCGTCAAGCGGCGCAACGCACGTACCCGGGCCCGTAGCGACGCCTGATCCGCGCACGTAGTACGACCGACGAGAGGCCCGACACCTGACAGGTGCCGGGCCTCTCGTTTGCGGCCTGCTCAGCGGCGAACCGTGAGTGGCAACCGCACCACCGCAACCGTGCCGTGGGGTTGCCTGCGCTGCAGATCCAGCGACCCCCGCAGCTCGGAGCCGACGAGCGTGCGGACGATCTGCAGGCCCAGCCGCTCGGCCCGCTCCACGGAGAAGTCCGGCGGCAGCCCGCAGCCGTCGTCGCAGACGGCTACCTCCAGCGACCGTGCGGACCGTGCAGCCCGCAGTACCACCTCACCGCCCAGCCCCGGTTCGAAGGCATGCGCCAGAGCGTTCTGCACCAGTTCGGTGAGCACCAACACCAGCGGCGTGGCCAGCTCAGCGGCCAGCACTCCGAAGCTGCCCTCCCGGCGCACCACGACCCGGCTCGCCTCCCCCGACACATCGGCGATCATCGGGAGCACGCTGTCGACCACGCCGTCGATGTCCACCCGCTGGTCCAACGACATCGACAAGGTCT
>JBOHGM010000221.1:0-3189 GCA_050699435.1 Pseudonocardiaceae bacterium | reverse complement strand
CGCTAACG
Organism: Pseudonocardiaceae bacterium; assembly: GCA_050699435.1. Taxonomy (GTDB): domain Bacteria; phylum Actinomycetota; class Actinomycetes; order Mycobacteriales; family Pseudonocardiaceae. Next base: position 3,181 of record JBOHGM010000221.1, on the reverse strand, counting down.
CCGATTTTCGCGGAGCGGTGATCCCGTGATCTTCGGGTATGCCGGGGAGCGTTCGTGGCGACGCGACGGACTGGATGCCGTTGCCTGGTTGCCAGTTTGCTTTCGGGGCGGGGTGATCACGTCACGGGATGCTGAAGGCGTCTCGCTGACTGGTAGAGGGAGTTCCTGCTGGCGTTGGCGACGACCGCCGGTGGGCATGCGGGGCATCTGTGCGCCAACACAGAACCACATCCTTGTTATTTAAGGGTTCTCGGGTGATTGTCGGCCGAGTTTCGGCGACACGCCGTCGCGGATCGTTGTCATCCGCGAGCGACCAGGGTTGACTGATGGTATCTACCAGTCAGCGAATACCCCGCAGCCAGCCCGGACGGGCGGCGAGTTCTTCGCCGTCCCCGCCGCGGGCCCGCAGACCCGTTACGAGGCGTTGCGTGCCTACCTGCTCGACGGTGAGCCAGCCGCGACCGTTGCCGCACGGTTCGGCTACACCACCGCCGGGCTGAACTCGGCGGTGGCCGACTTCCGCGCCGGGGCGAAGAGCTTCTTCCTCGACTCCCGCCCCGGCCCCAAGACCGCACCCGGCAAGGACGCCGCCCGCGCCGGGATCATCGCCCTGCGCGGGCAGGGGTACTCCATCGACGAGATCGCCGCCGCGCTGGCCGCCGAGGGCATCGGGTTGAACCGCACCGGGATCAGTGAGGTCATCACCGAGGCCGGCCTGCCCCGGATCTGGCGCCGACCCGAAGCCGCCCGCGGCGGCCCCCGCCGCAACGACCTGCCCCGGGCACGCGCACTGACCGCCGGCGACTTCCTGGACCTGCCCGCGGACGCGCCGACCCGGATGGCCGGGCTGCTGCTCGCGCTGCCCGACCTGCTGGACCTGGACCTGCCCGCGCTGGCCACCGCGGCCGGCTACCCCGGCACCCGCGACATCCCCGCGATCAGCTACCTGCTCAGCCTGCTTGCGGTGAAGCTGACCGGAACCCGCCGCGTCTCGCACGTCCACGACTTGGCCGCCGACCCCGGCGCCGCGTTGTTTGCCGGACTCACCGCGCTGCCCAAGACGACCGCGCTGACCACCTACTCCTACCGGCTGCAACACTCCAAGCAGAAGAAGTTCCTGACCGCGCTGGACAAGGCCTCCCTCGCCGCCGGACTGGCCACCGGCGAGGTGCTCAACCTGGACTTCCACGCCGTCATGCACTGGGGCGAAGACCCCGCGCTGGAGAAGCACTACGTGCCCTCCCGCTCCCAACGCACCCGCAGCGTGCTGACCTTCTTCGCCGAAGACGCCGACTCCCACGCCCTGCTCTACGCCAACGCCGACCTCGCGAAAACCACCCAGAACAAGGAGGTCCTCGCCTTCGCCGACCACTGGAAGACCGTCACCGGCACCAACCCCGCCCTGCTCGTCATGGACTCCAAGGTCACCACCCAAACCCAGCTCGGCGAACTCACCGAGCGCGGCATCGGCTTCATCACCCTGCGCGCCCGCACCCCCAGACTCACCGCCCACCTGCACGCACTGCCCGCCAGCGCCTGGACGAATCTGACCGTGGCCCGCGCCGGCGGCCGAACCCGCCGCGTCCGCGTGATCGAGGACCCCGCCGCGAAACTCTCCACCTACCCCGGCACGCTGCGCCAGCTCGCCGTCGCCGGCCTGGGCCACGACGAACCCACCATCCTCATCACCAACCAGCACACCCTGCCCGCCAAACAGGTCATCGAGACCTACTCCCGCAGAATGAACATCGAACAACGCCTCGCCGAAGCGATCCGCTCCTTCCACCTCGACTCCCTCGCCGGAGCCGTCCCCCTCAACATCGACCTCGACGTCGTCCTCACCGTCCTGGCCCACACCGTCTGCGCCGCCCTGCGCCGCCGCATCCCCGGCTACGCCACCGCCACCCCCGACACCCTGCAACGCCGCTTCCTGTCCACCGGCGGGCACATCCTCAACCACAGCAACCAGATCGTGGTTCGCCTCGACCGGCGCACCTACTCACCCGTCCTACGCCACGCCGACCTACCCGACGTCGCCGTCCCATGGCTCGGTGGCCGCACCGTGCGATACGAGTTCGCCTGACCAGACCCCAGAATCAGGGCCGATTCGCTGAGTGAAAATCGGCGCTAACGGCCGATCAACCTAGCGAACTTGCCCGCGTCGCCGCCTTCCCCGCAGGCGAAACAGTGGAATGTCTTCTGCTGGGCCCGGACATGGAAGGCCGTCGATCGGCAGAAGGGGCAGGTGCCCCGCAGATCGCCGGGGCCGTCCGGCATCAGAGTGGTGTGCTGGCCGATGAGCTCAACGATGTCACGCGAGCTGGGTTCGGGCGCAGCAGCAACCGGCATGAGCGACACCCTAGTCAGAGTCACCGACGACCCGCGGTCCCTCAGGCTCGAGTCGGGGACACCGGGGACAATGGGCTGGTTTCGCCTGGTCAGCGCACTGTCGACGGGTTCGGTAATCGACGACAGCTACAGCAGCTCGCGCACCACGTTCTCCGGCTGCTTCAGCCAGAGCCACTGCTGGACCGGGCTGATCGTGACCCCGAACTGGTCCATGCCGGGTTCGCCCTGCTCATGCCACCAGTCGTAGGCGGCTTCGACCTCGTCCCACAGTCGCCGCGGGCCGATTTGGCGGACCTGCCAGGGTTCAGGGCTGGTGAGGTCGGCATCCAGCCGCGCCCACGATCTGGAGTCGCGGTGGTCGAGTTCGAGGACGTGGCGTCGATCGCCGTTGGCGTCCCAGGTCACTTCGAGGCAGCAGGGGTCGAGGTGGGCGCCGATGGCGAAGTTGCCGAGTTCGGGGTTGAGCATGCGGTCGAGGTCGGCGCCGCGGCACTCGGTGATAGACACCTCGGCGATCTCGATCTGACCCTGGTCGGGCTGCCAGCCATACAGGGCGCGGCGTTGGCTGCGCACCCGCATGAAAGCGAGGTTTCCCGAGAACCGGCCGACCGCGGTCCCGTCGGCGTTAGCGCGGAGGGTCAGCATGACGCCGTTGGACCAGTCAGTTCCCCACGGAGACACCAGGACCCCGCCTGGTTTGAGCTGTTCCAGCCACGGCCGCGGCACGGCCTCGCGGATGGCGGCGGTGGCGATGATCCGGTCATAGGGCGCGCGCTCGGGAACCCCGGCGAGGCCGTCGCCGGTCACCACTGCGACGTGATGCCCAGTTTCG
>JBOHGM010000220.1:0-3199 GCA_050699435.1 Pseudonocardiaceae bacterium | reverse complement strand
GAGGCCCTGCCCGGCGGAGGCCCTGCCGCGATCGTGCACCGGGCTGCCCTCGCTTTAGCGTCACGGCGCGGCGTGTCGCCCTGTGGAACGCAGCGGAGTGGGTTCGGGGGACCAGTCTGCGGACCGCAACGGGGCAGGCTCGGGGGAGCGCGGCGGGGCAGGCTCGGGGGAGCGCGGCGGGGCAGGTTCGGGGGACCAGTCTGCGGACCGCAACGGGGCAGGCTCGGAAGAGTGCAGCTCGGGGGAGTGCAGCGGAGTGGGCTCGGGGGGCCAGTCTGCGGAGCGCAGCGGAGGGAACTCGGGTTGCGGATCATCGTGTATTCGTTTCGCCTGCTCGGCGATCTGGCGGGTGAGACACGGCCACGAGGCGGAAACGCCCCCCTCACGGCAGGCTTGGCAGCGCCCGCCCTGGTCAGGGACATGTTCGGCGAGGACCCGCCGCCACACATCCGGCATCCCCGACATGACCTGTGCCATGGCCACGAGTACGACCTCCTCGCCCGTCTCCAACGATCGGGCCATGATGGCCCCCCATGATGGGTGGCGCAACGCCGGGGGTCGCGTTACCGGTGGCCGCCCTTTCAGGTGCACAATCATCCCTCAGTACCGGGCTTGCCGCACGAAGCACATCCGGCAGCGGCTGCCGGAGAGGATGCGTGGTCTGATGGGCCGGCTCGGCGCCGATCGTGGAGATACCCGATGAGCCTGCGCGGGGAGATCCGGGATGCGCTGCGGCGCTTCCCCCGGCGCGGCACTCGGTGGAGTACTCGGCGCCGCCACGGGGTGCAACCGGCGGCGGTGGCCATCACGGTCGTCACCGGGGGCAGCGGCCCTGCGGTGCTGATCACCCGGCGCGCCGACTCGCTGCGTAGCCACCCAGGGCAGTACGCGCTGCCGGGTGGCCGCATCGATCCTGGCGAGACGGCGGCCGATGCGGCACTGCGCGAGCTCGCCGAGGAGCTGGGCATCCAGCTGCCGCCAGACTCGGTGCTCGGGCTGCTCGATGACTACCTGACCAGATCCGGGTACGTGATCACGCCGGTGGTGGTCTGGGCCGGCGAGTCTGACCAGCCGTTACGTCCCCAGGATGCCGAGGTAGCCGACGTCTTCGCCGTTCCCTTCGCCGATCTCGATGTCGACCCCGTGTTCGTGGCGATCCCGGAGTCGGACCGCCCGGTGATCCGGCTACCGCTGCGTGGCGGGTGGCTGCATGCCCCGACGGCCGCGGTGCTGCACCAATTCCGCGAGGTCGTCCTGCACCGCCGCCACACCCGGGTCGCCCACCTCGAACAACCCGTATTCGCCTGGCGCTAGCGAGGTCTGCCCGCCGAATGCGGGGACGAGGTCGGTGACTAGCGTGCACCGTGTGCGGCTGGCGACGTGGAATGTCAACTCGGTGCGCTCGCGGCTGCCCAGGCTGCTGCCCTGGTTGGATGCGCGCGCACCCGACGTGGTGTGCCTGCAGGAGACCAAGCTTCCTGCCGACGTCTTCGACGACCTGGTGCGCCCCGAGCTGAGCGCCCGTGGGTATGCCGTCGCGCACCACGGCGAGGGCCGGTGGAACGGGGTGGCGATCGCGTCGCGCGTCGGGTTGGACGAGGTGGTTACCGGGCTGCTCGATGAGCCCGTCAATCCCGTTGGGCAGGGCCCGGAGCCCGAAGCCCGTGCGGTGGCTGCCACCTGCGGCGGGCTGCGCATCAGTTCGGTGTACGTGCCCAATGGCCGCACCCCGGACGACCCGCACTATCGCTACAAGCTGGATTGGCTGGCCGCGCTGCGCGCCACGGTGGCCGCGGGAGACCCTGCGCCGACGGTGGTCTGTGGCGATATGAACATCGCGCCCACCGACGCCGACGTGTACGACCCGGCCGCCTACGCCGACGCCACCCACGTCACGCCGCCCGAGCGCGACGCGCTGGCCGCGCTCGGGCTGCACGACGTGGTGCGGGAGCGCTGGCCCGACGAGCGGATCTTCACCTACTGGGATTACCGAGCCGGCATGTTCCACCAGAACCTGGGCATGCGGATCGATCTGGTGCTGGCCGGAGCGGAGGTGGCAGCGCGGGCGTGCGCGGCGTGGGTGGACCGCCAGGCCCGCAAGGGCAGCGGGCCCAGCGACCACGCGCCGGTGATCGTCGATCTGGACGAGGCGCCGGACGGGGACTGCGGCCCCGTGGTGCCGCCCCCCTCGGCCCGACGCTGAACGCGGCGATCTGCCGTGCTTTCGCAGGAGCCCGCACTGCGTACCGTATCGACTTCTCCAGCGTCGCGCAGGAGCAGGCTCGATCCCACCCGGCTGGTGCCTGGACGACCGGGGCGTCGGGCGTCGGGCATGCGGGTCTACCGTGGCGCCGGGTGGCGGCGCTCGAGATGGAGGTCGGGATGAAATTCCTGGTCGTGTGGAAGATGGAAATCTCCAGGCTATCGGCAGAGATGATGAAGACCGTGCTGCGGATGCCTGACTACGCCAAGCCCCTCGAGGAGAGCGGCAAGGTGGTCGGCCGGTACCACATCGTGGGCTATCACGGTGGAGCGTGGATCTTCGATGTGGAGTCCAACGACGAGCTGGAAATACTGCTGGCACAGGCGCCCGTCTACAACTTCTCGCACTTCGACGTCTACCCCCTAGCCGACATGGCGTCCCTGCCGGTGGTCCCGCCCGAGCAGTAAACAAATAACTGAAGGCCACCGACGTTGACGCGGAGGTGCAGGGCAAGTTCCGCCACATTAATACCGCACAGCCCGCACGGATAACGACCTTACGCACATGATCTAAGCCTATGCGGTGGCTACTCTGGGGTTGTGCTTTTCAGCCGGTCACGCTTTCTTAGTCATGCCAGGCCAACAGTTCCAACCTCACACATCAAACCCCATCCCCGCCAACCGCTCATCCAGCGGCAGCAGGCCCGGCATGGTGGTGCCGTTACCGGCGCTGGGGCCGTCCGGGTGGCTCACCGCGCCTGCCCAGGCCCGGGCCCGGGCACCTGCCGGTCCTTGCGGCGCCGGCGCCGCTGGGCGGCGTCGCACTCGCGGCACGACCCGACGTGGAAGGCCGGGCCACCGACCACCGGATGCGGGCACTCACCGACCAGCACCCACCCCATCGGCCGGTCATCGTCGCCGTCCTCCGGCGCGCTGAGGTCCGGCTGGTCGCCCGCCGAGTACTCGGCCGCCACCCGCACGCACCCCTTGCAATACC
>JBOHGM010000219.1:0-3336 GCA_050699435.1 Pseudonocardiaceae bacterium | reverse complement strand
GCGACCACCCGGTAACGTTCACCTCGAAAGTGCTCCTCGACCTGAGTCAGATACGGACGTTAGACACCCGCATCGTCCCAGGTCAGGAGCACTTTCTGCGTCAGGCGCGCCGCTTCGTCACTCAACCCGGATGAAAAATCAGGGCTAGCGGCCCTCGTGCGCGCCTCGGCGAGACGGTCATCCAGCGCCACCGCCATCGGGACCCCATCGTCTTGTGCTGTGCCGAGGTGACCGACCCGGACCCCTACGACCCGGACCAGGACTGCCCGGGCTGTGGGGACTGTCTGCGCTACTGCCCGCACTGCGTGCGGGCCGCGGCCACGACGGTGGCAGACAGTACCTAAGACCCCGGCTGGTCGCCGGTTTGAGCCGGAAGCGCTCGCTGCTCGCCGCTTCCGTTCCCAAGCTCCCGGCGGCCGGTCGGCCCGCACCGCCGACCCGCGAAAACCTCGAGCACCGGCTCCTGAACTCAGGGGTTCGCGGTGGCGGTAGCGTCGCGCTGTGGTCAGAATCGTCGAGCTGGGCTACCACCCCGTCAGGTGATAGTCGAGGAGCTGTGGCTGCGGGCGATCGACGTTCAACCTGCTCCGCCCCCGGTCGTGGTCCTGGTGACCGCTCTGGCCGCGGCGATGTTGGTGGGTTGGCAACGCAGTTGGCGGGTGTTGCGCGGGGTGGTGACGATCGCGCATGAGGGCGGGCATGCTGCGGTCGCGGCGCTCGCCGGTCGTCGGCTGATCGGGATTCGGCTGCACTCCGATGCCTCGGGCCTTACCGTCTCATCAGGCAGCCCCACCGGTGTCGGCATGGTGTTCACTCTGCTCGCGGGCTACCTGGCGCCCTCGGTGCTGGGGCTGGGCGGGGTGGTGCTGCTCGCGGCCGGCCTGATCACCGCGCTGCTGTGGGTGGCCATCGCGCTGCTCGGCGCGATGCTGCTGTTGATCCGCAACGGCTACGGTGTGGTGTCGGTGGTGGGCACCGGTGTGGTGCTGGTCGTGCTCTCGTGGTTTGCCTCGTCCACGGCGCAGGGCGCTTTGGCTTATCTGATCGTCTGGTTTCTGCTGCTCGCCGCGCCACGGCCGGTGTTCGAGGTGAGCAGGCTGCGCCGTCGCGGCCGGGGTGCTGACTCCGATCCCGACCAGCTGGCGCGGCTCACCGGGGTAGGCGCCAGCTGGTGGATCACGCTCTTCGGCGTCCTCACCCTCGTCGCTGCGACGTGCGGCGCTTACCTCCTGCTGTAGGGCGATGTCGGTGACGTCGTGCGGTGACGGCCGTGGATCCTCCGGCGGTTCAACGCCTCGAACGGGATAGCGCACACGATGGCCCAGATGGTCGTGGACCGGCCGTTTCGGCAGCTGGCCGGCGCAGCCGTAGTGCGCTGGTCGAGCGGTTCGCCGTGCACAGCCCACGTGGGACCCGGGTGTATTTGTTGATCAGTTGTTTGTTCGTATGCTTGACCTGTTTAATGCTGTCATGGACTGTACGCCCGTGGAGCGATTTTCAAATGTTAGGCGGAAGCTATTAGACTCGCCGCCGGAGCCGAATCATGCGCTTGATAGGTACTCGGAGACCAATCGGAACCGTATTCGGTGGCAGCTCGGGTTTTAAATCTACTCGTCGGGCTGGTGCTGCGAGCACCGGTTTCGCCGTCACCTGGGATCATGGCAGCACGACCCTCCAACAACCAGGAGTTCATGATGCCCCTCCGCAACACCGACACGACCTTCCGCACCCTGGACGGTCTCTACCTCTCTGGCGCGATCGTCACTTCGGGTGATTCTCCTCAGCAAGCCGTTGTGTTCGTCCACGGTGGCGGTGTCACCCGCGAAGAGGGTGGGTTCTTCACGCGGCTGGCGGCCGGGCTCGGAGAAGCCAATGTGGCGTCGTTACGGTTCGACCTGCGCGGGCATGGCCAAAGCGGGGGGGAACAGCAGGACTTGACCCTCTCGGCCATCCTTAACGACATCCGAGTTGCCATTGTCCACGTTCAAGCCGAGACAGGCGCTCGCTCGGTGAGTCTGCTCGGCGCCAGCTTCGGTGGTGGCATCTGCGGCTACTACGCGGCAAAGCGACCCGATGAGATAAAGCGACTGGTCCTGCTCAACCCTCAGTTCGACTACAAGAAACGCACCATCGATAGTCGACCGTACTGGTCCAATGACTACCTCGGCGAGGATGCCGCCCAGCAGCTCACCGGGCAAGGCTACATCGACTTCACACCCACGATGAAACACGGTCGGGCCATCCTTAACGAGGTATTTTGGCTCAAGCCCCACGAGGCACTCAGCGAAATCAGTGTACCGACGTTGGTAATCCACGGCACGAAGGACACCTTCGTCCCTATCGAGTCATCACGAGCGGCGATGTCTCAGTTCCAAGCCGAGCATAAGCTCGTGGAGATCGAAGGCGCACAGCACGGCTTCGCGGTGCACGACGACCCGCAGTACCTCAATCCGCAAAGCCAGGAGTGGCAAGTGTTCGTCATCCGGACAGTGACGGAGTGGCTTACCACCGAGTCGTAGCTGTCGCATAGGTGGTCGCCATCACGTCATGCAGTTCACGCACGGCGGATCGACCTTTCCACGGCGTCAGCGTGTGTACAACCTCCACCAGTACACGCAGCGTGCGCCGGGAGTTGGTGGCAATCGCGACGTCGACGGACGTCAGCCCCGTCTGTGCCGCCTCGTCGGGCTCACCGCTAAGAGCGAGCGCGACTGCTCGCCGCGCTCGGAAGTAACCCGTGTCTCGCCGTGACAACGAGGAGTTTGCCAGCACGTCACCAAATACCACAGCCGCCCGCCCCGGCTTGCCTGCTTCTGTGAAAGAACTGGCATTACGGAGTAATAGCGTGTTGTCGTTGAAGTAAGCACCAAGCACGCCAGGTTGATCCTCATCGACGGTAGCTTGCGCGAGGAGCCGGCGGGCGTCATCTAGCTTCCGCTCGACAGCGGGAAGTGGTTCGCCGCGCATGGCCATCCCCAGCGCTTCTTGCTGAGTGACCTCGGCGCGCACCCTGGTCGGCAACTGCCATGGGCCTTCCTGTGCAGCGTGCGCCAGTGTGGACACACGCAAAGGATCACGAGAGTCATAGGCCATCTGGGACTTCTTGAGCAGTACGTAGCCCTGCATCGGGAAGTCCCCGGCTTCTTGTGCCCATTCAGTGGCTCGGTCGTACCAGTAACCCGCCCGCATAGGGTCATGGGCGTCGCGGCAAAGCCAGCCCGCGAACTCAGCACCGCAGGCACCCGGCTCCTCGCTAGATCGTGTGGGTTTGATCGGTGTGGCGGCTTGACGGGTGGGGTGGCAGTCTCGTTGCCTGGGTGACTATGGGTGACGATC
>JBOHGM010000218.1:0-3346 GCA_050699435.1 Pseudonocardiaceae bacterium | reverse complement strand
CGGGCCGCCGCCGAAAGGTGGACAGCTACCAGCTGCTGTTGCGCATCTGCGGGGGTCTCGGCATTCCCCCGTGGATGATGTGGCTGTCCTGCTACGACCCGGACGGCAACAGCCACGGCCCCGACGGCGCCTACCATGGGAAGGTCATTGGCGCCGAGTCCTACGAGGCGGACATGCTGCGCAGGCAATTTGAGCACCTGCTTGCCCTGGGTGCCGCTGCCGCGTTCGGCGGCGCGGTCCCAGGAGTCGGTGAGCTGGCGGCGGACCTGCCGGTGCCCGGTCTGCCGGCGGACCTGCCGTCCCGGATCGGCACGGTCGATGTCGCGATGCTCCGGGGCTACCGCGAGGAGCTGGGCCTGCTGGCGCGCACCCACGGCGGGCAGGCCAGGGTCGCCGTTGCACTCACCCAATGGGCCGACCGGTGGCTCACCGTGGACGCCTCCGACACCGCGCGGCGCGCGTTGCTGGGTGAACTGGCCCACCTGCACACCATTACCGTGTGGTGCTGCCACGATTGCGGCGCACCCGCCCGTTCTTTTTACCACTTCCGGCGGGCGGTGGAGCTGGCGATTCAAGCCGGGGACAGCTATCAGGCAGCGTTCGCGCTGCGCCACGCCGCGATGATGCTCGTCGAGCGCGAGCGGCCCAACGACGCCCTGAAGGCGATCCAGCTCGGCGGCGTGCGACTACTCGACGCGCCACGCGATGATTCCCGGGTGCCCGTGCTGCAGTCGTGGTGCCACGTCGTGAGTGCACTTGCGCTGTCCCGGCTGGACGACTCCGAGCCAGTCCGCGCCCAGGCGCGCCGCGAGCTGGCCCGGTCGCGCGACGGATGGGCGCCGCCGCACGCGCATGCCCGGGCGACTATGGACCTCGACACCGCGCACGTCCATCTGCACCTCGGGAAGCTCGACACCGCCGAGTCGGCTGTCACGGTGTCGGCGCGGACCTTCGGACAGAGCGGCGACCGACGCGAGGGCGTGGTCGCCGATATCACGCGGGCCCGGCTGCATGTGCTGACCGGCGACCCGGCAGGGCTCCGGCTGGCCGAATCGGCCATCAACGCGACCACCCAGACACGCTCGGGAGTTGCGCGTCAGGTATGGCTCCCGACGCTCGCCGAGGCGCTGGAAGCCCGGCGCGGCGGGGACTACGCCGAACTCGCCCGGATGGCCCGTCAGGTCGCCACCACCCGGGCCTGACCGCTCTCGAACCTCCGCAGCGGGTCTCCACACACATCCCATGGAGCCGGTGAGGCTCATGAGATCTGGCTGATGAGGCGGACGCAAGAGGATGCTCTGTTGTACCACCCATCCGACTCGAGAATCTTGATCATCTCTCCACCTTCAACGGCATGCCGTACTCAGGCACACCGGGCCGACGCACACCCGCCGACAAGTTGATCACTACGGATAGTGTGCGAATGGGGCTGGGCCCACCGACACCCCTGATCAGGTGGATGCTACGGCGTTGACGGAGGTCACGGGCGCACTTGTCGGCGCCGTCCCCTGCCGACAACATCCGCATGAGCACCCGCAGATCGACCGCCAGTCGTGCGAAGTGGCGTTCGGGGGTCAGCGCCTCACCTGCGATGAGCGCCACGGCCGCAAGGCCAAGTCAACTCGACGTTATCGTGAGGAGGTTGCGGTATTTGGCGTCGAACTCACGGACGGCGGCGGAGCCGGCGTACGGCTCAGCGGCCCGGCGGAAGCCCGCCAACAGGTGCGACTGCCGCGGCGAGTCGAGGCGCCGGATAATGGTCGCGGCCTCACCCGCGGTCGCGCAGGCCCGCTCCACCGCGCCTGTGCCGAGGCGGGCGGTCGCGAGGTCACAGAGCATCCCGGCCCGGTCCCGGGCAAAGCTGGGATCGAGCAACGCCACCGCGCGGCGCAGATGCGGCTCGGCATCCGCTGGCTGCCCCAGCGCAAGCAGCGACCAGCCAGCGAGTCCCTGCGCGTCGGCCTCGGTGAACCAGTAGATCCACGGTGGCTCATTCTCTGGCACTGATCGGGAGAGCAGGTCGAATGCGCGATCCTGGGAGCGTCGGTAGGCCGTGACATCGTCGGCATAGGCGGCTCCGAGCGCCAACCGGCCGTACAGCGACGCCGCCACCGCGGGGGTAAGCGCCCGTTCCGCAGTGAGAGCCGACTCGGCGAGGACAACGGCATCACGAGGAGTATCCGACTGCGCTGCCTGGACGCTCAGATAACCGAGGATGTTGGCGCCGACCGCGCGGTCGCCACCGACGTGAGCTGCTCGGAGCGCAGCCATGAAGTAGCGCTGGGCCAGCGCGGGCTGGCCGGAGTCGTAAGCCAGCCACGCCGCGAGACGGCCGAACTCGGCGGCCACCGCGTACAGCCGCCGCCCGACCTCCTCGGTGTAGGAGGAGTTGCGCAGCAGCGCGACCACCAGCCGCAGATCCTCCCGGGTCGCCGGTAACAGGCTGCCCCCGCCCAGCGCGTCATCCAACCGCCTCCGCGCCTCCACAACTCGCTCCAGATCGTCCACCACCGCATGATCGACCCGGGTGCCCAGCACCGACGCCGCCACCCGAGTCGGATCCAGCAGCCACTGATGCGCCACCGCGGTCAACGTCAGCCCGGTCATCGCCATGTAGTGCCGTCGCTCCATGCTGTCAGCCTCCACCACCTCACCCAGCGCCGCTATCGCCCCAGCGGCATTCCAGGACTGGCCCAGCCCGTCATCAGCGGGTACGTACAGCACTCCTCGGGTGGGCGGCCAGCCCAGCATCTGCGGAGTCACCGCCTCCCCCAGGCGCTGGTAAAGCAGCAGGCACACCAGCGAGGGCAGGGGGTCCCGCGGGATCCGTGGCGCGGCGCGGTCCTTCTCGGCATACACCCACTGCCTCGGGTAGCGGCGGTTGATGTGCACCTTGAGCCCCAGCGTGGCGGCGAGCCGGTTGAGGTGATCCCCCAGATTCTCCGGAGTCCACCCCACCCGCCCGAGCAACCGCTGAAGCACCACATTGCACCGCACATCATCCAGTTCCCGGTCTCCCATCACAGCCCTCTCGGCTCGTCGAACCAACTTTGCTCATCTAACTACAACAGCACTGACCGTAACGCCACCATCACCGCTCACCGCCATGAGTGTGCGAAGTGTGCACAACTCGTCACCCTTCCCGATCGACTAGATCGACCACAGTCCCTCACATCAGGCACCCAGGGACGACGACGCCAGCCGGGAACTCCTTCACCGCGGCGAGCACCGCGAAGCAGTGTTCTGGATCGTGGCGACGTTCGCCCGCTGCCACAAGATCCTGGCCGCCGACGCGCCACCCGAGGTAGCGTGACGTGGCGCGGGGTCGCGGCGCGGCCCACAGGGT
>JBOHGM010000217.1:0-3360 GCA_050699435.1 Pseudonocardiaceae bacterium | reverse complement strand
GCCAGCCGGTACCTGCTGGCGGAGGACCGCACCGGCGACCCGATGGCGGGGGATCGGCCGGCGTTCGCGAGCCCCGTCGGCCGCGCCCGCATGGTCCGCAGGGCGGTGCGGGGGCCCGCGCGCTCCCACGCGAGGAGCAGCAGGTGGTCCTTGCCGACCCCCGGCACTGATCCCGTCGTTGAAAGATCAAGGATAGTCTTGGGCGGTGAGCAAACGGCCCATCGCCGATCCTGTCGTGCCGCAGCGGGACAGCGAGTACACCTTTGAGCGCCTGGTAGACGAGGGTGAGCAGCGGCTGGGCCGCTCGTGGCCGGGACTGATCACGACCGGCCTCCTTGGCGGCTTCGACGTCGGGGTCGGTGTGCTGGCGCTGCTGCTGGTCGAGGCGGCCACGCACAGCGTGCTCCTCGGCGGACTGGCCTTCTCTCTCGGTTTTATCGCGCTGACCCTGGCCCGCAGCGAACTGTTCACCGAGAACTTCCTCGTCCCGGTCACCGCGGTCGTCGCTAAAAACGCGTCGCTGCTCTCCCTCGGCCGCCTGTGGGCGGTGACAGCCGTCACCAACCTGGTCGGAGGATGGATCTTTGTCGCCATCATCTTGGTCGGCTTTCCGGCACTGCGTGCCACGGCCGTCGAGGTGGGCTCGTTCTACATCGAACTGGGCACCACCTGGCACGCCTTCGCGCTTGCCGTGATCGGTGGCGTACTGATCACCCTGATGACCCACTTGCAGCACGCGACCGATTCCGACGGAGTACGGCTGGTCCCGGCGATCGCGATCGGCTTCTTGCTGGGCGCAGGCAAGATCAACCACGCGATTGTCGCGTCCCTGCTCTGCTTCGCGGCGCTTCAGGCCGGCGCACCCTTCGGCTACGCCGACTGGCTGGGGATGTTCGCCTTCGCAGTTCTCGGCAACATGATCGGCGGGCTAGGGCTGGTCACGGTGCTGCGCCTGCTGCAGGTCCCGCACAAGGTGCTTGCCGAACGCCACACCAGCCAGCAGCCGTCGTAGCAGCCACCTGTCACATCCGTGGGCGCTGGCCCGTCCTCGTGGTGAAGGCCCGCAACCAGCGGGCCGAGCCTGAGGAGGATCACCATGGCACGCGTTCCCGCAGTGCCCACCCGTGAGGCTGGCCTGCTGGGTCGGCTAGCCTACCGGATCGCCCGCCGCCGCTACGGCGCGGTGCCCGAGCCGGCTGCGGTGATGCTGCATCACCGGCCGGTGTTCTGGGCCTACGCGCTCTGGGAGCTGGGCAACGAGAAGGTGATGCGACGGCTGCCCGCGAGCCTGCGGGAGCTGGTCGTGTACCGGGTGGCCACCCAGGTGGGCTGCTCGTGGTGCGTTGATTTCGGCACCATGCTGCAGCGCCACCACGGCCTGGACATCGAGCGGCTGCGTGAGCTGGACAACTACCACACGTCGCCGGCATTCACCCGCACGGAGCGCCGCGCACTGGCCTACGCCGACGCCATGACCGCGCTGCCCACGACGGTGACCGACGAGATGGTCGCCGAACTCGACGCCGAACTCGGCCACGACGGCGTGGTGGAGCTGACCTACGCGATCGCGGTGGAGAACCACCGCGCCCGGTTCAACCACGCCCTCGGCATCACCGACCAGGGGTTCACCTCCGGGGATGCCTGCCGAGTGCCCTAAGGTCTCGCGATCACTGAGAATTCGGTGCCGAAGGGATCGGTGATGGTCGCAATCCGCCCGTACAGGATGTCTTCAGGGACCCCTGACGTGCCTCCGGCCGCGATGGCCCGCTCCGCCACAGCATCGGTGTCAGTGACCTCGAACGTGGTGCTCCACCGGGATGACGGCGCGTCCGGGGTGCCGAAAATCCCGGCGACCTCGTGACCGTCTGGCCTGCGCAGGAAGGTGAAGTCGAAGTCCGGGAGATCCTCGTTGCGGTCCAGCGTGTAGTCGAAGACCGCGGCGTAGAAATCGCGGGCCGGTTCGGGGGTCGGGGTGACCAGATCGTTGCGGACGAGCGAGTTGGGCTCGTTCACGACCTGGCAGCCGATATGTGCGTTCCCCTGCCACAGTCCGAACTGAGCGCCGACGGGGTCGCGGGCGATTGCCATGCGACCCTGCTCTATGACGTCCATCGGGGTCGTGAGCATGGTGCCACCCGCGTCAATGATGCGCTTGGCGGTACCGTCGCAGTCGTCGGTGGCGAAGTACACGTTCCACCAGAAGTCCGTGGCGTCCGGATCGGTGTTCGGCATGATCGCCGCGACCGCCCGGTCACCCAGCAGGCACATCGTGTAATGCCCATACTCCGCAGGCCCCACGATGTACTCCCAGCCGAACAGCCCACGATAGAAGTCCATTGCGCGCTCCAGGTCGGGAATGCCCAGGTCAATCCAGGTCGGAGTGCCGTCTGGTTGGTTGCTGGTGACATAGCTCATCGTCTGCTCCGTAAGGTCGTCGGTGTCGCGAACACCGTAGCCACGAGCGCCGACAAACCCGACCGAGTCTCGGAATATGCTGCTGCGCTGCGCCCAGTGCACGAGCTTGGGGGGCACGCTGGGCTGCCTGCCGCGGGGAGCCGGTTACGGGCCGAGGGCGCGGGTAAGCTTGTCCGGGTTGACCACGTCGTAGATCGTCGTCACCCGGCCGTCGCGGATGGTGAGGCAGGAGACCCGCGCCGCTGCTGGGACGGGATGCTCCGGGTCGCCCGGCCACCGTGGGATGATCATGCCTAGATCCCCGTTGACCAGCACCAGTTCAGCAGACCCGAGTTGCCCGCCGCCGTAGCGCTCCAGCAGGCCGAGGAGGAACCTGGCCACCTTGTCGGCACCGCGGACCGGCCTGCGCGCGGTGCGCTCCTTGCCGCCGCCGTCACCGATCAGCACCGCATCGGGGTGCAGCAGCGTCACCACGGCCTGCACGTCACCGGTGGCGAGCGCGGCGAGGAACGCGTCGAGGACCCGGCGCTGTTCGGCCAGGCCCACCCGGGCCGGCGGGTCGGCCGAAGCGACGATGCGGCGCGCCCGGGAGGCGTGCTGGCGGGCGGCGGGTACCGAGCAGCCCAGCACGTCGGCGATCTCGGCGAACGGGATGCTCAGCGCGTCGTGCAGCACGAAGGCCACCCGCTGCTCGGGAGTCAGCTGGTCCAGCACGACCAGTGCGGCCATCCGCATGCCTTCGTCCCGGACCACCTCGTCCAGCGGGTCCGGCGGCGTGCGGGGGACTGCGCCGTTCAGCCGGGTCACCAGCGGTTCGGGCAACCACGGCCCGACGTAGCGCTCACGCTGTACCGCCGCTGAGCGCAGCCGGTCCAGACACAGCCGCCCGATCACGGTGGTCAGCCAGGCACGGGGGTCGCGGATCGCCGCCCGGTCGGCGTCGGA
>JBOHGM010000216.1:0-3490 GCA_050699435.1 Pseudonocardiaceae bacterium | reverse complement strand
ATCGTACAGCCCCTCGCCGTTGTCTATGCGTGCTGGTCCACGTACTCTCCGTGAGAAAGCGGACGAAGTGTCTGGAGGGTATCGTTGTGGACCACGGCTATCGCATCGAAGGCAACATCAACGGCAGGAGCCTGCTCTCAGGCAGGTGTGAGTTCGGTTCGAATACGGTACGCAAGGTCGGAGACTCCCGGTTCGAGTTTCCAAGGCCGCAAGCGATAAAGGAGGTCGCGGGCGTAGTCGGCAGCTCGGGCAGAGGACACATGGGTTAAGACATCGACTGCTCGATTGCCCTGGTCCAACGCGGCGTCCAGATTCGGGCGTTGTCCCAGTAGACGGGTACCAGCAAGCACGACCAGCCGTAGTCCGTAGGAGCGGGCGAAAGTGTCGGTGGGCATCCCGGATGCGGCTTCCACGTTCCAGCGTAGTGCGGGTGCCGGTAGTCCGAGGTCGCGGTGAATCTCGACGGCATCGGCCGCAAGGCGCGCGTGCGTGTAGAAGTCGATCCAGGCCGGATCATCTCCGGAGCAGTTGTCGGCCTGACCCAGCAGCACATCAGACGCGGCGAGCGCGCGGCCGGCAGCTGCGGCATCACCGACGCGGGCGTGGGCGCGTGCCTCGATCAACCGGTAGAACGCCAGTACCCGCGGCGTGGCGGCGTGTTTGGCTCGCTCGTAGGCACCCTGGCACATGTCGATGGCATCGTCGTGGAAACCGCGTAGCGAGGCTTGCAGGGCAGCACAGACCAAGACATACCCACCGAAAGGTATATCTCCGCCAGCGCGGGCCAACCGGAGTGCTTGGATGTAGTGCCGCTGGGCGGCAGCGTGCTGACCGGCAGCGTGCTGACCGGCGTCGAATGCCGTCCATGCGGCGAGCCGTGACAGCTGGGCGGTCGCCGAGAACAGCTGTCTGCCGGTTCGGTCGGTGTAGCGGCCGTGCAGCAGTGGTGCTGCTTGCTCGCGGAGGCAATCCAGCACTGCTGATGAACGCCAGTTCCCGCCACCGTAGCGGGAGTCCCAGCGGCGGGCGTCTTCCGCAGCGGACAGCAGTTCGGCAATGTCGGTGGCGCCGACGTGACGCAGGGTGCCGTCATGGGCAGCGTGCGGGTCGGCAGGCGTAGTCAGCCAGCGACGGAGAGGCGTAACCCAGCCGGTCATGGCCAAGCTCGCGGTGAAGAAGTCTCGACGGTCCACCAGGCTCCAGTAGTGGGTTGCGGCGAGGATCGCCTTCGGTAGTTTGCGGGGGAAGTCAAACCCCGCCGTGTCTGCGTCGAGATCATCCACCTGCATCCCAATCTCGGCCAGCGTCACCGGTCTGCCGAGGCGTTCTGCGAGTGCCTGCGCGATCAGGGGTCGGATCCCGCGGTCGGGCATCATGCCACGCCGGGTCCAGTTGGCCAGGCTGGTGTGGGTGTAGGCGGTGTGCTTGCCGTCGGTGGCGGCCAGCTCGTTGATCCGCAGTGCCAGGCTCTTGCGACTCGCACCGGACGCCACGACCAACGAAGTCAACTGTGTGTTGGGTCCGCTTGTCGGCGGCCCTGGTTCGGGCATGACACCCACCTCGCTTGATCAACCCAGTCCCACTAATCACACACGGTAGGACACTGTATCCCGACCGTGAACTCCCGACGTGATTCGTGAGCCCCTCGTGTGAGCCTCCCGCAGGGTCCCCTGCAGCGGCTTTGCTGGTCAGGAGATCACCCGAGCACGGTCGCAGGTCAGGAGGATGCGAATGATCCTCACGGGAAGCCGGATCGTCGCCGGCGTCGATAGTGGGCAGATCACGATAGAACCGTTCTTTCCCGAGAACGTCGAACCCAACAGCTATCGTGTGACTCTCGGACAGCGATTCCTCGATTGCGCAGCAGACACGTTGGATGCGCGATCCGATCCGCCGATGTCGGCGAGCGTCATCCCGGATACGGGTCGAATTCTCGAACCCGGCCGTTTCTACCTCGGCGAGACTGGTGAAGTCTTGGGCTCAACCAAGTTCGCCGCCACCCTCTATGCCACGCGATCTCTGGCATCCATGGGGATGTGGATCCATTTCAGCGCTCCTCTGGGCCACACCGGGGCAGTAATCCGCTGGACACTGGAGATCCGAGTCGCGCACAGAATAGTAGTGTACCCAGGAATGCCCATTGGGAAGATCGCGTTCTGGTGCCCTCAAGGTGCGACCATTCCATACCGGGGCCGTTACCTCTCCTCAACAACGGTCCGCCCATCAGCGATGTTTGATGATCGAATTTTTCAACACAAGGGGATAGGATGATCCTCACCGGCCAGCAGATAACGTCCGAAGTTTTTCATCGACGGATCACCATCGACCCGTTCTTTTCCGAGAACGTCAATCCCAACAGCTACAACTTCCGAATAGGCAACTCACTGCGCGTCTACCGAGATCGTGTCATCGAGCCACGGAAGCGTCCAGGGACCGAGCTCGTGGTGATGCCGGATTCGGGTTTCGTCCTGGAGGCGCAACGTCTGTATCTGGCCTCCACGTTGGAGGTCATGGGCAGCGACTACTACGTACCGACCTTCGCGGCCCGGTCATCGGTCGCACGACTCGGATTATTCATCAACCTGTCAGCCTCACTCGGCGACATCGGATATCTCGGACAATGGACCCTGCAATTGTTTCCGGCGACAAATCTCCGCATCTACCCGGGAATGGAGATCGGTCAGATCATGTGGTGGAAGCCGCTAGGCGAGGTCGATCTCTATCACGGGAAGTACCAGGGCAGTTCCGGACCGTGCGCGACAAGGATTCATCATGACTTCGTCCATAACTGAACCGCTCATCACCACTGACAACGGCGCGAGGACGATCCACTGTGGCGGCAAGGCCGCATTTCTGTTGGATATATATCACCTGGTCGCCGTGCCCGAGTTTGTCGTGATCCCACCAAGCTGGTTTACCCTCGCGGCCCAGACACAACTCGCCGACAGCGCCGCCCTCTGGAGCCAGTGTGACACCGCCCACCAGAAAAGTACCCAGACCCTGCGACGACTGACCTCAGTTCAGTTCGTCCCGGCGATGCGCGAGGCGTTGACCGCTCAACTTCGGGAGTCCATGCCGGGCGTGACGCGATTCGCGGTGCGCTCGTCGGCCACCGGTGAAGACGGTCACCGGCACAGCTTCGCCGGCCTTTACGACTCGATGCTCAACGTCCAGAACAACGGTCTAGAACAGGCCGTCATCGCGGTCTGGAGCTCGTGGTTCTCAGTGCGCGCCGTCACCCACCGGGACACCGAAGGCTGGCAGGCACCGCTGATGTCGGTGGTCGTCCAGCGCATGGTGGACGTTGATCAGGCAGGCGTCGTCGCCGTTTACGACGGCACGATCGAGGTCGAGGCTGTCGTAGGGTAGCTGTTCAGCTGGTTGATGGTCGTGGCGTGTCGCTGCGGGCGCTGAGGGCCGTAGCCTGGGATGATCTTGGGGTGTCGGATTCCGGGTCGTTGGAGGCGTTGGTCGAGCGGTTGCTCGCCCG
>JBOHGM010000215.1:0-3496 GCA_050699435.1 Pseudonocardiaceae bacterium | reverse complement strand
CGGCTCCCTTCGCTCGGCGAGCCGGGTCGCGCTGGCCGATCCGACGAAGCCGAGCAGCGCCACCGAGGCGAGCAACGGGATGTTCGAGCCGTCCCGGTAGAACGCGATGTACACGGCGGTCGCGGCCCCGATCATCGCTGCTCCGCTCGCACCGGCCCGAGCACCGCCGTCTGGTAGCGCTCGCGCTCGATCAGGTCCTCGGCCGCCCGCGCGGTCACCGCCGACAGTGGCCCGGCCGCCACCGCGATCGCCACACTCACCGCGGCCAGCGAGCCGGCGGCCGCCATCATCGGGACCGGCGTGGACGCCGTGCCGACCACCAGCTCGTCGGTGGGGTCAGGGTCGGACAGCGGCTCGCGGGGCGTGCCCCAGAATACCCGGACCCACACCCGGGCCATCGCGTACAGCGTGAGCAGGCTGCTTGTCACCACCACCCCGGCCACGATCGACGTCGAGACCCCTGCCTGGGCGCCGGCCTGCAGCAGCGCCAGCTTGGCGATGAAGCCTGAGGTCGGGGGGATTCCGGCGAGGGTGAGGGCGGGTATCGCGAACAACACCCCCAGTGCCGGTGCGGTGCGGGCCAGCCCGCCCATCTGGTCCAGCGCCACGGTCCCGGTCCGGCGCGTGATCAGTCCACTGACCAGGAACAACGTCGCCTGCACGGTGATGTGGTGCACGACGTAGAGCATCGTTGCGGCGATCCCAGCGACGTCGAACACCGCCAGCCCGAACAGCATGAACCCGATATGGCTGACCAGCAGGAACGACAACAGTCGGTTGAGATCGTTCTGGGCCAGCGCACCCAGCGCACCGACGATCATCGTGCCCATTGCGAGCCAGAGCATCAGCGTCCAGCTGCGGGAAGATCAACGTCTGGGTGCGCAGCAACGCGTAGATGCCGACCTTGGTGAGCAGACCGGCGAACAGCGCGGTCACCGGGGCGGGCGCATTCGGGTAGCTGTCGGGCAGCCAGAAGTGCAGCGGCACCATCGCGGTCTTGATCCCGAACACGACCACGACCAGCAGGCCCAGTGCGGCGCGCAGTCCCTCGGGCAGCTCGTCCACCCGGTCGGCCAGATCGGCCAGGTTCACCGTGCCGGTAGCGGCGTAGACCAGCCCGACCATGGTGAGGAACAGCAGCGAGGAGGTCAGGCTGACCGTCACGTAGGTCATCCCGGAGCGGCTCCAGCTGGCCGTGGTGCGCCGGGTGATCAGCGCGTAGGACGCCGCCAGCATCACCTCGAACGCCACGAACAGCGTGGCCAGGTCCCCGCTGAGGTATGCCCCGAACGGCCGCCCACTACGGTGAGCCCGGCCCCGAGCATGGGCAGCAGGACAGGCAGCGTCACCAGCGTGGTCACGTCCGCACCCCCGCCTCAGTGTCTGCTGAGTCGTGGACTGCGGTGTCCTCATCCAAGGCGAGCGCGAGCAAATCCCACCTCCCGGTCGTTGTTCAGACCACCGCGCCGTCGCTGGGCCGGACCGGAGCGGCCCGCTTCGGCACCGGAGGCGGCGTGTTGCGGCGGGACTCCAGCTCGACGGCCAGCGGCGCGGAGATACTCACGGTCGAGCAGGTTCCGACGATGATGCCGAGCAGCAGGGCCAACGCGAAATCGGCCAGCGAATCGCCGCCGAGCACGAGCAGCGCCGCCAGGATCATCACCGTAGACACCCCGGTGTTCACCGTGCGTGGCAGCGTGGCCAGGATCGCAGTACTCACCACCCGCGGGAAGCGGGTCCGGCGCTGGGCTCCCCACACCTCCCGGATCCGGTCGAAGACGATCACCGAGTCGTTCACGGTGTATCCGATGATCGTCAACAGCGCAGCGAGGAATACGCCATCGAGCGGCTTGCCCAGCCAGGCGAACACTCCGGTCACCACGGCCACGTTGCCGAACAGCGCGGCCACCGCGCCGGCGCCGAAGGTCCAGCGGAACCGGGCCGCCAGGTAGACCAACTGGGCAGCCAACGCGAGCCCGAGCGCGATCAACGCACCCTGCCGAAGCTCGGCACCCAGGCTCGGCCCGATCCGCTCGTCGCGCAGCACCTCGGCATCCCCGGCGGCCCCGGCCAGCACGGTCCGCATGGTCGCCACGTCGTTGGCCCTGGTCGAGGAGCTGGAGGACGCGCTGTGGGTCGCTCCCGGCGCCGTGGTCGCGGCCTCTCGAGTAGGACTGTTGACGCAACCGATCGGTTGCCATACGATGGCAATCGTTCGGTTGCTACTTGTTGGAGGCTGTGATGGGTTTTCCTGATCGCATCGAGCGGACCGTGGAGGTCGCTCACCCGCCGGGCAAGGTGTGGGCGGCGCTGACCACGGCCGAGGGTCTGGGTGCCTGGTTCGGCAACGAGGCGACGATCGATCTGCGTCCGGGTGGGTCGGCCCGGATGAGGTGGATCGGTGGGCCCGGGGTCGACATGCGTGTGGAACGGGTGGAGGAGCCGACGGTGTTCGGGTTCACCTGGCACATCTACGGGCTGCCCGAGGACGATCCGCGCCGCACCTACGTCGAGTTCACGCTCGTACCGGTCGGCGCGGGCACGCGGCTGACCGTGGTCGAGTCCGGCTTCGCTCAGCTGCCGGCAGACGCCTCCCGCACGGCGTACGACGGCAACACCGAGGGTTGGGTGCGCGAGCTGGGCGAACTGGTCGACTACCTCGATGCCGCCTGACATCGAGGCGATCGCCGAACAGGTCTTCAGTGCCCTGGCCGACCCGAGCCGGCGCGCCATCCTGGCCGCGCTGGCCTCAGGGGGTCCGGCCACGGCCACGGACCTGGCCGATCGTCTGCCGATCACCCGGCAGGCGATCGCCAAACACCTGGCGCTGCTGGCCGAGGTCGGCCTGGTGAGGGCCGAACCGGGGGAACGGCGCCGGGTGCGGTACCGGCTGTGCTCCGCGCCGATGCAGGTGGCGCAGCAGTTCCTGGCCGCGCTGGCCCGCGACTGGGACGGCCCGCTCGACGCGTTGACCGACCACCTCGACCGGTCTGCTCGCGGGCCCACCACAACCCCACTACACGAAACCGGAGGACATCATGGCTGACTGGAAGGTGGACACCACAATGAAGACCCCCCCGATCGTCACCCCGCGGGAGTGGGAGGCAGCGCGCCAGCAGCTGCTCGTGAAGGAGAAAGAGCTGACCCGTGCCCGTGATGGGCTGGCGGCGGAGCGTCGGCGGATGCCGTGGCTGGCGGTGGAGAAGGACTACGCCTTCGACGGGCCTGAGGGTAGGGCGAGCCTGCTCGACCTGTTCGAGGGTCGTGGTCAGCTGATCGTCTACCGCGCCTTCTTCGAGCCCGCCGTGTTCGGCTGGCCCGACCACGCGTGCCGCGGCTGTTCCCTGGTGGCCGATCAGGTCGCCCACCTCGCCCATCTGAACGCCCGTGACACCACCCTCGTCTTCGCCTCGCGCGCGCCGCAGCCGGACATCGCCCGGGTGAAGGCGCGGATGGGCTGGACGATGCCCTGGTACACCATGACCGACGAGTTCGA
>JBOHGM010000214.1:0-3506 GCA_050699435.1 Pseudonocardiaceae bacterium | reverse complement strand
ACCGAGCCGACCAGTGACAGCCAGGCGCCGTTGCGGGCGGTGCGGGAGCTGGGGACACCAACTTGCGCAGTCGGGTCTGCAGCGTGGCCGAGGCTATCGGCCGGTCGGGACGCAGCCCTGGGAACAGGTATGGCGTCGGGCGGTGCCGCAGCGCGCCGGCGAGCGGGCGGCGGTTGTTTTGACGAGCTGGTGCAGCACCATGGACAGCCGGGGCCGTAGCCACAAGGGGTCGCGCCCGAGTTGCAGGCCGAGGATGCCAGGGTCGTCGGGGTGGGCGAGGACATCGTCGGCAGTGAGGTTGACCAGGCGCCAGCAGCTTTGCCTGTATTGCAGGACCAGGCAGCCCGCGACCCCGATCGACCAGCGCCAGCATGTCGTAGTTCTCCAGCAACTCGGCCAGCGGTGCCAACCAGGCGGCTGGTTGCCCGTCTGGCTGGGTGAACACCTCGACCAGGTCCCGGCGCGCGGTGCAGGACAGGCACTGTCCGCGTAGCAGGCGGCCCATTGCCCCGCAGGTCGGGCAGCGGTAGGAGAAGGTGACGCCCGCGCAGTCCGGGCACAGCGGCCCGGCAGGCTCGCGGCGGAACACCCCGGCCAGCTGATCGCAGTGGTGGCAGCGCTCGTGCGTGAGCCGCACAGCGTCCACACACGACAGGCAGACTGGGCCCTCCGGCCAATGCCGTTCGGCGCGGGCCGTGGTTCCGCACCGAGCGCACGGAACCTGGGCGGCCAGGTAGCACGGCACGCACCTGGCCACACCGTCCGCACCCGGTACCGACATCGACGGCCGTTGCCCACAGTCGGTGCACGGTGGGCCGGGTCGTACCGCTTCCCCGCATGCCTTGCACCACGGTCCATTGTGGTCGCGGGCGCACACCACCTTGCGGGCGCCGCAGCCCGAGCACGGTTCCGCCTGCGCCCGGCGGCGGCAGCCATCGCACCACGGCTCGCCGTCGGCGTCGCGGTAGGCCACCAACAGCGTCCGGCCGCAGTTGCGGCACGGCTGGCGCGGAGTGGCTTGCTGGGCGCAGGCCCGGCAGACGCCGGTGCTCAGGATCCCGACCTTGCGGGTTTGCCGCAGCGTGGGCACAGTACATCGGGCGCACGCCGGTTGTCGCACTTCTCGCACAGCGGGCCGTCCTCGGTGAGCCGACTCACCGTCTTGTCCTCACCGCAGTCGAGACACCGGCGCAGACACCTCGGCCTTTCACCACGTGCGTTACCCGTGTCCGGTCAGCTCTCGGCGTCGAAGAAGTCCGCGGACAACAACGGCATGTTCGGCACGGCCGGGCGCGGGCCACGGCGCGGCGGCTCCTCGGCGGTCGGCTGCGGCTCGATCTCCACCGCCAGGTCCTCAAAGCGGCAGTCGAGGATCTTGCACAGGGCCAGGATCAACTCGATCGGCATCTTCGGTGGACGCTCGGCCCGCACGAGCCGATAGATCGAACTGCGGTCGAACTCGAAGCCATACTTACGCAGCTCCGGGATCAGCTTCGTGGTGGTGTACCAGTTCTTGCGGACCGCCATCAGCTCGCGCAGTCGCCACTCGTAGCGCGGCTGCCGGGCCTGCAGGTCGTCGTTCTGCTCGTCCGGTCCTTGCCGGGACACCGCGTTCATCACACCCTCCTCCGGCGGCCAGCAGGCCCGCCCGATGCGTGATCGCTGAAGTCGTCGTCCATCTCCGCCTCCGTCTCGGCGATTGTGAAGGCGCGTTGCAACGTGGCCTCCCTCGGCCGCGTCCAGGTGCTCGCGGACCTTCAGGTTCTTGAAGTCGCTGCTTACCGCCGTGTAGATAGCCGTGGTCGCCGCGTGGGAATGACCGACCTGGTCGGTGACGAACTGCGCGTCATAGCCGGACTCGATCAACCGGGTCACGTACGTGTGCCGCGCAGTGCGGGCCCAGATGATCCGGCAGCCCCGCCAGTTCGCGCCAGTGCTGGAAGCGTTGATTGACCGCCCGCTCGGAGATCATCTCGTTGCGCTCGGTCGGGAATATCACGCCGTCGTCCTCGCGATCCAGGTAGAACAGCGGGCGGACGTTCTCCAGGTAGATCCGCACCGTCTACACCGCCCACGGCCAGACCGAGATCACCATCCGCCGCCGGGGCGGCTGCCCGGCGCTGGGCTTGCCCCACCGAACCGCCAACGCCGCGTGGTCACCGAACTCGGGCAGCTTCGCCTGCCGTCGCCAGTCGTGTGTCTCCAGCCGCGCCGCCTCCCGGCGCCGCAGACCCCAGCCGTACAGGGTGGTCAACAGCGCCAGGTCACGGGCTGCGGTCAACGCGCCCTTGTGCCCCTCGGTCCGCAGCCGCCGGATCTCTGGTTCCAGGCAGCCGAACAGGCGCTTGATCTCCTCGCGGGTCAGTGGCCGGTTCCCGCTGGGCCTGCCGATGTACTCCTGCGCATGGCGGACCGCATTCAGGTCCCGGAGCGCGAACGAGGCGAACGTGCCGAACAGTTCCTGACAGACCTGCGGCCACTCGTAGGACGGATCACTCAGATACGCCAGGTACAGCGCGAGATCGTTCTGGTACTTGCGCATCGTGGAGGTGGTCACGCTGTCGGCCAGCATCGCCGACCACCGGTCAAACAAGCTCCGGTTCCACACCGGCTCCCACGGGTAGCCGTCCGCCACCGCCTGCACCTGCCGAGCGATCCGCAACCGCTGCCGCACCGTGTCCTTCGACAACCGCCGAGCCCGCTGATGATCAGCAAACCCCTGCAGAGTCTTCTCGAACACCGCCTCTGCCGGTCGCAGCATCGACACGCCCGGCACCGCATGCAACGTGGCCACCCCAGGCACGGCGGACGAGCCATCGCCACGGCACGGCCCGCAGCCCGTCCCCCATCGACCAACCGTCACCCTCCGCAACCAGGCTCGTAACAGACCACCATGATCTGATGCGTTGAACACACCAATAGCGCGTACGCTACACCATCTCGCCGATCTTTCTGGCCGCACCTCGATCAACAAAGCGGACGCGTGATAGAACTCAGTCGTCGCGCATACCGGCGAAGCGGCAGGTTCCAGGGCAAGGCACCTCGGACCGTGATGCACCCAGCGCAACATTGCTGGAACAATGCCGCCCACAGCGGCGCGTCCTCGGTGCGCAGCAGCAGGTCGAGCATCTTGTAGTTGGTCAGCAGGATGTCCGGCGGCTCGTCGCGCAGCACGCGGCGGGAGTCGACCAGGTGCTCGCGGGCCTGGGTGCTGCGGTTGCCCTCGCCTCCGATGTAGACCCCGGCGGTGACCTGGTGCAGCCGGGCGTCGTCGTGCAGGTACTCGGGGATGCGCCGACCCGGGTCGGAGACCAGCGCGTTCATCGGGTACAGCACGATCGCCTTGATGCCCGGCTCGCCGCGTGCTTTCGCCCGGGCGGCGTGGTCGAGCAGCGGGACCAGAAAGGACTCGGTCTTGCCCGACCCGGTTCCAGTGGTGACGATCGTCGGCCGCGCAGGGGCGTCACGAGTGGAGAACCGCTCGAAGGCCCGCGCCTGGTGGCGGT
>JBOHGM010000213.1:0-3534 GCA_050699435.1 Pseudonocardiaceae bacterium | reverse complement strand
CATCGGGCCGACCGCGAAAGCGGCGTTCGAGCGCCGCACCCGGGTGATCGACACCCAGGTGGTCATGGATGTGAACAACGCCCTGTTCAAGATCCTGTCCACGAGCTGACCGCTCCCCGGACGTCGCCGAAGCATTACGCCACTACGGGACCCTTACACCGAACCTCGCCTCAATAGGACTTCTGTGGTGCGCTGGTTACGGTACGATTCCGACTGGTCGGTACGTCCTGGCTGGGAATGTCGACCCAGCTCAACTTCTGCGTGTGCGACAGGCCGCACGGGCACGTCCTGCCCAGCGAGGGGGGCGCATGGAGTTTCGGGTGTTGGGGCCGATGGAGGTATCCGAGGGCGGGTGTCTGCTCGACTTTGGGCCCCGAATGCCGCGTGCGATCTTGGCTGTGTTGCTTGTCGATGCCAATCGGGTGGTGTCGCTGGACCGCCTTATCGATCAGTTGTGGGGGGAGAATCCGCCGGCGAAGGCCACCAGCGCTGTGCAGGTCTACATCTCAAATCTGCGCCGCCGATCCGCTGCGGGAGCGGCGATGGGAGCTGCTCGCGCTGCCCCTGTATCGCTGCGGACGTCAGGCCGAAGCGCTGCGTGCCGTCGCCAAGCGGACGTGGCGCTTGGCGATCACCCGGGCCTTCGGAGAGCTGGTCATTCGGGCGCCCGCCGGTAAAGCCGTGAGAACAAGCCGGTCTGTCCGGTCGGTGTCCCACTGGTGAACCTGCTCGATTCTCCGCCCGCACAACTCCCCTCCCGCAGATCCGTGGCCGATGGCGCCCAGCTCCGACCTCTTCTGCCCGGTTCCTGCTGTGGGCCTGTGCGTGAGGTAGGCCAGCGAGTCGCCCTCCACGACTGCGGGGCTCAGCGCCGAGATGACCGGAACGGCCCGCCCTGACCGCACTGCGTCGGCATCGGCGGGAGACGTGACACGCACCTGCCTCGGCGACGACCGCAGCGCCTGGATCGCTTGGCCGTGTCAGCTCATGGCGCCTGTGGGCGGCGGCGATCGGCGCGGTGTTGTCAGGACGTCAGGACGCATCGGCGGGCCGCCTCTGGCTGTTGTGGGTCGTCGTCCTCAACGGGACGCGGTGATCTTTTCGAGATTGTCGGCGACCTACCTCCATCTCCTGCCCGGTTGCGCACCTCAACAGAACACGATCTACATCGGCTTCTCCTCTCTGTGCTCGCGGCGCACGATCTTGAAACGGTCGTGACTCACCGCTTGGCGGTACTCTCGGCAAACGGGTAACCTAATTTGTCACGCAGTGCTTAAGATCCGTGTGCGGTCGTCGAGGACGACCTCGGTAGGTTCGGCGAGAATGCTGCCGGCGCCGGGCGGTTGCTGTCCAAGGTGCATCTGGGTGATCTGGTCCGACGCAGCGAGCTGATCGATTCCTGACCCGCCACCCCGAGCTGACCGTGATGAGGAGCGAACACCCGCAATGGAGCTGTCCGAGATTGTGTCCCGTCTTGCCGATCGTGCTCGTCCGGTGCGGGTGATCGCCACCGGTGGTGGTACGGGGGGCCACACCTACCCGGCGGTCACCACGATTCGGACCGCGCGGAACCTGCTGGCCGACGCGGATGTCGAGCTGGAGGTGCTGTATGTGGGCAGTGCCAGCGGGCTGAAGGCGCGGGTCGCGGCTCAGGAGGGGCTGGCGTTCGCGGCGATCCCGACCGGCAAGCTTCGCCGCGCCGCCAACCCACTGAAGATGATCTCTCCCGCGAATCTGCGGGACCTCGGCCGGGTGGCGTCCGGTGTTGTCGCTGCCCGCAGCATCGTCCGCAGTTTCGGACCGGACGTGGTGCTGTCCACCGGAGGGTATGTCGCGGTCCCGGTCGGGCTGACGGCGCGCTCGGCGACGGCGCCGTTGCTGGTGCACGAGCAGACCACCCGTCTCGGCCTGGCCAACCGCATCCTGGCCGGATCGCATCGCGCTGTCCTCGGTGGCCTCGGTGGCCTCGCCACCGCTGCTGGCGCCATCGCTGCGGTCTCGGGCCGTGGTGACTGGTAACCCGGTTCGCGCCGAGTTGCTTGACGGTGACCCTGCTGCCGCGATCAAGGCGCTGGACTGGACCGGACACGACCCCCGGCTGCCCACCGTATACGTCACCGGCGGCGCGCAGGGCAGCGTGCAGATCAACCACCTCATCCAGGCCATTCTGCCACGGCTGCTGGCGCAGGCCAACGTCATCCACCAATGTGGCGCTAACTCCCTGCCGACAATTCAGGAATCCGCCGCGCGACTCGACAACGCGTCCGCTGACCGATACCGGGTGGTGGACTTCGTAAGTGCCGAACTACCCGGAGTGCTCGCTCTCGCCGACGTCGTGGTCTCCCGCTCCGGCGCCGGGACCCTGGCCGAACTCACCGCCTCGGCAAGCCATCGGTGCTCATACCGTTGATTCCCACCGGCGGCAACGAACAAGAACACAACGCCTGCCACCTCGCGAGCCATGACGCAGCCCATGCCCTCGTCGGCCCACACGCCACCCCTGACTCCCTGTGGAGCCACCTACACACTCTGGTCAGTGATCCATCCCGCCGAGCGGCAATGGCCACCGCCGCACGCCGGCTCGGCCACCCACACGCCGCTCCCGAACTCGCCACACAGTTACTCCGACTGTGCGTCTGAATCGGTTGGTGAGACCAGCGGCGGGCAGCCGCGACTCCACGAAAAGGCCCGCAACAGTTCACAGTCGCCGTCCCCGCTCCACCTGGCAAACCTTCCTACGCACCGTCTTGTCTACCTGGAGAGCGAGACCGCGAGCATGTTCCTGGAGAAGCCCGAGGAGATCGCCGCCTACCGGCGCATCCTGGGCCTGCTGGCCGAGACCGCGCTGGGTGAGGAAGAAATCAGCGGAACTGATTGCCACCCTGGCAACCGAGCTCTACGCGGATCGAGAGGACCATGATAACCGCACCTGAGCCGGACGGGATTGTCTGGCGGAAGAGCAGCTATAGCGGCACCAACGGCAACTGCGTCGAGGTCGGCTGGCGCACCAGCAGCTACAGCGCCGTCAACGGTGACTGCGTCGAGGTGGCGCCCGCGCCGGACCGAGTGCTGGTACGCGACTCCAAGGACCGCGACAGCCCTGCCCTGGCCGTCCCCACCCCGCCTGGCGGGCCTTCCTGCACACCATCCCCCACTGACCGCTGGCGGGCTAAGGGGTGTTTGCCCTACGAACGCCCGGTTCAGGCAGCAGCCGCCATCTGGAGTGACGGTGACTTTGGCTCCGTAGACGGGCAGCGAGCCATCCTGTAGCCAGCGATACCGGATGTTCTCCACGGTATCCCACAGCCGGCGCGGGCCACCCTGATGGACGGTCGGCGTGCCACCGTCGGTGCCGATAGCCGAGGCCCTCCTCCCGTCCGGCTGCGGCCTCCCCCCTCGAAGACGCCCCCTAATAGGCCAACTCAACCCCAGCCCGCATCCCAGGCGACCATCGACCCATCACCTACAAGATCAGCACAGCCTCAGCAACCTCAATGATACTCTTGACTCAAGTTTCTGAGTCTAAGACTACTT
>JBOHGM010000212.1:0-3566 GCA_050699435.1 Pseudonocardiaceae bacterium | reverse complement strand
GTGCCGTCCCAGCTGGTGGTGAGCACGCGGGTGCCGTCCGGGCTCCAGCCACCACCGCTCACCATGTCGGTGTGGCCGGTGAACGCCGACATCACGGCGGCGGACGGGCGCGCGGCGCCGGACGGTGCCACCAACCAGCCCTGCCGCCGCCGGTCCTGCGCCGGGCGGCACCGCAGCGCCTGCGTCTGGTACGCGGTCGAGCCGGTCCAGTGGGCGCCGGTCAGGTCGCTGTGGCGGAACACCGTGCCGGTCAGGTCGGCGCGGCGCAGGTCGGCGCTACTCAGGTCGCTGTCGTGCACCTCGGCACGGGTCAGGTCCGCGCCGCCCAGGTCCGCCCCGGACAGGTCCACGTCCCGCAGCACGGCTTCGGTCAGGTCGGCTCCGGTCAGCGACAGGCCGCGCAGGTCGAGCCGGCGGTCGCCGCCGTCGATCGACCAGCCGGTCAGGTCGGCGCCGGCCAGGCGGGAACCGGCCGGATCGTGGCTCGGGTGGCCGCCGCGGGCCGCGGCCAGGCTGTACGCGAAGGCCAGCACCGCAGCCGCATCGGGCCGGCCGGCCGGGGGGTGTGCCGCCAGCACCGCCAGCGCGGCCGTGCCGCGCGCGCGTCCCGCCGCGTCGCGTCCGGCCAGCCACTGGCCGAGGAAGTCGAGCGTCTCCGAGCTGGGCACCGGCAGCTGCCACCGGTCGCGCACCTGCTCCGGTGCCAGCTCCAGCGCCCGGCCCAGATGGCGGGCGAGGAAGTACTCGCGCAGTGAGGTGTGCGCGAAGCCGAAGGTGTCGTCGTCCCGGCGGACCAGGAACGTCGCCGTGCGCAGGTCCTCCTTCCACAGGTCCGGCACGCGGGCCGGGTAGTGCAGTTCCAGGTCCGGCCGGTCGTTCAGGAACTCCAGCAGCCACTGCTCGACGTCGGCCACCCCCCACGCGGTGCGGCCGGAGCGCCACAGCTCGGCGGCCAGGTGCTCCATGAGCAGTTCCTTGTGTTCGGGCAGCAGGGAGTGCTTGCCGTCGTCTCGTTCCAGCCACTGGCTGACGAACGACCCGTACAGGTCGACCGCGCGGACGGTGCGGCCGGCGAGCTTGGCCCGCTCGACCGTCTCCAGCTGCTCGGCGACCATCCGCAGCGTCAGCGGCCGCTCGGCGATCTCGCGCAGGTTGTGCACGCTGTCGATGAGGTCCAGCAGCCGGTCGATGTCGGCGCCGGGCAGGTTAGCCGTCAGGTAGGCCCGCACCTGTTCCTCGCCGAAGGGCAGCATGAGCAGGGCCAGGTAGTCGGCGGTGGCCGGGCCGTCCCGGTGCTGCCCGGTGAAGTGCGTGGTCTCGTGCCGGATCGTGCGGAAGTAGTGGGTCCTGCAGGACAGCAGCAGCTTGCTCGGCCGGGCCGGCTTCCGGTCGGCCGGGCGGGAGCGCCAGGTGTCCTCGGTGGCACGCCAGAGCGTGCGGGTGAACACCTGGCCGGCGTGCGGGTCCAGGTGCACCAGCACCTCGTCCAGCCCGTCGAAGATCAGCACGCAGTCACCGCCGGCGACCAGGTCCAGCACCTGCTCGGCCGACGGGCCGGCGCCGAGGTCGCCCTGGTCCAGCAGCGCCGTCAGGATCGCCGGCAGGCCCGCCCCCGCGCGCACCACGGCGGGGGGGAGGTCGCGCAGGTCGAACAGGATCGGCAGCGGTGCCGACCGGTCGTGTACGCGGAGGTCCAACAACTCCTGGGTGAACAGCGTGATGGTGGTGGTCTTGCCCATGCCGACGTCGCCGAGCAGCGCGCACAGGTGCCGGGCGCCGGCCGAGCTGTCGATGGCCCACTCCCGCAGCCGCTGCACCGCCGGCACCGTGGTGCCCAGCCGCCGCCCCGGAGCGGCCAACGCATCGGAGGCGAGCGAGGTCTCCCCGGCCGGCGCCGGCACCGGCTGCACGTCCAGGGCGCGCCGGTCGACGAGCCGCCGGGCCAGCGCATCCGAGTCCGGCAGTGGTGGCGTGGCCGGTGTGACCGTCTCCCGCAGCCGATCGTCGATCAGCCCCAGCACGTACCCGATGAACCGCAGGCGGGCGGTCCGGTGCGGGCACTGGCTGAACGGCTGACCAGCGACGTGCACGACGTCCGCGGTGCGGTCCGCGCCGCGCGCCACCCCCTCCAGCGCCACCCTGATCGGCCGGCGGACGGTTGCGCCCGGATACTCATCCCGCCGGGCGGCGGCGCTGTCCAGCTCCACCACCACATCCGCGGTCTCCCGCAGCCGCCGCCGCTCGGCCTGGTGATCGGCCCCGAGTCGGATGTCGAGCGCGCTGCTGACCCGGCCGCCGGGGACCGCGGACAGCTGCTCGGTCAGCAGCGCCACGAACTCCCGCTCGCGTCGCTGGACCGCCTCGGACGCGTTCCTGGCGGTCTCCACATACACGACCGGGTGCAGCACCTCGGTCGCGAACGGCGGCACGGCCTCGTCGGCCGTCAGCCGGGCCGCCTCCCGGCCGGACAGCTCGGCCACCTCGTCGCCGGTGACGTCCGCGCCCTCGAACCAGCAGAACCGGTCCCGCGGCGGGGCCTTGCGCTGGTCGCTCACCAGCCGCAGGTCGACGCCCGCTCCGTGCGCCGCGTCGTCGAGCGCGGCCCGGAACTTCCGGAACGCGTCCTGCGCCGTGGTGTCGTCGCCGCCGGGCGTGGCCACGTCCAGCGCCCGCGGCAGCGGGATCCGGCCGTCGTCGCCGATCAGGTCGGCCAGCGCCCGGAGACGGGACAGCTGCCGGCCAGTGAGGTCGTCGGCGAGCCGGTCGAGGTGCCGGAGCACCGCCCGCCGCGGCAGCCGCCGCATCAGGAGGCGCCGCTCAGCACACGATCGCGTATTTTCGTGGCGAGGTCGAGCGCGAAGCGCTCCCGGCCGGCGCCCCGGGTCTCGGTGAAGCAGCGGCCCCCGGATCCTAGGAAGATCTGCCGCGCGTCCACCCCGTGCAGGTCCCGCGAGCCGTCCATCGCAACCCGCTTCAGCATCACCGGCAACACCTTGTCCACGCCCGGCCCGAACAGCCGGGGCAGCTCCTCCTCGAGGATGAAGCGGCTGCCGAAGAAGCCCGGGCTGAGCAGCAGCAGGCCATAGTCGCAGCCGTCCAGCCGGGCGAGGATCCGCCGCCGCCAGTCCTCGCCGAGCAGCAGGCGTGAGTCCTCCCACCAGCTGATACGCACCCCGGCCAGGCCGTCCAGGTGCAGTAGGCCGAGCAGCGCATCCTTGGCCTCGGCGTCCTGGTGACACCAGCTGAGGAACAGCGAGGTACGCACCAGCTCCGTCATGGATGAGTCTCCGTTCACGTTTCCCGATAGCTTCACGATAGTACATTTGCCCGGCGTGGAGCAGAGGAACGATCCGGACGGGTGGAATCAGTACCTCGGTGAACTGGCCGAGTGGGAGGCAGGCACCGCCGTCGCAGACACCGCCGCCGCGCAGGAGTGGCCGTCACCGACGACGGCGGGCTGAACCGGCCGAGCTGGGCCATGTGTGAAGCCATTCGGGCGGTGTCGCTGGAGCGGTTCGGCCAGCTCATCAGCACCGCTAACCGGGTCACCCTCGCCACGATCACCA
>JBOHGM010000211.1:1263-3579 GCA_050699435.1 Pseudonocardiaceae bacterium | reverse complement strand
GCCGCCAGGTGGGCCCGCCCGGCGGCGCCGCGGCGGGCGGCGTCGGCGGGATCGGCCAGCACGCTACGCATCGCGGCGGCCGCGCGGTCCAGATCCGGCTCGGCCCACAGCGCGTCGGCTGGGTAAGGGAACCGTCCCGGGCCGACCTCGACCAGCGTCGCGGGTACCAGCCAGCCCGCCGACTCCGGGAGCACCTCGCTGCTGCCTGAGTAGTCGGTAGCGATCACCGGCAACCCGTGCGCCATCGCCTCGCAGATGGTCAGTCCCAGGCCCTCCGCGCGGTGCAGTGAGACGTAGCAGTCCGCGGAGGCGAAGAGCTTGGCCACCTCGTCATGCCCGAGGTAGTACTCGACGAGTTCGATGCGTGGATCCGAAGCTGCCGCCAGCCGCAGCCGTTCCCGATCCCCGATGTGCCGGTCCCCGTTGATGGACTTGATCACCAGCCGGACCGTGTTGTCACGGGGGAAGGCGCGCTGGAACGCCGTGATCACCGCGAGCGGGTTCTTGCGATCGAAGACACTGTTGTGGTCGAAAACGAACAGGAAGCGCGCGCCCGCGCCGGGCTCCCGCAACACCGGGGTGCGGTCTGGTTGCGGGCGCACCGGCACCGGGAAGGTGTGCACCGGTACCGGCGCGTGCCGGGTCAGCGCGTCGCGGCAGAATTCGCTGATGGTCCAGATCTCGTCGACGCGCGCGAACGCGTCGTGCATCCATTCCGGGAACTCCTCGAGCTCCCAGGACCACACCCCGATCACGTACCGGTCCTCGGCGAGCTCGGGATGCAGGTCGAGGGTGGTGGCGGTCATGTCGGCGTTGACGCAGAGCAGGGTGACCGGATACTGCACGTCGCGCTGGCCTGCCCCGGGCGGCAGTGGGTGTTCGGTGCGGTTGACCACCGTGCTGTCCTCGACCACCGCGGCTACCGGCAGCCCGCTGTCCGCCACCGCCTGGTGGACGAGCCTGCCGAGTTCGCCGACGCCGAGCTCGGCGGTCAGGTAGCCGAGCACGGTGGCGCCCGCCGTCTTGATCACCGGGACGGGTGTGCGGTCGATCCGCCGGGGAACCGCGTCCGGGTGCAGATGGCCTTCGGTAACGCCGGACCCGGCGCACCACTCCCGGTATGCCTCGGCGTGTTCGGTGAGCGGCCGCGGGAACGCCCGCTGGAGATCAGCGCGCGAGGACCAGACGGCCATCGCCCAGCGGTTGGTTCCGGCCCGGCGCTGCACCCGGTCGGCAGGCGCGGTCGCCCAGCGCAAGAAGTCCGCGGCGGCGCCGTCGAACGGGCTGGTGGGCGGCGCCGTGCCCGCGCGGTCGGCTCGGAGCCATTCCCTTCGAAACGCCCTGCGCAGCGCGACGGGCAACGGTGTGCCGTCTGGCAGCGTGTTCCACCGGTAGGACACCGCGTCCAGGCTCTCCGCGTATCCCGCGGCGATCAGTCGATCCCGGTACTCGCCGCACAGCGCGGCGAGTTCCGGATGCTCGGAGAGCAGCACCCGGGGACGGTCCGCGAAGTGCGTGGACAGCAACCACGGCTGCTCCGGCCGGTACCCGCTGAAGTGGAAGAAGCGCAGTGGATAGCCGCCCGCCGTGCGGTACCCGTTCGGCTCGGTCTGCAGCGGTCGCTGGTACACGTTCCAGTAGGCGACGTTCCACCCGGGATCGTCGACCACCACGTGCCGGTAGAGCGCGGGGACCTTGTCCACCCAGCGCTGGTCGGTGAACAGCTGCTCCGCGGGGGCGGAGATGGCGTCGGTGCGCAGCCGCTGCTGCCAGAAGTCGAGGAACGGGCCGGCGTCGCCCGACACCGCGATGAAGCCGAGGTTGAACACCCCGGCGGCCATGATGTCGGCCTCGGAGGGGCGCAGCCCGTCGCGCGGCATCGGTTGCAGCACGTGCGGGGTCAGCACGATGGCGTGCAGGACCGCCTGCTGCACGAGCTCCGGTAGTGGCGCGTAGATCTCGATGTCCGGATCGAGGTACACCGCCACGTCGGCCTGCCCCAATGCCCACCGCAGCAACCACGGTTTCAGCGCGGTGCACAGCTCGGTCACCGTGTAGGCGGTCGCCATCCGATGGAACTCGGCGGTGTCCAGATCGAGCGCCACCGGGTCCAGCAGCTCCTCGCCCTCGGCCGTCGAGAGCCTGCCCGCCTCGCCGGGCAGCGCATCCACCACCAGCACCACGAACCGCGCGCCGGGATGGTGCCACAGATAGGAGGCGGCGAGCACCCGCGCCGCGGGCAGGTAGTTACGGGCGACGATGGTGCAGGCGACCAGCGCGGGCCCGGCGGTCTCCGACATCTTGGCGTTAGGCATC
>JBOHGM010000211.1:0-1163 GCA_050699435.1 Pseudonocardiaceae bacterium | reverse complement strand
CATCTTGGCGTTAGGCATCAGCGGGAAGCTCATCGAGCTGGATCGCGAGGATCTCCGAGAAGAGGTCATCTACCGCGGTCGGGTCCACTCCGGACACCTCCACCCGGACCACGTAGTTCCCGGACAAGTAGTGCGCCCGGCGCAGTGCAGGTGCCTCGCCCTCGGCGGTATCCGTCGATCCCATCCGCACCCCGGGCCCTGCCGTCGAGATCTCGTCGAGTTCGAACTGCAGTTGCAAATCGGCGAGCCGATCACGGGCGGCCGTCGGGTTGCGGGTGTCGACGGCCATGACGATGAGCCGGTTGGCGCCCACTTCGGACAGCTGGATGGCGGTCCCGCCGGCCCCGGCTATCGACCAGGCGTCAAGCTCCTCCGGGGTCAGATACCCGATGTCGCGCACCGCGTCGAAGTCGGTGATGTGCGAGAGATCCTGCGGCCGGCCAGGCAGATCGGCGATGGGAGGGCCGGGCGGCTCGGCCGGCATCGGGGGCGGGGGCTGCTCGGCCGGGGGTGGCTGGGCGGGGGCGGGCTGGGCCGGGGCGGGCTCGGCCGGCTCCGTGGTGTCCGATCCGCCGGAACCGAAGAACAGGAACGCGGCGACACCGATCGCAACCATCACGACGACCGTCGCCGCGATCGCGACGATGCGTCCGACCGGTGACTTGGGCTCGGCCTCGAAGGTCTCCGGGCCCTGCATCGTCCAGCCGGTGTTCGGCTCCTGGCCGGGGGGTAGGTCGGACGATACCCACGGCGGCGCGGATTCCTGCTGGGCCCACAGAGATTGGTCGCCCCCCGCTGGAAACCCCCCACCGCCGGAGTAGCTGGACTGGCCGTAGGGCGGGGGGGACAGCGGCCTGGCTTGGACTACCTGGGTGCGCTCGGAGTCATCGTAGGAAGGTCTCGGGGGTGGTTGGTCCGGGCTCCGGACGACCTGGGTCTGCTCAGCGGATTCGGCGTCCCTGCTACCGACCTGCGGGATGAACTCGGTGGTCTCGTTGCGCGGTGCGCTCTCCCACCGGAAGGCGGGGGGAAAGGGGCTGTTCTGCATACCTGCCTGCGGCGTGCCGCCGGCATCCTGGCCGGGCGCGCCCTGGCCGGCGGTGCCGCCTTGCCCGGCGGTGCCGCCTTGCCCGGCGGTGCCGCCTTGCCCGGCGGTGCCGCCT
>JBOHGM010000210.1:0-3818 GCA_050699435.1 Pseudonocardiaceae bacterium | reverse complement strand
CCGCTGGTGCGGGTACCCGATTCGGATTTGGTCTGGCTGTTCGCGCTGCTGCGTACCGCCAGCGCCGACGACACCGCCGCGGGCGCGGCGATGATCGAGGCGAACCGGGCCGTCTACGACCGCGCCGCCGCTCACGGCGGGGTCGCCTACCCGGTCAACACCCTGCCGATGTCGCCCGCCGACTGGCGCACCCACTTCGGGCCACGCTGGGCCGCACTGCTCGCCACCAAGGCAGAGTTCGACCCGCACGCGATCCTCGCTCCCGGCCACGGCATCCCGCCGGGACACGGCATCCCGCCGGGACACGGCATCCCGCCGGGACACGGCATCGTCGCCGACCGGTGCGGGGGTGCCTGAACGCAGGCAGTTGTTATCGTCCTTTGCGGGCGATATCGGTGATGTCGTGTCCCTCGTCGGGGGTCAGCGGGCCGGTGCTGGTGGGATCGGCAACGCCGAAGATGATGGCCAGGTCGCGGCCGTGGACATCGACGGCGGATTCGACGAGTTCGGTGAGCGTGGTGATCTGCGAGCGGGCCCGGGACCAACCCGCCGCGGCGATCACTACGCCGGCCAGTGCGGCCGGCCACCACAGCGTGCCGAGCGCGAGGTAGGGCAGTGACCAGGTGGTGGTGAAGATGGCGGTGGCGAATCCAGCTTGGGCGGTGTTGATCTCGGCGCGGGCGGCATCGGGGAGCACCAGCCAGAGCCGGGGCCAGCCGAAGGTCAGGTCCAACCCGTAGCGGCTGATCGCGACGTGGGATAGCGCGTGGATGCGGTCGCCCATCCAGGTCGGCCGGTCGGGTTCGGCCATCGCGATCTGGTTGGCCCGGCCGGCGAGCTGGTCGATTCGTTGCTGCTGATCGGTAGTGCGGTCCTGCCGGGGGTGCACCTTCTCCAGGGCCGTGCGCTCCCGGTAGAGCTCGTTCCAGCGGTGCCGGCGCCGCCTGGCCAGTACCTTTCCGAGCCGTCCGAGTGGTCCCGGCCATTGCCCGAGGCTGACTGCTCGGACCGGGCCGACCAGGGCTTGGACGATGAGCCCGAGGGTCACTGCGGCGAGCAGGAACCCCACCAGGGCCAGCGCCTGCGTCGCACCGGGCCAGTTCGCGATCTCGGTGGTGGCATTCCGCACCGCATTGGCTAACCGACTGGTGTCGAGGGCGTGGGCGTGGCCGAGCTGCAGCCCGGCCCACCCGGCAGCGAGGAACAGCATGCCGGGGATGGCCAGCAGGGTCAGCCACCGCCCGGCCAGCTGCTTGGCCAGCTCACCGAAGAAGTCATTCATCGTGCCCGGATGCTATCCGCTGCAGACCCCTCACGGTGGGTTCGCCGGTTGCCTGCCGCCACGAAGCCGCCCCTGCGGCTCAGCTCTTCTTTGCCACTTCCCGCGCCCGCCCAAGCATGCGAATCAGCTCATCCACTTTCCCGGGCCCCATAATGGCTTCCCAGGTGAACGGCGGATCAATGGATAGCCATACTTCTCCGCGATGTGTCGTCACGATCACGGTCGCAGTTACCCCGCCGCTGCCCTTGACGGAGACCTTCCAATACATCGGCGAGCCTGAGCGCGGGGCATTCCCGTTCCCCGCGGTCGACTCTGCCTCGTCTGCCATGTCCGCAAACCCCCGGGTGCTTGTTCCGAGTGGACGGCACCCAGGACCGGGGCGAGTGGGTCGCTCGTACGTCCCGGCCCTGGGGCCTTGATCACTACTGTGCCCGCGAGCCGGGGGGCAGCCCACCCTCACGCGGTGTAATGATCAAGCGCAGTTTTTCCCGGCGTGCTGGGGATCACGGTGGCGGGTGTGGAGCCACCTGCGGAGTATCGTCTGATCACCAGCAGGACCAGGCAGCACGATAGTGGGGCGGAGGAGCCACGTGCAGTACAAGGCACGGAGTATCCGGCAGGAGCAGGTCTGGCTTGCTGCCGACCTTCGGGGTGAGGGCAAGACCTGGGTTGAGGTGGCCACGATCTTTCGGGTGAAGTACCGCGTGAACGCCCGGGTGGCGTTCCGGGTGGCACACACCTGGAGTCAGCGGCAAGCCGCCGACGAGTGGAACCGGCGCTGGCCGGACGAGCCCAAGACGCTGAAGAACTTCTCGTATTGGGAGCAGTGGCCGAGCAGCACCGGGCATGAGCCCTCACTGGAGGTGCTGGGCAGGCTGGCGCGGCTCTACGAGTGCAGCGTGAGCGACCTGGTCGCCGATCTTCCCGACTACCGCCACCAGGACAGCGTCCACCAGACGCGGACCGGGACGAAGGAGCTGGTGGTCGCCCAGCAGGTAGAATCGCTGTTCGGTGATCTCGTGAGTGGCGGTGACGGTACTGCTCAGGCGACGCGCTCCCCGTTCGTCGTCTCACGGGATGCGTTGTTGCTCATACAGCGGTTACAAGAGATCAGTTTCGTGGAATTGGCGCAGGTGATCGTGATGTGGACGCAACGACTCGGCTCAGCGGTGAGCCGTCGTGTGCTGCTGTCCAAGGTGAGTGCAGCGTTTTCCTTGGCCGCTGCGGCACCGCTGTTTGATGTACTTGACCCGGAGGAGCACGAACAGATCACCCGGGTGCTTCAGGACCCGTCATTCTTTGACGAATCCACGCTACGCTACTGCGAAGGTATGGTAATTAATCTAAGACGCCAAGACAATGTGGTCGGTCCACAATTTACGCTGCCCAGCGCGCTGGCGCATCGGGATGTCGCCTACCGGCTGGCCAAGACCGCGCCCGTGCAGTTTCAGCAGCGAGCACTCTCTGCCTATGCCGACCTGACCCAGTTTGTTGGCTGGTTGTGCTTCAACATGGGTGACTACGACCATGCACAACGGTATTACGACGATGCCCGCAGTGCTGCGCACGACGCACACAATGTCGATCTGGCTAGCTATGTGCTGTGCACAATGAGTCAACTTGCCACCTGGCAAGGCAAGGCCCGGGTCGGCATTGACCATGCCATCGTAGCCCGATCCTGGGCACCCCAGACTGGCAACCCCCGTGTGGAGGGGTATGCCGCTGATGTAGCGGCGCGAGCCTATGCGGCTGACCAGCAAGCCGCTTTTTGCCGCCGGGCACTGGACGCTGAACAAGCAGCAGTCGCCAAGATCACCGCCGATACACCCGAGCTATCCTGGTCGTACTTCTATGACGAGTCGTTTTTCTGGGGGACAACCAGTAACTGTGCCTTGCGGCTTCGCGATCCTGAGCGTGCTCTCGACACAGTGACCAAGTCGCTCGCCGTTGTCGACCCGACCAACGTGCACGGCCATGCCTTCAGGTTGCTGTATCAGGGTGAGGCGTTGGTTCAGCAGGGTCACATTGCCGACGCTGCGCAGGTCATTGGGGAAGTGGTCACGCTCACCGCGACCAATACCTCGCGCCGCATCGACCAGCGCATCACCGAATTGCGCGGGGCCCTGGAACCCTGGCAACGGACGAGGCCGGTGCGTGAACTGGACGAGCTGCTGATGACCTATTCTCGACGCTCATAGACACTGTCGGCGACGATGCTGTTTCGGTCCCACTTGAGCTTGACTTCGAAGTGTCCCTGGATGCCGGTCTTGGCGATCACAGCTCCGGCTTGGGCGTCCAGTTTCACGCCGAACGTAATCTCTACCTCGTCGGGCTGGGATGCCATTTTCTGGAACTGCCCGAGTGCGGCGGCCGCGGCGTCCCGCACATCGGCCAGCGCGCGCTCCAGGGACTGCTTGGCGTCCCGCAGGACGCTGCCTTTCCCGCCGGCCGGCGTGACACCCGGCTTCTCGTCGAGTTCGACGGTCACCGTCCCGCCGTTCTCCAAGGAGAACCGGAGCAATTCCGCCACCATGCC
>JBOHGM010000209.1:0-3912 GCA_050699435.1 Pseudonocardiaceae bacterium | reverse complement strand
TTGGGGGATGTGGGTGGTGGCCCAGCTCTGGTGGGTTCGGTTCGGTGGCGTATCGGGCGTCGGCGGCGCTGTACGCATTGTTGCTGGAGCATGCGGTGGATCGTCGGGGATGCTGCTGGTCGTGTCGTCGGCCGGGCGTGGACAATTGATCACCTTCCCCGGCTCCCCGAGATCGACCACAGTCTGGGAAGCATTCCGCTGGGCACCCGCGAAATCGAATGCTCCGGATGAAGAAAGTCTGAAGTCGATTTACTCGGCTGGCTACGGGACGGGTGGCGCGGGTAGGGACCAACGGCGTGCGCTGTCGGGGTGGTCGTACCAGACGTACTGCTCGGTGGCGGTGGCGGTGATGCCGAACCGGTCGTAATGGGGTCGCCCGGCGCCCTCCCAGAACTCGTACGCCTCCTCCATCCGGTCCCACAGCCGACGCGGACCACTCTGGCTAACGGGGAAGCCGCCGTTGACGGGAGTGCTGAGGACTGACGCGCGTGAGCCGTCCGGTCCGGACAGGTGGATGGTGGCCGCTTCATTCTCGATCATGTGCCCCCAGGTGACTTCCGGCAGGTGCCACTGCGCGACGAAGCCGAACAAGCCGTTCGACGGCAACAGCATCGGGTCAACCTCGGTTACTGATTGCTCTGGTTCATTGTCTAGCCAGAGTTGTGGCCCTGGTTCTGAAATCTCCAGAGTGTGCCGCAGTCACATGAAGGAGGTGCCCAGGGGCAGGAATCGTCCGGTGGCCACCCCATCGCGATCGACGGTCAGGCGAGCCACCGTACCCCCGATCTTGCCGCGGACGTCGGCCAGGATCACCGCG
Source organism: Pseudonocardiaceae bacterium (assembly GCA_050699435.1). GTDB lineage: Bacteria > Actinomycetota > Actinomycetes > Mycobacteriales > Pseudonocardiaceae. Next base: position 3,095 of record JBOHGM010000209.1, on the reverse strand, counting down.
CTCGGTCCCGCCTGCGCCAACCAGGACGGGGGGATGGCAGGCACCGAGCAGGTAGCGATGATCCGGTCGTACGGAGCGCCGGGCGGGTAGCCGCCCGCGCCGTCGGCGGTGGCCAGGGTGGGGGTGTAGCCGTTGGCAGCTAGTCGCTCCCGGGCAAGGTCTACGAGTTCGGGGTCGATGTCCACGCTGGTCACGTACTCGCTGCCCAGCCGCTCGCACAGCAGGGCAGCGTTGTAGCCGCTGCCGGTGCCGACTTCCAGAACCCGGTACCCGTCGTGCACCCCCAACGTCTCCAGCATGCGCAGCACCAGCGACGGCAGGGTGGCTGAACTGGTGAGTATCGGGTATCTGCCGGGTCGCAGGGTCCTGGACAGCGGTACCAGAACCACCTTGGTAAGCAAAGTCCTGTCGCTGTAGACCGCCGCCAGCCATTCGCCGCGCCGCTGCGGGTCGATCGACAGCAGGCATGGTGCCCCGACCTGGGGGTAGTAAGACGGCACGTACGGATGCCGCCAGGTGCGTTCGAACACCTCTCGCCATTCCGGGCTGCGCAGTGCCCCATCCGCGATAAAGGTCTCGGCTAGCTCTCGCAGCCGGGCCTGCGCCAGTTCCTGCTCCTCAGAACTAAGATCAGTAGGATAACTCAACACGCAATCACCCCGTTTGCGAGCAGGTCAGCCAATGCCGAAGTTATGGGCAAGTCAAGCGTCTCCTCAAGCCATCCGTAGGCACCAGAGGGATTACATTCCAGAAATACCCAGCTACCGTCCGGCGTAATCACAAAATCGAAGGCTCCGAAAGAAATTCCGAAGTACTTCACGCCACCCAGCCCGCACCTAGCCTCGGCCGCAGCATGGCGGCGCTCTGGTCGGGACATCCCCTCTGGCAACGCGAACTGGGTGGGATGGTGGTACCACACCGAACGGACATCACACAGCCGAACCTCCCGATATTCCGTGGACAACACCCCATCCCAGCCATACGGACCGAGCCGGGCATCCAGACTCAACCGCTGTGGAAAAGCGGCAACATCGGTGCGGAATACCGGTACAGCTCGCTGATGTAGCGCCTCGACCAGCCGATCGGCCGACGGGTCGAGCTCCCGGGTCAGCATCACGACGGTCATGCTCAGTCCGACTGGTGATCCGGAGCATTCATCTCCTCCGGAGGCGGATTCTGCGGATCCCCGTCGGTGATGTAGGACGTAGAGGCCGGGGTGGGACCGGGCTGTGTGTGCTTGAGCAACGGGATTAACGAGCCGTCCTCGTCATGCACTAAGGCGATCTGCCGCTCGTGACAGTAGGTGTAGCGCGACGTCGGCGGTGTGTCGAGCCGAGCTCCGGGTACGACGTGGCGCAGCGAGAACGGCCGGGTCGCCGGGGCCGCTCGGCTCTTCATAGCAGTTGTCCATGATCCCACGGGGAGGACCGAGTGGGAACCGGTCGCCCGGATTGAACAACGGGTCACGCCACAGCGCCGTGTATCGTTTCGGACATACAGCACTCCTGTCCAGTCAGGCCGAGGTGCTGCGGATCAGGTCGCGGTACTTGGCGTCGAACTCACGCACGGCGGCGGAGCCGGCGTAGCGCTCGGCGGCGCGGCGGAACTCGGCGAGGTCCTGTTGCGTCCGGAAGGAATCCAGCCTCCTGATCGTGGCGGCTGCCTCGCTGGCGGTCGCGCAGGCGTGTTCGAGGGAGCCCGTGCCGAGCCGTGCGGTGGCCAGCCGGCACTGCCACTTGGCTCGATCCCGAACGAAAACAGGGTCGATCAGCGCGACGGCGCGCCGCAGGTGGCCTTCGGCTTGCTTGGGCCACCCCAGCACCAGCAACGCCTCACCCGCGATGCCGTGCGCGTCGGCCTCAGTGAAATAGTAGATCCACGGCGGCTCGTTGTCGGGTGCTGAGTGGGAGAGCCGGGCGAAGGCACGGTCCTGGAAACGCTGCGATGTCGCGGCGTCACCGGCGTAGGCGGCGCCTCGGGCCAACCGGGCGCACGTGGCCGCCTCGACGGCGGGGGTCAACTCGCGGGCGCCGTTCAGCGCGGACTCGGCGAGCAGCACCGCATCCCTGGGCGTGTCCGAGAACGCTGCCTGCACGCTCATGCAGCCGAGGATGCTGGCTCCGAGCGCGCGGTCGCCGCTGACATGCGCGGCTCGGAGTGCGGCCAGGTAGTAGCGCTGGGCCAGTGCGTGCTGGCCGGCGTCGTAGGCGAGCCAGCCCGCCAGCCGGGCGAACTCGGCGGCCACCGCGTAGAGGCGCTGTCCGACCTGCTCGGTGTAGGAGGAGTTGCGCAGCAGGGCCAGCACCAAGCGCAGATCCTCGCGGGTGGCGGGGAGCAGGCTGGCTCCGCCGAGGGCGTCGTCGAGTCGTCGTCGGGCGTCGGCGACTCGTTCCAGGTCATCGACCACCTCGTGATCGACTCGCTGGCCGAGTACGGAGGCGGCGACTCGGGCCGGGTCCAGCAGCCACTGATGCGCCACCGCGGTCAGGCTCAGTCCGGTCATGGCCATGAAGTGCCGTCGTTGCATGCTGTCAGGATCCACCACCGCACCCAGTGCCGCTATGGTTCCGGCGCTGTCCCAGGGGTGGTGCAGCCCGTCGTCGGCCGGGACGTACAGCGCGCCCCGGGGGGCCGGCCAGCCCAGCATCTCGGGGGTCACCGGGTCGCCCAGGCGTTGGTGCAGCAGCAGGCACACCAGCGAGGGCAGCGGGTCGCGGGGGATTCGCGGGGTGGCGCGGTGTCTTTCCGCGTACACCCAGCGCCTCGGGTAGCGGCGGTGGACCTGCACCCGCAGTCCCAGGGTGGTGGCGAGGCGGTTGAGGTGATCTCCCAGGTTCTCCGGGCTCCATCCGGCGCGTCCCAGTAACCGTTCCAGCACCACATTGCACCGTGGTTCGCTCGGCTCGCGGTCCCCCATCGCCCATTCTCCCGTCTCTTTCTGATCTGAACAGTGTGGACTAACCGTAATACTGCTTGGTCTCAAGTGGTGACTGCGACACTGGCATTGAGCAGCAATTCGTTGAGTTTTTCGGCTGGGGTCTTGAACCTGAGCGTCCTTCGTGGACGGTTGTTCAGTCGGGTGGCTACTGCGTCGA
>JBOHGM010000208.1:0-3920 GCA_050699435.1 Pseudonocardiaceae bacterium | reverse complement strand
CCCATGCCCGGGATGTACTCCCGTTCGGTGTGCGACTGAGATGTTCTTTCGGTCATGCCGAAATTCTGGCTGTTCCTGGAGCTGCGGATCTGTACCGATCCGTGGTTCCAGTGGGACGATTCGACGGTGCGGACCGTGCGAACGGCGCCGGGCCGGGACCGGCCGGCGACCTACTCGATGGTGCCGGCGCCCGGCGAGCTGCCGGTCGCGACCTGGCGGCTGGAGCACGGCTGGGAGATCAACGGTTCGTTCGAGGAGCACGCGCACGACTTCCCGGGCCTGGCGTACTTCCCGAGCACCGGTGGACTGCTGCGCACCGGCCGGCGGGCCTGGCCGATCGAGGCCGACGACCTGTTCGTGATCGTGCCTGGAGACTTGATGGGCCGCATCCATGCCACTGACCTGGCGGGCAGCCACGGCTGGGGCGTGTTCTTCACCGCCGACGCGCTCGGCCCGGACGTCCCCGGTGCCCACCTGGCCTGGCGCACCCACCCGCTGCTGTTCCCGTTCGTCCGCGGCGGGGCGATCGGCGCGCTGCGACTGCGGGTGGCGGAGCCGGACCGGCCCGAGTGGGTCGCCCGGATACAGGCTCTGCACGACGAACTGGCGCAGCGCCGACGGCTACCGGGAAGCCGTGCTGGCCAACCTGGTGCTGCTGCTGGTTGGGGTTTCCCGGCTGGCCGCCGACGTGGTGGGCGACCTGCGAGAAAACCGGGAACCGCTGCTCGCCGAGGTGTTCGAGGTCATCGAGCGGCGCTACCCGCAACCGCTATCACTGCGCGACGTGGCCACCGCCGTGAACATCTCTCCAGGCCACCTGACCTCGACGGTACGCCGACGCACCGGCCGTACCGTGCAGGAGTGGATCACCGAACGACGAATGGTCCAGGCCCGGCGATTGCTCGCCGCGAGCGAACTACCCATCAGCGAGGTGGGCAGACGGGTCGGCTTCCCTGACGCCGGCTACTTCTCCCGCACCTTCGGCAAGGTACACGGAATGAGCCCCGCACAGTGGCGACGGGCCACGCCCTGATAGGACGAGAAGATGGGTGCGACATTCTGGTTGAACCCTTCCAGGAAGGGCAGTAACTCCGGGATCGTCAGCTGGCGGGTTCGCTCGATCGCGGGCCGGCGCAGCTGAACTCACCGGACTGCCGCACTTCGGCTCTCACCGGGCAGTGCGTGCGGTTGAGCCGTAGCACGTCACGGCAGCGACCCGGCCGGCATGACCCAGCGCACGATCTGACCGGAGACCTCGGCGATCAGGTCGTAGTCATGATCATAGTGCAGGATGGGCACGCTGGCCGCCTCCGCGGAAGCGGCGATCAGCAGGTCAGCCGGTGGGATCCCCCGATGCCGGCCCTGGTCGGCGAGAAGTGCCTGGACCTCGCGAGCCCTGGCGAACTGAGTCGCACCCTCCGGACAGCGCTCGAGCACCTCAAGCATCTCCGACTGGGCCCGAAACGACACCGTGTTACGGGCACTGCGGAGCAACTCCAAGACCACGACCCCGCACGTCACGATCCGGCCGGCTCGGGCCTCGGCGTTGAACCAGTCGGCGAGCGCTGACTGGGTCCGCACCTTGCTCCACACCGACGTGTCCGCAAGATGGGGCTCAACCAGCGGGCCCGGCACGACACCCTGCTCGCCAAGACCCTGCTGGGTAACCCTCGGCGGGGGAATCTCCGCGTCTTCGGTCACTGAGGCCTGGACCGATCGGCGCGTGCCGTCACGATGTCTTCGTCCGTGATCTCGAACCGGCGGACGTCGAACGTCGCCAACCTGGCTTGTCGAATCGCCACGGCCAGCGCAGCGTTGACAGTTTCACTGACGCCACTGGTCCCGAGTAGTCGCTGAGCGTCCCGCATCAGCTCGTCGTCGAGAGTAACCGTGGTGCGCGACAAGATCCCCTCCCGCCATCATGATCCGATGAGCTATGATATCAGTAACGGGAGCGAAGAGGCATCAGAAGTAAGCGGTCAACGGTTCGTTCTCGGCCGGAGGATCCGCTCATATCTGAGGTGAACTGGGATGCCGCCGGCGGGTCTGCCGCGCCGCTTATCGAGCTCGGCCTGATCGCGTCGCCGGACCTGGACCGCCCAGTCGGTGCGCTCTCGGTCGGGCAACGCCGCTGGCCGTGCTGGCCGTGCTGGTCGCCGACACCTCAGAGACGTGAGCGCGATGCTGGATGAGGTAGAAGCCGTTTCATATGCTGCGGTCCCGGCCGATGGCGCGAGCCCATCAGCCTTTCTGTAACTCACGGTAGCCATCGGCGATCCGGCTCAGCTCATCGCGGGCTTCGTCGCCCCACAGCGCAATCCGGGCGAAGTTCTTCTAGCTCAGCTGGTGATACTCATTAGCGATGCGACCGAATACCGCGCAGGCATCATCGCCGTAGTCAGCGAATTCGGCATAGATGTCAAAACGCGCCTCGAAGTCGGCCACGTCACGGACATCAGTAATCAGTGCCGTCGCTGTCTCGGTGTTCAGCATTATGGCCCGCTCGTCATAGATCTGGAACGGGTGCAGTACTGGACGGTTTGTGGCCCGTGTCCAGGGGACCACGCCCAGACGCACGTTCCGCAACTCCGTGAGAACCGTAAGATGCTCCACCTGAGCAGCCATGATCTGCGGAGAGCCGACCTGCCAGCGCAATGCGCCCTCGGTGATCACGAAATGAAAATCTCTATCGGTATCGAGCACCTGCTGCCGAGCCAGTCTCGCGGCGACCATGCCGTCTAACTCACGTCCGGAGTATCGGCCGGATAGCAGGCCGCGGATGTAGTCGTGGGTTTGGAGGAGTCCGATCACTGTGGCGGGGTTGAAGCTCCGGATTCGTGCCGAGGCCATCTCGATACGCCCGATACGAGCTTGCATAGCGGGGGCGCCGTGGCGGTGCAGCACCGCGCGGGTTGACGTTGACCCCTCACGCAGATCAGTCGCGATGGCGAGTAGCTCGCGGCGAGTCTCCGTTGACGCACCATAGATCCGGCACAGCTCGCGAAGAACATTCTCGGTGGGTACCCGCCTGCCGGTCTCGAACCGGCTCACCGTCGTCTGGGACAGGCCCGACCGGTCGGCTACCTCCTTCCCCGTGAGGCCAGCCTGTGTGCGTAACCGCCGAAGAATCACCGAGAGTCGATCGGCACGCGGTGTGGCACTGCTCAACCTGGATAACTCCTGCCTGTCCGATCAGATGGGACGGTGATGTTGCGGATGACGGCCCCACCACTGCGTGAACGGTTCGGTCTCCTTCCATACCGCGTCAGCGGCTGACCGGTATCGGTCGATGTGGGCACTGTCCAGTTGCTCCGCGCAGCGGAACTGGCCGTTGTCGTCGTAGTGCATCTTCACGACCTCGTGTCCGTCGATCAGCGTCCAGTCATCGAATACATCAAGCAGCTCACTGGGCGGCGACTGCTCGGCGAGATCCAGCATGCGGACAATCTCGCCAGCTGCAACATTGTGGCGGTAACCCCAGTCACATGCGTACCGCTCGTAGTCGCTGGGTGGGTCGTGGATCACCCGGACACGCCGTCGTGGCCGGCCTTCGTCCGCCCATCTCCGCAGCAGGTCCAACCATGACCGTCGTGCCCCCCAGTCAGGTTCCCGTTCGCCGACCAGCCAACGGCGGAAGTCGCTGGTGGTGATGGCCGTGTCGTAGCTGGGCAGCGTTTCGATCCGGAACAGGTCGTGCCGCGTGGTCTGGATGAGTGCGGTGAGCTGCTCCAGAGTCATCAAGGTCATGACGTCACCGTGGGAAAAGTGTCCGGCCCGATGTCGTGCAGCACGCGGGGGATGTCGCGGGCGGCGATACGGACGACGCCCTCCCCCTCAGGTAACCCGAGTTCGGTTGCGGTAGCCGGGTCGAGCGGACCTCCTATAAGGGCGTCACCTGTCTCGGTGTCGTAGGTGAGCGA
>JBOHGM010000207.1:0-3993 GCA_050699435.1 Pseudonocardiaceae bacterium | reverse complement strand
GATCCACCACCACCCGGCCCCGGTCATGCACCAGCACCCGTGTGCTGGCCAACGCCCTCGACAGCCCCGCCGTCAGGCCGGACTTGTCAGCCAGATGACGCAGCAGCGCCAGCCCGGCACGCGACACGATTCCCTCACCATCAGCGGTGACTTCCAAACCCCGCGACCACCCGGTAACGTTCACCTCGAAAGTGCTCCTCGACCTGAGTCAGATACGGACGTTAGACACCCGCATCGTCCCAGGTCAGGAGCACTTTCTGCGTCAGGCGCGCCGCTCCGTCACTCAACCCGGATGAAAAATCAGGGTTAGATGCACCTCGCGCTGGCCGTCCGTGACATCACCACCGTGTACCGGCTGCTCCACGCAACGGGCTAAGCCAGCGCCAGATCTCCGACCTGACGGAGCAGTCGCAGTCTGAGGTCAACGAGATCTGCCGAGGGCACAGACAGGTGCTGGCCTACGAGGTGCTGGCGCGCATCGCAGACGGGCTCGGCCTCCCGCGCGGTCATATGGGCCTAGCGTACGTGCAGACGGCCACCTCGACACCTACCCTGAGGACGACGGCTGCGTCGACCCAGAAGTAGATGACAACGACATGATCAGCAGACGCTTTCTCGGGATGAGCTCAGCAGCGCTGCTTGGACTTCACCACGCTGAAACGCTACTTAAGCTATCTGAAGATGTGCGTTCATCGAAATGCACAGGCGCACTGCGCCCGCTGGCCGCAATACTCGCCGCGCAGAACAACTCGACCTGCCAGGATATCTAGCACAACAGCTGATTAGTGTCTCGTCCCAACGCTAGGCCGTTGCAAAGGCCGATGGTCGGCCCCGTACTACCGGCGCGCCTCCGCAGGCTCGTGAGCGTTCGGACGAGGACTGTAGTGTGAGGCGATATGGTCCAGCTCAGGCATCGGCAGCATGTGGCGCGGGTTGGCTGTGGGCACGGGGATCGGGCGTGACGGCGGAAACCGCCGCGGTGTCCGCGGTGGTGCGGGAGGCCGGTCGCCGGCGTACGTTCGCGGTGATCAGCCATCCGGACGCGGGTAAGTCCACGCTGACCGAGGCGCTGGCGTTGCACGCCAGGGTGATCTCCGAGGTCGGCGCGGTGCACGGCAAGGCGGGACGGCCGGGGGTGGTGTCGGACTGGATGGACATGGAGCGGGCCCGCGGGATCTCCATCACCTCGGCGGCGCTGCAGTTCTGCTACGGCGACACGGTGATCAACTTGCTGGACACGCCGGGTCACGCGGACTTCTCCGAGGACACCTACCGGGTGCTGTCCGCGGTGGACTCGGCGGTGATGCTGCTGGATGCGGCCAAGGGGCTGGAGCCGCAGACGTTGAAGCTGTTCGACGTGTGCCGGCACCGGAACATCCCGGTGATCACTTTTATCAACAAGTGGGACCGTCCGGGCCGCGAGGCCCTGGCGTTGTGTGACGAGCTGCTGGAGCGGATCGGTCTGCAACCGATGCCGCTGACCTGGCCGGTCGGCGATGCGGGTCACTTTCGCGGTGTCCTCGACCTCGCTGACGGTGGTTTCCTGCGCTACCGGCGCACCGCTGGTGGAGCTACCGCCGCACCGGAGGAACGGCTCGACCCACGCCGGGCCGAGGCCGAGGAGGGAGCAGACTGGGTGCGGGCACGGGAGGAGTCCGAGTTGCTCGCGGCCTCGGGTGGGGACTTCGACGTGGCCCGGTTCGTCGCCGCGATCGCGACGCCGGTGCTCTTCGGCGCGGCCGTGGCGAACTTCGGGGTTCGCCACCTGCTGGACCTGCTCGTCGAGCTGGCGCCCCGGCCGGTGCCCCGCCTCGATCTGCACGACACCGCGCGGACACTGGACGCCCCGTTCTCCGCGTTCGTGTTCAAGGTGCAGACCGGGATGGATCCGGCCCACCGTGACCAGGTGGCGTTCGCCAGAGTCTGCTCCGGGGTGTTCGAGCGGGGCATGGTGCTCACCAACGCCTCGACCGGGAAACCTTTCGCCACCAAGTACGCCCACCAGGTGTTCGGCCGGCAACGATCCACCCTGGACGTCGCCTACCCCGGGGACGTGATCGGTCTGGTCAACGCCTCCGCACTGCGTGTCGGCGACACCCTCTACACGGGCACACCAGCGGTGCGGTTTGCGGGCCTGCCCAGCTTCGCGCCGGCGCACTTCGCCGTGGCCCGCCCCGCCGACCGCGGCCGCGCCAAGCAGTTCCGCAAAGGTCTCGAGCAACTGGGCTTCGAAGGCGTCGTGCAAGTGCTGCGCTCGGACCGGCGCGGCGACGCCGCCCCGGTACTCGCCGCCGTGGGGCCGATGCAGTTCGACGTGGCCGCACACCGCCTGGACGCCGAGTTCAAGTCCCCGATTCGGCTCGAGCACCTGCCCTACACCACAGTGCGCCGCCTTGCTGACCTGACCCAGCGCCGCATTGTCGACACCGGGGGTCGCAGCGAAGTCCTCACCCGGGCCGACGGCACCGAACTAGCGCTGTTCACCGACGAGCTAGCCATGCGAGTCATGCTGCGCGGACATCCCGAACTGACGCTGGAACCCCTGGTCGCCGATGGCAGCCGCCGCTGAGGTGGTCAGCGGAGCGTGACGCCGGCTGCGGTCATGGCCTCGTTGGCGGTTCGGTCGTCCTCGGGGACGAGGTTGACCGGGCGGGTCGCGGCGAGCAGGACCGTGGTGTCGTACCCGCGCAGCCGGGCGTCGAGGGCGGTATCCCGCACGCAGACGTCCTGGGCGAGGCCGACCACGACGACTCGGGCGATCTCGTGCTGGCGGAGGATCCCGTCGAGATCAGTCGGCACCCGCTCGCCGGTGTGGACGTCTCGGGCGGTGAAGCCGGAGTAGCCGTCCTCGCCGCCGGTGCCCTTGCGCACAACGGGACCGGCGACCTCAAGGTCAGGGTGCAACTCGGCGCCCCAGCTTCCCTGGACGCAGTGCACCGGCCACGGCCCCCCGTCGGTCACGAAGTGCGGCGTCCGGGAAGGATGCCAGTCCTGGGTGTAAACGACGATGGCGTCGGCGGCCCGGGCCGCCGCGACGAGCCCGTTGATGGTGCGGACGATCTGATCACCGCCCTGGACGTACAGGCCACCCCGCGGGTCGGCGAAGTCGTTCTGCACGTCGACCACGACCAGCGCCGAGCGGTCGTCGAAGTCGACGCCAGGGACGGTCTCGGTCATAGTGTGTCCTCCAGCGGAAGATCTACCGGGCGCAGCCGGCTCAGCGCGAACCGCGCGGGCCTGGCGGACCTCCCGGGCCGCGGCGGCGCAGGTAGCGCTCGAACTCGGCGGCGATCGCGTCACCGCTGGCCTCATGCAGGGTGATGTCAGTGTCGCCGCGCTCTTCCAGCGCGCGTACGTAGCTGGCGACCTCGTCGTCCTCATCGGCCATCTCGCTGACCGTCGCCTCCCACTCCTCGGACTGCTCCGGCAGCGCGCCGAGCGGAACCTCGAGGTCGAGTACCTCCTCGACGCGGTGCAGCAGCGCCAGCGTCGCCTTGGGCGAGGGCGGGGCGGAGACGTAATGCGGCACCGCGGCCCAGAACGAGATGGCCGGTACCCCGGCCTGCACGCAGGCGTCCTGGAAGACGCCCACGATCCCGGTCGGCCCCTCGTACTTGGAACGCTCCAACTTGAACCTGGCGGCAGATGCGGCGTCATAGGAGGTGCCGGTGACCGGGACCGGACGGGTGTGTGGCGTGTCCGCGAGCAGTGCACCTAGCGTCACCACGGTGGTGATGCCCAGGTCCTCGACATAGCGCAGCAACTCGGCGCAGAACGACCGCCAGCGCATATTCGGCTCGATACCGTGCACCAGCACCACGTCGTAGCTCGCCCCGGGCGGGCGGCACACCGAGAGCCGGGTGGTGGGCCATTCCACCCGCCGGGTGATCCCGTCAACAAGCTTCGTCGTGGGCCTGGTGACTTGGAAGTCGTAATAGTCCTCGGGGTCGATCTCCGCCAGCGGCGTGGCGTCCCAGCTCAGTTGCAGGTGTT
>JBOHGM010000206.1:0-4059 GCA_050699435.1 Pseudonocardiaceae bacterium | reverse complement strand
GATGCGTCACGGTGGGTTGAGAGTATTTACGAGCCTGAGACGCACGCGTTCGGTGGCGAGGAAGGGATGGCAGCCGCGCACACCCTGTTCCACCAGGACAGCCGTCACATCGTCGAGCACCTCAGGCCGCTCGGTGACGGCACGCTCACCAGTGCGCCGGTCCCCTCGCCGATGCCCCGGGGAGCTACCCCGGGGCGTTTACACCTCGGCGAGGAGGTGACTACAGGCTAGTTGCCGGTGACCCGATCGGGTGCAAGGGGCCCGGCCTGCCGGGCACGGGCGATCAGCGCGGCGAGGTTCTCCACGGTGTGCTTCTCCCACCCGAACAACCAGGCCAGGGTGCGGCGCTCCGCGTCGGAGATCGGTATGCCGTCGACCGCGTCGAGCAGCACGGCCAACTGGTCGGGAACGGAGAAGCCGTCATAGTGGAACTCGGCGGTGCTGGGATCGGTGCGCATGGCCGGACGGCCGCGTCACCGCAGCAGGTCTGGGCGATGCTGGCCGAGCTGGTCGCCCAGGGCGTCTTGTGAGCGGGCTTCGCGCCCCGATGACTGTTCCGGACGCCTTGGGGCACGTGCGATCTCAGCTTGAGACAGCCGGTTCCGAGGAACAGGAACCCGCGATGTTCTGGCACCCACGGCTAGCACGCTGGCCGGTCAGTGCGTGCGTCCGAGGAGGATGTGCGGGTAGCCACGGTTGACGGGCTCGCCCAGCTCCACGTCCAGGGAGGCGATGAACGCCTCCAGCCGAGTGGTGGCCTTCGAGACGTTCTCCGCGTCGCCCTTGAACTCGAACTCCACGAAGCAGCCCGCACCCTCCACCTGGTCGAAGACGACCTCGACCTCGGGCAACTTCCACTCCTCACGGACCTTGTCCACGCTCACCAGCGGCCGGAAGTCCAACGCCTCCAACAGCCGCCGGATGGCCTCGACGTCCTCGACCCTGGACTCGTATTCATCGGCGTGGGTCTTGACCAGAGCGTCGACCGGATGCCAGCGCTTGAAGTTGATCGAGCTATCGCCGTCCTCGAAACGGATGCGCAGCCATTCAGAAATCGCTTCGGGAGCGAGGAAATCGCGGTGCGGCGCGTTGTAGTAGGCGTCGATCTGGTGGGTCTGCGGGCTGGGCTTGGCCTCCAGCTCGGTGAGCCTCGCCTTGAGCGCGTCCGGGTTGGGCAGCGCGAACTTCTTCTCGACCTCGATGTACTTCACGTCAGGTGACCTTCCAGTTCGGTATAGGTGTTCGGCTTGGTGTGCAGTGCTGCACGGATCTCGGTGATCTCCGCCGGAGTGAGTGGTTCGCCCAGGCATGTGATGCTGGTGTGGATCTGGTCCGCGTTGCGGAAACCGACGAGCACGGCCGCATCAGTCCAGTGCCCCCGCTGACCGCCAAATGGAACCCTTTGCAGCCGCCGAGATCCCCGGCCTACCCACGCGATCTTGAAGCGACCGTGGCTGAGCACCGCCACGACTCAGGCACGGGGCCCCTGCCAATCCCCGCGCAGGTGGTATGCCGTCCACCCGGCCCTGTGATCGTCGTTGGGGAAGATTCAGCCGCGGTCACCGCGGCTGAATCTTCCCCAACGACGATCACCTTCCACCAGTCCGGTCCCCGGTGCCCCCGAAAGCTCGCCCAGTGCCCCAGCAGGGGCTAACCAGGAGGAAGCGGTCGCGCCACTCACCGGCTATATCGCTGTCGGTGATTGGAGCTCACCTAGAGTGAAAGTGCGACTGTAGTACTACCGGGGCTCCGCCCCAGCCCAACGAGGCATGTACCGGGGGCTTGCTGACGCGATGAGCAGAACCTGGGCACGCTCCCGCAGGGACCCGTGGTCAGAGTCGCCGACCACCGCCACTCGCTACGCCGATGAATGATGACCATGACGCGAAGTGTGTATGTGCAGGTCAGGTGCGCTGTGTTTGCGCTGTGGAGCGAGCGCCGCTCAGGTTACGCCACATAGACCTGACCCACGAGGCCCAAACTTGACTCGATCACACCGGCTTCGCCGGCCCAAGACTTCTAGTTCTCACCGACCCGCACCTGCGGAATCAGGCAATCCAGTTCATGGCTGCTCCGCTACGGTCGCCTTCGCAATGCGTCCAGATCGGCCACCGCACGCTCGGCACGGCGGCGCAACGCGCGGCGGCTGATCCAGCCCTGCGCGTAGTGCCGGTGGTCCTGCGCGAGCATCACGAGCACAGCGAGCGCCTCGGCAGGTCTGCTCCGCAGGTGCACCGGCAGCCGGCGGATGAACTCCAGCTCGGCGTCCACCAGGCGATCCAGGAAATCGGCTTCCAGCCGCGCCGTGCGGCCGCGGCGCACGGTCGCGAAGTAGTTCCACGTGCGTGGCGGCACGGTGGGCTGGCCGAGTAGCTCGCTCGAGTTCACTCTCAACGCACCGCCTTCGTCCTGCCCCTGCTGCTGCGCTGCCATACTTCACCGCCTCGTCATAACCATCGTCAGAGCGGCGCCAGGTGTTAGCCGTCCAAGGATGCACTCAGTCGGTCGAGCGGGATACGCGAACACCGATACTCCTCGTCCTCATCGTCGGCATAGCGGGCAGGGGTCGCCAGACGGAACGCAGTCGCCCGGAAACGCTCGACGACGGCGAGCTGGGCGTAGCAGGTGGGCCGCTGGGTGTAGTCAGCAATGTCAGCCGGGTCAGTGATGATCGCAGTCGCGGTCTCAGCACCTGGTGACGTTGCTGCACACGATCGACACTGCGGCCGCGCTGGCGCCGCACGGCGCCGAGCGGTACCCGGACGACCCGTTGCAGGCAGCGACCTACTCGGCGGCGGCCTGGGATGCGGTCAATGCCGAGTACCGCATGTTGCTCGATCAGGTGAGCACGTAGCCTGGCGTCACCTCCTCACCGAGGTGTTCCGCCCCGGGGCGACGGCCCCGGGGCATCGGTGGGGAGCAAGGTGAGGAGAGGCTCCCGAGTGGACGACGAGGAAGCCCGCACGATCGGCCAGCGGCTGCGCATGATCCGCAAGCGTCGGGGTTGGGCCAGAAGGTAGCGGCTGACCTCGCGGGTATCAGCAAACAGTACCTCTCGATGCTGAAACGCGGCGAGCGCGGATTCAACCGGCGCGGCCTGCTCGAAGACCTCGCCTCGGCGCTCGGTTGCTCGGTGGCGGACCTGACCGGGCGTCCGTGGCGAGAGACTGATCGGGACACGGCCGCGGCGTTGGCGACGGTGCCTGCTATCTCGCTGGCGATCAACGACTGCACCCTGGATGACGTGCCGGACCTGCCTGCGCGGCCCGTTGAGCGGCTTGCCGCCGCAGCCGCTCAGGCCAATGCCCACCTTGATGCGGCGCAGTTCTCACTGGCGGGCCGGGGCCTGGGCGCGTTGCTGAGTGAGTCGTCGCGGAGCGGATCGAGCCCGACGTACGCCGACTGCTCGACGCGTTCGGTTCGGCCGTGCGTGGGGGGCGCTGCACTTCGATCTTGCACGGGCGTACGCGCAGGCCGAGGGAGCTCGCGACGCCGAGGCGATCCGGCACCTGGATGCCGCCGATCGGCTGGCGCCGCAGTACGTCCGGCCCGATCCGATGGCCCGGGAGCTGGTACTGACCCTGGACCGGCGGGCACCACGCCGGGTGTGGGAGCTGGACAGCCTGCGCAACCGGTTCGGTATCGGGAAGGGTTAACAACAACCCGCCTCCTGCCTGCACTCACTTAGACCGTCCGGCAATAGGGGCGGTTCCGAACGGCTCGTTGTCCACCCGCTCACGCTGGGTGCGCCGAACTCAACAGTAGAGCTGCCTGGCCGGACCCGGACGGCTCTACTGTTGAGCTCGGCGCACCCAGAGCTGTATCGCCCTGTTCGAAGGCTTCCTGTTGCCGGTCGCTCTTAGGGCCGGTATGGAGCCGAATCGTGGTCCGCGCGGCGCCGGTTCACCGGGGGCGCAGGCGCGCGCCGACCAACAAGTCGGGGTCCACCCGGCGACGGCCCCCGGAGCACACCGTCCGGGCGAAGGGCACCATCATCAGGGGCTGCTCGGCACCGATCTCCTCGGAGTGGACCGGCACGAACCCGCGGTGGTCGAGGCT
>JBOHGM010000205.1:0-4104 GCA_050699435.1 Pseudonocardiaceae bacterium | reverse complement strand
TCGGGCCGCCACAGGGGACAGGAGACCACGCCGGGTTCCACGAGTTCCAGACCGTCGAAGAAACGGGCGATCTGATCGGGGGTGCGCAGGCGGTACGGGGCTGATCCGGCTTCGTTCCAGAGTCGTATGGCCTCGTCGAACGCTTCGCCGGCGATGACGTTGGTACCGTCGTTGAGCAACAGGTAACTGCCGGACGGCAGGGCGTCCAGCAGCCGGTTCACGATGGCGTACGCCTCGTCGTCGTCGATGATATGGCCCAAGATATTGTTCAGTATGAGCGCGATGGGCTGGGTGAAGTCGAGCGTCTCCGCGGCAGCGTCCAGGACCCTCTCGGGTTGGCGTAGGTCGGCGTGGACATAATGCGTGGCGCCCTCGGGGGTGCTGGTGAGCAGGGCGCGGGCGTGCGCCAGGACCAGCGGGTCGTTGTCGACATAGACGATGCGGGACTCCGGGGCCATCCGTTGGGCGACTTCGTGAGTGTTGTCGGCGGCGGGCAGGCCGGTGCCGATGTCGAGGAACTGATGGATCCCCACCTCCCCGGCCAGGTACCGGATGGTGCGGGTAAGAAAGTGCCGCGAGGCGCGGGCGATGTCGATGATGCCAGGGAAGATCTCACTAAACCGGTCGCCGATCTCGCGGTCGACGGGGTAGTTGTCTTTGCCGCCCAGCCAGTAGTTCCAGATCCGAGGGGAATGTGCCACGGTGGTGTCGACACCGGCCGGCTCCTGGTCGAGGGACTGAGGGGACGGGTCGTCGGTCACGGGAGGCTCCCTTCACGTGCCGAGGCGGACGGGAATCATCTTGCCCTGTTCCCCGGCGCCACTACCCGGCACCCCGGCGAGCCGGGCGATGCGCTCCGGCGGCCGCCACGCTGGTCGGTGAGCTCGGGGCCGAGCGGCTGGGCGCCCTGAGCGCTCGCTGCCCGTACCTGAGTGCCCCGAGCCCAACAGCAGAGCTGTCTTGGCTCTGGCTGACAGCCCTGCTGTTGGGTTCGGGACATCAGGAGCAGCAGGGGATCACGGGCAGGGGTGGCAGGGCGCGGATCGGCAGTGTCCGACTGGGTGTCGCACGGCTATCAGGTGTAGATGCCGCCTAGCGGGACAGGTGTCGATCACCGCGCGACGCTTGGTTAGGATCTCGGGCCAGCGCTGTCGGTCGGCGGCGCTCAGGGTCCCACTGCGAAGACCTGGAGTCCCTTCGCTGTCTGGGAGAACTGTAGTAGTAGTGTGCGCTCCTGGTCGATTCAGTAACCGGGCGCACACTTTCGGGGTGGCACCGCGGCTACTCGATACGCGCCTACACCGCGACGGTGAGACTAGGGTCAGTCACTGAAGGGGGAACTCATGACGGCGGGGACACACACGGGCGATGGCCTCAGGTGTCACAACTGCGCGCATCACGCTCGACCAGGTGACCGCTTTTGCGAACAGTGCGGATCTGCGCTGGGAGTGCCGCCTGCTCAGCGACAGCCAGCGGCGGGTGATGGGCAGCCCCAGGTCCGCCAAGGGCCAACTGGCGGGGCTCCAACGGGCCCGATCTCTGACGAGACAACTCGTTATCTCTGTGCCGCCGCCCACCTGGACGAGGACTTCTGCAATGCGGCGACTGCGGAGTTCCTCGTCGAGTCGGTGCGGGCGATTCCGCCGTCACCAGGTGTCAACTCCGCAGTAGTGCTCCGGGAGGTGGTCGCCGCGCAGACCAGGCGCCGAATCCGGGACGGTCTTCTGCTGGCACTGCTGTTCGTTCTCGCCTCGGTCAACCTCATGTTCGTGATCAACTGGGCAGTGCTGGTGGGGCTCGCGATAGCGCTGTCGGCTCTCGGCCGTAACCGGCGCAGGATGACGGCAGCGCTGCTGGCTCTCAGTGGCAGCAGCAATCGGAACATGGTCACGGATGCGACAGGCCGACCGGTCTCGGGTGCCATCGGCAACCGGCGCATCCCCGTGTGGATGGCCATCGCCCTCGGCGTGCTACTTTTTCTCCAACTGCTTCAGCAGCTCATTTTGAATCTAACTGTCTTTCAAGGGTCGGAGAGATCCTTCATTGTTGATTTACTCTATCCCAGCATGATATGGCCGACCTTCCTGATCGGAATCCTGATGCTGGTGGTGCTCATTGTCGACGAATTCACCGTCGCCAAGCTCAAGCGCAGCAGCTTCCGGCGAGACCTCTTTGATCCGGACCCGAGGAGAGCGCCCTCTGGGTGGGAGCGACGGGTCCGCTCCCTGGGGGGCAATACTTTCCGCGCCATGCTGGACCGAGTCGCCCGCGCCGATGAGAGCCTACAGATTGTCGGGGAGCAGGCTGACGTGATCGTGCATCGCGGTCACAAGCCCTTTATTGGTGCCGGGCTACCGGTCCACCACCAGTTCATCGCATTGCCGCTGGAACCGTCCAAGGACGACAGCGAGGCGGTTCCGGACCCGATCAGCGTCACTGACCTGCACCGCCACGTGGCCGAGGCGGCTGCCGCCTTGCGGTCCCCGTCCTCACTCGGCCCTGGACGGCGGCTCGAACAGCTTCGGTACCGCGAGCAGGTGTTGATGCCCGCCGATCGGTTGCTGTTCAACCTCTTCAACCAGATGCAGCCACCGGTGCTGCCCGATCTCTCCCGTCCGCCGCTGGCTCATCTTCCGCTCGGCGCCGCCCGCCACCTCGCCGAGAACCCGCTGGAGTGGGCCCGCTACTACAGTTGTTTCCGCGTTGAGTCCTGGGACCGTGACCTGACCACCTCGTGCTATCTTCAAATCGGTACCGATCAGCGAATGCTGTACCTCGAGTGGACCTACTGCACGCTGTTTCCGGTGGACGAAAAATATCGCATAATCGACCATTTCCCTGAATCAGCGTGGAGAAATTTGGGTCGTTCCATCCTTGAATTGGTGGTGCTTCCGGCAAGCGTGTCCCGGCGCTTTCGGTCAGTACTTCCGAGGAACACCGCACTGGTTCAGCGACCCGGTGATGTGATACCCGCTCGCTATGGAGCCGGGCAGAGCCTGCGTGAGCTCGCGGCCGATACGAACGCCCAGAACTATTTCCAGGACACCGACACCGAGCGCTACATCAATATCATGGATGGCGCGCTGTTCCGAGCGGTGGGGCGGTATCTCGAAAAGCAGGGATACTCAGTTGTAGAGTTCATGCGGCAGGCGGAATCGGTCAGCAACACTTTCAATATCAACGCACCCGTCACCGGCTCGGCGATAGCCGTCAACAGCACAATGAATAATGTGCAGACAACTACCGCTTGAACCCAGAGCAATCAAGGATCAAAATGAGCAAGAATGACCCAAAGGGCGGAGACTTCACGATCAGCGCTCCGATCACCGGCAGTGCCATCGCCAATAACAGCACTATGAAGAATGTCACGGTCACCCCGCCCGGTGTCACCAGCTCGACGTCGCTTGACGACCTGCGGGAGGCGATCGTGTTGCTGCTGGCCCAGGTCGAGGCCGCAGGCGGCAGCGAGGCCGCGGACGGTCGAATTCGGTACGAAATCCAGACGATCGAGGAAGAGCTCGACGAGGAGGAGCCGGACGGAGCGGCGGTCCGCAGCCGGTGGAAGCAGGTGCAGAAATTGCTCGGCCCCTTGCAGCACGTAGCCGGTATCGCCCAGAGCACTGAACAGATACTGACACTCATACGCACACTCTTCACAGCCAGCTGATCGGTCACCGGCAAACGTCGACCTCCAGCGTCCGCACAGTCACGAGTCGAACGTCGCTCACGGCCCGGGGGCAGCTCTGATGACCTACTGCACGAACTGTGGCACCCCGCAGGAGCCCGGCAGCCCGTTCTGCACCGGCTGCGGCAACCAGGTCAACGCGACATCGTCCGCCCCGACCGTCATGACGCACCTCCTTTCGCAGCTGTGACGCCGGGTACTCGTGATCTCCTGCTGCGAGGGTGCGTCCCGTGCCTCGTGTCGCTTGCCGCCTGCGGGGGGACGGTCGAGCCGCCGGTCGCTCCCGCCTTATCGCCGTCGGTCCTGTCGCCGACCACGGCACCAGCCGCCATCCGTCCCGGCGCATTGCCCACCCCCACCCCGCTCGGGTCGCCGTCCAGCGGGGCGAGCAGGCCGACGACAGCAGAGACGATCATCGT
>JBOHGM010000204.1:0-4144 GCA_050699435.1 Pseudonocardiaceae bacterium | reverse complement strand
GACATGCGGGCCGCGCTGGCCCGCCACGACTTCAGCGCCCTGTACCGGACGCTGCAGGATGAGGTGGGGCTCAGGACGCGGCAGATCGCGGCCCTGACCGGGCAGTCTCAGTCCGAGGTGTGCGACATCCTCAAAGGTCGTCAGGTCATGGCCTACGCCGTGTTGGTGCGGATCTGTGAGGGCCTGGGTATCCCCCCGGAGCTGACGGGCGTGAGCTGGTACAGCTCGGACGGCACCTACTGTGGAGTAGTCGCAGTCGCCGGACGCCCCTCTGGAGTGGACGCGGAGATGCTTCGCCGTCATCTGCTAGCACTGGGTGCCACCGGTGTGTTCGGCGCCCCGATCGAGGGACTCGGAGAACTTCTGGCGCAGGTGGGCATCCCGGCGTCAGAGCAGAAGCCCTCACGGCTGTTCGGGATTCACATCGTGCAGGTGCGTGACCTGACTCGCAGCCTGCGCGAAGCGCTGCTCGACCACGGGTCCAACCCGGCGATGAGCAGCGCCGCCGCCGCATGGGCTGACGGTCTGCTCGCCCTCCCCGGCCCCGAGAAACTGACCCGGGAACTGAGGACGGCCGTCGCGGAACTGCACGCCTTCGCGGCTGGATGGGCAGTGTTGGACGCTGGGCTCTACGACCGAGCCCTCTACCACTACTCGCGGGCACTGGAACTGGCCATCGAGACCGGCGATGCCTACCTGCAAGCGATCGCCCTGGCCTGCGCGGGACTGACCATGCTGGAACACGGACACCCCAATGATGGGCTGAAGATGTTGCAGTTCGCGCAGGTCAAGGCATGGAGCATCCCTCCCGAGCACGACCGCAGGATGGTCGAATCCTGTGCCCTGGCCGACTCGGCGATCGCCTTGGCCTGGATGGGGCACACGCAGACAGCAGTCACCGCAGTGGCGGAGTCCCGCCAACTGTGGTCCCCCACCCGTAGCGATCCGCGAGGCGACCAGGACTACGTGTCCGCACGCTTGGAGATCAGCCGTGGGCGGTTCGACGTCGCAGAACCGTTCGCCGTGGCCTCGGTACGCCGGTGGGAGGGCGTCAGCGAGCTGCGCCGTACCCACTCCGCCGCAGTGCTGGCCACCATCCACGTCCAGACTGGCGAACCGGACGGGCTGCGCCTGGCCCACGGTGCCATCACCGCAGTGACCAGGCTCAGCTCCGTGAGCGCCCGCCAACGACTGCTACCCCTCACCGAAGCTCTGGACACCCGCCGTGGCAGCGACTACCAGGAACTCACCCGGATGGCCCGGCAGGTAGCCACCACGCGGGTGTGACGTCTCTGCGACCCCATCGGCGCTAGTCGCGTGGCCGGACGTCCGCCGCCGCGCCTATCAACAACTCGGTGCCCGGGGGCTCACCAACGGCACCCGGATCGATTCTGCTCTGCAAGACCTGTTCCGGCTCATTGCCCGGGCACCAGTGTGGCTGGACATGCTCTGGTGCCCAGATCATGGTCGACAGGTTGTGCACAATGCCGTGGCCGCCCGATCCGGCGAGCGTGGCGTGGTCGCTTGCCTCGATCCGTCCGGCTTAAGGCTCCGCGAGATCCGCGGCACGTCGTTGGTCCCGGGGTTGCTGCAGCAGTTGCCTGCCTCGCGTCCCGCGCTCGGGCAGCCGATCTCGCTCCCGCGCTCGGTGCTGCAGCTCACCGCGCCGGCGCCGGGCGAAACGATTCGCCAGGACTCGCCGTCCAGGTATGGCCGGTTCCGTGTGCAGGTTCGCGCAATGGAGGAGGTGTTCCGGCGACCACGGCTGCGTGGTGGCCAGATCGCAGCGAACTCCCGGGACCGGGTAGGACGGCGGCACCGCTCCCGGCCACTGGACTGGTTTGACACCGAGAGCGGTCGCTGGACGCTGTATGTCACGGCCGGAGCTGATGGTGAGCAGCACGTCACGATGACGCCTGCGGATGGCACCAAGATGGCCGCTCAGTTGCGGGACATGCTGAAGGGTGCTGACCTGATTGGTTGAGGACGCGCCTGCGCGCAATGCTGCCGCCGCGCCATCCTCCCGCGTCAGTCGGTCTCAAAAGGATGAACTCCCCGACAGGGGATAACCAGAACTCGTAGCGCCGCGCGTTGGACGCGTTGAGCAGCCGCAGCCGATACCGGGCCGCGTCCACGTCGGCCACCGGCCACGGTGCCCCGTTGACCAGGATGACGTCGCCGAGCACCCCCTCCATCCAGTCCCGCTCCACCCCGGGTACCCGGCGCAGCGTGCGGTCCACCGACGGGTACCGGAAGGCGCCATCCGCATCGAACGCCCGGTCGGTGATCATCAGCGGCAGCTCGCGGTCACCGGAGGGCAGCCCGAGCGCTTCCTCCTCGGCGTCGCGGATCAGGTGGAACCCGGCGAGCCCGCGGTAGACCTGTGGGCCGGTGAAGTCCATCCGGTGGTCGTGGTACCAGAGCGTCGCCGCCCGCTGGTCCATCGGGTAGGCGTAGTCCCGGATGCCGGTCCGAACCCGACCGGCGTGGGTGTGGTGGGCCCAGGACGAGACGCTGGCGGGCAGCAGCAGGTCGGTCGGCCAGCCGTCATGCTCGGCCGGGGTGTGCCCACCGTGCAGGTGCACCACGGTTGGTACCGGGAGCTCGTTGCGGTGCCGGACGAGTACCGGCTCACCGCGGTGGGTCTCGACGGTCGGGCCGGGGAAGATCCCGTCGTAGCCGAGCACCGGGGTACGCAGCCCGGGCAGGATCTCCACGTCGGCGACCCGCTGGGTGATCTCCAGGACGCCGTCGACGGGCCTACGCACCGGGGGGATCGGCAGCGGCACCCGAAACGGCGCGGGCCGCGGCGCCGTACTGCGCAGCAGTTCCCCGGTCTGGCCGGCCAGACCGATCCCACAGCCAGCCAGCCCGGCAATCGCGGCGATCCCGCCCGCCACGCCGAACAACCCCCGCCGGGACAGCGCGCTCATCGGGCGCCCCGCCAGGTTCGTCGCGGAATCCGGGCACCGCGCCCGCACACCCAGATCGTGAACAGCACCGCGGCGGTCACCACGCCCACGCCCAGTGGAATGTGCAGGCCGAGCTGCCGGGCGTAGCCGAACCCGGCCTGCATGACGACAGCGACGAACAGCAGCGCCCCGGCCAGCACGACCCGGCCCCTGCCCCGTCCGCCCAGCCAGTACAGCAACGAGCTGATCAGCAGGAAGAAGCTCAGCGCCGCCACCAGGACGGCGACGGCGCTGTGCAGCCCCAGCGCGTCCCACTCCCCCGACAGGTACAGCCCGGCGAGCACCGGCTGGGTCAGCACGGCCGGCAGGAGCAGCAGCGCCAGTGCCCGGAGCAACCAGAGGGTCAGCCGGGGGCCGGGAGGCGCCGTCGCCGCCGGGTAGGTGGTCGTGTTCACAACCAGTGACGCTAGGAACTGCGGGCGTCATCCGGCTCCGGGTCTTCCCGGACTCCGCCCCTGGGTCCTGATACCCCCATGTCGGTGGTCCGGCCCGGATTCCTACGTCCGGAGACGGGACGGAGCGGGTCTAGCCGAAGACGTGGAGGTTGACACCAAGCAGCACGAGAGGCCAGAGAAACAGAGCGAGGATGAAGTCGAGGAGTTGCCCGAAACTGACGATCCCGTATCCGGTGCTGAGCGCAACTACCAGACCGATGATCAGATACACGAGTGCGCCGAGAGAGACACCGCGCCGTTCGACCATATACATGGTTGCTCCTCGAGACGAAAGCCATTGTTAGTTCATAAATCTCGATGGACACCAGACCTCGGCGTCCTTCCATCCCCGCACGGTGTGGAGTGTAGCCACCACGATCTCTTACGGCGCAGATCCACACGGTAGCCCGCTCGTATCGCTGCTCCGTCGCGGGTCATCGGTGACCGGATTGCCTCTGATGTCGCCGGGCTGGCACGGTTCGCTTCGCCAGCGGCGTTGTACCGACCATGAACGACGTACCCACCATCACCCTGAACAACGGACAGCAGGTCCCCCAGCTCGGTTTTCGGCGTGTTCCAGGTGCCACCCGAGGACGCCGAGCGTGTCGTGGCCACGGCGCTGGAGACCGGGTATCGCAGCATCGACACCGCCGCCGCCTACCGCAATGAGGAGGGCGTCGGCCGGGCCATCGCCTCCGCCGGGCTGCCCCGCGACGAGGTGTTCGTGACCACCAAGCT
>JBOHGM010000203.1:0-4172 GCA_050699435.1 Pseudonocardiaceae bacterium | reverse complement strand
ACGCTGAGTGACAGATGGCTGTCTCAGCGATCATGAACGGTGGCTGAGCACCGCCACCACTCAGACGCGGGCCCCTGCCAGTCCAAGCACAGGGCAGTACGCCGTCAACCCGGCCCAGTGATCGTCACTTTCCACCAGCCCGGTCCCCGGTGCCCCCGAAGCTCGCCCAGTGCCGCTGCAGGGCCAGTGCCGCTGCAGGGCCAGTGCCGGGCCGGTGTCGCCCTTCGGCCCTCAGATCCTGATCGATCCGACCGGAGTTGTGCCAGGCTCGACGGTGTGACCGATGCGGTGGCTCGTTCCCGGGTGAGCGCCTGGTGCTACGCGCTGCGCACTACAAACCCGCCCGATGGCCCGATCGATGCGGTGACCCGCTGGATCGTGGTTTCCCGCGCTGCCGTGCTGCCGATGACGCTGGTGGCCGGGCTGGTGGCCGGGCTGCTCGCCGCCCGCGCACCCGGCGTTGACTGGCGCTGGCTTGTCTTGGCCATTGTCGGGATCGTGCTCGCGCACCTGGCTAACAACCTCATGAACGACCTGTACGACACCGGCGCCGGTTCGGACACCGCGAGCTACCCGCGGGCGCTCTACGCCCCGCATCCGATCCTGTCCGGGCTGGTCACCCGCCGGGCACTGGTGGTGGCGGTGCTGGTCGTCAACGCCACCGACGTGGTGATCCTGGTCGTGCTCGCGCTGGTGCGGGGCTGGCCGGTGGTGGTGTTCGCGCTGGCCGGTTTCGTGCTGTCAGCGGGCTACACCGCGCCGCCGCTGCGGCTGAAGAAGCGCGGCCTGGGGGAGGCGGACGTGCTCGTCGTGTGGGGACCGCTGATGGTCGGTGGCACCTACTACGCGGCGGTCGGGTCGATCACCTGGCAGGTGCTGCTTGCGTCGCTGCCCTATGCGCTGCTGTGCACGTCGGTGCTCCTGGGCAAGCACATCGACAAGATCCCCTACGACGCGGCGCTGGGCATCCGCACGCTGCCGGTGCTGCTGGGCGAGCGGCGGGCCCGGGCCGCGACACTGACCCTGATGGCAGGCTTCTACCTGCTCATTGTGGTCTGTGTGCTGGTCGGTGCGTTGCCGTGGCCGGTGCTGCTCGCATTCGGCGGGCTCTACCGGCTGGTCACGGTGTGGCCGTGGTTGCGCCAGCCCCGACCGGAGCAGCCGCCGCGCCCGGTGCCGGTATGGCCACTGTGGTTCGCCGCGCTGGCGTTCGTGCACCTGCGGGTCGCCGGTCCGCTGCTCGTCCTCGGCCTGACCGTCGCCGCCATCGCGGGGACCTGAGAAATCTCGCTGAGGGCCCGCTCGGCGGCGGCGAGCCGATCCGCGGCGGCCGGCGCCCCGGCCTGCGGCCAGCTCGGCCCCGCACCCAGTCACCGCACGGGGACATCACACGCACACCACGGGACATATCCGACCCTGGTGAATGCCCAGCGCGGGAGCGGCTCAACGCCGCCTGCGCACCCGGTTGTGAGGTGCCCGGCATTGATGGAAGCCTAGTGGCCGGGTATCGCCGTATGGTCGAGGTGGTGCGCCCCACGTCGGACCTGGTAGGCGCTGGTCCGTCACGTCGAGGAGGAACCGTGTCCCAGCAGATTAACCCGCCTACCGGCGCGGAAGCCCGCCTTGACCAGTTGATCTCGCTGAGCGCGCACGAAGTCGGTGCCAGCTGTCTGGTCACCGTCGCCGGTGAGGTCGATATGGTGACCACCCCGCACCTGCGCTCCTATCTGCAGCAGCAGGTCGAGCAGGCGGGCTCGACCCTGGTGCTCGATCTGCGCAAGGTCGCTTTCCTCGGGTCCAGCGGGCTGGCCGTGTTGGTCGAGACCCTGGACTGGACCCGCGACCGCGACATTGCGCTGCGGCTGGTGTGCAACTCCCGTGAGGTGCTTCGGCCGCTGGAGGCAACCGGTCTGACCAAGTTGTTCGAGATCCACCCCGACCCCGACACCGCACTCGGGCACCGGTGAGCAGCTCGGTTCCGGTACACCGGGCACACGAGCACGACGTCGTCGACATTCTCGAACGGGACAGCGCGCACGTGCGCCTCGTGCAGTGACCGCAGGAAGCGATAGCGTGAGCACCACCTGTTGTGATGAACCGGGACATGGGGGCGAGGGGTCTTCATCAGCAATGCCCGCCACGGCGGTGATCAGGTCCGCGCTGGTCACCCTGTCCCGTTCGAGGGATGAGGAGCTGTCGTGCTCGAAACCGCCGGTCAGATCGTCGGGCGGGAACGTGCGATCCAGGTGGTTCGGTCGCTCATGGAGCGTCCCGAGCGCAGCGGCATAGCGCGCAGCCGGCACTACCCCGTGCTCGTGTTCGAGGGCACCCGCGGGAGCGGTAAGACGGCCCTGCTCGACAGACTGGTCACCTTGCTGGAGCAGCGTGTCCCCTACGCCCGTATCGACTTCGAGGCGAGCAGGCACGCAGCTACCCCGGAGGTGCTCTCGGTGCTCGCCTTCGAACTCAGCAGGAGATGTCAGGGGTACGGCGTGCTGAGCTTCCCCCGTCTCACGGCCGGTCGGCTGGTGATGCGTCAGGAACTTGACCTGGACAACCACGCTCGCGCGGGCCAGCAGGTCAAGACGGTGCTGGAGAAGGAACGCAACCTCGACACGGTGCGGCAGATCCTTGAGGAGACCGCGGGTGCCGCGCTGGGGGCCGTGCAGCCGCACACGGTTGTTCCCATGGCCCCGCTCGGCAAGCGCCTTCCCGGGCTGATCCTGGACCGCCTCACCAACCGGGCACTCGGACGCCGCCTGCTGCTCGGATCGCTCGACTGGTACGGCCACCGGGGGCGCAGGCGCCCGCACGACGCTCTCGATGAGCTGGTCGACCTCAACCGTTGGGCCCGCCACTCCGACGACGAGGACAACCGGCAGCGGATCGATCAGCTGCTCTGGGATGCATTTCTCGCCGACCTCAGCGACGCGTTCGACAACAGCAGACGCGCCGACGAATGGGCGCTGAACTGCGTGATCCTGCTCGACAACGCCGACACCACACTCGGCCAGCGGTTCGTCAACCAGCTCGTCCAGGCACGTCGCCAGCACGCTGCTGAGGGTTACGAGACTTCCGATCCGATGACCGTGGTGGTCACCAGCCGGGGGGCGCTGATGGCCGACGTCACCCCCGCCGAACAGGTCGAGCTCTCCGCCGCGACCGACGAGGCCCGGGACTCGGCGCGCCGCCAGCAGTGGTGGGGCCGGTACCAGCTGGAGGATCTCACCCGGGACCAGATCGGAGCCATGGTGTCCGCGCTGGCGCTCCGGGAGGGCAACAACCATCGACTGACCTCGATGACCCTTCAGCTGACCGGCGGACATCCGGCGTCCACCCGGCTGCTCCTGGACGCGATCGCCGAGCGCCCGGCGAACCGGGACGAGCCGGCCGCGGTGCTCGACCAGCGAGCACCCGGTGCCCCCCCGGAGCGGCTGACGGTCGCGGAAGGGATGCGCCAGCGCCTGCTCGTCGACTTTCCCCAGGACACCTTCGGCGACCTGGTCACCTGCGCGGCGTCCCGTGAGCGGGAGCACGGACTGCGGCTGGCCACCAGCCCACTGCTGGCCGGTAGCCAGGCCGGTTACGTGGCGATCATCGATCCGGTGCTGTGGCCCGCGGCCGAGGGGGCCGGTCCGGTGCTGCTGCGCCGGCTGCTGCTGCGTGAGCTGGCCCGGCGGGACACCGACGGCCTGCCCGGGTGGTCGAAGGTGTTCGACTGGCACCGTGCCTATTGCAAGGCATCCGATGACCTGACGGGTGAGTTCTGCTATGCGCTGGCCAACAACGACCTGGCATTCGTGACCCAGCGCATGCACGAGCGTCTCCTCCACGACGACGCCACGGCGTGGCTGACGTTGCTGACCTCGGTCACCTCGGCGCCTCGCCGCAGACATCCCCAGGATGATCCGCTCGCCCCGATGGAGGAGGTGCACGCACTGCTGGAGCAGACCGCGCCACAGCCCTCATTCGAGTCGTTGACCAGGCTCATCGCCGCGCTGTGGGTCGTCACCGATCCGTTCTGCGGCAGCAGGCGCCGCAGCCTGCACGTCCAGATCGCAGCCGACTACACCAGCATCGCCAGGCTGTCACACCACGGCGCCGAGCGACTGTTGCAGGAAGCCCAGACCCACAGCAAACGCGCCGAGGAGTGGAACTGATGACGACCCACT
>JBOHGM010000202.1:0-4229 GCA_050699435.1 Pseudonocardiaceae bacterium | reverse complement strand
GGGTCGGCCGACGCAGTACCACTGCGTTCGAGCGTTGCCTTCAACGCCCAGTGTGGTCGTCAGGCCACTACCCTGACCTCGAGCATAGTTATGGCTCGGGGTCGGTGCGCAGGCGCTCGAGGGTGGCGGTGAGGATGGCGGCGCCGAGGTCGTCGAGACCGGTGATGAGCTGCTCGCGGTGGCGGTCCCCGGCCAGCACCCGGCGTAGCGCGGCGACCAGGGCAGCCCAGTCGGTGGTAGCGATGTCGTCGAGGAGATCGGTGAGTTCGGTCGGGTTGCCCACGTTCGTCGCCGCGGCGCCCACCGCGGTGATGATCGGTTCCCACGCCGCGAGGAGATGCCCAGGCCCGATGGGTGCCTGGTCCGCTTGCTGGTGGGCCGAGGCCGCAGCGGTGGCTAACAGGTCGGCCAGGATGCGCCCGGCGGCGGCGGGGTCGGGGCACAGCGCGCCGACGAGCTCGCCGACACGAACCCCGTCACCGGCGTCGACCAGGCGGATGATCTCGGACAGCGTCGTGGGCAGCACCGGCGCGTGGGAGCCGCTGGTGTCGGTGCGGAGTTCGCCGGCCAGCACGCCGAGCGTCCTGGTGAGTTCGCGGGTGTCGCCGGTGAGGTGGTTGAGCAGCGACGTGGTGAGGCGGTGGGCGCGTTGCTCGGCGGAGTTCCCGGAGGCGCGGGACAGGTACGTGGCGAGGTTGTGGTGCGCCGCCGAGATCTCGCGCGGGTCGGCGCGGAGGTACCGCAGGCGCAGCGAGGTGCGCTGGAGATCGACGGCGTCCTGCGGGTGGTCACGCTTGTCTGCCAGGTCGGCGCGGGCCCCATAGACCACAGCGAGCTGGGTCACATCACTGGCGGTGTCGAAGACGTCCTGGCAGTCACGCAGCAGTTGGTCGACATCGGCCAGCCGGCCAAGACCAAGCAGCGGAACGTAGTTGTCGAACCGGGTGCGGGCGATCGGGTAGGGGCCGGCACCGCGCCGCCGCTGGATGCTGACCATCTCATCGTTGAGGTCGAGCGCCTCCTCCCACCGCTGTAAGGCCACCGCGGCGCGGCGGCCGACGTCAAGAATTCCCTCCCGGACGTTCCACGGGTTCACCCGGTCATTGTCGGCGCGCTGGTCGGGCAGGTCGGCCATGCGGGCCCGCAACGTAGGCAGGTCGATGAGGACCTGCTCATGGTGGCCTAGCATGCTGAGGATCTGCAGCCGCCGGCCCTGGTCACTCAGTTGGGTCCAGGACCCGAACCCGGCCTGGCTGGTGTGTTCGATCTTCTGGTGGGCCAGCGTGAGCGCCTCGCGAAGCCTGCCCTGGTCCCGTAGCAGGGTGACCAGATCGCCGGCGGTGGTGGAGGCGAGCTGGTGGTCCCCGGCGGTGGCGGCCTGCTCGTAGGCGCGGCGCAACAACGTTTCGGCCTCATTGGGATCCACTTTCCGCAGCGCTGCGGCGAGCACGACGAGGTCCTTGAGGGCGCCGGTGGCATCGGCGATGCGCCGCAGCGAGGGAAGGACCGCGAGCGCCGTGGCCGGGGCGTAGCTGTCCCGGATCAGGGCGCGTTCGAGCAGGCAGCTGGCGGAGTTCCAGTCCCGTTGCCGCAGCGTGTAGCGGGCGGCCGCCAGGCTGGCGTGCAACACGAGTCGGCTGGTGTCCTGGCCGGCCTGCTCCTGCTCGATCCCCCAGTCGCCGACCGCGGTCCACCAGGCGGCGAGCTGCGCGTCGACCGCGGCAGTGACCGGCTCGGGGGTGGCTGCCTGGATGGCCTCGGCGACACTGCGGTGGATCCGGTAGCGCACGGCCCCGTTCGGATCGGCCGGATCATCGATCGGGTCGGCGGCGATCAGCGCGGCGGCGATCAGCGGAGCGACCCACGTGGCGAGCGGTGGTGGTTCGCCGGGCTGGTCCGAGCGCCCCCACAGGGCAGCCCAGTTCCCGTGCAGGACCGTCGTACTCCGGTCGGTCTCCTCGATCCGGCACAGCGCCTGCAATAGCAGTCGCGACGGGGCGGGCAGCGTCGCGACTGCCTCGGCGGCCCATGCGGTCAGGGCCTGCAGGATCTGCTCGTCGTCCAGCCTGGTGGCCCCCTCGGTGAGAAACGCCTCCAGCGCCGCCCCGTCCACGGCTGCGGTGACCGTAACCAGCTGGACGGCCAGCCGGTCCGGGTCGGCTGCGACCGCGTCGGCAAGCTCCAGCAGCGTGGGATGGCCCTGGACCAGGGTGAGCACGCCGCCGCTCAGCGCTGGGTCCGCGGTGGCGGGCCCAGCCCGGACGGATCCGGTGGGCAGTAACGCGCGCAGATTCGGCAGCTCCCGGGTCAGCAGCAGGGACTCGTCCCGGGACAGCGCGGGCACCGGCAGGTCCAGCACCGGGCCGGGATCCAGCCCGGCCGGCGCGATTCGGCTGGCCAGAATCACCCGCGAGGACCCGGCATGGCCGGTCAGCGCACCGACCAGTGGCCCCCAGCGACGGTCGCGCCACTGGCCGTCCGGAGTAAGCAAGGTATCGAGGTTATCCAGGACCAGCAGCAGGCGCGCGGCGGTGAGGACGGCGGTGAGGGTGGGCAGGAAGTTCTTCAGACCTTCCGGGGTGCCGATCTTGTCGCCCATCGCCGGCCCGTGGTCCCCCAGCTGCACATCCAAGGCCAACGCCAGCAGCCGCAGCGCGTCGCCGGACTGGTCCGGGTCGATCGGGGCCGACCAGAACGCCAGCGCATCGAACGCCTGCTGGTGGCGGTAGGCCAGCTCCAGTGCGCACGTGGTCGTGCCCACCCCGGCCATCCCGTGCAGCACCACTGCGGTGCGACCGGAGGCCGGGGCCAGGACGGCGCCGGCGGCGGCCATCGCCTCGCCACGACCGACGAACCGGAGTGGCTCAGCCGGGAAGCCGGTCATCACCTCGGCGGCGGGGTCCAGTACCGGTGGCCCGAAGGGAGGCTCCAGAGACAACCCAGCCGCCGAGGCCCCGAAGAGCGCCGGAGTGGCCACCGAGATCGCCGGCCGGTCCGGTGCCGACGCGGTGCCCGCTGCGGCCGACACGGCCCGGTCCAGCGGCTGGGAGTTGCGGAACATCTGGTCGTAGAGCACCTCGGAGAATCCGAGCGCGAAGTCGTCGACCACCGGGTAACGCATCGCTACCACCGCGCAGCCCAGCTCCGCCACCAGCGCTCGCGCCATCCCCACGGAGCTCACGGCCTCCCGGCCGACCTGGGTCTCCAGCTCCGTCGCCGGGTCGTCCAAGCCCAGCCAGCGCAAGCTCTCTGCGGTGGTCGCCGCCGCGGACTGGAACGCCGAGACCACCGCCAGCTTGAGCCGCCGCCGAGCCGGGCGCAGCAATCCGATCAGCTCCGCGGTGGACACCGGGTCCGCGGACCCGTCCGGTCTCTCCAGCAAGAACTCCCCCACCCCGCCATGCCCGGACAGGTGCAGCACATCCCAGCCGCCCCCGGATCCGGCCAGCTCAGCAAGCACCCCCCGGGTGACGCCGTACTGCACGACCTGCAGCTCCACCCGTCGACGGCTCCTCGCGGCAACTCTGCGCACCAACCGGGAGAGCTGGTAGCGCTCCCGGCGAAGCGCCGGTGCGGAGGCGGCCGTGGGCAGGCTGAACACCGCGAGCACCCGCAGCGCCTCGCCCACCGCTGCCTTCGCCAGCCGGTCCGAGGCAGCAAGCTCATAGACCAGCGCCACATCGCCCCGGGCGGCCAGTGGCACCCCGTCGACATGAGCCAGCTCCACCGGGCGGTAAGCCAGAAACTCCGCTCCCGGCGGCACCTGTACCCGCACGGTCACCGGCGCCGCCGTCGCAATGGCCCGGCCGATGCGGGTGCCCAGCACCACAGACCCGATCCAGCTCCCCACCCGGCGGACCAGTTCCGCCTCGCTGGACACCCGGCGGTCCGGATCCGCCCGCCACCGCAGGAACCGGTACAGATCCCCGAACGCCTCCGTCTCGGCGGCATCCGGATCGAGCGTCACCTGGTGATCGGCCAGCAGCACGCCCGACCCTTCGTCGATCAGCAACCACCGCCATCGGCATGGTCCAGCCACCTCGACGGCCCGCAGCACCAGCCCCACCGAACCCCCAGCCACTATCCACATCACGAGGGAACGCCACATCACGAGGGAACGCCACATCACGAGGGAACGCCACATCACGAGGGAAAAAAACGTTCCGTGCCTGCATTATGGCCCTACACCACCCAGATAACGCCCACTGTGGAGGGTGTAGTGCTACTCG
>JBOHGM010000201.1:2775-4258 GCA_050699435.1 Pseudonocardiaceae bacterium | reverse complement strand
CTCGGGCGCGGCGGCCGGGTCGGCGTCTGGGGCAGTGTCCGGGGCACGCTCCGGCGCGTTGTCGACGGCGATGTCCACCACCCGCACCGTTGTCCCGGTCGCGGTGGCGAGCACGTTCACTGCCGCCCCCCCGCCGAGAAAGTTGCCCACCATCTGCCGGGTGACCTCGCTCGGGTAGGCGGAGACCCGCTGGGCGGCGATGCCGTGGTCGCCGGCGAACACCACCACCTGTGGCCGGGCGAACGGGTGTGGCGGGCAGGTCCCCTGACAGGCGGCCACCCAGACGCCCAGTTCCTCCAGTCGGCCCAAGGAGCCCGCCGGCTTGGTCAACTGTTCGTGCCGGGCCACCGCTGCCCGGTGGGCCTGCTGGTCGGGCGGGGTAACTGGGGGGAACTCCACGCGGTGCTCCTCGGGTACTCGGTGGGCCGCAGTCTGGGTTCCAGATCTCGTCAAGAACGACCGCGAACTCCTGGGCCGCCTCGGCGGGGTGGAGCCGTAGCCGAGACACCGCCAGGTGATACTCCTCGTCGTCGTTGCGCCGGGCGATCACCCACACCACAACGACCGACCCGTCCGATTCCACCCTTACCTAGAATGTAATAGACGGTGTCACGTGCCGGGCTAGCGGTGGCTAGCGCAGCCGCACGGGCAGCCCCGCCACCAGCAGCAGCACCTCGTCGCATACCGCGGCCAGCTCGGCGTTGAGCGCGCCGAGCTCGTCGCGGAACAGCCGACCGGCCCGGGTGGCGGGTACCACGCCGAGTCCCACCTCGGCACTGACCAGCACCAGCCTGGCCGGGCAGGCCGCTACCGCAGCCACCAGCTCAGCGCACCGCGCCCGGCTGGCCAGCACCGCGTCGGGGCCGCCCCCCCAGGCGTCCGCGTCGTCCAGCTCACCGGTCAGCCAGGTAGCCATGTCGTCCACCAGAATCGGCACCTGGTCTGCGGTGTGCAGCGCGGCCGGCAGGTCAGCCGGCTCGACGGTGTGCCAGCCAGGCGGCCGACGGGCGACGTGCGCAGCGATCCGGGCCGCCCAGTCGGGGTCGTCGGGTTTCCGCCGGGCGGTCGCCAGGTACTGCACCCGGGTATCGCCCAGCAGGCCCTCCGCATGCGCGGATTTGCCCGAGCGGGCACCGCCGAGCACCAACGTCCGCACCTGACCCTCCTCGCAGCCGGGGACCCTTGACGCTACCGTCCCCGAGCACCTCGACGAGGGCAGCAGACGGGAGCACGAGATGGCTCTGCGGTGGCGTTACGAGGATCCGAACGGCGCGGTGGCGCCCGGTCCGGAGATCACGTTCGACGATCAGGACGACGCCGAGGAGTGGCTCGGCCGGGAATGGCAGGGCCTGCTTGACAGTGGTGTGCAGGCAGTAACCCTGCTCGACGGCACCGAGGAGGTCTACGGCCCGATGAGCCTGTGGCCCTGAGCCTGTGGCCCTGAACCTGTGGCCCTGAACCTGTGGCCCTGAACCTGTGGCCC
>JBOHGM010000201.1:0-2675 GCA_050699435.1 Pseudonocardiaceae bacterium | reverse complement strand
CCTGTGGCCCTGAACCTGTGGCCCTGAACCTGTGGCCCTGAACCTGTGGCCCGGGGGCAGCTGCCCGGTTTCGGGGCTAAGGGATCGGATCGCCGTGACCGATGCGTGGCTTGGGTACCCGCAGCCGACGCAGCTGGGTGGCCCTGGTCAGCGCGTAGAACCCCAAGCCGAGCCGGGACACCGAAGCGTCCGGGAATCGTTCCCGGACCCGGCGGTTGATGATCCGGCCGAGCAGCACGCCCTCCGCGAGCATCATGATGAGCATCGCCATGGACAGCAGCGACACGTACTGCTGTACCGCGGGGGACGGGATGAGGATCACCAGCACCACCAGCAGGGCCAGCGGCATGAACAGGCCGGCGACGTTGCGGCGGGAGTCCACCAGATCCCGGGCGTAGGCCTTCACCGGCCCGCGGTCGCGCGGCAGCAGGTACTTCTCGTCGCCGGCCATCATCCGCTCGCGGCGCGCCGCCGCGGCCTTCCGGCGTTCGACTTTGGACCCGCGCATCCGGCGCAGCGCTTCACGCTGGGTCTTCGGTGGTGGTGGTGCAGGCCCCCGCTTGCGGGCCTCGGCTTCCCGGCGGCTGGGGGTGGGCCTGCCCTTGCCGGGGGTACGGGACCGCGCTGCCGGGTCGTCCGGGCCGGCTGCCATCTCGGCCGCCGGCTCCTGCTCGGGGCTGGCGGCTCCGGGATGGGTCTTGCCGCGCAGGAACCTCACGGTGTCCAGCCTAGGACAACCGGCCGGGGGCGTAGCGTCGCCCGGCGTGCGCGTGCTGATCGCCCCGGACTGTTTCGGCGGGACCCTGACCGCGGTGGCGGCGGCCGAGGCCATCGGGCGGGGCTGGCATCGGGCCGCCCCCTCCGATGAGGTGGTGCTGCGACCGCTGGCTGACGGCGGCCCAGGGTTCGTCGCAGTGCTGCACGCCGTACTGATTGGGAGAGTGCACACCAGGCAGGTCACCGGCCCGGCGAGCGAGCCGGTGACAGCCTACTGGCTGGAGCACGAGGGGACCGGCTATGTGGAGAGTGCGCAGGCCTGCGGCCTGCACCTGGTGCCCTCCGCGCGGCGGGACGCCCGGACCGCGACCAGCCGCGGCGTGGGGGAGCTGCTTGCCGAGGTGCGCACCGCCGGCCTGCGCACCGCCGTGGTGGGCCTGGGCGGCTCGGCCAGCTCTGATGGAGGCGCCGGCGCGCTGGCCGCGCTCGGTGCGGTCGCAGTGGACACCGAGGGCCGGCCCCTGCCGCCCGGCGGCGCTGCCCTGATCCGGTGCGCGCGGCTGGACGGGCACGCCGAGCTGGACGGCCTGCGACTGGTCGCGGCCGCAGACGTGACCAACCCGTTGCTGGGCAGGCACGGTGCCGCCGAGGTGTTCGGGCCGCAGAAGGGCGCCGGACCCGACCAGGTGCGGGAGCTGGAGTCGGCGCTGACCCGGTGGGCCGACGTGCTGGAGGGGGCGACCGGGCGAGTGGTTCGGGAGTTGCCCGCGGCCGGGGCGGCCGGTGGGCTCGGTGCGGCGCTGCTCGGGCTGGGCGCCGAGCGGGTGTCCGGTGCCCAACTGGTGGCCGCACGCACCGGGCTGGACGCCGCACTGGACACCGCTGATCTGGTGGTCACCGGCGAGGGCAGCTTCGACTGGCAGTCGCTGCGCGGCAAGCTGATCACAGCGCTCGCCGAAAGGGCTGCGTGCCGGGGCGTGCCCTGCCTCGTGGTGGCCGGTCAGGTGTCGGTGGGTCGGCGGGAGGCGGCCGCGGCCGGCATTACTGCCGCGTACGCCGCTGCGGAGCTGGCCGGCTCGGTGCGCGCCGCATTGGCCGACCCGGGGGGTACGCTGGAGGCAGTTGCTGAGCAGGCCGCTCGTCAGTGGGGCGGGCACTGAAGTGGGTCGGACACTGAGCCATTCAGTGTGTCACCATGGACGTACGGGAATCACCCGTCGGTCGCGGGTGTTGCCCTGGTGCAACCAGGACGTCCGTGCCGAGCGCCGATCCCCAGGGAGAGTCATGACCGTCGAGAACATCGCCGACACCAAGGCACCGACGCACGGTGTCGAGCTGACCGAAGTCGCCGCCGCCAAGGCGAAGGCGCTGCTCGATCAAGAGGGCCGGTCCGATATGCACCTGCGCATCGCGGTGCAGCCGGGTGGCTGTGCCGGGCTGCGCTACCAGCTGTTCTTCGACGAGCGCACGCTTGATGGTGACGCGAAGCGGGATTTCAACGGCCTTGCCGTCGTGGTGGACCGGATGAGCACGCCCTACCTGCAGGGCGCCGTGATCGACTTCGTCGACACCATCGAGAAGCAGGGCTTCACTATCGACAACCCCAACGCGGGTGGTTCGTGCGCCTGCGGAGACTCCTTCAACTAAGCAGCGAATCTGATCACCCGGGGGCCGCGGACCTGCGGCCCCCGGGGTGTCCTATGCCTGACCGCTCGGGGGAATTGGCTCGCGCCCCTGAATCCAGGCGCCGTCCTGACCACGTCCGCTCGCCTGGTACTACAGCCGCACTTCTCACAGCCTTGGACCGATGGCTGTCTCAGCGATCATGAACGGTGGCTGGTCACTGCCACGACCTCAGGCACGGGGCCCCTGCCAGTCCCCGCGCAGACAGTACGCCGTCAACCCGGCCCCGTGATCGTCGTTTGGGAAGAATCAGCCGCGGCGACCGCGGCTGATTC
>JBOHGM010000200.1:0-4307 GCA_050699435.1 Pseudonocardiaceae bacterium | reverse complement strand
ATCGGCAACATCTACGCCGACGAGGCGCTGTGGCGGGCTCGGCTGCACTGGGCCAGGCCCACCGCGACGCTGACCCGCGCGCAAAGCCGCAGCGTGCTGGCCGCCGCCACCGAGGTGATGACCGAGGCGCTGGCAGCGGGAGGCACCTCCTTCGACGCGCTCTACGTCAACGTCAACGGCGCCTCCGGCTACTTCGACCGCTCCCTGGCGGCCTACGGGCAGGCTGGGCGGGCTTGCCCGCGCTGCGGCACCGCGATCCGGCGCGAGTCCTTCATGAACCGCTCCTCCTACACCTGCCCACACTGCCAGCCGCGCCCCCGCCACCCCCACCCGTGAGCCCCGGACGCGCGCGGGCTGCAACCTCAAGAAGGCTCGACTTGCGACTTAGGCCGCCGTCGGATTCCAACTCAGATAGCGCTCAGATCGCGACTCTAATAGCCCTCAGATCACGGAACGAGGCGTATCCTCTCCTGACATGAGCATCGTGCTGGACGTGATCAAGCCCCGCCGATTGGAGCCGGTGGTGCGGGGGCTCATGATGGACGAACCGGTCATCGTGCTCACCGGCCCGCGGACTGTTGGCAAGAGCACACTCCTGCGGTGCCTGGCACACGATCACGGCGTGGACGTCATCGACCTCGACGACACGACGACCAGGCGGCTCGTCGCCCAGGATCTGGCGCTGTTCGTCGCAGGCCATCCCCCGGTCATGATCGACGAGTTCCAGCACATACCGGAGATACTCGACGCGATCAAGGCCGAGCTGAACCGGGACACTCGGCCCGGTCATTTCCTGCTGACCGGCCCCACCCGCTACTCAACGCTACCCCGGACGGCGCAGTCGCTCACCGGACGAGTCCACGTCGTGACGGTCTGGCCGCTGTCCCAGGGTGAGATCACCGGCACCGTCGAGACCTTCCTCACCACCCTGCTGGCCGACGACTCGCCCACCGTCCCCACCGCCCTCTCCCGGACCTCCCGGGAGCAGTACGTGGAACGCGTGCTGGCCGGGGGTCTCCCCGCGGTTCTGCGACGACGTCCTGGGCGTCCGCGCGCGCGGTGGTACGAGGACTACCTTAACCTCGTGGTCGAACGAGATGTTCTCGACATTCGGAACATCCACCAGGGTGCCGTGCTACCGGAATTCCTCCGGACAATTGCAGCGCAAACCGGACAGATCCTCAACATCGCGCAAGCCGCGCGAGGCTCCGGGATCAAGGCTGCACTCGGTGAGGACTATCTGCGTTTGCTCGAGGCGGTTTTCCTCGTCCATCGCATTCCCGCATGGGGAATAACTCTGGGTGCGCGGGTGAACAAGCTACCGAAGATTCACCTTGTCGACTCCGGACTTGGCGGCTGGCTACTGGGTCTCACCGAGCGTGCCCTTTCCCGGCGCCTGCCGGCGGCCATGACCGAATTCGGGCACCTGCTCGAAACGTTCGCCGTCAACGAGCTCCTCAAGCAGGCAAGCTGGATCGATGAGTCGCTGCGCTGCGGGCATTACCGCACCTCCGATGGTCACGAAGTGGACCTCGTGGTCGAGCACCACGACGGGCGCTGCTTCGCAATCGAGATCAAGGCCGGGGCATCCTACCGGCCGGAGGACCTGCGGGGCCTCACCCGGCTGCGTGACAAGCTGGGTGACGCATTCACCTGTGGCGTCTTGCTCTACCTGGGGGAACGTGGTGCACTCGTCGACGATCGACTGTACGTACTGCCGCTTGACCGGCTCTGGTCGTGACTGCACGACACCATAGGGTTCGGCACGTGTCGGAGTCGTCCAGGGCTCCCGCGAAGATCCCTCCCACCCAGCACAACCCCGGACGCGCGCGACGTCGTACGTCCACGCGATCTCTTGACCACCTGTTCATGGTGACGAATGACTCGCGACCGTCTCAGGTCCGTTTCTTGATCCGCCGCTTCACTTTGCGTAGTGACAGGTTGGCGGCATCCGGTGGCACATACCACACATCGGTCCCGCCGAACAGCGAGAACACTCGGACGTTCACCACCGGCCCACCGGGCGCGACGGCCTCCTGCCCGCCGTGCACCTCATTGCCACCGAACAACGCGAAACCGGTCACCCGAACGTCGAGGCCGGCCGGCAGGTACAGATCGTGGCCACCGAACACGGCGATCGCGGTGATCCGAGGCGCGTCGTCATCCAGCACTGCGTTGCGGAAGTCGACGTCGTCACCGCCGAACAGGGCAACGCAGCGCAGCCGTCGGCCCAGCCGCCAACGGCCGGTGACGGTGGAGCCGCCGAACACCGAGACGAGCCAGCGCGGCGGCGGCTGGCGGGAGGACGCAGCACTGGGCAGCGCGGGAAGGTCGCGGGTGGCCAGCCCGAGGTCGGCGCTGCTGATGGCGGCGTACACCCGCTGCACCCGCTCGTCGAATTCCCCGAGCGTGAGATGGCCGGTGCTGACGTGCTCGGTGAGACGCTGGACGATCTGGGCACGCTCGTCGTCACTGGGCGGGCTGTCCCCCGTTACGGTCACCCTGCGCAGGCTAGCGGGCAGCCACTCGATCTTCGCAACTACCGTTTCGCTGACCGGGTCACGGGGGTGGTCAGACCCCGGCCCTGGTCATGCTCGCGTCGATCCCGTCCAGGAGGACCGTGAGCCCGACCTCGAAGGCTTCAGCCCGCCAACCCTCCCCCAGCTCGTAAAGTAGCCTCGTTTGAGTCATTTCTTTTACGTCGTAAGGGTATCAGGACAACGGTATGGGTTCCGATTCGTCCATCATCCCGAGGCTGTCCCGGTGACGCCTGGGCTGCGGTCCGCCGCGGACAGCCACGACGTGATCGAGGTCCGCGGCGCCAGAGCGAACAACCTGGCCGACATCTCACTCGACATCCCCAAGCGCCGCCTCACCGTCTTCACCGGGGTCTCCGGGTCCGGGAAGTCCTCCCTCGTCTTCAGCACCATCGCCGCGGAGTCGCAGCGGCTGATCAACGAGACCTATACGGCGTTCATCCAGTCGTTCATGCCGAGCCTGGGCCGGCCCGATGTGGACGCCTTGCGCAACCTGAGCGCGGCGATCGTGGTCGACCAGGAACGGATGGGGGCCAATTCCCGCTCCACGGTCGGCACCGCGACCGACGCCCACACGATGCTGCGGATCATCTTCAGCCGCGTCGGCACCCCGCACGTCGGCCCCTCGACCGCCTTCAGCTTCAACCTCCCAGAGGGCATGTGCCCCGAATGCGAGGGCCTCGGGCGGGTGTCGGAGATCGACGCCGCCCAGCTCGTGGACACCGATCGCTCCCTCAACGAGGGAGCGATCACCGTCCCCGGGTTCACCGTGGACACCTGGTATGTGCAGACCTACGTCCACTCCGGCTTCGTCGATCCCGACCTCAAGCTGAAGGACTACAGCCCCAGCCAGTGGGAGAACCTCCTGCACAAACCCGCCATCAAGATCAAACTAGGCAGCACCAACGTGACCTACGAAGGGCTCGTGGTGAAGGTGCAGCGGCTCTACCTCGCCAAGGAGCGGGAGTCGATGCAGCCGCACATCCGGGCGTTCGTCGACCGGGCGGTGGTGTTCACCGACTGCAAGGCCTGCGGCGGCACCAGGCTCAATCCGGCCGCGCTGTCCTCGACGATCGACGGGCACAACATCGCAGACTGCTCGGCCATGCAGATCAGCGACCTGGCCGGCTTCGTCCGGGGTATCGAGGATCCGTCGGTGGGGCCGCTGCTGGCCACCCTGCGGGGCACCCTGGACTCGCTGGTCGAGATCGGCCTGGGCTACCTGAGTCTGGACCGTGGGTCCGCCACCCTGTCCGGAGGTGAGGCCCAGCGGGTGAAGATGGTCCGCCATCTCGGTTCCAGCCTGACCGACGTCACCTACGTGTTCGACGAACCGACGATCGGACTGCACCCACACGACATTGCGCGGATGAACAATCTGTTGCTGCTGCTGCGCGACAAGGGCAACACGGTCCTGGTCGTCGAGCACAAGCCCGAGGTGATCGAGATCGCCGACCACGTGGTCGACCTGGGCCCGGGGGCGGGGCCGGCCGGGGGCCAGGTGTGCTTCACCGGGACGTGGCCGAGCTCCGCAGCTCCGGCACCCTGACCGGGCGGCACCTGGATCACCGGGTGCGGCTGCGCGAGCACCTGCGGCACCCCCGCGGACAGCTGTCGATCACGGGCGCCACCCTGCACAACCTCAAGGACGTCGACGTCGACATCCCGCTCGGCGTGCTGACCGTGGTCACCGGCGTCGCCGGGTCGGGCAAGAGCTCGCTGATCCACGGCTCGCTGTCCGGCCGCGACGGCGTGATCGTGGTCGACCAA
>JBOHGM010000199.1:1433-4443 GCA_050699435.1 Pseudonocardiaceae bacterium | reverse complement strand
GGTATTGCAAGGGGTGCGTGCGGGTGGCGGCCGAGTACTCGGCGGGCGACCAGCCGGACCTCAGCGCGCCGGAGGACGGCGACGATGACCGGCCGATGGGGTGGGTGCTGGTCGGTGAGTGCCCGCACCCGGTGGTCGGTGGCCCGGCCTTCCACGTCGGGCCGTGCCGCGAGTGCGACGCCGCCCAGCGGCGCCGGCGCCGCAAGGACCGGCAGGTGCCCGGGCCCGGGCCTGGGCAGGCGCGGTGAGCCACCCGGAGGGCCAGCCTCGGTCGGGCCGCCGTAGCCGCACCGCTGCTGCGGCTGTAAGACCCGGCCGGTCGCCGGTTTGAGCCGGAAGCGTTCCCACCGTCGCCGCTTCCGCCCCGTTGCTCCCGGCGGCCGGTCGGCCTATCGGCGGTCCGGTCTGAGGCTGCGCATGCCGGGCGTGCCCGCCAACGTGTCGTAGCCGCCATCAGTGGGGGGCAGCGGCGCCGAGCCCTCGTTGGGGTTCCGGTAGGGCACCTGCCCCGCGGCCTCGCGGGCGGCCTCGTTGTCGCGGGGCAGGTGCACCAGCACCCACAGGCTCATGTCCGGCGCCTTCCCGCCTTGGTGAGCATCACGCTCGGCCGGTACGGCGCGCTGGGCAGCCGGGCCAGGTTCGGCGGGATCGGGTCACCGGCCACGATGAGCGTGGAGCAGCCGGGGCCGAGGTCGGGCCGCTCGATGAGCAGGTCGACCTCGGCGAGCTGGGGGGCGTCCGGCGCGGTGGACCCGGCGGCCTGGCTGAGCGTCTCCTCCTCGTCCGCCGGGCTGGTCGTGTCCAGGGCCATCAGCCGCGCACCCCCCGGTCGACGACGAACGCCTCGCCGTGGGCGAGCTGCACATCGGCGCGCAGGTAGGCCAGGAACGCGTACTGCAGGTTGTCGAGGTAGCGCTGGTTGAGGAACAGCAACCGGAAATCGGTGCGCATGCCGATCATCAGCTGGTCCCACTGCCCGGTGTAGACCTCGGAGCAGTCGGTGCTGGTGCCCACCGTCAGGTTGGTCGGGATCTGCTTGGTGGGCAGCATCGGCGACAGCCCGGCCGGCGGCGCCAGATAGGCAAGGGTGCTCGACTCCTTCAGCTTCGACAGCGACGTCGCGCTACGCGGTGCCTGGATGTGCGCGGTCGGCTCGAAGTTCTGGTTCCGCACGGTGCCGATCGCGTCGAGCCACCAGTCGTAGTTGGTGATGGCCGCGCCGTTCGCGCCGTGGTCGGTGAGCGTGACCCCGGTGGAGTTGAGCACCCCGCGGGGCTCCGGGGCCGTGCCCGACCCGCGCAGCGCCACCCGGTCGAGCTCCAGCGCGATCTGCGCGGCGAAGCTGCGGGCGATGATCTCCCCACTGGACGGGTCGGCGTCCTCGAACAACTCGACACTGACCTTGACCAGCCGGGTCAGGGTGCGGGCGGTGAAGGTGACCGCGTCGAAGGCCAGATCCGCGTCGGTGACCGCGGCGTTCTCGGCGTGCCACGCCGGGGAACCTTCCCCGGTCAGCCGGGCCACCTTCAACGTCTGCGCGGTCATCGGCACCGTCACCGCGCCGGCCTGCATCACCCGCGAGGCGTTGCGGGCCAGGTCGATGATCCGCCCGGACAGCGGGCTCGGCACCAGGTGCCCGCCGGCCGTCGTGGTGCCCTCGCTCATGGCCAGCTTGAACCGGGCCAGCTCACGCTCCGCGCCGTCCCACTCGCCGGTGGCCAGACCCCGGATGTAGCGATCGAAGCTCAGCCCAGTGTCCTCGCTGCGGATCTGCCCGCGGCCGCGCATCCAGTCCGTCACCGACTGGTCCCGGGTCAGCACCATCGGGCGCTCGGCCGCCGAGGAGTGCCCCTCCTGTCCGAACCGCAGTTTCCGCCAGGTCTCCGGCGCGGACTTGGCCTCGATCTCCTCGGCCAGCGTGGCGAGCGCTTTGACCTCCAGGGCCACGGCGTCCCTGTCACGCTGCTCCGACGCCTTCAGCTCACGACCGGCGAAGCGGACCAGCTTGCCGGACTGGGCGCCGAGCACGCGTTGCACGCGTTCGAGGTCGGTAGCGGCGTTGCTGTGCGGGCCCCTGCCGTAGCCAAGGTCATCGAGAGGGATCTCGGCGCGCAGCTGCGCAGCAGTGGGCAGGTCAGCGGTGGACACAGGTACTCCTCACAGATACGGGATGCGTGCGCGATCACCCGCGCCTGAGCTGGGCCTCTCCCGGCCGCGGTGCGGAGCACTCACACGGCCCCCGCGGGAAGCCTGGGCGCGTCCCGTACCTCCCGCCCTCTCCCGGTGCGGAGCACTCACAAGAGCCGGCAAGCAAGGGTGCGGAGCACTCACCTTGTTTGGGACGTACGGGACACAGCATAACGGGTGACGTGCCGTCACGGCCGGTCCCTGCGGGCCTGGTCCCACACCTGCAGCGCCGCCCCCAGCTGCCGCATCGTGGCCGCCATGTCCACGCTGCGGGTCCGCATCGCGACATCCGTCATCACCGCGGCGGCCACCGCCAAGCACTCGACGACTTCCGGACCGGTCTCGGCTGCGAGCGCGCTCAGCGTCTGCGCAGCCTGGTCAGGACCGGCACCCTCGGTCTCCATCGCGATCGGCAGCGCAGCCACGACCAGTTGCCGGGCGCTGTCTGCCGGGTCTTCATAAGCAGTGGTCACAGGCTTACTCCTTGATCGAATCGGCAATGATCGACGCGCAGGGTATTCGCCGGAGAGAGAATAAGGGAGATGAGCGGGTCTTCCGCTTGTGTGATCATCGTGATTTCCGACCCCCTATCCCTTGTTTGCGCTGGTCACAGCCGCACCGGCCGATCAGGGTGCGATCCGCGCCGGGGAAGCCCCTTGCTGGCCTGCCTGCGCTGCCGGGCCAGCTCGGCGGGGTCGGGACGGTCGGCCTCGGCGAGGCGGGGCAGGCCGGCGGTCAGGTGCTCGCGCGCCGGGCGCCGGGCGCTGATTCACGACCTGCGGTTTCTCGGTGATCGGATGCGGTGTTTCCGCAGTTCAGACGC
>JBOHGM010000199.1:0-1333 GCA_050699435.1 Pseudonocardiaceae bacterium | reverse complement strand
CGTCGCGCTCGGTGCGGTCCTCCTCGGCGTCCCCGCTGCGCAGGAGGTCAGCAGCGCTGTGCGCGGAAGCCTCGCCCCACACCACCCGGGCGACGTCGCTACCGGGTTCGGACTCCACCAGCCGGTAGGTCAGGCTCGGTGGCTGGGGTGCCAGGTTGGCCTTGACGCAGGCGAGTACCCGGACCTGGCCGGTGTCGTCGTCGGGGTCGGGGGCCACCACGTAGCCGGCGCGGGCAGCGCCCACGATGCCGATGCTGCCCCCGCCGCGGTACATCGCGGGGCCGGCGCCGTTCTTGTTCAGGTGGCGCAGCAGCAGCACGGTGCACCCGGTGTGCTCGCCGACCTCGGCGAGGCGGTGCAGCACGGCGCGCACGTCCTGGTCGCGGTGCGAGTCGACCCGGCCGGGCAGATACGCCATCAGCACGTCCACGATCAGCAACCGCGCCCCGCTGCGCTCGATCACCTCCCGGATATGGCCCACGTCGGCCAGCGTCGGCGGCCGGGTCATGGCCTGCCCGTCCTCGGTAACGGTGGGCACCGTGGTGAGGCAGTGCACCCGCGCCGGGTCACCCCCGGCGGCGTCCAGGCGTGGGCGGATGGTGTCGGCCATGCCGTCCTCGGCGGAGAGCACCACGACACCGCCGAGCGGGCACACGGTGGTGTCCGGCCAGGTGCGGCCGGTGGAGACGTGCGCGGCGAGGGTGATCGCCAGCGTGGACTTACCCAGTCCCGGGTCACCGTCGAGCGTGACCAGCTTGCCCGCCGGCAACCGGCCCGGCCACAGCCACCTGACCCGCTCCGGTGCGACGTCGGCCAGGCAGACCAGCTGGGCACGCGCGCCGGGTGGCGCCTCGGGTGGCTGAGCAGCCGCCGCGACGGCCAGTACCGGCCGCGGCGGTCTGGGGCAGCTGCAGTAGTCGGGCAGCTCCTGGCAGACCGGGCAGAAGTCGAACACCGCGACGTCGGGCACCTGGGTGCCGTGCTCGGTCCAGCTCACGCCGCCCCCCGGCAACACGCACAGGACCGGCGGCGCCACGCCACCCTGACCGACTCGGGCACCTGCCACGGCCCGTACAGATCAGTGTCCTGCAGGTGCCCGGCCGCGGCCGCCCAGCTCTCGAGTTCCCGGTCGGTCCAGTCGTCCGGGTGCTGCCGGTCGGCCCACGGATCCCACAGGCCAGACACCAGCGGCTCGCAGCGCCAACTGGCGGCCCGGCGTCGGCGAAGCCGCGCGGGCACGGAATGGGAGACCGGGGAGGTATGGTCTGTCCGTCGCGTCCCGTCGACGAACCCCGAACCCCCGTGCCCGGCCTCGGCGCGGGGGTTCGTCATG
>JBOHGM010000198.1:0-4464 GCA_050699435.1 Pseudonocardiaceae bacterium | reverse complement strand
CTGTCAGCGGGCTACACCGCGCCGCCGCTGCGGCTGAAGAAGCGCGGCCTGGGGGAGGCGGACGTGCTCGTCGTGTGGGGACCGCTGATGGTCGGTGGCACCTACTACGCGGCGGTCGGGTCGATCAGCTGGCAGGTGCTGCTGGCGTCGCTGCCCTATGCGCTGCTGTGCACGTCGGTGCTCCTGGGCAAGCACACCGACAAGATCCCCTACGACGCGCCGCTGGGCATCCGCACGCTGCCGGTGCTGCTGGGCGAACGGCGGGCCCGGGCCGCGACACTGACTGGAACTGCTCGACACGGCCGGAGGCCCGGGTCACCGGTGCGACCCCAGCGAAGGCCTTCAACGCTCGGGGTCCGTCGAATCGAGAGTGATCGTCACCGATCTCGGCGAGCATCCGCGCTCCAAGCGCCACACTCAGACCGGAGTGCGCCCCAGATACAGCCCTC
This sequence comes from Pseudonocardiaceae bacterium, assembly GCA_050699435.1. GTDB lineage: Bacteria > Actinomycetota > Actinomycetes > Mycobacteriales > Pseudonocardiaceae. Next base: position 4,015 of record JBOHGM010000198.1, on the reverse strand, counting down.
GTTCTAACGATCGTGACGCGCCGCTAGTACAGGGATTGAAGCGATCTTCTCAGGATTGAGGTCGGTCCAGATGAGGCCGTGGGGGCGGCGCGGAGTGCCACACGTAATTACATCATCTGGCGTGACGATCACATCCACACTGAAATCATGCTCAGTCTCGGGTAGCTCGTCGTCTACGATCTGCAGGGAGTGCACCGTGGTCACAATAGTCGTGTTTGGTCCGATCAGGCATGCCTCCTGTAGCAAGGCAACCTCGATGTCCGAATATCCCGCGCCCTTGCCGAGGCGTACACCACGTCGGTTTACGGCCACGCTGCCACAGACGATGAGGTCGACGGGTTGCATCTGCTCGACACCAACTTTGAGTGCCACCCGCGCTGCCATATCTTTCGAGGCGGCTTCCTCCGGCGGTATCGGCAAGCTGGCGGGGTCAAGAACGTAGAATGGTAGCTCGTCGGCTAGCTTGGGTACCGCCATGTAGACGAGCTTGCCCTCGCGCAGCGCATGAGCACGGACGGGTTGCTGCGCGGTATCCGGGACGGCCTTGATGACTCGTGCGGCTTGCCAGACCGGGAGCGTGGAAAGCCGGTCAGCGGCGAGGTCCGCGCCGAAGAACGAGGGGATTCGGCCATACACACCAGGCGGGGTCGCATGCTCACGCTCCAACAATGACCACACCCGCTCGCGAATGGCCTGCTTCGCGTGGTCCACATCTGTCACCGGTGCTCCTCAGGCTGCCATCAAGGTCATGACCCGGTCATACACATCCTGCACCACCGCCACCTGTCGCCAAGGCTGAAGCTCACGGCAAGCGCCGAACTTAGACCGATCTTTCCAGGTCAACCTGAACGCCCGGTTTTTGCCTGGCTGTCGCCGGACAGGCGCCCTGTATTCGGCCCGCTACGCCTGGTTGGGTCGCAGGGTACGACCGAGACCGGCCTGGCAGCAACGGAGGTAAAGGGACCATGACCAGGCAGAATACGACCGAGACGATCCCTGTACGTGATCCGCTGCCGGTCGCGCTCGAACTCATGGGGGCACTTGCCACCAGCGTGTTAGGCGAGCATACCGACGAGGCCGGCTATGTGTGGTGGGGGCTCGACCTGGCCCCGTGAGCGCCTCGTGCTAGCTGCACACAACCTCGCCGGGACTTGACGTGTTCCCCAAGACCGGCAGTACTGGCGACGCTGGTACCCCGGCGTCCGTCGCCGGTCCTGTCCACAAAAACATCGGCGGCGATGCTCTGTGACAGCACAGCGAAAACTCGTGGTGAAAGGCCGTGGCCCGGATGCCCATGTCACCTACTACGTAGAGGCGTACCAGGGGAAGGTATGGATCACCTCTTACGACTACCCGTTTACCTCTGAGGCGATCTTCGACCCCGCCCAGGCTGACAACCTGGTTGAGCTGATCAACCAGACGGCTAAGGAAGCGCGCGGGTACAGGCCATGAGTCGCGGCGGCGATATGCCTGCCTACCGCCTACTGCTTGGGCGTACCTCCCCTCGGGGGACTGTACGATCAGGTGGCAGCGTGGCGATGATGCTGCCTATATCTTTGAGGGCAAACAGCTAGAGACCTACCCAGATGAGAGGCTGAGGGTCGAGGTACTTGCCACCATCCCTGTATTACGTAGGGGCTGGACTGATCTGGCTCATGTCAGGCTTACTGGTGAGAAGTGGGTTAAGGAGAAACGTCAGCACTTTCGGACGTGCGGAGTGTGTTCGTGACTGCCCCGCACTTCGGTGATGAGATCAGGCTTGCCACTCGGTCAGCTATAAACTGCGCATCGAAATTGACCCCGACGAACAGCGGATCGAGCTCACACCCGGATGAACAACAGATCGCGCACGGTGCGGCCCTCGTCCAGGGCGCGCTGTTCGAATTTGGTGATCGGTCGCCAGGTTGGCCGCTTGGCGAATCCGTCGCCTGCCGTGTTGCGTAGCGCGGGTTCGGCCACGCACACCGCGAGTATCTCGGCGGCGTAGTGCTCCCAGTCGGTGGCCAGGTGCAGCGTGCCGCCTGCTCGCAGCCGGGACGCCACCAGCCGGACGAACTCCGGGCGCACCAGACGGCGCTTGTGATGACGCCGCTTGGGCCAGGGGTCGGGGAAGTAGATCCGCACGCCGTGCAGGCTCTCCGGCGCGACGTGCTCGGTGAGCAATTGCTGCGCGTCGCCGCGCAGCAGCCGCAGGTTGCTGATCCCGGCGTGCTCGGCGCGCAGCAGCAGTTGGGCCAGTCCGGGCTGGTAGACCTCGACGGCGAGATGGTCGACGTCGGGCGCCGCAGCGGCCATCGTCGCGGTGGACTCGCCCATCCCCGAGCCGATCTCCAGCACCACTGGGGCCGCGCGGCCGAACCACGCAGCGGTGTCCAGCGGGGCCTCGGGCAGGTCGGTGATGTCGCGGCCCAGCCGGTCCCAGCTCCGTTCCCAGGAGCGCTGCTGCCCCAGGGTCATCCGTCCCGCGCGCTGCGCATAGCTGACCACCCGGCGCTGCGGCGAGTGCTGGGTCGGCTGCACGCCTGAAGCCTCGCCCCGCCGGTGCGGGGCGCGCGCACCGGGTCCCCTCGCACCGGGTCCCCTCGCACCACACCTCACGGCACGCCCAGGGCGTTACCCAACAGCTTCGAACCCTGAGGGTCCGCGATCCGGCCACAGGTGGCAGAGTGCATCCCGGACCCCGAAAGGCGGAGGTGGTCGGTGAACACGCTGGAGGAATGGGTCGGCGCGGTGTGCCATGAGCTGAATATCGCCGACCTCGTGGCGCAGCCGGCGATGCAGTCGCGGGTGCTGGACATCTCCAAGGATGTCGCGCACGGCGTGGCCCGCCCCGCCGCTCCCCTGACTGCCTACCTGCTCGGGCTCGCCGCCGGACGCACCAGCGACCCGGAGGCCGCCGCCGACGAGCTCACCGACCGGGTGCGGCTGCTCGCGCAGCGCTGGGCGGCCGAGCGGGACACCTGACCCCACGACGCTCGGGAGGACCGATTCTGTCGGTGTCAGCTCCTAACATCGTCGGCATGGAGACCACCACGACATCCCAGATCGACTGGAACACCCAGCTCGTCGAGCAGCTGGACTTCCACTGGCGGCACCAGCTGCGCCCGCGGCTGAACGGGCTGACCGACGACGAATACCGCTGGGAACCCGTGCCCGGGGCCTGGAACGTGCGCCCACGTGGCACCAGCACCGCGCCCATCGCCGCAGGCAGCGGCGACTTCACGATCGACTTCGCCATGCCCGAGCCCGACCCGGCACCGGTCACGACGATCGCCTGGCGTATCGGCCACCTCGTCGTCGGCGTGCTCGGCGCCCGCGTCGCGAGCCATTTCGGCGGCCCGCCATACGACTACGCGACCCACGACTACCCCGGCGACGCCGCCCGCGCGCTCGCCCAGCTCGACGAGACCTACGCGGCGTGGACGGCCGGTGTACGTCGGCTCGGCCTCGACGGACTGGCACGTGCGTGCGGCCCGGCCGAGGGGCCCTGGGCGGCCGCACCGATGGCCGAGCTCGTACTGCACATCAACCGCGAGGTGCTCCACCACGGCGCGGAGATCGCGTTGCTGCGCGACCTTTACCGCTGGCGATACAGCAGCGAAGGCGGGTGAGGCCCGGGGTTAAGTTCTCGCAAAGGGCGCCGAGTTCGTGCGCGACATCAGGGACGAGGGCTTCGGCCTGACCACGACGCTGACGATTCCTGGTGCCGGCGAGATGATGCTCTACCAGCCCACGCACCCGTCGGCGTACAACCTCTGACGAGCCTGCTGCGATGGGTTCAGTTCGGCAGCGGCGCGGTATCGAGGTTGACCCAGGACATGTCCGGGTAGCGCGAGCCCGCAGGCCGAACCTGGGACAACCGATCCAGGTCGTCGGCGGTGAGCGCGACGTCCAGCGCGCGGAGGTTCTCCTGCAGATAGGCCCGGCGCTTGGTGCCAGGGATGGGCACGACGTCCTCGCCCTGGGCAAGCAGCCAGGCCAGCGCCACCTGCGCGGGGACCGCGTCATATCGGGC
>JBOHGM010000197.1:0-4468 GCA_050699435.1 Pseudonocardiaceae bacterium | reverse complement strand
TGGTCACGGTGTTGGTGGTCACGGTGTTGGTGGTCACGGTGTTGGTGGCGTCGTCGGCGCGGCCGTGCAGCAGGCCAGGATCCGGCTGGAAGAGGTACGACCAAGCCCGCGGATCCGCCTGGGATGAGGGGCGGCCTGGTGGAGATCGTCGTACAGCGCGCTGACCCGGACTCCGATTCGGTCGTGGTTGTCGCCGGGGAGGTTGACCTGTCGACCGCACCCCGGCTGCGCCAGACGATCCTCGACCTGCTCGCCGAGGAACCCCCGCAAGGGGTCCGGGTAGACCTCTCCGAGGTACGGTTGCTCGACTCAACCGGGATCTTCGTCCTGGTCGACACCTATCAGCGAGCCAAGGGGCGCGGGGTCGGTCTGACTATCGAGCACCCCCCGCAGATCGTGCGCCGGGTGCTGGAGATCTGCGGCCTATTTGAACTGCTCACCGAGGGCTGATCTGGCCATCTGGTGAGCAGGGACAGCAGGGTGGCCGGTTGAACCACGTCGCGATCGACCGTTTGTAGCCCTCGGGCATCACCAGGCCGGGCACCTCATGCTCGGTGAACAGGCCGATCTCGTTGTGCTCAGAGCTGAGCACTGGATCAGCTCCCCCGCTGAAGTAGCAGCCGTACGCGACGATGAACACGTGTCTGCTAGGCAGCACGTGATACGTCCACGCGTCGAGGATCGGGCCAACAGTCACCAGCCAGCGGGTTTCCTCGGCGATTTCCCTGGCGACGCACTGCGCCGGTGTCTCGCCGAGCTCGATCCGCCCACCCGGCAGCTCCCACTCCGCATGCTCGTTCCTGAGCAGCATGACCAGCCCGTCGCGCACGACAACACCCTTGACCGAGACCGGGAAGGCCGTGGGTGGCTGGGCGGGCTGGGTCATGGGGTTCTTCCTCCAGGCGACTTCCGGTTGGTCGGTCGGCAACGTAGCACCGAGGCCGCCTCCCCGACCTGACCCGGAGCCCTCTATTTTCTCCAGCACGGCAGCACGTGGGTGGTGGAGGGGAGAGACGCAGTGTCGGGACTCGGTCGCCGGGTCGGTGACGCGCTGCGTCTGCCTGCCCAGCGTGGGAAGCGGATCGCGGTGATCGTCACCGCCGTGCTGCTGGCGGCGAGCGGCGCAACCGGGCTGGTGTTCGGTGGGCCTGCAGTGGCTGAGCTGCTCGGCGGATCCGGTGCCGAGGCCGTGCGGACCGCGCCGCCACCCGCACCGGTGCTGCCGCAGCCTGCGTTGCGTCCGGCCGCTGTCGAGGGCCCGGTCCCGACCGTCGCCGGGGTCACCGCCACGCTGGACCCGGTGCTCGCCGAAGGTGGGCTGGGCACGCTGTCGGGCCAGGTGGTGGACCCGGCGACCGGCACGGTGCTGTGGCAACGGGACGCTGCCACCGCGCTGGTGCCCGGGTCGACCGCCAAGCTGCTCACTGCGTCGGCTGCGTTGCTCGCGCTGGACCACCAGGCCACCTTGCGCACCTCGGTACTGGCCGGCGCCGAGCCGGGAACCGTCGTGCTGGTGGGCGGCGGCGACCCGACGCTGTCCACAGCACCGGCCGGCGAGCCGACGGGGTACCCCGGCTCGGCCCGGCTGGACGATCTGGTGGACCAGGTCCGGGCCGCGGCGCCCGGCCCGGTGCACCGCGTGCTGGTCGACGTCGGGCGCTACTCCGGGGATGTGCTGGCGCCCGGCTGGCTGCCCGGTGACGTGGCGGGCGGTTACGTCGCACCGATCGTGCCGGTGATGCTCGATGGCGGCCGCGCTGATCCTGGCCAGGCCGTCTCGCCGAGAGCCGCAATGCCGGCTAGCGCCGCCGCGGCCGAACTGGCCCGCGGGCTGGGCGCCGACCCCGGCGCCGTCGCGGTCGGCAAGGCCCCGCCGGGGGCTGCGGTGCTCGGCGAGGTGTCGTCCCCGCCGGTGCAGGATCTGGTCGCCACGGTGCTGAGCAGTTCGGACAACGTGCTCGCCGAGGCACTGGCCCGGGAGGTGGCGCTGGCGAAAAGCGCCGATCCTTCCTTCTCCGGTGCCTCCCGCGCGGTGCTCCAGGTGCTCGGCGAGCACGGCTTCGACGTCGCGGGAACCGTGCTGAGGGACGGCAGCGGGCTGTCGGTCCTGGATGCGGTCCCGGCGACGTTGCTCACCGAGCTGCTGAGCGCGGCAGCGGCCCCCGACGAGTCGCGGCACCGCACGGCAGCGCTGCGACCGCTGCTGGCGGGGCTCCCGGTGGCCGGGGGCAGCGGCACTCTGGCCGCCCGCTACGGAGGTTCGGCGACCGGGGGCCGGGGATGGGTGCGCGCCAAGACCGGCACGCTGACCGGAGTCAACAGCCTCGCAGGTACGGTGCTGGACGCCGAAGGGCGGATACTGGTGTTCGCGCTGCTGTCCAACGGCCCTGATCCGGCTGCGGTGCGCCCGCGACTGGATGCGCTGGCTGCCGCGCTGCGGTCCTGCGGATGCCGCTAGCACGCGTACCGTCGGTGGTTATGGGACTTCCCGCGATCGGTCGAACCGTCGAGTCGACTGTGGACGGTCGAACCGTCGAGTCGACTGTGGACGGTCGAACATCACATGCCGTCGGCTCGCCCATCGACTGGGGGGTCGCGGCGGTTACCGCGCAGCGGCTGCTGCCCAGCGGACCCGCGGTGGCCGCCGATGAGGCGGCGCTGACGGTGCGCCGGCTGCGGGCGCTGGCGGTCGCCGCGGAGGGGCATGTGCGGGAGCTGACCGGGATGGACGACGGCCGACCGCCTCAGCCGGCCGAGGTGGTGGACCGGCCCGGATGGGTGGACGCGGCGACCAACGGCTTGCGACTGTTGCTCGCCGAGAACCGCGCCGCGTCCGACGAGGTCGAGGCGGGAGTGGCGCGGCGCATGCTGGCCAGGACCGCAGGGGTGCAAATCGGAGTCGCGCTGGCGTTCCTCGGCTCCCGGGTACTCGGGCAGTATGATCCGTTCGGAGGGCCACCGTCGGCCCCGGGCAATCTGCTGCTGGTCGCCCCCAACGTGCTCACCGTGCAGCGCGCCCTGGACGTGCCTGCCGATGACTTCCAGATGTGGGTGTGCCTGCACGAGGCCACCCACCGGCTGCAGTTCAACGCGGTGCCCTGGCTGCGCGAGCATTTCGCCACTCAGGTGCAGGCATTCGTGGCCGCAACGGAGGACCCGGATTCCCTCAGCGGGATGCTCAGCAGGCTGCCCACGGCGCTGCGCGGCGCCCGGCGCGGTCAGGCTGGTCGGGGTTCCCCGGACGCGCTTGCCCTGCTGACCCTGCTGCAGTCGCCAGAGCAGCGGGCGGTGCTGGACCGGCTGCTGGCCCTGGCCACCCTGCTGGAAGGGCATGCCGACCATGTGATGGACGCCGTCGGGCCGGACGTGGTGCCCTCGGTCCGGCAGATCCGCCAGCGGTTCACCGCCCGCAGGCAGGGCGGTGGACTCGCCGAGCGGGTGATGCGGGCGCTGCTGGGCATCGACGCCAAGCTGCGCCAGTACGCCGAGGGTGCCGCGTTCACCCGGTACATCGTGGATGCCGTCGGCATGGCCGGGTTCAATACGGTATGGACCTCTCCGGAGACGCTACCCACCCGCGCCGAGATCACCGACCCCGCGGCGTGGTTGCATCGAGTGAGGTGAGGTCGGGCCCCGATGGCCCGCGCGGAGGGCCTCCACTTGCGGCGGTCAGCGAGGTGCGCACTGCGGTCCGGCGGTTCCTGGCCGCGCACGGCACCGGGGACGTGGTGGCGGTGGCCTGCTCGGGTGGCGGCGACTCGCTGGCGCTGGCCGCCGCGACTGTGCACTGTGCACAGCGGTCCGGGATGGCGGTGCACGGCCTGGTCGTCGACCACCGGCTGCAACCGGGTTCCAGCCGGGTGGCGCAGACCACAGCGGACACGCTGCGCGTACTCGGCTGCACCGCGGTGCACGTGCTCGAGATCACCGTAGCGGGCCCGGGTGGTCTGGAGGCGGCGGCTCGCCGAGCCCGGTACGCGGCGCTGCGCGCGGCGGCACCCCCCGGAGGGCTGGTACTGCTCGGGCACACCCTGGACGATCAGGCCGAGACCGTCTTGCTAGGGCTGGGCCGGGGCTCCGGGCCGCGCTCGGTGGCCGGGATGCGCGAACTCGACCCGCCCTGGGGCCGTCCGCTGCTGGGTCTGCGCCGGTCCGTCACCGCCGCCGCCTGCGCCGGGCTGGGCCTCACCCCATGGGTGGACCCGCACAATGCTGACTCCCGGTTCCGCCGGGTGCGGCTGCGTACCGAGGTTCTGCCGCTGCTGGAGAAGGTGCTCAGCGGCGGCGTGGCCGAGGCCCTGGCCCGCACCGCCGCCCAACTGCAGGAGGACCTCGACCTGCTGGATGAGCAGGCTCGCGCCCTGCTGGCTGTGGCCCTGGCGGACCCGGCACCGGCGGACCCGGCACCGGCGGACCCGGCACCGGCGGACCCGGCACCGGCGGACCCGGCACCGGCGGACCCGGCACC
>JBOHGM010000196.1:0-4508 GCA_050699435.1 Pseudonocardiaceae bacterium | reverse complement strand
CTGACGGTGAGTGGCGCGGTCAGGTCGATGCGGAGGCCGGCGCCCGGCCTGCCACCGCGGCGGAGTTGCCTGCCACCCGATCAGCCAGCGCCTGCTGGCCCTCGGCGACCCGGTTGGCGGGGTCCACGCTCCAGGCGGTCAGCGCCGGGTCCACCAGAGCCCGGCCGAAGGAGAAGGTCAACGGCCACGGCGTGTCGTGCTGCTGCATCGCCGCCAGGTTCGCGGTGGCTACCTCCGGCGACTGGCCGCCGGAGAGGAAGGCCACCCCGGCCAGCGACTCGGGCAGCACCGCCCGCAAGGTCGCCACGGTCTGCTCGGCGATCTCGTCGGGGCTGGCCTGTTCACCCGACGTCGTGCCCGGCACGACCATGTTCGGCTTGAGCACAGTACCGGCAAGATCCACGCCCGCCTCGTCCAGCTCGGCCACCAGCTGCTCCAGCATCGTAGAGGTGACCGCGGCGCAACGAGCCATCGAGTGGTTGCCGTCCATCAGCACCTCGGGCTCGACGATCGGGACGACACCCGCCTCCTGGCAGAGCGCGGCGTAGCGGGCCAGGGCGTGCGCGTTGGCCCGCACCGCCCGCCGTGTCGGCAGGCCGTCCGCAATGGTGATGACGGCTCGCCATTTGGCGAAGCGAGCACCCCGTGCGGCGTAGTCAGTGAGCCGATCGCGCAGGCCGTCGAGGCCCTCGGTCACGGTCTCGCCGGGCGAGCCTGCCAGCGGCTTGGCGCCGGTGTCGACCTTGATCCCGGGCAGGATGCCGAGTGCGGTGACGGCATCGGGGAACGGCTGCCCGTCGTCGAGCTGCTGGTTGAACGTCTCGTCGGCGAGGATCACCCCGCTGATCCCGCTCTGCAGGTCCGGGGTGGTCATGAGCATCGCGCGATACGCTCGCCGGTTCTCGGCGGTCGCGGGCACGCCGACCTTCTCCAGTCGCTTGGACATCGTGCCGATGCTCTCGTCAGCCGCAAGAATGCCGCGCGGCCGGCTCACCATCGTCCGGGCGGTCTCGTGCAGCGCCTCGCTCATTGCCCCTCCGTCCCGTGCGGTGGGCCGGTCCACACCGCCGATGACGATGGTAGGCGCAGACCGCTGCCGGGTACCTCCCCCGGTAGGTGGAGGCGGTGGGGGGTCAACCTGTCGGGGCTCCGGCGGGCGGCGGGTCGGCAGCGGACTTGGCATCGGAGATCGTGCCATCGGCCCGCCATCCAGCGGCCCGCAGGTGCCGGATGAACAACCAGGTGGCGGCACCGGAGTAGGCACCGGTGACCGCGTGCCACGGCCGTCGCAGCGGAGTGCCCGGGGTGCGTATCTTAACCAGCCGTCCGTCGCTGAGCAGGTCGGTGACCGCGTCCCGGGAGACCAGCGAGACACCCAGTTCGGCGACCGCCCCGGCCACCACCGCGCCGTGCGAGCCCAGCACCAGTCGGGGGGGCGCGACGTCCTGGGACTTCAGGTATGCCTCGAGTGTGCTCCTGGTGCCCGAGCCGTGCTCACGCAGCAGCCACGGGGTGGTGGCCCAGTCGAACGCCGCTTCGACGGCAGGCGCGGCCACCACCACGAGCTCGTTGGGCTTGGTGGCCACCACCCGGGTCTCGACCCCGGGTGGTGGCCGTCCGGCGATGACCAGGTCGGCCTCATGTGCGGTGATCAGATCCCAGACCTGCTCGCTGGGCGCCACCTCCAACACCAGCGCGACCCTTGGGTGCCGACGGCGGAAGCCGGCCAGCAGGGTCGGGAGCAGGTGCTCGCCTGCCGTGGTGACCGCGGCGAGCCGCAGCCGGCCCCGCTCTGGGTCGAGCTCCTGGGCAGCGGCCGCCGCGCCCTCGTCGAGCAGGCCCAGCACCCGCCGGGCGTAGCGGGCGTATACCGTGCCGGACGGAGTCAGCCGCAGCCCCCGGCCGGCCGGCTCCACGAGTGGAACGCCGAGTTCGCGGGCCAATGCCGCGATCGAGGCGGACACCGCCGACTCGGTGACCGTGAGCCAGCCGGCTGCACCGCGAACCGATCCGGTGGCGGCCAGGGCGACCAGCGTGCGCAAGCGGGACTCAGTCATCCCCACTTCTCCGACCTCGCCACTTGTCCGTCATCACAACTCCTCAGCGATCACTTGAGGGTTTTCTGGGAAGACTTGATGGACAGGATGATAGTTCTTCGCCACCCTGGGTGGTGACGAAAGGAGCATGACGTGACCGAAGTCGAGACCCCCCCGTCAGAGAAGAAGAAGGATCGCTGGTCAGCAGGAGTGATCCCGTACGCGGAGATGGGCTACTGGGAGCCGGACTACCAACCGAGGGACACCGATGTCCTCGCCGCGTTCCGGATCACCCCGCAGCCCGGGGTGCCACCGGAGGAGGCGGGCGCTGCGGTGGCCGGCGAGTCCTCGACCGCAACCTGGACGGTGGTGTGGACCGACCGCCTCACCGCCTACAAGAACTATCAGGCCAAGTGCTACCGGGTGGACGCCGTCCAGGGGGCCGAGAACCAGTACATCGCCTACATCGCCTACGACATCGACCTGTTCGAGGAAGGGTCGATCGCGAACCTCACCTCGTCGATCATCGGCAATGTGTTCGGATTCAAGGCACTCAAGGCGCTGCGCCTGGAGGACATGCGGATCCCGCTGCACTACGTCAAGACCTTCCAGGGTCCGGCCCACGGGATCATCATGGAACGGGAGTACCTGGACAAGTTCGGCCGGCCGCTGCTCGGCGCCACCACCAAGCCCAAGCTGGGCCTCTCCGCCCGCAACTACGGCCGGGTGGTCTACGAAGCGCTGCGCGGCGGGCTGGACTTCACCAAGGACGACGAGAACATCAACTCCCAGCCCTTCATGCGCTGGCGGGACCGGTACCTGTACGCCATGGAGGGTGTCAACCGCGCTTCGGCCGCCACCGGCGAGATCAAGGGTCACTATCTCAACGTCACCGCGGCCACCATGGAGGACATGTACGAGCGTGCCGCGTTCGCCAAGGAGCTCGGCAGCGTCATCATCATGATCGACCTGACCATCGGCTACACCGCGATTCAGTCGATGGCCAAGTGGGCCAGGGCCAACGGCCACATCCTGCACCTGCACCGGGCCGGGCACGCCACCTACACCCGCCAGAAGAACCACGGCGTGAACTTCCGGGTGATCGCCAAGTGGATGCGCCTCGCCGGGGTGGACCACATCCACGCGGGCACCGTGGTCGGCAAGCTGGAGGGCGACCCGAAGGCGACCGCCGGCTACTACGACACCTGCCGGGAGCTCAAGCAGCCACTCGATCCGGCCAAGGGGATCTTCTTCGAACAGGACTGGGGCTCGATGCCAGGTGTCATGCCGGTGGCCTCGGGCGGCATCCACGCCGGGCAGATGGGCGACCTGCTGCACTACCTCGGCGAAGACGTGGTCCTACAGTTCGGTGGCGGCACGATCGGCCACCCGATGGGCATCGCCGCAGGCGCCACCGCTAACCGGGTCGGCCTGGAGGCGATCATCAAGGCCCGCAACGAGGGCCGGGACTACCGTAAGGAGGCGCAGGACATCCTGAAGGCGGCCTGCAAGCACAGCCGCGAACTCGACGTCGCGCTGGCCACCTGGGGCGACATCAGCTTCAACTATGAGTCGACCGACGTGCCTGACGTGGTCGAGACCCCGACCTCGAGCTGACCCGGGAGCAGCTGATGCATATCACCCAGGGAACCTTCTCGTTCCTGCCCGACCTGACCGACAAAGAGATCACCGCGCAGATCCAGTACGCACTGGACAACGGCTGGCCCTGCTCGATCGAGTTCACCGACGACCCGCATCCCCGCAACACCTACTGGGAGATGTGGGGGCTGCCGATGTTCGACCTCACCGACGCGGCCGGTGTGCTCGCCGAGGTGAACGCATGCCGCAAGGCCAAGCCGGAGCACTACATCCGGATCAACGCCTACAACGCGAACTACGGCAAGCAGACCGTCGGGCTGTCCTACATCGTGCAGCGGCCGTCCGACGAGCCCGGCTTCCGGCTGGAGCGCCAGGAAGCGCACGACCGCGTCGTCCGCTACACGTTGCACCCCTACGCCGCCGACCAGCCGCACGGCCGTCGGTACAACGGGCAGCAATGACCGGGAACCAACCGCCACCCGAGGCACCCGCTCGCGTCGGGTTCGGTATGACCCCGCCTGGCCGTGATGCGGCCGGGCGGGGTGCACCCGCCGATGACACCCCGGATGGCGGCGAACAGGAGATCCTCCCGGACGACGCCCGGGTCGACCTGGGCAAGGAGCGCGAGGCAACCGGGATCGATGAAGTCTTCGAGGCGCTGGACACCGACCTGGTCGGCCTCACCCCGGTCAAGACCAGGATTCGGGAGATCGCCGCGCTGCTGCTAGTCGACCGGGCGCGGAGCCAGTTCGGCCTTGCCACCTCCCGGCCGAACCTGCACATGAGCTTCACCGGCAGCCCGGGCACCGGTAAGACCACGGTGGCGCTGCGGATGGCCGACCTGCTGCACCGGCTGGGCTACCTGCGCCGCGG
>JBOHGM010000195.1:0-4521 GCA_050699435.1 Pseudonocardiaceae bacterium | reverse complement strand
CAGCGCGAGTGTCAGCCCGCCGACACTGCTTCCGGTTTTCCGCTCACCCTGGTCATGGTTCTGCCACAGCAACACGACGGATTCTGGGTTCCGGCGCAGTCGGCCGGGGCGCCCTTGGTCACGGTCAACACTGGGGTCTGCGAGCACGAGGAGGCGAGGAGGATGGCTACGGACACGGTGACGATCGGGCGGCTGGCGGCTTCGGCCGGGGTGACCCGCAAGGCGTCCGGGTCTGGGTCGACCGGGGCCTGCTCGCCGCCTGCGACCACACGCCGGCCGGCTACCAGCTGTTCGCGCCCGAGACCGTCGACCTGGCGGTGTTCATCCGCCGCGCCCGCGTGCTCGGCCTGAGCTGACCCAGATCCAGGACATCATCCAGACCCCGTCGTCGACGATGTAGCGGACACTGATCTCGTCCATGGGCGTCACCTCTGTACTTAACTTATGGTGACGGCGGCCATCGCGATGATCCGCTCGACGCGGGCTCGGCGCAGCTGTTCGTAGGCCGCGAACGCCCTGGGGGGTATCAACTGCACTGAGCGTAATACGCTGAGTACGCGTCGGTCACGCACGTTCGCCCTTGATGAACAGCCCCTCGATCGCGGTCTGCGTGGAAGCGGACGGGTCCGGGGCGGGGAGGCGCAGTCGTTTGAGGGTCAGCGCGTTGACCGCGACGATCACGCTCGAGCCGGACATCGACAGGGCCGCGATCTCGGGGCGCAGCACGAGGCCGAGAGCCGGTTCGAAGACACCGGCCGCGATGGGCAGCGCCAGGGCGTTGTAACCGATCGCCCAGCCCAGGTTCTGGCGCATCTTGCGCAGCGTGCCGCGGCCGATCCGCAGTGCGGTCGGCACGTCGAGCGGGTCGGAGCGCATCAGCACCACGTCGGCGGTCTCGATGGCGACGTCGGTGCCGGCGCCGATCGCGATACCGAGATCGGCCTGGGCGAGCGCGGGGGCATCATTGACCCCGTCGCCGACCATCGCGACCCGGCGACCGCCGCGTTGCAGCTCGGCGACCTCGGCCGCCTTGTCACCGGGTAGCACCTCGGCGATCACGGTGTCGATGCCGAGCTGGTCGGCGATGCGCTGCGCGGTGGCCCGGTTGTCGCCGGTGAGCATGACCACTTCCACGTCAAGATCGTGCAGCGCCGATACCGCGGCGGCCGACGTGTCCCGGGGCGCGTCGGCCAGGGCGACGAGCCCGGCCGCCCGGCCATCGACGGCGACGATCACGACGGTGCGTCCACCGGCGGCCAGCTCCTCCCGGCGGACCGCGAGCTCACCGAGTTCCACCTGCTCGCGCTGCATGAGACGGCGGTTGCCGACCGCGACCCGACGGGAGTCCACCTGCGCGATGGCGCCGTGCCCGGGGACATTCTGGAACCGCTCGGCCCGCACCGCCTCGACCCCGCGCTTGTCGGCGTGGTAGACGATCGCCTGGGCCAGTGGGTGCTCGGACTCCCGCTCCACCGCGGCGACCAGCCGCAGCAGCTCGTCCGCACCGATCCCGGCAGTGATCACGTCGGTGACCTCGGGTTCACCCTTGGTCAAGGTGCCGGTCTTGTCCAGCACCACGACCTCGATGCGCGCGGAGGTCTCCAGCGCGATCGCGTTCTTGAACAGCACACCGCGCCGGGCGCCCAACCCGGTGCCCACCATGATCGCCGTCGGGGTGGCCAGCCCGAGCGCGTCCGGGCAGGTAATCACCACCACCGTGATGGCGAACAGGATCGCCATGCCAGTCGGCGCGCCGGCCAGCAACCACACCCCCAGCGTCAGGCCACCTCCGAGCAGCGCGACCAGGACCAGCCAGAACGCCGCCCGGTCGGCGAGGCGCTGCCCCGGAGCCTTGGAGTTCTGGGCCTCCTGCACAAGTTTGACGATCTGGGCCAGCGCGGTGTCGGAGCCGACCTTGGTGGCGCGTACCCGGATGGTGCCGTCCTTGTTGATGCTGCCGCCGATCACCGGGTCGCCGGGTGCCTTGTGCACCGGCAGGCTCTCCCCGGTCACCATCGACTCGTCGACCTCGCTCTCCCCGTCGACGACCACCCCGTCCACGGCGATCTTGGCCCCGGGCCGGACCAACAACAGGTCATCGACCGCCACCTCGGCGGTCGGCACCTCCACCGGCTCGCCCTCCCGGAGCACCACCGCCTTGGGCGGTGCGAGATCGAGCAGGGCGCGAATCGCGTCGTTGGCCCCGCCCCGGGCGCGCATCTCGAACCAGTGCCCGAGCAGCACGAACGCGGCGAGCACGGTGGCCGCCTCGTAGAACACCTCGCCACCGCCGGTCAGCGTGACCACCAGCGAGTACAGCCAGCCCGCGCCCACCGCGACCGCGACGAGCACCATCATGTCCAGCGTCCGCGCCCGCAACGCCCGCACCGCGCCGTCGAAGAAGATCCAGCACGAGTAGAAGATCACCGGCAGGCTCAGCAACAACGCCCACACGTCCTGCCGCAACCCGACCGGCACCGGCACCTCCAGGCCCAGTACCTCGGTACCGATCGGCGACCAGATCACGATCGGGATCGAGAACAGCAACGCCACCAGGAACCGGTTGCGCATATCGGCGACCATCGCCTGCATCGACCCGGCCTCATGTCCTGCCCGGTGCCCGCCGTGACCCCCGGCATGACCGGTAGCCTCCTGCGGCGAGCGCATCACCTTGGCTGAGACCGGTTCTTCCAGCGGGTCACACACATGGGACGGCACGGACTGCCCGGCGCAGTGATAACCGCACTCCTGCACCCACCCCCGCAGCTCGGCCACCGATGTGCGACCCGGGTCGAACACCACCGTGGCGGCCTGGGCGACCGGATTGACCTCGACGTGCGCCACCCCCGGGCGACGACCCAGCCGGGCGGCCACGACATTCTGCTCCGACGCCCACAGCAGCCCACCCACATCGAGGACCACTCGCACGCGGTCCTTGCCGGCTTGCTCAGGGATGTCAACCTGGCCGTTCATTCGCTCTGCCTCCTGGGCGCTGAGTCTGGCGGGGTATCCCCGCAACGAGCACGACTCCGACACCTACCTAACCCGCCGCGGTGCGCAGCCAGCGCGTAGCTACACATGGGTCGACGGCGAGCCACGTAACTCGACCTTCGCGTGCCACGGGATCGGTGCGGGTACGATCGAGCTCGAGCTGGTGATCGAGGGTGACGAGCCGGCCGGCGTCGAGCGTGACGTGCGCATCGGACCGCTCGACGGCCTGTTCCTGGTCCGACAGGGCAGCTGAACTCCGGGAAGATATCGTTGAATGAATGGTTCACGAGCCTGCAGGTCGACCTGCTCTGCAGCGACGAACTCGGCTACATGGAACCCCAACCGCCGGGCCGAACCGCTGTTCGACCCACGGCTCTGCGCCGCGATCGTCGCGGGCCGCAGCGTCCCTGACGCTCACCACGTGGGTTCGGGCGACGGCGCCGGACGCCGATCAGCATCCGATGAGCTGACGGACCGCGGCGACGTGCTCGGCGTCGACCCGCTCAGCGCGATCGAGCAGCCGCAGTGCGGCGTCGGCCAGCATGAGGTCCGGGTCGACCTCCGGGACGTCGTCGCCCATCCTGGTCCGCAACCAGGTCGAGATCTCGGCCCACGAGAACACCCGCAGATGGCGGGTGTCGACAAGCGGGGCCGGGAACCCGCCCGGGCCACGCTTGCCCTCCGCCAGCAGCCGCAGGCTCTCCGCCGAGCGCAGACCACGCAGCCGTTGGGCAGCGTCTCCCAACGTCACCGGATCGTCGGCCTCCACTGCCACCGGTCGCAGGCCGGTGACCTTGCGGACGTCAGCTGACACCGACGCCACAGCTGCCAGCAGGCTGGGCGCCTCCCGATTGCAGTACAGGAGGTCCCCGGCGATGCTGCAGTCGTCCAGCCCTGCCTCGAACAGCGAGTCGATCTCCTCGTCGGACGGCGTCGCGCTGAGTCGGATCGCGAAACTCCACTCAGTCATAGCCGTAGCTCCTTCCCGTGCAGGTGTGTAGCGACGAAACGGTTGATGTCCTTGGCATGGCTACCCGGATTCCGCGGAGTACCCCATACCGTGAAGGGCGGCATCCCGCAGTAGGTGCAGCGGACCCGCCCCCATCGATGCCCCTTCTTGTCACGCTCCACCTCCAGACCGGCTTTCGATGCGGCGTCGAGCGCTGCGGCGATCTCACTCTTCGGATGCCTCCCCCTGCTCACCATGTTGGCACGCTACAACGCCCGTTGGAAGATCCCAACACGCCACGCCACCTGGACGTGTCGCGGTCTACCGGCGGGTGGTTCAGCGAGCGTCTGCCGGCTCGACGCGAGCGTCAGCCCACAGCACCGACGGTTCCAGCGCGTGCAACACCTGCGGTTGAATATGCGCCCCGGTCGACATCTGCACCAAATACAACTGCGAGGCATCGGCGGTGACCCCGAGGTCGTCCAGAGGAATCAGGCCACTGTGGACACTGTGATGCTCCGACACGGAGATCACATGAGGCAGCAGCTGTGGTACCCGAGCGATGTTCTCGTCGCGCTCCG
>JBOHGM010000194.1:0-4523 GCA_050699435.1 Pseudonocardiaceae bacterium | reverse complement strand
GCGGCGCCCTCGGCGAGCATCGCGAGGCCCTCGTTGATGAAGGTGCCGATCACCCGGCTGGTGAAGAAGCCCCGGCTGTCGTTGACCACGATCGGGGTCTTGCGGATCTGCTGCACCACGTCGATCGCGGCCGCCAGGGCGGCGTCCGACGTCTGCTCGCCACGGATGATCTCGACCAGCGGCATCTTGTCCACCGGGGAGAAGAAGTGCAGGCCGAGGAAGTCCGCCGGGCGGGGGACCGCGGAAGCGAGGTCGGTGATCGGCAGCGTCGAGGTGTTCGAGCACAGCAACGCATCGGCATCGACGACCTCGAGGATCTCGGCGAAGACCTGCTTCTTCAGCGCCGGATCCTCGAAGACCGCCTCGATCACCAGATCGCAGCCCGCCAGATCAGCTGGGTCGGCGGTCGGGGTGATCCGGGCGAGCACCTCGTCGCGCTTGTCCGGCGTGCTCTTCCCGCGGGAGATCGCCTTGTCCAGCACGCCCGCCGAGTAGTTCTTGCCCTTCTCGGCGGCTTCCACCGAGACGTCCTTGAGCACGACCTCCATGCCCGAGCGGGCGCAGGAGTAGGCGATACCCGCGCCCATCATCCCGGCTCCGAGCACACCGACCTTGCGGAAGGTGCGCTGCGGATAGCCGTCCGGGCGGCTGCCGCCCTTGTTGATGTGCTGCAGATCGAAGAAGAACGCCTGGATCATGTTCGTGGCGACCTGGCCGGCGGCCAGGTCCACGAAGTAGCGGCCCTCGATCTGCAGTGCGGTGTCCACGTCGACCTGGGCGCTCTCCACCGCGACGCAGAGGATGTGGTGCGGCGCGGGCATCGGTGCACCCTTGAGCTGCTTGCGCAGCGTCGCCGGGAACGCGGGCAGCACCTGCGCGAGGTTCGGGTTGGACGGGGTGCCGCCGGGGATCTTGTAGCCCTGCACGTCCCAGGGCTGCGCTGCCGCCGGGTTCGCCTTGATCCACTCCCGGGCTCGGTCCAGCATCTCCTCCCGGGTCGCGACGACCTCGTCGACGATGCCGATCTCCTTGGCCTCGGCCGGGGGTACCTGCTGGCCCTTGAGCAGCAGCTTCATCAGTGCGTCGGCGATGCCCAGCAGCCGCACGGTGCGCACCACGCCGCCGGCGCCGGGCAGTAGCCCGAGGGTGACCTCCGGGAAACCGATCTTGCTTCCCGGCGCATCCAGGGCGATCCGGTGATGGCAGGCCAGTGTGATCTCCAGGCCGCCGCCGAGCGCGGAGCCGTTGATCGCGGCGACCACCGGCTTGCCCAGCTTCTCCAGCCTGCGAAGCTGGCTCTTGATCAGCGCGATGTACCCGCCGAACTCCGCCGCGTTATCCGGGGTGACGGCGATGAGATCGTTGAGGTCAGCACCGGCGAAGAAGGTCTTCTTCGCCGAGGTGAGGATGACCCCGGTGATCGAGTCGCGCTGGGTCTCCAGGCGGTCCACCGTCTCGCCCATCGAGGTGACGTAGCGCTCGTTCATCGTGTTCGTGGACCGCCCCGGGTCGTCCAAGGTCAGGGTGACGATGCCGTCGGGGTCCTGCTCCCACCGGATGGTGCTCTGCTCATTCATCTGCTCAGTCATCGTTCCCCTTCAGAGCCGCTCGATGATGGTGGCGATGCCCATACCGCCGCCGACGCACAAGGTGGCCAGCCCGTAGCGCAGGTCGCGGCGTTCCAGCTCGTCGGCCAGGGTGCCCAGGATCATCGCGCCGGTGGCGCCCAGCGGGTGGCCCATGGCGATCGCACCGCCATTGACGTTGAGCTTCTCGTGTGGCACGTCCATCTCGCGCATGAAACGCAGCACCACCGCGGCGAACGCCTCGTTGAGCTCGACCAGGTCGATCTGGTCCATCGTCATGCCCGCCTTGGCCAGTGCCTTGCGGGTGGCCGGGGCCGGGCCGGTCAGCATGATGGTGGGCTCCTCGCCGGTGACCGCACCGGCGACGATCCGGGCCCGCGGGGTCAGCCCGAGATCCGTGCCGAGCTGCTCGGAGCCGATCGCCACCAGCGCGGCACCGTCCACGATGCCCGACGAGTTGCCCGCGGTGTGCACATGCTCGATGCGCTCCACCCAGTGGTAGCGCTGCAGCGCGACGGCGTCGAACCCGGCGTGCTCGCCGAGGTCGGCGAACGACGGCTTGAGCGCGGCGAGACCCTCCATGGTGGCGTCCGGGCGCAGGTGCTCGTCACGGTCCAGCACGACCGCGCCATTGCGATCTCGGACCGGGACCACGGACCGGGCGAAGTACCCGTTGCTCCACGCCTTCGCGGCGCGGTGCTGCGACTCCAGGGCATAGGAGTCGACGGTCTCGCGGCTGAACCCCTCGATGGTGGCGATCAGGTCGGCGCTGATGCCCTGCGGGACGAAGCGGGCGTCGTAGGCGGTCTCCGGGTCCATCGCCAGGGCTCCGCCGTCGGAGCCCATCGGCACCCGCGACATCGACTCGACACCACCGGTGAGCACCAGGTCCTCCCAGCCGGAGCGAACCTTCATGGCGCCCAGGTTGACCGCCTCCAGGCCCGAGGCGCAGAACCGGTTGATCTGCACGCCGGCTACGGAGTCGGGCAGTCCGGCGGCGAGCGCGGCGGCCCGCGGGATGTCCCCGCCCTGGTCGCCGATCGGAGTGACCACCCCGAGCACGACGTCGTCGATCCGGGCCGGGTCGAGGTTGGGGTGACGGCTGCGCAGCTCGTCGATCAGCCCGGTGACCAGGGAGATCGGCTTGACACCGTGCAGCGCGCCGGTCTGCTTGCCCTTGCCCCGGGGCGTGCGCAGCGCCTCATAGAGGAAGGCTTCGGTCATGACGGGCTCCCTGTCTGTACTGATGAATGCGGAACTTCAGTCGAATGCGGAACTTCGGTGTCGGTGGGCACGGTGTCGGCGGGCACGGACTCACGGATGGCCCGGTTGACGGCGAGCTGGAAGTTGGTCACGACACCGTCCACGGTGATCGGCTTGAGCCGCTCCAGCAGGGCGATCAACCGGGTCCGCAGCTCCGGCGGGCGGCCGCGTTCGCGGTACTCGCGCAGCACGGTGTCGTGGAAGAGCCGGACCAGCTCGGTGGCCAGCGCGCTGGTGTGCCGTTCGATGAGCCGCTTGGAGGCGAGCTGGACGTCGAAGTCCATGTCGGCGTCCAGCAGGCTCAGCCCGTAGCCCAGCATCTCGGGGCTGGTGAGCGTCCAGGCGTCGGCGCCGTCACGCTGGACCACGCCGAGCGTCACCAGCCGGGCCAGCTGCTCGTCGTCCAGCGCGCGCCCGGCGCGGACGTCGAGCTCAGCCCGGTCCACCGTCTCGGGCTCCTCGGGCAGCCACGGCGCGAGCAGCGCCCGGTGCAGCGCGAGGTCCTCTGGGGTGCGGTCCGGCGGGATCCGGGCCAGGTAGCCCTCGATCGCAGCCAGCGTGAAGCCAAGCCCCTGCAGGTCGCGGACCAGCTCCAGGCGGGCGACATGCCGCTCGTCGTAGAGCCCCAGCCGGCCGCGCACCTGGGGCGGCGGGATGAGGTCCATCCCGGCGTAGAACCGGATGGTGCGCACGCTGATGCCGGTGCGCTCGGCCAGCTCCGCGATAGTGAGCTGCTCCGCCACCGGCCACCTCCCGACGTGACAGTAGAACTGTCGTAACAGTACCACTGTCACGTAAGTGCGGGGATCGGTGAGTTGCGCTAATCCACCCCATGCCGCGCAGGGCGACATTTGCCTGTCCCGCAAGGCCTTTTCAAGATCGCTTTGCCGTGCTGGGACCTGCATGAGCATCCATGAGACGGTTCCCGTGCCCTCGAAAATCTGCACAAGCATCCATAAGACGCGCAGGAGCGCGGCACGCTATCGGGGCAGTACCGTCTGCTGGGCGCGGGACAGCGGCGACGATCGCGTGGTGGGCTAGCACCGGCGTGCCCGCGAGCAGGGTCATGGCGACCCGCGGTACCGGTGCCAACCGGGTCTGCACCCCGCCGGCCCGAGCACATCGCCCGTACCGACTCCGGCGGAGCCGACGATCATCGTGAACCTGGGTGTGCGTCCGCGGGCAGGTGGCAGCCGGTGCTGACCATCAGCACGGTGTTGGCGGCGGTGCCGAACAGGTATTTCGCGCCGTACGGGTCGAAGCCGGTGATCTCGTGATCGCTCGGCCGGTCCACGATCGCCTGCGGTGGCCCGAAACCGTACTCGCCGGTCACCCCGGTAACGATCCGCACCGCATCGTCCCATCGCGTGTCAGGCAGGTTCCCTTTCGACGTCCAGGAGTCCAGGGTCAGGCTCTGCCCATCAATGTCGTCGCCGCAGCCCGCCCCGCTAAGGTTCTGGTCGTTGATCCACTGCTGCAGCCCCACCTCGGCGGAGAGCCGGTCGCGTAGTCGAGCCTGCATGTCCTCGTAGGTCGCCCTGATGTCCTCGATGGTCGGGCGTTGCGCGAGTGTCGCCAGCTTCTCGTCCATGTTTTCCTGCTCCGATCCGCCGAAGGTGCAGCCCGCCGCCAGCACCGCACAAGTCAGCGCGATCACCAGCCGCCTCATCAGTA
>JBOHGM010000193.1:0-4701 GCA_050699435.1 Pseudonocardiaceae bacterium | reverse complement strand
GGGCCGAGATCGAGCCAGACCGTGGCGTCGACGACGAACTCCTGGCCGCGACGCCGCTCGTGCTCGTGCACTCCGTGCCTGCCGTGCACCCGCAATCCGGTGAGCGTGATCCGATCGGTCGGGCTGTTCGGGATGGGCAGGTCGGGGCTCACCGCGGGCCTCCTGCGGGCCGGGCCGGGGTCGTGCTGCGCTGCCAGGCCGTGGCTACCGCCACGGCGTCGCGCGAACCCGTCACGTCGTGCACCCGAACCCCCCAGGCGCCGGCCGCGGCGGCCAGCGCGGACACCGCGGCGGTGGCCGTCTCGCGACCCTCCGGGCGCCGCATCGTGCCGTCCGCCTCGGCGAGCAGGGCACCCAGGAACCGCTTGCGGGACGCCCCGATCAGCAGCGGGAACCCCAGTTCGGCCAGCACGTCGAGATTGCCGAGCAACGCCCAGTTGTGCGCCGCCTTCTTGGCGAAGCCGATGCCGGGATCGAGCACCAGCGCCGCCGGATCCACCCCGGCGAGCACCGCGGAGTCCACCCGGGCCACCAGTTCGGCCCGCACCTCGGCGACCACGTCGTGGTAGCTGGCCAGCTCGTCCATCCGGTCACTGTGCCCGCGCCAGTGCATGAGCACCCACGGCGCCTGGCAGCGAGCCATCAGCGGCGCCATGGCCGGATCGGCGAGGCCCCCAGAGACGTCGTTGACGATGCGCGCACCCGCCTCCAGCGCTGCCTCGGCGACCGCGGCACGGGTGGTGTCCACGCTGCACGGCACCCCATGGGCGGCGAGCTCGCGCAGTACTGGCACCACCCGCGCGATCTCGGTGGTGGCATCCACCCGCTGCGCCCCGGGACGGGTCGACTCGCCCCCGACATCGACGAGGTCGGCCCCCTGCGCGTGCAGCCGCAGCCCGTGGGCCACCGCGTCATCGCGATCCAGGAACCGCCCGCCGTCGCTGAAAGAGTCAGGCGTGACGTTGAGGATGCCCACCACTACACAGCGCCCGGGATCGGGCAGCGCCGGGTGCACAATCATCTCCGCCTCATCAGCTCCAGCGCTTCGGCGCGTGAGGATGCACTGGTCTTGAACAGCCCGCGCACGGCCGAGGTGGTGGTGGTCGAACCGGGCTTGCGGACGCCGCGCATCGCCATGCACAGATGCTCGGCCTCGATCACCACGATCACCCCGCGCGGCTCCAGCCTGCGCACCAGCGCGTCGGCGATCTGCGAGGTGAGCCGCTCCTGCACTTGCGGCCGCTTGGCATACAGGTCGACCAGCCGGGCCACCTTGGACAGCCCGGTCACCCTGCCCGCGGCGTTCGGGATGTACCCCACGTGCGCCATCCCGTGGAACGGCACCAGGTGATGCTCGCACTGACTGTACATCGGGATGTCCCTGACGAGGACCAGTTCGTCATGCCCCTCGTCGAAGGTCCGCTCCAGCACCATATCCGGATCGAGGAACAGGCCGGCGAACATCTCCTGGTAGGCCCGCGCGACCCGGGCCGGGGTCTCCCGGAGACCCTCCCGTTCGGGGTCCTCGCCGCAGGCGATCAGCAGTTCACGCACCGCAGCCTCGGCTCGAGCGTGGTCGAAGACACGGGCCGAGTTCACGCCCGCTCCGGACTCGACGGCGCTCGTCATGGCGGGGACAGAGACCTCAGCGATCCCCATCCCGGGGGACGTCCCACGCCCGTCCGGACTCCGGCGAACGCGACCCGGTGTGCTCGCTGCCATCCTCGCCGAACCGGCTGGTCGACTGATCGTCGGGCCGGGTCTCGGTCGGGCCGTCGGACCGCTCGGGCTGCCCGCCGGGAGAACGGGACGACTCGGGCGGACCGCCTGGTCGCCCGGGCTGCGGGGATTGACCGCTCGCTGGCGAGTGCGGCGGCTGACCCACCGGACGGCCGGGCTGCCAGGCCGGGCCTCGTGGTTCGGTGGCCGGACGCCATCCGGGCGGGGCGCCGTAGTTCGGTGGACCGTCGCTGGGCGGCCCGTAGTGCGGTGGACCGTAGCTGGGCGGCGGCCCGTGGTTGGGCGGTGCGTAGTTGGGCGGTCCGTAGTGCGGCTGCCCGGAGTTCTGGCCCGGATCCTGACCCGGCCCCTGCGCCGGGCCACCAGGCTCGCGCGCCGGCGGGAACTGCCGGGTCTGGGGGTAGCCGCCCGGCTGGGGCGCAGGTGCCGGGTACCCGGCCACCCCGCCGTTGGCCTCACCGCCGGGATAGGCCGGGGAGTACGGGCCTGCTCCGTTGGGGCCCGGATGGCCGGTGCCGCCGTGCGGCGGGCCACCGGGCAGGTCGTCAGCGCCAGACACCGCCCCCACCGGAGTGGGCTGCGGTTCGGGCCGCACCGGTGGCCACGGCTCGCCGCGCTCCTTGGCCAGCTCGCCGGGTGTCTTGATCGGCGGTTTGTCCGAAGGGGTGCGGCCGCCGAAGTCGTTGAACGCGGTGATCCGCGGCCGCTTCTCCACCCGGTCGAAGATCCGCTCCAGGTCTTTGCGCTGCAGGGTCTCCTTGTCCAGCAACTCGACGACCAGCACGTCCAGGATGTCGCGGTAGGTGTTGAGGATATCCCACGCCTCGGTGTGCGCGGCCTCGATGAGCGCGCGCACCTCCTCGTCGATCTCGTGCGCGACCTCGAGGGAGTAGTCCGGCTGCCGGCCTGCGGAGCGGCCCAGGAACGGGTCGCCCTGCTCGTGGCCGTACTTCACCGCACCGAGCCGCGCGCTCATGCCGTACTCGGTGACCATCGCCTTGGCGATCTTGGTGGCTTGTTCGATGTCCGAGGACGCACCGGTCGTCGGCTCGTGGAAGACCAGTTCCTCAGCCGACCGTCCACCCAGCGCGAACACCAGCCGAGCGATCATCTCCGACCGGGTCATCAGCTGCTTGTCGTCCTCCGGCACGACCAGTGCGTGCCCCCCGGTACGCCCGCGAGGCAGGATGGTCAGCTTGTACACCGGGTCGATGTCCGGCATCGCCCAGGCTGCGAGCGCATGACCGCCCTCGTGGTAGGCGGTGATCTTTTTCTCCTGCTCGGAGATGATCCTGCTCTTGCGACGCGGGCCGCCGATCACCCGGTCCACCGCTTCCTCCAACGCGGCGCCGTTGATCACCCGGCCGTCCTCCCTGGCGGTGAGCAGCGCGGCCTCGTTGATGACGTTGGCCAGGTCGGCGCCGGAGAAGCCCACGGTGCGCTTGGCCAGCCCGTCGAGGTCGACGTCGGGACTGAGCGGCTTGCCCTTGGAGTGCACATCCAGGATCGCACGACGGCCTCGGATGTCGGGCGCGGCGACTGGGATCTGGCGGTCGAAACGACCGGGCCGCAGCAGCGCAGGGTCCAGGATGTCGGGCCGGTTGGTCGCGGCGATGAGGATGATGCCGCCGCGGGCGTCGAAACCGTCCATTTCGACCAGCAACTGGTTGAGTGTCTGCTCGCGCTCGTCGTGCCCGCCGCCGAGTCCAGCACCACGCTGCCTGCCCACCGCGTCGATCTCGTCGACGAAGATAATGCACGGGGCGTTCTGCTTGGCCTGCTCGAAGAGATCACGAACCCTCGAGGCCCCGACACCGACGAACATCTCCACGAAATCCGAACCGGAGATCGAGTAGAACGGCACCGCTGCCTCGCCGGCCACCGCACGGGCCAGCAGAGTCTTTCCGGTGCCGGGCGGCCCGTAGAGCAGCACGCCCTTGGGGATCTTGGCGCCCAGCGTCTGGTACCGGGTGGGGTTGGACAGGAAGTCCTTGATCTCGTGCAGTTCCTCGACGGCCTCATCGGCGCCCGCGACGTCGGAGAAGGTCGTCTTCGGCATGTCCTTGGACAGCTGCTTGGCCTTGGACTTGCCGAAGTTGAGTACCCGGTTCCCGCCGCCCTGGGCGTTGTTCATCATCCAGAGCAGCAGCAGGAGCAGCAGGCCCAGCGGGATGAGGTAGATCAGCATCTGGAAAAGCAGGGACTGCTGGGTGACCTTGGTGTCCCAGCCCTGTTGGATCTGCGCCTCGCGCAGCGCCGCGGTGATCTCGTCACTGCTCTCGGCGGGGTACTGCGTGAGCACCCGGGTGGCCTCGGCGCCTTCCACGTTCAGGGGCTGATTCAGGGTGAGCCGGAGCTGCTGCTCCTTGTCCTCGAGGGTCGCCTCTGTGACGTTGCGCTCGCTGAGTTGCTCGAGCGCCTGCGAGGTGGGGATGTCTTTGAACCCGCGGGTGTCGTCGAGCAGCATGCTGAAGGTGAAGTAGAGCAACAGCACAGCCGCGACCCACAGCAGCGGGTTACGGAGCAACTTCTTGCGGTCCATTCGGCTACGGCCCTCGGCGGCCTCGACCCTCCTGAGCAGATGTCGGGTGGTGGTGGCCCACCATCGCAGGACAGCAGAACACTCTCGGTTGGTTCCAGCCTACCGGGCGGACCTGCCTACCGGCCCGGGGTGAGTCGGCGCCGACTACCTCGGTCAACGGCGGCGCCCGCCGGGATGTTCCGTCGGCGGCAGGCGGGCCCGCACCGGCGACCCACACGTGCACCCAGCGTGCATACTCGGCGCCCAACGAGAAGGCTTGCCAGGAAGGCCGCCTTGCCGGGAAGGCACTGCGCTAGAAGGCTTGGGCCGGCGAAGTCGGTGTGATCGAGTCAAGTTTGGGACTCGTGGGTCAGGTCTCTGTGGCGTAACCTGAGCGGCGCTCGCTCCACAGCGCAAACACAGCGCACCTGATCTGCACA
>JBOHGM010000192.1:0-4706 GCA_050699435.1 Pseudonocardiaceae bacterium | reverse complement strand
ACACCACCACCGGCCAGCCCCGCACCAGCGCGAGCACGACCAGGATCACCACGTCGGTGGCGTTGACGACCAGCACCGCCACCACCAGTGCCCGGCGGGTGACCAGCCCGGACAGGATCGGATGCGGCGCGTAGAGCGCCCGCGGGTAGCTCGCGGTGTCCGAACAGCACGGCAGCGCGGGAAACCACGATCCAGCGGGTCACCGCATCGATCGGGCCATCGGGCGGGTTTGTAGTGCGCAGCGCGTAGCACCAGGCGCTCACCCGGGAACGAGCCACCGCATCGGTCACACCGTCGAGCCTGGCACAACTCCGGCCAGATCCTCGATCCGTAGTGCCGGGCCGGTGCGACGTCCCCCAGAAACCATGGGGCAGGATCGATGAGCATGAACCCGGCGCAGGTGCTCACCGGACCGACGACGCTGCTCGTCTGGGACGCGCCCAACATCGACATGAGCCTCGGCACGATCCTGGGGGGGCGGCCCAGTTCCGCGTCCCGGCCGAGGTTCGACGCGCTGGGGCGCTGGCTGATCGCCCGCGCCGGGGCCGAGACCGAGCCCGAGGCCACGGTGTTCACCAACGTGGCATCAGGCAGCACCGACTTCGTGCGGCCCTGGGTGGAGGCGCTGCGCAACACCGGGTTCGCGGTGTTCGCCAAGCCCAAGATCGATGACTCGGACATCGACGAGGACATGCTGTCCCATATCCGGTCCCGTCACGAGCAGGGCGTGCTGCGCCAGCTACTGGTGGCCTCCGGGGACAGCCGGGCCTTCCGGGAGCCGCTGGAGGACCTGGTGGCCGCGGGCGTGCAGGTCACCGTGCTCGGGTTCCGGGAACACGCCTCGTTCGCGGTGAACTCTGAGGTGCTGGAGTTCGAGGACCTGGAGGACATCCCGGAACTGTTCCTGCAGCCGCTGCCCCGCATCACCCTCGAGACGCTGCCCCCGGAGGGGGCGTGGCTGGCGCCGCTGCGGCCGCTCACCGCGCTGCTGCGGCATAACAGCGCGCCCGTGCCGTGATGCGGCTGACAGCACCGGTCGTGCTGCCCTGCGACGAGCAGTGCACCGTGGTGCGCGACGCGGTGGTGGACGTGGACGAGGCGGGTCGAATACGCCATCTCGGGCCGCGTGCCGACGCGCCGCCGGCATCCGGGACGGTGCACCCGCTCTCCGGCATCCTGCTGCCCGGCCTGGTCAATGCGCATGCGCACACCGCGATGATCGCGTTGCGCGGGCTGGGCGGGGATCTGCCGCTGATGCGCTGGCTCACCGAGGTGATCTGGCCCGCCGAGGCACGGCTAGACGCCGCCGACGTGCGGGCCGGCATGCGGGCCGGCGCTCTGGAGCTGCTCGGCGCGGGCATCACCACCAGCGTGGAGATGTACTTCCACAACCACGCGGTGGTGGACGCGGTACTCGCCGTGGGCAGCCGCGCGGTGGTGACCCCGGGCATCATCGCGGTCCCGGGCTGGGACCGGCTGGGCACCTGGGAGCAGATGCTCGACGCGATCAGCCGCTGGATCGACGCCGACGGCATCCGCTTCGGCCCCGGCGAGCGCATCGAACTGGGCTACGGTCCGCACGCCGCCTACACCCTTCCCCCCGAGGCGCTGGCCGCCGCAGGCGCGGCCGCCCAGGAGCGCGGTGCCCTGTTGCACATCCACGTCGCCGAGACCACCGGTGAGGACGTCGCGATCCGCGCTGAGCACGGCTCGGTGCCGCTGCTCCTGGAACGTCTCGGGGTACTCGGCAGCGATGGTTCCGGCCGCCGCGCGCGGGTCCTGGCCGCGCATGCCGTGCACCTCTCCGACGTCGACATCGCGGTGCTCGCCCGGCACCGAGCCGGGGTGGCACACTGCCCCGGCTCCAACAGCAAGCTCGCCTCCGGCGTCGCGCGGCTGCTCGACCTGCGCGCCGCAGGGATCGCGGTCGGCCTGGGCACCGACGGTCCCGCCTCGCACGACGACCTCGATCTCTGGGAGGACGCCCGGCTGGCCACCCGGCTGGCCAGGCTGGCCGCGCAGGACGCCGCGGCGCTCACCGCCGCGCAGGCGCTGCTGCTGGCCACCCGCGGCGGGGCGGCCGCGATCGGGCGCGACGACCTCGGCACCCTGCGCCCCGGGGCCTGGGCCGACCTGGTGCACCTGGGAGCCGACGATCCGGCCTTCGCGGTGGGGCTGGACGTCCCGGACGGCCAGCTGCTGGCCAACCTGGTCTGGGCCGCTGGGTCCCGCGCGGTACGGGATGTCTGGGTGGCCGGGGAGCAGATCCTGCGCGGCGGGGTCTCGACCCGGGTTGACCCCGCGGAGGTGCACGCCACGCTACGAAGCCGGGCGGTCCGCCTGGCCAATGGGTGACCACAGGTCGCGATCCGGGCACGCTGAGTTCCTTGACATGCGTAGGATCACCGAAAAGTGCTGCGAAACCCGGTGGCCAGGGCATAGTCCGCGGACCCGTCGGGGAACCAGGAGGCATGGTGGGCCGTCACGAGGACGCCCAGAAACAGCTGCAGGTGCTGTATCTCGGCAATTCCGCCGCGCTGGGCGCACTGCGCCGGTCGATGGAAGCCCACGGTGCGGTGACCCGTACCCGGCTCACACCTGCCCTTGACGCCGTCGTCGCTGACCCTTCGGTGCCCGCCGACCACCCCACCGTGCGCGCCGCAGACAGCCTCGGCATCCCCGTGCTGCGGCTCGACGAGGCCATCGAACAGCTCGCCGGCTGGATGTCCCACCCCCGCCCGGTCCGCCCGGTAACCGAGCGCTCCCGGTCAGCGTGGTCCTTCCGCCCAGGCACCAGGTGAGGAATCCGGTCCGCCGACCAGGCGTTGCGGCGTAGGCTGTTACTACCTGTGACAGGGGGTGGTGGACGGTGGTCGGACACCTGCGGGCGCCTCCCGGGCACGTCCCATCCGGCGCTCGGCGGTGCGAGCACCGCGGCTGCACGTCCGCGCTCGGGGAGCAGTGGGCCACCGCGCCCAACCTGGTGACCGCCGCGCGCACCCTCGGGACGGTGGCGCTGTGGGGTGTCGCGGTGACGACCGGCGACCCCGGCTGGCTGCTCGCCGCCTTGCTCTGCTACTGGATCGGCGACATCGCCGATGGGCTGCTGGCCCGACTGACCCACCACGAGACCCGCACCGGAGCGGTGCTCGACGTGCTCGCCGACCGGCTGAGCATCTGCCTGGTGGTGGTCAGCTACGTGACCATGTATCCGCAGGCCGCGCTGCCCGCCGCGGTGTTCCTGCTGCAGTTCGTGGTTCTCGACGCCTACCTCACGCTGGCGTTCACCCGCTGGTCACTGCTGTCCCCGAACTACTTCTGGTTGGTGGACGACACCGTGTACCGGCTGAACTGGTCGCCGCCCGCGAAAGCCACCAACACCGCCGCGGTGGTGCTGGTGGTACTGGTCACCGGGTCGATGGTGGCGGCCACGGCACTCGCCGCCGCGGTACTCGCCGTGAAGGCGTACAGCACACTGCGGCTGGCCCGGCTGCCGGTGCCATCGGCCCTGTCCGGCTGTGCCGTGCTCGACCGGCATGGCGCCGTGCTCAGGTAGCCGTGGGTGGAATGGATCGCCGTCACCGTGGGGGTCTGTCTGGTCTCGGCGTTGCTACCGGTGGTCAATGCGGAGATTTACCTGGTCGGGTTGGTCACCCAGCAGCCGCAGCTGCCGTGGTGGCTGGTCGGGTTGGCGGCCGCGGTGGGTCAGCTGGCCGGCAAGTTGGTCTTTTTCTACGCTGGACGGGGCTCGCTGCGGCTGCCTGCCCGGCTGCGGCGCACGTCGCAGCGGCACGGTCGCTGGTCGGCCCGCCTGGCCCGGTTTCAGCAGACCTGCCGGGACCGGCCGGTGTGGACCGCGAGCATGCTGCTGATCGCCGCCGGGGTAGGGATACCGCCGTTCGCGGCGACCTCCTTCGTCGCCGGGGTAGCCCGGATCTCACTCGGCATGTTCCTCGCCACCGGACTGGCCGGGCGCTTCGCCCGGTTCGGCGCCATCGCGGCGTCACCCGGGCTGCTGAGCACGTGGTGGCTCTAATCCGCGCCTAGCCCCCTCCGTCCCAGCGCAAACCCTAGGAGCCGTTTGGCGGGAAGCCTGGCGTATTATGCTCACATGAGCGCTGTGCCGGTGGGCGATGCACGAGATCACTTCTCCGAGTTAATCTCTGAGGTCGAACGCACCCATGAGCGCGTGACCGTGACCCGGCACGGACGGCCCGTGGCAGTGCTGCTCTCCCCCGAGGACCTGGAATCGCTGGAAGAAACGCTGGACATCCTGTCCCAGCCAGGGGCGCTGGACGAGATCCGGGCGTCTGCGGAGGACGTCGCTGCGGGGCGAACGGTGAGTATCGAGGAGGCCCGGGCGGAGTTCTGCCGACGTGGTACGTGAGGAACCCTTCCGCGTCCGGCTCACCGCGACCGCGCAGCGCTGTCTTCGCCGGTTGCCGGAGAAGATCGTCGGGGCGTGCCTGGAGTTCATCGCGGGTCCGCTCGCGGCCGATCCGCATCGGCTCGGCAAGCCGCTGCAGCGGGAGCTGGCCGGATATCACTCGGCGCGCCGTGGTGCCTACCGGGTCGTCTACGAGATCGACGACAGCGCCCGCATCGTGCTCGTAGTCCGGGTAGATCATCGTGGCGACATCTACCGCTCCCGCTGACGACGAAGAGCTCCAGTCACGGCCCTCCACCAATGGTGCGTGTTCGGCATT
>JBOHGM010000191.1:0-4786 GCA_050699435.1 Pseudonocardiaceae bacterium | reverse complement strand
CCAACTCCAGCCGTTCCTGCCGCTGCTCGCCGGTCGCATCGCCGAGCAATGCGGCAATGACGGCCCCACAGTCGCCAACCCCAGCCCCGTGTTCCCCCGCCTCGAAGTCGCCAACGACTGATTACCTAGTCAGTGAGTGCGCCGGAGTCGACCAGCCAGCGAGATCATCGCCGGCCCGGCGATGCACCGGCGGATCAGGACGAAGGCCCGGTTACGGGCGGTCTGGGGAGCCTTGCAGTGGCCAGCGGCGCGGACCGTCTGGGTCGTCGTACCAGACGTGCTGGTGATGGGTTGTGGCGGTGATACCGAAGCGTTCGTAGGAGGGTCGGCCTTCGTCGTTCCAGAAGGTCGCGGCCTCCTCCACGCGGTCCCAGAGCCGTTGGGGGCCGTACTGGCGCACGCGATAGCCCGCCGGGCCCGGTGTCATGGCGATCTCGGCGCGGGAGCCGTCATCGGCGACGAGGTCGACCACAGGCTCGCCGTCGTCGCCGACGGTGTGAGCACGAGTGACATCGGGCAGGGGCCACTGAACGACGAAGCCGAACAGCCCATGCACAGCGAGGGGGGCCGGGTCGATCGAGGTCACGGACTCCGAGGACGGCTCGCACACCCACGGCCGGAAAGTCTCGACCTGGTTGACGGCATGTCGCATGGTCATGAAACCTGCCCAGCGTGGCACGAATCGGCCGACCGCGGTGCCGTGCTCGTCGACGGTGAGCCGGGCCAGCGTGCCGCCCAGTGAGCCGCGCACGTCGGTGAGGATCACCGCACCCGGGGCCGACTGCGCTAGCCACGCGGCCGGGATGGCGGGCACGGCGCACGTCGAGATGATCCGGTCATACGGTCCGCCCGGTGGGTAGCCGGTTTGGCCGTCGACCGCAGCCAGGGTCGGGGTGTGGCCGTTCGCGGCCAGTCGTTCCCCGGCCAGGTCGACGAGTTCGGGGTCGATGTCGACGCTGGTGACCTGGGCGCTGCCCAGCCGCGCGCACAGCAGGGCGGCGTTGTAGCCGGTGCCGGTCCCGATCTCCAATACCCGATGCCCGTCGGCGACGTCGAGTTCCTCCAGCATCTCCAGCACCAGCGACGGCAGGGTGGACGAACTCGTGTAGATCGTTCCAGTGACCGGCCGCAGCACACGGGACAGCGGGACCGGCATGACCTTGGTGATCAGCGTGGTGTCGCTGTAGACAGCGTCGAGCCAGTCATCGCGCTGAGCGGGGTCGACGCTCAGGACGCACGGGGCGTCCTTGTCGGGGTAGTAGCCCGGCACGTACGGGTGCCGCCAGGTCCGCTCGAACACCTCCCGCCACACCGGGGTCCGCAAGATTCCCTTCGCGGTGAACTGCTCAGCGAGATCGGCGAGCTGGGCTCGAGCCCATAGCTGCTCCTGCGGGCTCAGGTCGGTGGGATAGTTCACACACACGCTCCGGATTCGAGGAGATCAGCCAGGGCCGAGGTAATGGGAAGATCGAGAGCGTCCTCCAACCAGCCATACTGGCCGAACGGGTTGCACTCGAACATGATCCACTCCCCGCAGTTGGTGACGGCGAAGTCGAACGCACCAAAGGACAGATCGAATGCGCGCAGAAACGCGAGCATGCCGTCCCGGACGGCCGCGGGCGGCTCGACCACCGAGTAGTCGAGATTAGGATAGTCGGCACGAAAATCGATCCGCGCGACGGCCGAACCGGCGTGAATCGCGGCGGCGAAGACCTGCTTGCCAACCACAGTGACCCGCACTTCGAACGCTTTGTCGTCGATGAACTGCTGGAACAGGTGCGCAGTGGTCTCCACGCCGGACAGATCGGCCAGGTCGGCGGGTTCGAGCCGCCGGGTGTAGGCGGTCTGCAGGTGACCGGACTCGACCAGGGACGCGGCGGAGAGGTTCTTGCCCGCGAGCGGCCCACCCACCACCGCAGCGAAATCCCGAACCCCGGCCGGACTGTTCGTGACCAGCGTCTGCGGCACCCGTAGGCCGCAGCGGCGAGCGACATCGAGCTGGCGGGGTTTGAGTGCGTCGGACTCCCGCGACGGGTAGTTCACCCACAGCACGTCCAAGCTGCACAGCACCCCGGCCACCCCGACACGAGCCTCAGCAGCGGCATGGCGACGTTCCGGGCGGGACATACCCTCCGACAACTCGAAATGCGAGGGATGGCGATACCACACCGAGCGAATGTCGCGTAGCCACACGGCGCGGCGTTCGGTGGCGAGCTTGCCCTCCCAGCCGTCCGGCCCGAGTCGCGCGTCCAGCGTCAGCGTTTGCGGGAACGCGGCGAGATTGGTGCGGAACACCGGCACATCACGAGCGGCCAGCTCTTCGACTACACGATCGCCCTGCGGCTCGATCTCACGAGCCAAGATGAGGACGGTCATCGTGGCTGGTCAGTCGGTCTGGTAGTCGGGGTTGCCCATCTCCTCGGGAGGTGGTTTGCCCGGTTGCCCATCGGTGGTACCCGACGTGACCGGTGTCGGGCCGGGTTGGGTGTGCTTCAGCAACGGCACCGCCGAGCCGTCATCGGAGTACACCAACCCGACCTGCCGGTCCGCGCAGTACCCGTAGTGCACGCTGAGATCCGCGTCCATCCGCGGTCCCGTAACCACACCCCCGTAGCGAGAACGGACGCGCCCCGGAACCACTTGGCACGTCGTCCCCGTCCGAATACCCCTGCGGGGGCCCGAGGGGAAATCGATCACCAGGGCTGAACAACGGATCACGCCATAGCGGCGTAGGTGTCGACTGCTCGGACATGTAACCCGGCCCCTCTCGGTCGGTCGTTCTGCTCAACATTGTGCCTCGCTGATACTGCTGTCTATGGCGGTTATACACACCGGCCGATCTCTGGGTTGAGGAATCGAGGAGTGATCATTCAGGTAGCATCAGGCGTTCGGTGGTGAAGGCTTCAATGGCGTCGGCCAGGTCGAGGACATCGCGACCAGGGTCGGTGATATCGCTCAGCGCGGTGCGTACTCGTTCCACTGACATCACGATCCCGTGACCGCGCTGGGTGGTGGGAAGCGCAAGTACCGGCCCGAGCGCCTCCCCCGCGCCGCTAACCTCACCCCGGCACACCCTGGCGACGGCCAAGGCGCTGCGCGTGCCGGCTTCGTGGCCGAAGGATCGCTCCTGCGCCGGTGCCACGGCGTAGGCGTCCAGGGTTTCCAGAGCGACCCGCTCAGCACGGGTCGCAGCTGAGTGACCGCCCCAGGATAGTGCATCAGCGGCGAAATAGAGTTGGCGAGGCCGACTGAACGTGCATATTCCGCCCAAGCTGTCCAGATCGTCCGGCACTGCCCGGTCCCGCGCCTCGGCTGCCCGATCGAGCGCGGCCTCGGCTTCCTCCGGACGGTTCAACGCAGCCAATGCTCGCGCTTCGGCGCTGGGCAGCCACACACTTGCGGTGCCCAGGCTGCCGGCCGTGACCTCTGCGCCGAGCTGGGCGTAGCGCAGCGAGTCCTCAGGCCGGCCGTCCCAGTAAGTGAAGGCCGCCTGCAGGCCACGGATCCAGGCGCGCAACCCCTCGTGCCCAGCGTTGTCCGCACAGACGTAACCTGTGCGGGCCTGGGTCATCGCCTCACGGATGGCACCCAGCTCCTGCGACGCCGACGCCATCAACCCGCACGCCAGCCCGGCGACCAGGTACAGGTCCCGGGTTTGCTCGGGGCGCTGGCGCCCCTCCAACAACATGAACGCACGCTCCTGGGCCGCCACCAGGTCACCCAGCCAGGTGCCCAGCGGCTGCTGTTGAGAAGCGATGACCAGGTTGCGGAGATCGTCGAAGAGCTGGTCGAGCGTTTCAGCCCCGACGTTGGTCGCCTCGATCCGGGTGAGGAAGTCCCGAGCCCGGTCGGCGCTCATGGCGATCACCTGTCCTTCCCGGTCGGTCCGCGCGGTGCCCGCGCCGTGACCACACCATTGTGCCGCCCGAGTGGCGCGGCAACGGGGTCCGAGAGCTGGCACCCGGTTACCGTGGCCCACGCTGCCACCTCGTCAGGCAACCTCAGCCCGGTACCGGCGGGCGCCTCGACAACAGTTCCTTTCGTCGCGCTGTCCGGCTGATCGGGCCTTGCCGGTTCGGGGGGTTCGGTGACCTCGAACAGTTGCCGGGCGGAGTACCCGGAGAACATCGCTTCCAGCACGGTGCAGTGCCCGGGGTGCGGGAGCTCGCCCGTCTCTCCGTAGATCCACCGGTGGAACTGCGGTTCTGCCGGGTAGCCGCCCACGAGCTTGGTGTCGATCGTCGCGGCCGCGATGTCATAGGCCCGGCAGAACTCCCGGTAGTGGTGCAGGCAGCGGCGCCGCAGCAGTTCCCGCAGCAACGTCGACCCGCCGACGTCGTCCGGCGCGACGTAGGGCTCGAACAACTCAGCGGCCGTCCACCCGGGCAGCATGGCCTCCAGGACGGCGCAGTGCTCAGGGTAGGGCAGATCCTGGACCTGCCCAGCCATCCACCGCCACAAGGTCGCCCTACTCGGGCACGTCTCGACCAAGTCCTTGTCCACACTTCTCGCGGCCTTCTGGTAGGCCCGCTTGAACATGCCGTAACTCTGCAGATGACGCTCCCGCAGCAACGCCTTCAGCATCGTCGGGTCAGACGACACCCGCTGCGGCGCGCGCGGGACGAGATCACCGCTTTCTGCTGCTGGCTGAGCCATTACCCCTCTTGGTCTCAAGTGGTGACTGCGACAGTGTGAGATAATACCTCAGACTGATAGGCGGTTATCCTTGACAAAGAATACTCCCCTGACGGCCGAAGAACGCGAGCTGATCTCGCGAGAGCTCGCT
>JBOHGM010000190.1:0-4799 GCA_050699435.1 Pseudonocardiaceae bacterium | reverse complement strand
GGCCCCGGCTCGGCGCCGGGCGTCCCTCCTGGCCTAAGGCAAAACCTACGACCGCGACCAGCACCCGCCATCGGGGTTGCGACCGGGTCCTACTCCGACCCCATACCGGGACCCGGGGACCCCCAGCAGGGGCCGATTAGGGGATACCCCCCCCCGCTGGAGCCAGTGCCGAAGCAGGAGGTGGCGCACGCGGCGGTGCGGGGCACGACTGAGGCCGGGGACGATGCTGGCCCCGTAGGGTGCGGTGGTGGGCCTTGCCGAGTTCAGCGGGCCACCCGTCGTGCTCGACGGTGGCTTGGCGACGGAGCTAGAGGCGCGCGGTCACGACCTGTCCGACGAACTCTGGTCGGCCCGGTTGCTCATGGACGCACCGCAGGAGATCGTCGCGGCGCACCTGGCGTTCTTCCGGGCTGGTGCCCAGGTCGCCACCACGGCGAGCTATCAAGCCAGTTTCGCCGGATTCCGCGCCCGGGGAATCGAGCACGACGACACGGTGATGTTGCTTCGGCGCAGCGTCGAACTCGCCAAGTCGGCCCGCGACCAGTTGCCCGAGCAGAACCGCGCACGGTGGGTGGCGGCATCGGCCGGGCCGTATGGCGCGGCGCTGGCTGACGGTTCGGAATACCGCGGACGCTACGGGCTCAGCGTCCGCGAGCTGACCGCGTTCCACCGGCCCCGGCTGGAAGTGCTGGCAGCGGCAGAACCGGACCTGATCGCGCTGGAGACCGTGCCCGACGTCGATGAGGGGGCCGCGCTCGTGGCCGCATCCCGTGGGCTCGGCGTATCGGCGTGGCTGTCCTACACGATCTCCGGGAACCGGACCCGCGCCGGCCAACCGCTCGCGGATGCCTTCTCAGTGGCCGTGAACAGTGACCACATCGTGGCCGTCGGGGTCAATTGTTGTTCTCCCGCCGACGTTCCGTTCGCCATGGCGACCGCCCAGGAAGTGACCGGAAAACCGGTGATCGTCTATCCGAACAGCGGCGAAGGCTGGAACGAGCAGCGGCACACGTGGAGCGGGCCGTCCCGGTTTTCAGCTGACCAGGCGCGGCAGTGGTACGCCGCCGGCGCCCAGATCATCGGCGGATGCTGCCGGGTGCGCCCCGCTGATATCGAGTCCCTGTCCCGCGCTTTGACGGGCGTTGCCTAGCCTCGTCGCCGCCAAGCGTGCTGCGCTCGCGACGCGAGGTCGGCGATCTGCGCCAGCAATGAGGAGGGGGCCTCGTCGAGACGCAGCGGATACTCGACGAGCTCGATGTCGGTGTTGCACACCCGGCGAGTGACCGAGCCCTGCGCGCCACTGGCGTAGACGAGCCAGGCGACCGGAATGCGCAGCGCGTTGCAGTAGGCGAGCATCTGGTCGTGGTCATGGTTGGAGTAGCGGCCGGTACTGGACTCGATCTTGTACTTGGCGTCGGCGACGATTCGCGGCACACCCGCCACACAGTGCACGACGTCGGCCCTTATCCGCATGACGCCTGCATCGTCGAAATCGGCCTCGTGCTGCAGCAGCGTCTGCCCGGGGTAGCCAGCCCAGGCCTCGCGCAGCGCAATGCCGACGAAATCTTCGAATACCTTGGCCATGTCCACGACAAAGGCCGCGATCCGCAGGCCACCGGAGCCCACTTCGAACGATTGGAGGCGCAACACGAGTTCGGCTATGCGCAGCGCGGCGTGATAACGCGCGTTGCGCCGGGTCGGGCGCCACTGCGGCAACGACGCGGCGGGCAGGAGCGGCGGGACCCCTCGAGTCGCGCGTCCAGGTGCCGGAGTCGGGCGCTCATCGCCGCTGAGACACGCGGCACGTCGAGCATCCGGCGCAGCGCCGAGCGCAGGAGACGTTGCCTCGGTTGATCTCGTCGATAATGAGGATGTAGGGCCGTCGCTACCCGGCGTGGGCCGGTAACCCTCGAAGAAGTCCTCATAGGAGTACGGCGGGTGGAACTGCACGATGCGCACGGCGTCCGAGTCGGCGAGGTGCGCGGCGATCTCCCGGGCTAAGAACGTCTTACCGGTACCCGGGGCCGTAGAGCACGATCTGCTTCCGGTCGGTGAGCAGGTCGATGACGCGTTGCAGCCAGACGGTATCGGTGTGCAGGCGCTCGGCCAGCTCGGTTGTCCCGCACGCAGCGGCGGTGGGCCGCTCGTTGTGACCGCTCGGCGGGCTCGGACAAATCCCCGAGGATCCGCAGCGCCTTGTGGAAATGGCCGCGCCAGTACTCGATCAGCCCCCGAGACCAGTTCCACAGACCTTCGGTGAAGGGGTCCTGCATAACCGGCCCGGCCCGCTCCAAGGTAGTCGAGGGCCTTGTCCCAGTCCTGGCCCTCGAAGTAGTGGTGGGCCAGGGCGCCGTATCTCCTCGGCCAAGTGGGTGGGGTGATGGAGCCGACTTCGGGCTGCGCGAACGGCACCCCGAACTCCTCGCAGACCTTGGCCAGCGCCCGATTGGCATGGCCGCACGCGACGCAGTCCACGAGGGCTGAGCTTCCACTCAGACCTCTCGACGGTCAAGACGGGCGCCGTCCGCAACTCACGGGGCGCCAGCCACCATCTCGGCGATCTCGTAGGTGTTCAGTGCCGCGCCCTTGCGCAGGTTGTCCCCGCATACGAAGAAGTCCAGCGTGTTGGGGAAGTCCAGGGCCTGGCGGACCCGGCCGACGTAGGTCGGATCCGTGCCGACCACCGCAGCCGGTGTCGGCCACACTCCCGCCGCCGGGTCGTCGGCCAGCACGATGCTCGGCTGCCCGGCGAAGACCTTCCTGGCCTGCTCGACGCTCACCGGCGAGGCGAACACCGCATGCACCGCCAGCGCGTGCGTGGTGATCACCGGGACCCGCACGCAGGTGGCGGACACCTTCAGCGCCGGGATGCCCAGGATCTTGCGGGACTCGTTGCGCACCTTGAGCTCCTCCGACGCCCAGCCGTCCTCCTTGAGCGACCCGGCCCACGGCACCACGTTCATCGCCAGCGGCGCCGGGAACGGTGAGGTGGCGGGCAGCCCCGCCGCGGCCAGTGCCTGCGCCACGTCTCCGCCACGCACCCCGAGATCCTTGCCCGCCACCGTGGCGAGCTCCGCGTAGAGCCGGTCCACCCCCTCCTGCCCGGCGCCGGAGGCGGCCTGGTAGCTGGCCACCACCAGCTCGGTGAGCTGGAACTCGCGGTGCAGCGCGCCCAGCGCGGCCATCATCGACAGCGTGGTGCAGTTGGGGTTGGCGATGATCCCCTTCGGCCGCCTCGACGCGTCCGCTGCGTTCACTTCAGGGACCACCAGGGGCACCTCCGGGTCCATCCGGAATGCGCCGGAGTTGTCCACCGCGACCGCGCCCCGCTCGGCGGCCACCGGTGCCCACTGCCGGGAGATCTCGTCGGGGACATCGAACATCGCGATGTCCACCCCGTCGAACGCCTCCGGAGCGAGCTGCACGACGGTGTGCTCCTCGCCCCGCACGGTGATCTTCCTCCCGGCTGAGCGGGCCGAGGCGATCAGCCTGATCTCGCCCCATGGCACTGATGGCCGCGAGTTGATGATGTCGATCATGACGGTGCCCACGGCCCCGGTGGCCCCGACGATGGCCAAGGTAGGTGCCATGCTCAACGCCCCGTCCCGCCGTACACGACGGCCCGCTCGTCGCCGCCCAGATCGAACGCCTCGTGGATGGCGCGCACCGCATCGTCGAGGTGCACGTCGCGCACCAGCACCGAGATGCGGATCTCCGAGGTGTTGATGATCTCGATGTTGATCCCGGCCGCGGCCAGCGCCTCGCAGAACCGGGCCGTGACGCCCGGGTGCGAGCGCATCCCCGCGCCGATCAGCGACACCTTGCCGACGTGGTCGTCGCAGTGCACGTCGGTGAAGCCGATCCGCGACTGCGCCGCGCGCAGTGCCTGGACCGCGATCGGCGCGTCGAGCTTGGGCAGCGTGAACGTGACGTCGGTGCGCCCGGTGTCGCTGTGCGCGATGTTCTGCAGCACCATGTCGATGTTGATCTCGACGTCGGCCATCACCCGGAAGATCGCAGCGGCCTTGCCGAGCTCGTCGGGCACCCCGGCAATGGTGATCTTCGACTCGGACCGGTCGTGCGCGACGCCGGTGAGCAGGGCCTGTTCCACGGTGAGATCCTCCACTGATCCAGACACCATCGTGCCGCACTTGCGGCTGTAGGACGAGCGGACGTGTACCGCGACGCCGTTGCACCGGGCGTACTCGACACAGCGCAGCATGAGCACCTTCGCCCCGCACGCCGCCATTTCCAGCATCTCCTCGTGCGTGATGGTGTCGAGCTTGCGGGCGTTGGGCACGATCCGGGGGTCGGCGGAGTAGACGCCGTCGACATCAGTGTAAATCTCACAGACGTCCGCCTTGAGCGCCGCAGCCAGCGCCACCGCGGTCACGTCGGAGCCACCCCGGCCCAGCGTCGTGATGTCCTTCGTGTCCTGCGCCACCCCCTGGAAGCCGGCAACCAGGGCGACCGCGCCCTGATCCAGCGCGTCCCGGACCCGGCTCGGGGTCACGTCGATGATGCGGGCCTTGCCGTGCGCCGCGGTGGTGATCACGCCCGCCTGGGAGCCGGTGAACGAACGGGCGTCCACCCCGTTGGCGTGCACCGCGATGGCGACGAGGGCGTTAGAGATCCGTTCACCCGCGGTGAGCAGCATGTCCAACTCGCGGTGGTGCGGCTCCGGCGAGACCTGGCTGGCGAGGTCGAGCAGCTCGTCGGAAGTGTCCCCCATCGCCGACACCACCACGACGACCTCGTGGCCGTCGTTGCGCGTCTCCACGATGCGGTCGGCAACCTTC
>JBOHGM010000189.1:1728-4813 GCA_050699435.1 Pseudonocardiaceae bacterium | reverse complement strand
GGCGAGGGCGGCCAGCTGCCCGGCACCAAGGTGTACCCGTGGATCGCCAAGACCCGGTACTCCACTCCCGGCGTCGGGCTGATCTCACCGCCGCCGCACCACGACATCTACTCCATCGAGGACATCAAGCAGCTGATCCACGACCTGAAGAACGCCAACCCGCGGGCCCGGGTGCACGTCAAGCTGGTGAGTGAGGTCGGGGTCGGCACGGTGGCCGCCGGGGTGGCCAAGGCGCACTCCGACGTGGTGCTCATCTCCGGTCACGACGGGGGCACCGGCGCCTCGCCGCTGTCCTCGATCAAGCATGCCGGCACGCCGTGGGAGCTCGGCCTGGCCGAGACCCAGCAGACGCTGATCGCCAACAAGCTGCGGGACCGGATCGTCGTGCAGACCGACGGCCAGCTCAAGACCGGCCGCGACGTCATCATCGCGGCGCTGCTCGGCGCCGAGGAGTACGGCTTCGCCACCGCCCCGCTGGTGGTCTCCGGGTGCATCATGATGCGGGTCTGCCACCTGGACACCTGCCCGGTGGGGGTGGCCACCCAGAACCCGACGCTGCGGGCCAAGTTCGGCGGCAAGGCCGAGTACGTGGTCAACTTCTTCGAGTTCGTCGCCCAGGAGGTGCGCGAGTACCTGGCCGAGCTCGGGTTCCGGACGCTCGAGGAGGCCGTCGGGCACACCGAGGTACTGGACACCCGCCCGGCGATCGACCACTGGAAGGCCGCCGGGCTCGATCTCTCGCCGATCCTGCATGTTCCCGACGAAGCCGACTCGGACGTCCCTCGGCACCGGATAGTGGACCAAGACCACGGGCTGGACAAGGCATTGGACAACACGCTCATCCAGCTGGCCGAGGGCACCCTGGACGACGGCACGCCGGTGCGCCTTGCTCTGCCGGTGCGCAACGTCAACCGTACCGTGGGCACCATGCTCGGCTACGAGCTGACCCGCCGCTGGGGCGGTGCCGGGCTGCCGGACAACACGATCGACATCACGCTCACCGGATCGGCCGGGCAGTCCTTCGGGGCGTTCGTGCCGCGCGGGATCACCTTGCGGCTGGTCGGAGACGCCAACGACTACGTCGGCAAGGGCCTGTCCGGCGGGCGGATCACCGTCCGCCCGCACCCGGACGCGCAGTTCAGTCCGGCGCAGAACATCATCGCGGGTAACGTGATCCTCTACGGCGCCACCTCCGGGGAGATGTTCCTGCGCGGGGTGGTCGGCGAGCGCTTCTGCGTGCGCAACTCCGGTGCGCTGGCCGTCGTCGAAGGCGTCGGTGATCACGGCTGCGAGTACATGACCGGCGGCCGGGTCGTGGTGCTCGGCCCGATCGGGCGCAACTTCGCGGCCGGGATGTCCGGCGGCATCGGCTACGTGCTCGACCTGGCCACGGATCCGGTGAAGATCGGCCGGGTCAACCAGGAGATGGTCGACCTGGACCCGCTGGACGACGAGGACCGAGCGTTCCTGGCCGACGCGATAGCACGGCACCACGCCGAGACCGGGTCGGCGGTGGCGCGTGCCCTGTTGTCCGACGTGGACGCGGCGGTGGAGCGGTTCGGCAAGGTCATGCCCAAGGACTACAAGCGGGTGCTGACCGCCCAGGCTGCGGCCGAGCGCGACGGCCGGGACGTCAACGAGGCGATCATGGAGGCCGCCCATGGCTGATCCCAAGGGCTTTCTCAGCACTGGCCGGGAGAATCCCCCACGCCGACCGGTCGACCTGCGGCTGCGGGACTGGCGCGAGGTCTATGCGGACTTCGACCGCGAGTCGCTCGAACAGCAGGCCGGCCGCTGCATGAACTGCGGGATCCCGTTCTGCCACCTGGGCTGCCCGCTGGGCAACCTCATCCCGGAGTGGAACGACCTGGTCTGGCGGCAGGACTGGCGCGACGCCATCGAGCGGCTGCACGCCACCAACAACTTCCCCGAGTTCACCGGAACGCTGTGCCCGGCACCATGCGAGACGGCCTGCGTGCTGGCCATCAACGACGACGCGGTGACCATCAAGAAGGTCGAGATCGAGATCATCGACCGGGCCTGGGACGAGGGCTGGGTACGGCCGCAGCCACCCGACGTGCGCACCGGCAAGAAGGTGGCTGTGGTCGGCTCCGGCCCGGCCGGGCTGGCCGCTGCCCAGCAGCTCACCAGGGTCGGGCACGACGTGGTGGTCTACGAGCGCGCGGACCGGATCGGCGGGCTGCTGCGCTACGGCATCCCGGAGTTCAAGATGGAGAAGAAGCGGCTGGACCGCAGGCTGGACCAGATGCGCGCGGAGGGCACCGAGTTCCGGGCGGACGTCGACGTCGGGGTGGACCTGGGTGTGGACGAGCTGCGCGCCGGCTTCGACGCCGTGGTGCTGGCCGGTGGTGCCACCGCGTGGCGGGACCTCTCGGTGCCCGGTCGCGAACTGGAGGGCATCTACCAGGCGATGGAGTACCTGCCCCCCTCGAACCGGGTGCAGGAGGGCGACCTGGACCGCTCGCCCATCCACGCCGAGGGCAAGCATGTGATCATCATCGGCGGCGGCGACACCGGAGCAGACTGCCTGGGTACCGCACACCGCCAGCGCGCGGCGTCGGTGACCCAGCTGGAGATCATGCCGACCCCGCCGGAGCACCGCCCCGACCACCAGCCCTGGCCCACTTACCCGATGGTTTACCGGGTCTCCTCGGCGCATGAGGAGGGCGGCGAGCGGCTGTTCTCGGTGAGCACCCAGCAGTTCCTGGGCGACGGCCAGGGCCGGGTGCGCGCGCTGCGGCTGGTCGAGGTTATCTCGCAAGACGGCAAGTTCGTGCCGGTGGAAGGCAGCGAACAGG
Organism: Pseudonocardiaceae bacterium; assembly: GCA_050699435.1. GTDB lineage: Bacteria > Actinomycetota > Actinomycetes > Mycobacteriales > Pseudonocardiaceae. The sequence continues at coordinate 1,994 of JBOHGM010000189.1, read as the reverse complement.
ACCTGCGCGCTGATCTGGTGCTGCTGGCGATGGGCTTCGTCGGTCCGGAGAAGGGCAAGCTGCTCGAAGGGCTCGGCGTGGACTACGACGCGCGGGGCAATGTCGCCCGCGACGCGGACTTCATGACCAGCGTGCCGGGCGTGTTCGTCGCCGGCGACATGGGCCGCGGCCAGTCGTTGATCGTCTGGGCCATCGCCGAGGGCCGCTCCGCCGCCGCCGGCGCGGACCGCTACCTCACCGGCCGCGACGTCCTCCCCGCCCCCATC
>JBOHGM010000189.1:0-1628 GCA_050699435.1 Pseudonocardiaceae bacterium | reverse complement strand
GCCGCGACGTCCTCCCCGCCCCCATCGCCCCCACCGACCGCCCCCTGGCCTAGCGGCCCCGTGAGTGGCAATCGGGGCTATAGCACTCAACGCCACTCGCGGGTTGTCCACAAGCGGGAGCTGGCTGTCGCACCACACTTTACTACCATTGATTTCATGACCCGGAGAGCGAAACGGTCCATCTCCCTGCCAGCCGAGCTGGCCGCTGCGCTGGATCGCGCCGCGGCGGAAGCGGGGACGTCGGTGAGCAGCTGGCTGGCCGAGACAGCGGCCCGTCGCCTCAAGATCGAGGCGGGGCTGGCTGGTGTCGCCGCCTGGGAAGCGGAGGCCGGCGCACTCACTGACGATGAGCAAGCCGAAGGCGAGGCCTGGGCCCGCCGGGTGCTTGCGCGCGGCGCTGCCGCCGGGCGAACGTCGGCGTAGATGGGCGGCATCACCTACGACACCACCGTCCTGATCGCCGCCGAGCGGAGCGATCGGCAAATGTGGAGCCGCCGCCAGGGGCTGCGCGGCTGCCCATGACGATGTGGTGGACGTCGCCGCCGTGGAAACGCGGCATCCGCATCACCGTGTTATGGCATGCAGGCGTCACCCACGACCCACCGTTCGCACTGATCATGGGAGGCTGACGTTCAATTCCGTGAGCGCATACGAGGTGGGGCGAAACTCGACGATCGCCTCACAACGTACGGCGTGGCGTGAAGCGGGGGCTGAGCGACGGAATGGGATCAGGGGCAGTCCAGACCTGTGGCACGCACGTGATCCAGTTGGTCGCGAGACGCAGCGAGGCTGGTTGCCTGTTCATCTAGTTCCATGGCGGTCTTGTCCAGGCGGAGCTCGGCCAGTTGTTTGCGGAGTGCCTCGACCGCCCCAGACCAGCTGGCGTCGTCGCCGCCCATGATGATCCCGTCGGCGATCCGATCGGCTATGTCGTCGAGTTTTTCCCGCAGCCGTACCCGCTCCTGACGATCGGCTTGCTCTCGACCGCGGATACCACGCTCGGCCAAGTAAAGTGAACCGAGTTCCAGGACCACCGGCACGGCACCGACGATGATGTCGGCTTGTTTGACGATCTTCTCGACGTACTTGGCATGCTCTGGGCCGATGAGCTTACTGGTTTCGAAGAACTCGGCCAGTTTCTCGCTATCCACCAGACGGTGAAAAGCGTCGAGCTCAGCACGGGCTTCTTCGACGGTCATTTTCTCGAGCAGGATCCGGTAGATATTCTTCACGGCCGCGCTGGCGGTGTTGGGCAGCTTTCCGACGATTCGTGACCAGGCCGAAGTCATGTCGCCATCGGATGTGGTCAAGTCATCCAGCGCCGCGTTCAAGTACGCGCTGAAATGTCCGGAATCCGACCGCCTCGCACGTTCGGTCAGCTCAAGCTGCGCGCGGTCGGCGAACTGCTGCAGTTCGGCTACGGCGCGGGTGGCCCAGCTGTCCACCCGGGGACCTAACGCGCGATGGATGGCGACGTTGACGGCGTCCGGTGTCCTCGCGGTTGCTTTGTCGGCAATCGCGCGTAATTCGTCCTGGACAGCGTTGCGCAGGGCGATGCGCTGGTTACGGTCGAGTGCCTCTAATTCGACCATCAAATTCGCGATGTGCTGGTTCTGCCGGGCGGCCTG
>JBOHGM010000188.1:0-4814 GCA_050699435.1 Pseudonocardiaceae bacterium | reverse complement strand
ACCTGCGCTACCCCAAGCACCCGAACTTCGACCCGACGGGCAGCCGCAGGCCGGTCACCCTCGGCGAGCTGAAGACCGCGCTCACCTGGATCAGCCGCGCCCTGGAGGACGGCGACAAACGGGTGGTCGTGGACCGAGCGCAGCTCGCCCTGGTGAAACGGATCGTGCATCCGCTGGAGCTGGGTGAGGTGCACGACGGGCCGCTCAATGTCAGCACCGAATGGCGTCGCCGGATCGACCAGTACGCCGCCCAGATCCACGTCACCGGCGACTTCGACGTGGAGAAGATCCGGGAGTGGATCGGGGAACTCGGCTACACCGGCCTGGACAAGCCGGTGAGCAGCCTGATCATCGTCACCTACGCCATGCTTGCCGACCGGGCCTGGGTCTACCACGGCTCACCGATGTCACAGCCGCCGGAGCTGGAACGGATCGGCCCCGGCTACGCGCTGCGTGCCCAGCAGCTGCCCAGCGAGGAGGAGTTCAGCGCGGCACGTGAGCGCGCGGCCAGGCTCTTCGGTGTGCACGTCCCGGCCATGCGGCTGGCCCGCACTGTGCATCGGCTGGCCGGTGAGGTGCAGGCCAAGGTCACCGATCTGGAGCCCGCGGTGAACGGGGTACGCCGATCCCTGGACAAGCACGCCGAGGTACTCGGCCTGAGCGAGCGACCCAACCCCCCTCGGGTGGTGACCGGGCGGTGCGCGGCCGATCTGCTGGCCCGGCTGTCCGCCGCGTCGGACGCCACGTCCCTGGTGCGCGCACTGGGCGAGGCGTCCTATCAGATCAGCGACGAGGTGCTGGGCGCGGCGATCGTCTCCGCTCCGGGCGTGCTCGCCGCGTTGGACCGGGCGGACTGGACGTTGCTGGACTCGGTCCGCGGTTTCACCGGTCGCGGTGACGGGCTCGGTGATCAAGCCGAGCGGCTGGTCGCCGAGGTGGCGCAGGCAGCGGCGGACGATGAGTTCACCCGGGCGCTGGCTCCCGTGCTGGGTGGGCTGCGGGATCGAGCGGTGGCGTTGATCAACGAGGCGGCTCGGCTCGCCCGGGTGACGGCCCCGGCCCGTCCTGGCCCCGAGCCGAGTCCCCCGGCGCCGCCGGAGACGTCGCCTGCTGTGGTCAGGACACCGGAGACAGCGGTGCACCCCGGGCGGGCGGCCCGGTCCAGCCGACGGATGTCGTCCAGCCGGGTCGAGGCCGCGCTGGCAGAGGTCATCGCCGACCTGCAATCCGAGATCCGGGACTACGCGACGGCCAACCCCAGGGTGGAAATCGAGATCAGCTGGCGTGTTGTGGACAGCACCGAGCGCCAGGACCTCTGATGGCCGCGCGCTCTCCCGTCAACGCCGGCATCGTCAACCCTGGCGCCGGCACACCGCCCGCGGTCAACCGCCGGATCATCGAGGCCCTGCTGGGCGACGAGCTTCCACACGACTCACATCGCCGCCTGGTGCTGGTGCACGGCAGGTACGAGGATTCCACACCCGAGTTCTGTACCGACATCGACGGGGTACCGCGCCGGATCCGGGTCACCGATCAGACGTCGGTGCTCGGCATCGTCGAGGCCTGGCAGGAACACCAGGCAGCCACCTCGGGCAGCGATGACGTGCTGGTGGTGACGACCGGGGTGGACGATGCCCAGCTGGGCTGGGACCTGCGCGGACATGCGCTGCATCGTTCGACGCGGACGGTGGACCGCAGCAAGATCGTCGCGCATCGGTTCGGGGCGCTCGAAGCCGACCCCCGCATCCGTCGTGAAGGCTGGCTTGTCGAAGCCCTGCTCGACGCCGAGCCCGCCAGCGGCTGGCCCCGTTGTGGGTCGGTGCTGACCAGAGACTTCGCGGTGCAGGCGCTGATCGAGGCGCGGCTCGGCAATCCGGATCTCGCAGACAGCATGTTCGGCGCAGGCGCTCTGGACGCGGACGCGCTGCTGGCCTGGTCGCGCACCTCGGCGGGTCCGGCCCGGTTCGCGACGCTGTCCGGTGCGGAGCGGGCCGGGGTGACGGACTGGCTCACCGACATGGTCGGTGACGTGGCGCCCGTGCTGCTCGGGCTGGCCGCAGCCGGTCGGGGAGTCGATGCGATGGCGCTCGGTGTGCTCGGCTCGGTGCTGACCGCACCGGGCGTTGGCGCAGAAGCGGCGCTGGCGTTCGGCGGGTTGTTCGGTGACCTGGGACTCCGCCCGGCGCAGCTGCGCGCGTTCACCGCCGTGGTCGAGGGCACGCTGGAACGGTGGTGCGCCGAGGCCGAATCGGCCGGGGCAGCAGACTCCAATCCTGCTCGGCAGCGGGTCCTCGACGTGGTGCAGCGGGCCGACGAACTGGCTGCCGCGGCGGACCTCACCGAGGCGCTGACCAGGAACCGCTTCCTGCCGTCGGGACTTCAGGCCCGGCTGCGCACGGTGACGGACGCGCTGTCCGTCCGCCCCAGGGTGACCACGGCAGCGGTGGCAACTGCCGAGACGGCCCTGGGCACGTTGCTGCACCACCGCCTGGCGGGGCTGTACCCGCGGCGGTTGCATACCGCCCGGATGGCGGTGCGGCTGGGGCGCTGGCTGACCACGCCGGAACCCGCGGTGACGTCGGTGGCCGCCGGAGTACGCCGGCACCTGAGCGAATGGGGCTGGGTGGACCGAGCGCTGACCGTGCTGTGGGCCGGGGACCCGGTGGGCGACCCGGTCGTCGGGGAGGCGTACCGCGCGCTGCACGAGGCGGGCCGGGCCCGGCGCGATGCCCTCGACGAGGCGTTCGCCCGCAAGCTCGTGACCTGGACCGAGCACGCCTGCACACAGGCACCCGGTGACTGCCTGCTCGTCGAGGACATCCTGGAGAAGATCGCGCTACCGGTAGCCGCGCGGCGTGCCCCGCTGATCGTGCTGCTGGACGGGATGAGCAGCGCGGTGGCCGCTGAGCTCGGTGAACAGCTCACCCGTCGGTCGTGGACCGAGGTGTCACCGGACGCGGACCACCGCGCGGCAGCGGTGTCTGCGCTGCCCTCGGTGACCCGGGTCAGCCGGGCCAGCCTGCTCACCGCGAGCCGGACCACCGGCGAGCAGGCAATCGAGAAAGACGGATTCGCCGCCTTCTGGCGCAAGCACCGCCGGGAGGCCGCGCTGTTCCACAAGGCGGAGATCGGGGGCTACGCCGGGCACCGGCTGGCCGAACCGCTCGTCGAAGCGCTGGCCGGTGCCGGTGCGGTCGGCGTCGTGCTCAACACCATTGATGAGGCCCTGCAGCACGGGCGTGCGGGTGATCGCGTCGAATGGCAGCCGGCCGACATCACCTACCTGCCGGAGCTGCTGGACACGGCGCGCGGCTATGGGCGCCCGGTGGTGCTGGTGGCCGATCATGGGCATGTGCTGGAACATTCGGCGCCGAACACCGGCCTGGTGACCGCGCCCGGCGTCGAGTCCGCGCGCTGGCGGACCGGTGTGCCCGAGCCGGAGGAGGTGGCACTCGCCGGGCCGCGAGTGCTCGAGGGGGGCGGCCATATCGTCGCGCCATGGCGGGAGGACATCCGCTACACCTACCGCAGGTTCGGCTACCACGGTGGCGCATCGCTGGCGGAGATGACCGTGCCGGTACTGGTGTTGCTGCCGACTCCTGATCTGCTGCCCACTGGGTGGTCAGTGCTGCCACCGGAGTTGGCGGCCCCCGTGTGGTGGGCGCCGCGATCCACCGCGGCGCCTGCCCACCCCGCCGCGGACGCCGTGGCGATGCCGCCGGTCAAACGTAAGGGCAAGGCTGTGCGGCAGCTGGAGAGCGGGGACGGGCTGTTCGCCATTGACGACATGCCCGTTACCGCGTCACCCAGCACTGGCGAGACCCCGGCCGCACCGCCGACCTGGGGCGCGCGGGTGGTCGCAACCGAGGTCTACAACAGTCAACGGGCGTTCGTCCGCAAGGCCCCGGACAAGCCGGTGGTGGCCACGGTCATCGACAAGCTGCTCGCCGCCGACGGAACCCTGTCGCTCACTGCCGTCGCCGCCGTGGCGGGACGGGCCGGGCGCAACCCCGACGGCTTTGCCGCCACCCTGCAGCGGTTGCTCAACGTCGAGGGCTATCCCGTGCTCGGCCTCGCCGACGGCGGGCGCACCCTGAGGCTCGATCAGGAGCTGCTCCGCCAGCAGTTCGGCCTGGACCAGTCGTGACCGCGCCCTCGTCGGTCAGCGCGGTTCGGCGTCGCGAGGTGGTGGATGCCTTGCGGCGCGGAACCGTGCCGCACGCCGGGCTTGACCTGTTCGCCGTCGGCCTGGACCGGTTCGTCGCCGCGCTCGACGACGACCTGGCGACCGTCGCCCGCGGCGGGACGGCGTTCCACGCGATCCGGGGTGAATACGGCTCCGGTAAGACGTTCTTCGCGCGCTGGCTCGGTGAGCGGGCCAAGCGTGCCGGGCTGGCGACGGCCGAGATCCAGATCTCCGAGACGGAGACCCCGCTGCACCGGCTGGAAACCGTCTACCGCAGGCTGACCGAGCGCCTGACCACGGCGACGCATCAACCGAGCGCGCTGCGCGCCGTGATCGACTCGTGGTTCTACACGCTGGAGGAGGAGGTCCTCGACGCCGGCGAGGTCGACGAGGCGGACGCGCAGGCGCTGGCCCGGGCTGTGGATGCGCTGATGGAACAACGGCTCGCCGAGGTCGCCCGCACCACCCCGGCGTTCGCCGCCGCGCTGCGCGGCTACCGGCAGGCTCGCTCCGCGGGAGACCCGGCCACCGCCGAGGCGCTGATCGCCTGGCTGGGCGGCCAGAAGTCGGTCGCCGCCGCGGCTCGCCGCGCCGCCGGAGTGCGTGGCGACCTCGACCACTTCGCCGC
>JBOHGM010000187.1:0-4824 GCA_050699435.1 Pseudonocardiaceae bacterium | reverse complement strand
CCCCGGCTGCGGCTGGAGTGGAGTGCCCGGCTGAGCGAGCCGCTCGCCGCGCTCGGCGCTCGGGAGCTGTTCGACCGCGACCGTGCCGACCTGACCGGGCTGACCCCTGCGCGACCAGCGTGGGTGGACGAGGTGGTGCACCGCGCTGTGCTGCGGATCGACGAGCACGGCCTGGAGGGCGCCGCGGCCACTGCGGTGGTCGTCGCGATGCGGGCGCTGGTCACGCCGCCCGCGGAGCCGCTGCTGGTCGAGGTGGACCGGCCGTTCCTGCTGCTCATCCGACACCAGCGGACTGGCGCGCTCTACTTCCTGACCCGGGTCACCGACCCGTCCTGATCGCGCCCACCTGAACCATGCCGGTGTCGCAGGCGGGATTCGCCCGCCCATAACGAGGGGCGATGGCGACCTAACCAGTAGTGCCGGACACGGACCCACCTGCTAGTCTGCTAGTCTGTGTACGGGATTCTGTCCTCTTCTCGCCGCTCTCCCGGGCCCTGTCATAGTGAACCTTATGGGATCTGCCGGACAGCCGAGAACCACTTGCGCGAATGACCTTCAGGCGGGTTTACTTCGCACGTTCCTGTGATGATCGACTAGAGGGGACCCCACGATGACGTACAATCCTCCACCACCCGGTGTGCCCGGTCAGCCGCAGCCGGGACAGCAGCCAGATCCGCCGCCTATCCCACAGGTGCAACGGACCGGCTACTTCAACGCACTCTTCGACTTCAGTTTCAGCCGTTTCGTCACTCCATCGGTCATCCGCGTGCTCTACGCGCTCGGATTTGCCGTTATCATCCTAGTCTATCTCGGCTTCCTCATCAATGCGTTCGACTTCGACACAGCACTGGGCCTGGTTGTGCTGCTGGTGGGATGGATCATCCCGCTCTTCTACCTCACCTTGTGGCGGGTGATGCTTGAGTTCTTTCTCGCGGTAGTACGCATGTCCGAGGACATTCACCACCGCGGATCGGTTCGCTGACCAGGAACAGTTCGGCATGAATGTGAGGACGGTGTGCACGAGGGGACGCACACCGTCGTTACATTCTTATAACGTTCCGCCCGGAAGGACCTGTCCATGCCCTACGAGGCCGTGAGCGCCTACACGGTGCTCATCGGAGAGACCGGCAGCGCCACCACCGTCACCGTGCACGGCTCGGCGGACGAGGCGTGGCAGGCGCTCGCCGATGCGGTGCACAGCCGCAGCACCCGCTGGATGCCCCGCAACGCCGACGCCGCCGCGCTGGCCGATCGCTGGCGTGCGGGTGACCCGCAGCGGCGCTTCTGGCAGGTCAGCACGCACCAGTTGCAGGTGATAGTGCCAGCCACCGGGGAGACGCCCAGCCGCCCAGCCGCCCAGCCCGCAGCGACCCAGTCCCGCTCGCCCTTGCACTGGCGGCGCCGCAGGCGGTCCCAGCCGCATTCAGCGGGCTGAGCGGGGTCCCCGGCGGTGTGTTCACCCCGCTGAGCCCGCTGAATGCGCTATCGGGGCGGGAGCCCTCGACGGTGCGCTATCATGGACCGTTCACAGTGTCCGCGCGAGTACCCCTCGTTGCAGGCACCATGCACCTCGGGGCACCAGGGTGTGCTCTCAAGATCACCGGCGACGGGTGCGGTGCGGGTACCGGTCGCGGGACGGCTCGTGGCACCAGTGACATTACGGCTCGGTAACCCCTGGGGTAACCTGCGGCCAACCGCAGATGGGTGCACATCGTCCCGATGCGTGTACCGAGTGCAAATCGAGACGACGGGAGGTGCACGTGGCTGTCAACCGCCATCAGCCAACGCGCAACCTACACGCAGGGTCGAGCCACCGGCACGCACCCCGCCCGCCAGAGGGTCTGTACGACCCCTCGTACGAACACGACGCCTGCGGGGTTGCCTTCGTGGCCGACCTCGCGGGACGCCGTGACCACGGCATCGTAGCGCAGGCTCTCACCGCGCTGCGCAACCTCGAACACCGGGGTGCCCGTGGCGGCGAGCCGGACACCGGGGACGGCGCGGGCATCCTGATCCAGGTCCCCGACGGCTTCCTCCGCGAGGTCGTCGACTTCGAGCTGCCCGAGCCCAGTGGTTACGCGGTCGGAATCGCGTTCCTGCCCGACGATGCCGAGGCCGAGGCTGAGGCGGTGGCAGCCATCGAGGACATTGCGGTGCAGGAAGGTATGCGCGTACTGGGCTGGCGGGAGCTGCCCGTCAATCCCGAGGGCGTCGGGCCGATGGCCCGTTCGGCGATGCCCCGCTTCCGCCAGCTGTTCCTCGCCGCCGACAGCGGGACAACCCCGGAGACCGGGCTGGCGCTGGAGCGCCGGACGTACGGCGTGCGCAAGCGCGCCGAGCGCGACGTCGACGTCTACTTCCCCAGCCTGTCCGCGCGGACGCTGGTCTACAAGGGCATGCTCACCGAGGAGCAGCTGGTGAGCTTCTACCCGGACCTGTCCGACGAGCGGGTCACCAGCTCGCTGGCCCTGGTGCATTCGCGCTTCTCCACGAACACCTTCCCTTCCTGGCCGCTGGCGCACCCGTACCGCTTCATCGCGCACAACGGAGAGATCAACACCCTGCGCGGCAACCGGAACTGGATGCACGCCAGGGAGAGTCAGCTCGCCACCGACCTGATCCCCGGCGACCTGGACCGCATCTACCCGATCGTCACCCCGGAGGCCAGCGACTCGGCATCCTTCGACGAGGTGCTCGAACTGCTGCACCTGGGCGGGCGCTCGATGCCGCACGCGGTGCTGATGATGATCCCCGAGGCGTGGGAGAACCACCAGGAGATGGACCCCGCCCGCCGGGCGTTCTACCAGTTCCATTCCACCCTCATGGAGCCGTGGGACGGCCCCGCCCTGATCGCGTTCACCGACGGCACCGTGATCGGTGCGGTGCTGGACCGCAACGGCCTGCGCCCGGCGCGGTACTGGGTCACCGAGGACGGCCTGGTGGTGCTGGCCAGCGAGGTCGGGGTACTCGACATCGACCCGAGCACCGTAGTGCGCAAGGGGCGCTTGGAGCCGGGCCGGATGTTCCTCGCCGACACCGCGGCCGGGCGGATCGTCGGCGACGACGAGATCAAGGGCCAGCTCGCCGTCGAGCACCCCTACCGCGAGTGGGTGGCTGACGGCCTGACCCAGCTGGAGGACCTGCCCGAGCGCGAGCGGGAGGTGTTCACGCACGCCTCGCTGGTCCGCCGTCAGCAGGTGATGGGATACACCCAGGAGGAGCTGGGGATGCTGCTGCAGCCGATGGCCACCACCGGCGCGGAGCCGATCGGGTCGATGGGCAACGACGCCCCGCTGGCCCCGTTCTCGCAGCAGTCCCGGCAGCTGTTCGACTACTTCACCCAGCTGTTCGCTCAGGTCACCAACCCGCCGCTGGACGCGATCCGGGAGGAGCTGGTGACCTCCCTGCAGGCGCAACTGGGTGCCGAGCCCAACCTGCTCGTCGCCGACGCCGACTCCTGTCGCCGGCTCGTGCTGCCCTTCCCCGTGCTGGACAACGACGAGCTCGCCAAGATCCTGCACGTCAACGATGACGGTGACCAGCCCGAGTACCAGGCCGTCCCGGTCCGGGGTGTCTATAAGGTGCACGGCGGTGGTGCGGCGTTGATCCGCCGTCTCAACGAGATCTGTGTCGAGGTCGCCGAAGCCGTCGAGGACGGGGCTCGGCTGATCGTGCTCTCCGACCGGGGCGTGGACCCCGACCATGCGCCGATCCCGTCCCTGCTGCTCACCGGCGCGGTGCACCATCATCTGGTCCGGGAGAAGACGCGTACCCAGGTCGGCCTCATCGTCGAGGCCGGCGACGCCCGTGAGGTGCATCACGTCGCGCTGCTCATCGGCTACGGCGCCGCAGCGGTCAACCCCTACCTGGCGATGGCCACCGTCGAGGACATCGCCGAGCGGGACGCGATGGACGGGATCGACGCCAAGCACGCCACCCGCAACCTGATCAAGGCGCTGGGCAAGGGCGTCCGCAAGACGATGTCCAAGATGGGCGTGTCCACCGTGGCCTCCTACACCGGCGCGCAGATCTTCGAGGCGGTCGGCCTCGGACCTGAGGTCATCGACACCTGCTTCACCGGTACTACGTCGCGCCTGGGCGGGGTCGGGTTCGACACGCTGGCCGCCGAGGTCGCCATGCGCCACCGCCGCGCCTTCCCGCCCGACGGGGTGCACGCCCCGCACCGCGAGCTCGCGGTGGGTGGTGACTACCAGTGGCGCCGGGAGGGTGAGGCGCACGTCTTCAGTCCGCAGACGGTGTTCAAGCTGCAGCACTCCACCAGGACGGGTAAATACGACATCTTCCAGGAGTACACCAAGCTGGTCGATGAGCAGTCCGAGCGGCTGATGACCCTGCGCGGGCTGTTCGGCTTCCGGGAGGGCACGCGGGAACCGGTGCCGATCGAGGAGGTCGAGCCGGTCGAGTCGATCGTCACGCGGTTCGCCACCGGCGCCATCTCCTACGGATCCATCTCCAAGGAGATGCACGAGGTGCTGGCCATCGCGATGAACCGGCTCGGCGGCAAGTCCAACACCGGGGAGGGCGGTGAGGACGCCGACCGCTACACCCGCGACGCCAACGGCGACCTGCGCCGCTCGGCGATCAAGCAGGTGGCCTCCGGGCGGTTCGGCGTGACCAGCGAGTACCTGGTCAACGCCGACGACCTGCAGATCAAGATCTCGCAGGGAGCCAAGCCCGGCGAGGGCGGCCAGCTGCCCGGCACCAAGGTGTACCCGTGGATCGCCAAGACCCGGTACTCCACTCCCGGCGTCGGGCTGATCTCACCGCCGCCGCACCACGACATCTACTCCATCGAGGACATCA
>JBOHGM010000186.1:2568-4838 GCA_050699435.1 Pseudonocardiaceae bacterium | reverse complement strand
CTCGGTTGGCAACCGATACCTGCACCGCACCGGCTATCAGCCCGACAACTCCGGTGATCGGGAGCGAGCCGGCGGCGAACAGCGCATCGAGGGCGCCACGCAACCCGAACGCCGTGACGAAGATGCCCACTCCGCCCGCAATCATGATCCCGGTGCTCAGCACCATCAGCACCAGGCCAACAGTCCGAAAGGCGCTGGAGCTGATCGTGTCGCCCACTATCTGCGATCGGCCCCACAGCAGCGTAATGAGCAGCGCGACACCGGCAAGCACCCCTGCCGCTCCCATCAACAGCGGCGCTAAGGCCACCGAGTCCTGGACGGAGGACCGCACCGCGCCGACGAAGAACGCGAGGACGGATATCATGATCGGTAAGATGCAGCAGACGGCGAAAATCGCCAATACCCACCGGACCCGTCGGCCCAGGCCGGGTGGCAGAGTCCCAACTAGGCGTTGAGTTGCTCCAGGGGTGTGCCAGCTAGAGGACATAGTCAGTCCGCCTCGCACTCACCCTCTGCGGTGGCTCGCGGCCATTGGCCACCATCGAACGCGGTGTTGAACTCACTCTCTTCGCGGAGCGCATCGGCCTGGTCCTGCACGCCCTGGAACTCGACAAACACCGCCCACGCGCCGGCCGCGATAGTAGCGACGGCTCGGTGCCGCGTCGTGGTCGTCTCCCTCGTCGTGCCGGGGGATGCCCAGCGCGCGGAGGAACTCCTCGGCGTTGCCTGCCACCGCTGCCTCCTCTCCACCGCACCGCCATCGTGCGGGCACGTCCGCAGCAGGGTAGTCGGACCGTTACAGGTCGTCGTGGGCCGATTCGAACGATGACAGGATCGGATCTCGTGGAATTCACGGTGTGGGCCCCGGGGCGCGAGCGCGTGCGGGTGCTCGTCGACGAGTCGCCGCACGAGATGGCGGGCAGCGCCGGCGGCTGGTGGCGCACCGAGGTGGATGGCGCGGGCCCGGGCAGTGACTACGGGTTCCTGCTCGACGCCGACGAGACGCCGCTACCCGATCCCCGATCCCGGTGGCAGCCGAACGGGGTGCACGGCGCGTCCCGGGTCTACGACCACGGCGCCTTCGAGTGGACCGATCACGGCTGGACCGGGCGGGCGCTGCCGGGCAGCGTGCTCTATGAGCTGCACATCGGAGCGTTCACCCCGGGTGGCACGTTCGACTCCGCGGTCGAGCGCCTCGATCATCTCGTCGAGCTGGGCGTCGACCTGGTCGAGGTGATGCCGGTCAACGCCGTGGACGGACCGCGCAACTGGGGCTACGACGGCGTCGGCTGGTACGCGGTCACCGAGAACTACGGCGGGCCCGACGGGTTCAAGCGGTTCGTCGACACCTGCCATGCCCGCGGGCTGGGTGTGGTCCTCGACGTGGTGCACAACCACCTCGGCCCGTCCGGCGCCTACCTGGACCGCTTCGGCCCCTTTTTCGCGGGAAGCAACATCTGGGGCCCCTCGCTCAATCTGGACGGCCCACAGTCCGACGAGGTACGCCGCTACGTCATCCACAACGCGCTGGAGTGGCTGCGTGACTATCACCTCGACGGGCTGCGGCTGGACGCCGTGCACGCCCTGCGCGACACCCGGGCCATCCACCTGCTGGAGGAGCTGGCCACTGAGGTGGACGCCCTGGCCGGCCACCTGCGCAGGCCGCTCTCGTTGATCGCCGAGTCCGACCTCAATGACCCGCGGCTGGTCACCCCCCGCGCCGCCGGGGGCTACGGGCTGACCGCGCAGTGGGACGACGACATCCACCACTGCCTGCACGCCACGCTGACCGGCGAGCGGCAGGGCTACTACGCCGACTTCGGCGCGCTGCCCGACCTGGCCCGCACCCTGCGTGGCGCGTTCTTCCACGACGGGCGCTGGTCGAGCTTCCGGCAGCGCACCCACGGCCGCCCGGTGGACACCGCGTCGCTGCCGGGCTGGAAGTTCCTGGCCTACCTGCAGAACCACGACCAGGTGGGCAACCGCGCCACCGGGGACCGGATCTCCGCTACCCTCTCCCCCGGCCTGCTGGCCTGCGCGGCGGCGCTGGTGCTGGGCTCGCCCTACACACCGATGATCTTCATGGGTGAGGAGTGGGGCGCGGCCACCCCGTTCCAGTTCTTCTCCCACCTGCCGGACGCGGCCCTGCGGAACGCCATCCGGGAAGGCCGTTATGCGGAGTTCGCCGGGCATGGGTGGGCCGACGCGACGGTGCCCGATCCGAACGACGAGCAGACCTTCCTGCGGTCGAAGCTGGACTGGAGCGAGCC
>JBOHGM010000186.1:0-2468 GCA_050699435.1 Pseudonocardiaceae bacterium | reverse complement strand
CGGCCAGGGCGATCAGCGAGTACCGCACCTTCGGGTTGGCCAGGGTGTTCTGCACCTGCTCCTTGCCCGCTTCGACCGCACGCTTGGGGTTGGCCCGGGTACCGAGCTCGTCCAGGGTGGCAGCCAGCGCATCACGGGCCTGCTCGATGTCGCGCTCGATGGTGTCGGCGTCGCGGGCCATTCGTCCTCCTCGCACAGCTGTTGCGGGTGTCGCACACCGTAGCCGACACCAACCGGTGCGGCAGCACCGGGCAGCGCGGACGCTGGAGTAGCGTCCGGTCTCGTGACCGAGAACGCCCGACTGTCCCCCGGCGACGCCGCCCCGGATTTCACCCTGCCCGACGCCGACGGCAAGCCCGTCTCGCTGTCCGACTTCCGCGGCCGGTCCGTGGTGGTCTACTGCTACCCCGCGGCCGGCACCCCCGGCTGCACCAAGCAGGCCTGCGACTTCCGGGACAACCTGGCGGAACTGGACGACGCAGGCTTCGCGGTGGTCGGGATCTCGCCGGACAAGCCAGCCAAGCTGGCGAAGTTCCGCGACGCTGAGGGTCTTACCTTCCCGCTGCTCTCCGACGAGGACCGCGGGGTGCTCACCGCCTACGGCGCGTACGGCGAGAAGCAGACATACGGCAGGACGATCACCGGCGTCATCCGGTCCACCTTCGTGATCGACCCCGAGGGCAGCATCGGCCGGGCCCTCTACAACGTCCGCGCCACCGGCCACGTCGCGAAGCTGCGCAAGGACCTCGGCATCTGACCCCGGTATCCTCCAAACTCAACCCGCGCTCCCGATACCTCAGGAGTCCCGCAACGCCGGCGTAGCCCAACGGCAGAGGCCCGGGTCCTAGGAACCCGTCAGTGTGGGTTCGAATCCCACCGCCGGCACACCGCGCTGTCACCGCAACAGGATGACAGGCACGCGCGAATGGCCACGGGGTCCGGCGTCAAGCGGGGTGCCGGTTACCGCAGGCTCAGGCAGCCCCGGCAGATCCGGTCACTGCCGGCCGGGAGGAACGAGCCGCTGCCACACTTGCGGCAGGTCTGCCAGGTCAGGCGCACGCGCCGGGCGCGCATCCGCCGCAACCGGCGTCGTTGTCGCTTGCGGTCCCGGCGGCGCTCGACCAGGCGGGCCCAGCCTCGACCCAGCCCCATTGCGCTCACCTACTCCACTCCGGGTCGGGTACGAGTTGTTTCGGGGATGCACCGGCGCTGATCCGGGCAGCGATCTCGGTGGCTTTCTCCTGCTCCCGTTGCGCCCAGTACAGGGCCTCGTGATGGTGGCCCCGGTCGATCTCGGCGATCTCCAGGTACAGCGCCGCCGACCGCTCGTAATAGGCTTTCCACGCCGCCAGCGACGCATTCCCCTTCGGCCGGATCCGCACCAGCGCCTCATGCGCTTGGATCAACGTCCGGGGCGGCCCAGGTTGTGGGGCGCGCTTGCCTCTGCTCGTCGCGGCCGCCTTGCGCTCAGCCATGTGTCGCTCCCTCCTGATCCGCAGCACAGCCCCTCCGGCTGGGCCACTGATCCACTCGGATACCGTCTCGGGTTCGGCGAGCCCCGCTGCCCCGCCCGGTCGTCAGGTAACCCGGATGCCCTAGGGACACACAAGACACGCCGGGACAAATCCGGAGAACTCGCGCCGCGCGGCCGTAGGGTGCCCCCAGGAGGTCACCATGCGCGATCGCGAACCGACGATTCGGAGCCGGGAGCTGGGCGAGGGCCTGCATCGGGCGATGCTGCAGGCAAGGCTGGACCAGAAGGGCACCGCCCGGCTGCTCGGCTGGTCGCAGAGCCGGGTGTCGCGGCTGCTGTCCGGCAAGCGCGGCGGCACCGAGGTGGACGTCTCGGCGTTCCTCGCGGTGTGCCAGGTGACGGGCGAAGAGCGGGACCGGCTGCTCGGGATCTGCCGGGAGCAGAACACCTCGGGCTGGCTGCAGCAGCACGGCCCCCGGCTGCCCAAGCAGCTGCTCACCCTGATCGACCACGAGAACAAGGCGCAGACCATCGACGACTACCAGGCGACGCTGGTGCCCGGCCTGCTGCAGACCACCGACTACGCCCGCGCGCTGATCCGGCAGGCGGGCACCATCCCGCCGGACGAGATCGAGGACCGGGTCAGTGCCCGGCTGGCCCGGCAGGGCGTGTTCGGCCGGGAGCACCCGGCCCGGTTCACCTTCTTCGTCCATGAGTTCGCGCTGCGGCTGCCGGTGGGCGGGCCCGCGGTGATGGCCGAGCAGTTGCAGCACCTGCTGCGCAAGGCGACCCGCCCCTACCTCACATTGCGGGTGGTACCCGCCGCGCTCGGGGGACACGCTGCGATCAACGGGTCCTTCACCCTCCTGGAGTTCGCTGAGTACCGGCCGGTGGCCTACCTGGAGAGCGAGACGGCCAGCGTGTTCCTGGAAAAGCCCGAGGAGATCGCCGCCTACCGGCGCATCCTGGGCCTGCTGGCCGAGACCGCGCTGGG
>JBOHGM010000185.1:0-4893 GCA_050699435.1 Pseudonocardiaceae bacterium | reverse complement strand
GGGGACCAGTTCCTGGGGGACCAGTTCCTGGGGGACCAGTTCCTCGGGCGGGCCGTCTCCCAGGGCAGCAGCGAGGGCGTCCTCATCCACCCCGGACACCCGCACCACCGGCTCCACCCCGGCAGCGCGCAGCACGGCGAGCCGGGCCGGTGATGCGGACGCGAGGATCAGGTGCATGTGAGGTCAGGGCTTGCGGCCGACCGCTGGGCGACCTGGTGGGTGTTCTCGGCCGTAGGCAGCCCCGCCCCGCAGTCGATGGTGGAACCGGGCATCGGGGCCTCGCAGAGCATTGCGCTAGAGGATCTGGGGCGTGCCCAGGGTAGGAGTGCGGGCACATACGGTACAACCAGGGCCGGCTCTTGCCCCCGATCAGCGTGGGAAGGCCGAGGCGCGCCACCCCCCGGGACCCCACTGCCCTGCAGTGCCGGGCAGGGGAGCCCGCAGCTGGCGGGTTGGGTCACCCCAGGCCGAGCACGCAGTCGTCGGCTCGGGGGCGCGGGCGTTCGCCAACCCTCCACTCGCCAAGCTGGCGACGACGGCGGTGAGCGCCGCGACCTCCTCCTCGGACGGGTCTCCCCGCACGATGTGGATAACCCGCGAGTGCGGATGCGGGCTATCGCTCGTATCGCCACTCACAGGGGGATGTTCCCATGCTTCTTGGGGGGCAGGGTCTGGCGCTTGTCCTTGAGCATTCGCAGTGCGCGGGCTACATAGCAGCGGGTGTAGGAGGGTGGGATCACCGAGTCGACATAGCCTCGATCTGCCGCGACGTACGGGTTGAGCAGGGTGTCCTCGTACTCCTGCTGCCGCCTCGCCCGCAACGCCTCCACATCAGCGCCGTGCGCAGCCGCTGTGGCGAGTTCCTTGCGGTGCAGGATGTTCGCCGCGCCGGACGCGCCCATCACGGCGATCTGGGCGGTGGGCCAGGCGAGGTTCATATCCGCGCCGAGGTGCTTGGAGCCCATCACGTCGTAGGCACCGCCGTAGGCCTTGCGGGTGATCACCGTGACCTTGGGCACCGTGGCCTCGGCGTAGGCGTAGATCAGTTTGGCGCCGCGCCGGATGATCCCGTTCCACTCCTGGTCGGTGCCGGGCAGGAACCCGGGCACGTCGACGAAGGTGAGCACCGGAACGTTGAACGCGTCGCAGGTGCGCACGAACCGGGCGGCCTTCTCGGCGGCGTTGATGTCCAGGCACCCGGCCAGCGCAGTGGGCTGGTTGGCGACGATGCCGACGCTGCGGCCATCGACCCGGCCGAAGCCGACGACGATGTTCGGCGCGAACAGCTCGTGCACCTCGAGGAACTCCCCGTCGTCGACGACGTGGGTGATCACCTCGTGGATGTCGTAGGGCTGGTTGGCCGAGTCCGGGATCAGCGTGTCCAGCTCCCGGTCGGAGTCGGTCAGGGTGTCCGCCACCGACCCGTGGGTGAGGTCGGGGGCGTCGAACAACGGCGGCTCGGAGAGGTTGTTCGACGGCAGGAACGACAGCAGGTCCTGGACGTAGGACAGCGCGTCTTCCTCGTCGACGCCGAGATAGTGCGCGTTGCCGGACTTGGTGTTATGCGTCCGCCCGCCGCCGAGCTCCTCGAAGCCGACCTCCTCACCGGTCACGGTCTTGATCACGTCGGGCCCGGTGATGAACATGTTCGAGGTCTGGTCGACCATCACGGTGAAGTCGGTCAGCGCGGGGGAGTAGACGTGCCCGCCCGCGCACGGCCCCATGATCACCGAGATCTGCGGGATGACCCCCGAGGCGTGCGTGTTGCGCAGGAAGATCTCACCGTACAGGCCCAGCGAGACAACGCCTTCCTGGATCCGGGCACCACCGCCCTCGTTGATCCCGATGATCGGGCAGCCGGTTTTGATCGCGAGGTCCATCACCTTGACGATCTTCTCACCGTACACCTCGCCGAGGCTGCCACCGAAGACCGTGACGTCCTGACTGAACACGCACACCGGCCGACCGTCGATGGTGCCGTAGCCGGTGACCACGCCGTCCCCGTAGGGCCGGTTGCTGTCCAGGCCGAAGTCGACCGAGCGGTGCCGGGCCAGTTCGTCGAGTTCGATGAACGATCCAGGGTCGCACAGCAGGCCGATCCGTTCGCGGGCGGTCTTCTTGCCCTTGGCGTGCTGACGCTGCACGGCGCGGGCCGACCCGGCATGCACCGCCTCGTCATTGCGGCGAAACAGATCGGCCAGCTTGCCCGCGGTGGTGTGGATGTCCGGTTCGCTCGGGACTGGGCCATTCGGGACTGGGTCATTCGGGACTGGGTCATTCGGGACTGGGCCCATCGGCTCGGTGGTGCTGCTCATGGTCGAACACCCTATGAGGGCTCCCAGGTTCGGCGCTCGAGTGTCACGATGCGCGCGGGTACTTCGCAGAGCCGGTAGCGTTGCCGGGCGTGTGGTCCGATCTGGAGCGACCCCCCCTGCGGGAGGACGCGCTGCGCCGGGCCCTGGTGGCGCCGGACGGGCCGTACGCCGCGCTGGACGTCGTCGCCTCGCTGCCGTCGACGAACACCGCGCTGGCCGCAGCGGCCCGGGACGGGGCGCCCGACCGCACGGTGCTCGTCGCCGAGCACCAGAGCGCAGGCCGTGGCCGGGAGGCGCGGAGCTGGGTTGCCCCGGCTCGCTCCGGGCTGGCGTTCTCCGTGCTGCTGCGGCCTGCCGAGGTGCCGCAGCGCCGGTGGGGCTGGCTCTCCTTGCTGGCGGGGGTCGCGCTGTGCCGGACCGTCAGCACGGTGGGCGCGATCCCGGCAGCGCTGAAGTGGCCGAACGACCTGCTGCTCGGCGCGGGCAGGCGCAAGGCCGCCGGGATCCTCGCCGAGGTGGTTCCCGGCCCGGCGGTGGTGCTCGGCATCGGGCTCAATGTGACGACGACAGCAGGCGAGCTGGCGGCCGCACAGGTCTGGCCGTCGGCTACCTCGCTGGCCGTTGAGCAAGCCGCCTGTACCGACCGCGACCTGCTGTTGCGAGCCCTGCTGCAGGCCCTGGACAGCGAGGTGCTGGGGTGGTGCGGGCACGGCGGCGATCCGGACGCCGCTGGCTTGCGGGAGGCATACCGGCAGCATTGCGCGACCCTGGGCGAGCAGGTCCGGGTGGAGTTGCCGGGGAAGTCCGCGCTGACCGGGCAAGCGGTGGACGTGGACGCCGAGGGTCGGCTGGTGGTGTTGTCGGGTGGGCGGCGGCAGGCACTGGCGGCGGGCGACGTCACCCATATTCGGGTGGACTGACCGCTCGGACGAAAGGCTGCTCGGACGAAAGGCTGCTCGGACGAAAGGCTGCTCGGACGAAAGGCTCCGGCGAACGAGGAGGAGTGGTGCCGTACCCGGACGACCTGCTGAGCGCAGACGAGCGGGTGGTGATCCACCAGCATCCACACTGGAAGATGCTGGTGCTGCCGGTGCTGGCCTTCCTGTTCATCGTGGCGCTGTGTGCGTACCTCGGCGCGCTGGTCGCCGGGCAGACCTGGGAGCTGCAAGCGTGGCTCGCGCTGGGCGCGCTCGGCGGTATCGGGGTGCTATGGCTGACCCTGGTGCCGCTGCTGCGCTGGCGCACCACGCATTTCGTGGTCACCACGAGGCGGGTGCTGGTCAGGGAGGGCATCCTCGCGCGCAGCGGGATCGACATCCCGATCCACCGGATCAACAGCGTGCAGTTCCGGCACACCTTGGTCGAGCGGATGCTGGGCTGCGGCACGCTGAGCATCGAGTCGGCCTCCGACGAGCCACTGGAGTTCGACGACATCCCACGGATCGAGCGGGTGCATGCGCTGCTGCACCACGACGCGAATCCGGGTGGATCCGACTGGGCCGGCTGGCGCTGAGATGGGTACGGTACCAGCCGGACGGCCCGACCCGCATCCCGAGGATGGCCTGCCAGCGCGGGTGCGGATCTGGGAGGTCGGGGCCCGCGACGGCCTGCAGAACGAGTCCACCGCGGTGCCCGTCGAGGTCAAGGCCGAGTTCCTGGATCGGCTGGCCGGGGCCGGGCTGAGCGTACTGGAGGCGACCAGCTTCGTGCACCCCCGCTGGGTGCCGCAGCTGGCCGACGCCGCCGAACTGCTGCGGGTGCTGGAGCGTCGGGACGGGGTGCGCTATCCCGTGTTGGTGCCTAATGAGCGCGGGCTGGATCGGGCCCTGGCGGCCGGCGTGGCCGAGATCGCCATCTTCGCCTCAGCGACCGAGAGCTTCGCGCTGCGCAACCTGGGCCGCGGACTGGACGAGCAGTTCGCGATGTTCGCCCCGGTGGTGGGTCGTGCGCGGGCGGAGGGGCTCGGTGTGCGCGGGTACGTCTCGATGTGCTTCGGCGACCCCTGGGAGGGCGCCGTTGCGGTGGAGCAGGTCGTCGCCGTGGGGCGCAGCTTGCTGGACATGGGCTGCTCCCAGCTCTCCCTGGGCGACACCATCGGAGTGGCCACCCCCGGTCACGTCGCTGCGCTGCTGTCCGGGTTCGGTCGCGCCGGGGTCGGGGTCGACGTGCTCGCCGTGCACTTCCATGACACCTACGGCCAAGCGCTGGCCAACACGCTCACCGCGCTACGCGCCGGGGTGAGCTGGGTGGACGCCTCCGCCGGTGGGCTTGGCGGCTGCCCGTACGCCGAGTCGGCCACCGGCAACCTGGCCACCGAAGACCTCGTCTGGATGCTGGACGGGCTCGGCATCCAGCATGGGGTAGACCTTGATCTGCTGGTGCGGACCAGCGTCTGGATGGCCGGTCAGCTCGGCAGGCCCGCGCCGTCCCGGGTGGTCCGCGCGCTGGCCGGTTGACCGGGTTGGTGGCTCTTCAAGGACCACCAACCCCCCGGATTACTGCTCATAACGACAGCCAACCCCGCCGGCCTCGCCGGCGGGGTTGGCTGTCGTTTAAGACCTGCCGGACGGGGGTTGGT
>JBOHGM010000184.1:0-4904 GCA_050699435.1 Pseudonocardiaceae bacterium | reverse complement strand
GCTGCTGGGGTGAGGCCACCTGGTTCGCGTCGCCATGCAACGGCGGAGGCCGTGGCCACCGCGTCCGAGTGCCATGGCATACGGGACAGGCTCCCGCCAGCCGGGCACGTCGTCTACTCGGGCGCAGCGGCCACGGTATGGCCCTTAGCTGCTTTGATCCTCCGGCATAGTCACCTGCAGGTCGCTCCCACTGGGCTGCGACTCGGTGGAGGCGGAGGCAATCGGTTCTGATTCAACCTGGTCGAACTCGCTCAACCGCTCCTGATAGCCGGCAGTTGCCGCCTCTTCCCACGGCGCCCCGCCGGTGTCGACCGTTGGTTCCTCGGTCCTCGACTCGGAATCGTGCTGAGTGTCCTCTGCGGTGTTTTCTGGCTCCGTCATCGGCAGCTCCTTCCTGTGTTCATCACCCCCATGGACTTACCTTACCCGCCAGCGAAGATCAGCAAACATGGGAGCTTTGCGCCTGGCGCGGGGTGCAATAACGATCAGGGCGGCGTCACGCCTGCACCTGAGCGATTTCCCCGTCGGACTGTCCCGCGGCGGACATCCGCCCCGTATCGCACCGTTACCGCTGCGGATCGCGCCGCGCGACCACGGACCACGCGAAGCACCATCCGATCAGATCGCGCCTGAAACGCAGCCCAGGCAATCGTCGGCCACCGAGAGCCCTCCAAGCAACGCCCTCATCTGCCGCTCTGCGCGCGGCGCCTGCTCTCAGCTTCCGGCGTGGTGCGGCTGTGTGAGCGGAAGAACGCCCGACCTCACAGGCCGAGATACCGAGCAACAGCGTGCTCGACTTCGGCGAGTTCGTCGCGTTCGAGGCAGTGCACCGGGTCGCCGATGAGGTAGTCAGTGTCGATGCTGCGGATTTGGTCGACGAGGACTCTGGTCTGCTGTCCGTTGATCTGCAGTGAGGGGCGGAAGACGGCGGGCTGCGCAGTGGTCGAGGTGGGGACGATCGTGGCGACCCTCCAGGGCATGGAACTCGGGCTGAGTACCAGACCAAGGCGCCTGCCGCGCTGCTCGTGGCCGCGCTTCGCCTCACCCAGATCCACTCGGTAGACGCGCATCCTGTTGCTGAACCCCCAGTCCCTGGTCGCGGGCCTGCGCGACGAGGCGTTGCGCACGCACGGGGTGGAGAAGCTCGACGAGCACAAAACCCGAGTGTGCCAGGCAGCGCGAAGGTCCATGCTGCCGACGTGACCGCGCATCCACCTCGCCGAAGGCAGCTCCTGCCACCGTCCCCGCAGGAGCAGGCGCGCCGTGCCACGCAGGCCGACGCCTGGCGCGCGGAGCACGATCGCCGAAGGGCCGAGCTGCGCCCGGCTCGCCTCGCCGCGATACGTGCCGGACCCATGCTGCGC
This sequence comes from Pseudonocardiaceae bacterium, assembly GCA_050699435.1. GTDB lineage: Bacteria > Actinomycetota > Actinomycetes > Mycobacteriales > Pseudonocardiaceae. The sequence continues at coordinate 3,540 of JBOHGM010000184.1, read as the reverse complement.
GATCCGGACGCTGCCGCGGAATGCGGTTGCAGCTGTCACCCGAAGCCCGCTGACACCGAGGTGCACGACGGTGGGCTCTCCTGCGGGTGGCTCGGCCTCCACACCCGGGCTACGGTTCGGCGGCGATGCGCTGCACCACGGGGAGCAGATCCTCGGCGAGCAGTTCGCGCAGGAAGACTGCCGCCACCCGATGCTCGCGGTCCAGCACAATGGTCAGCGGCACCACCGCTCGCGGAGCGCCACCCAGCGCGAACAGCGTCCGCCCGGGGGGGTCGTAGATGGACGGGTAGGTCAGCCCGAAGTCGCGGGCGAAGTCGGCCCCGGCCTGGCGGCTGTCCCGCACGTTGATCCCGAGGAACTGCACGCCCTGGGCCGCCGTCGCGTCGGCAACGCGGACCAGGTCATCGGCCTCGGACCGGCACGGCCCGCACCAGGAACCCCACACGTTGAGCACCACGACCCGGTCGCGGTAGTCGTCCAGCGACACCGTCGTACCCGGTTCGGTCAGGCTGTCCCCGGACATCTCACCGACCGCGCCGCGCTCGGCGGGTGGGTCATAGAAGATATCCGTCTTCCCGCCGGGCGTAACGAACTCGAAGGTGCCACCGCGAGCCACCGCATCGGTACCCGTGGCGCAGCCTGCCAGCAGCAGGACCGCCATGACCACGATCAACAGCCTCATGCCCCGGTCACCCTCGGATCGGAGACCCCGGCGGGCTCGGTGTAGACCACCTCGGCCAGCGCCTCGCCGGTGAACACCAGGCTGGTCAGCGACGCCAGCGAACACTGCCTGCGCCGTGGGTTGTGCCAGAGCCGCCGCCCCTCCAGGTACCGGCGCAGCGTCCAGATCGGCAGTTGATGCGAGACGCAGACCGCCTCGTGACCGGTGGCCCGCTCCCGGGCTCGATGCACCGCGGCCAGCATCCGGCGGGCGATCTCCCGGTACGGCTCACCCCAGGACGGCCGGAACGGGTTGCGCAGCTTGGGCCAGTGCCGCAGATCCCACAGCGCCCCGTCGCCGACCGACACCCGGGTGCCCTCGAACACGTTGCCCGCCTCGACCAGCCCCTCGTCGGTGACCAGGTCGACGCCGTGCGGTGCGCTGATCCGCTCGGCGGTCTGCTGCGCCCGCAGCAGCGGCGAGGCGACCACATGCACCACGTCGTGATCACCCAGATGCGCGGCCACCAGGTCGGCTTGCCGAATGCCGACGTCGGAGAGCCGGAAGCCGGGCAGTCGCCCGTAGAGGATCCCGCCCGGGTTGTGTACCTCACCGTGCCGCAGCAGATGAACCACGGTGCGGCTCACGGCTCCGGCGCCGAATCGGGCTCCGGGATCTGTGGCTCCGGGACGTGTGGCTCCGGAGCTTGGGCGGCCGCCCGGGCGGCCTGCGGCGCGGCCTGAGCGATCACGTCGAAGGCCTCCTCGTCGAGCGCAGCGGAGACGAACCAGGCTTCGAATGCGCTGGGCGGCGGGTAGACGCCGTGGGCGAGCAGCGCGTGGAAGAACGCCGGGAACCGCCAGGTCGCGGTGGCCTGCACCGCCGCATAGTCCCGCACCGCAGCGTCGTCGGTGAAGAACACGCTGAGCAGCGAGCCCGCAGTCTGCACGATATGGGGGACGCCCTCGGCGTCCAGCGCCTCGTCGAGCAGTCCGGCCAGCCGGGTCGCGGCGATGTCCAGCCGGGCGTAGACCTCCCGGTCCGCGGCCCGCAGCGTGGCCAGCCCGGCGGCCACCGCGACCGGGTTCCCGGACAGCGTGCCCGCTTGGTACACCGGCCCGGCCGGGGCCAGTTGCGCCATCAGGTCCGCGGAACCGCCAAAGGCTGCAGCCGGCAGCCCGCCGGACATCACCTTGCCGAAGGTGTAGAGGTCGGCTGGTACCGCCTCCAGGCCGTACCAGCCTGCCACCGAGACCCGAAAACCGGTCATCACCTCGTCGAGCACCAGCAGCGCACCATGGGCGTGGCACAGCTCACGCAGGGCGGCGTTGAAACCCGGATCGGGCGGCACCGCGCCCATATTCCCGGCGGCCGCTTCGGCGATGACGCAGGCGATCTCCGCACCCCGGTCGGCGAAAACGGCACAAACGGCGTCGATGTCGTTGTAAGGCAGCACGACGGTGTCCGCGGCTTGCGCGCCGGTGACTCCCGGGCTGGTGGGCAGCCCGAAGGTGGCGACGCCGGAACCGGCGGCGGCGAGCAGCGCGTCGACATGCCCGTGGTAGTGCCCGGCGAACTTGACCACCGCTCGCCGCCCGGTCGCGGCGCGGGCCAGCCGGATCGCGCTCATTGTCGCCTCGGTGCCGGAGTTCACCAGGCGGACCTGCTCAACCGGCTCGACCCGGCGCACGATCTCCTCGGCAAGCTCGGTCTCCCCGGTGGTCGGGGCGCCGAAGGACAGCCCCTGCGACGCGGCCGCCTGCACCGCCTCCACCACCGCAGGATGCGCGTGGCCGAGGATCATCGGGCCCCAGGAGGAGACCAGGTCGACGTAGCGGGCTCCGTCCGCGTCCCAGAGGTACGCGCCCGCTCCGCGGACCATGAACCGCGGCGTGCCGCCGACCGCGCGGAACGCCCGCACGGGGGAGTTGACCCCACCCGGGGTCACGGCGCAGGCCCGCTCGAACAATCGGGCCGATTCGGTGGCGGTCACAGGCGTCAGTCTCCCTGACGTCTGTTGATCGTGAAGTCATGGGCCGTCACCACTCGCCGCGTTCGAGCGAACCCGGGAGTAAGATTGCCGACAGTGCATACGAGCTCGCAGACCGGAGGTCGGGATGGCGCAGTTCAGCAAAGGGACCGTGCTCACCTGTGAGCATGAGGAATGCAGCTGCCGAGTTCGCATCGAAGAGGAATGCCACTGCCCCTCCGGCGAGCAGACCTACACCTGCGTCTGCGGGACGCCGATGGTCGAGGTGACCGAAGCCAGCGCCACGTGAGGACCGAGCCCTCAGACCCTAGATGCCCTCAGACCCCTGGATGCCCTCAGACCCCTGGTCACCCTCAGACCCCTGGACGAGGTCGGAACCAGGGGTTGGCTCCCGGCAGGAACATGGTGACGATCGCGCCGATCACGACGATCAGGCTGACGACGGTGAGCGCCAACTGCCCGCCGGATTCGGTGGTCAGCGAGTAGAACCCGGACAGCACGCCGAGGCCGCCGATCACCGCGAGCACGATCCGGGCCCAGTTGCGCCCCTTGCGCATGAAGAACGCTATCAGCAGCTGCACTGCGGAAAGAAGCACTCCGATGATCACACCGATGACGAGGATCGTGGCGGTGATGCTCTCCAGCTGCGCCTCGTCGATGGCGCCGCCCTCGCGCTGGGTCTGGCGCCTCGCCTCGTCCACCGCGGCGTCGCGGATCGTGTCGAACTCCCCGACGAAGAAGACGAGCCCGACCAGACCGAGCACGAAGCTCGTCACCCAGAGCCAGAAGGACAGGTCGACCTCTTTCGGCCGGGGACCCACCGGGCCAGCGGGCGCGAACCCCACGGCCGACGGCGGCCGATCAAGCCGGGTGGTTCGGTGCTCCCGCG
>JBOHGM010000183.1:0-4952 GCA_050699435.1 Pseudonocardiaceae bacterium | reverse complement strand
CCCAGGTCAGGAGCACTTTCTGCGTCAGGCGCGCCGCTCCGTCACTCAACCCGGATGAAAAATCAGGGCTAGCGGTCCCGGAACCTGCGGAGATTTCGATTCCGGGATCTCGGCCAGGATATGCGACTCAGGCGAAAGCGGCGACGCTGACCGGTGAATGACGATAAGAGCGCAGCCGATATGTATGTACAGACCGACCAGCATTACTCACGGGGCAATGGTGTAGTTATGCCGTGCAGAGGCACATCCGACAGTGCGGACCGGAGAGTAGACCCAGTAACGAATCGAGGATCCGGAGCGACTCCGACGTGAGGAAAGGATGGCAGCGGTGACGGCACGCGGAGTTGACCTGGCGGGGCTGGTGAAGGATCTGCGCAGGCAGGTCACCGCGCTCGAAGCAGATCTACGAGTCCGCAGCGACGAGGTTGACGGGTTCGCGGCCGCGCTGCAGAGCGAGTACGCACAGGCGCGCGACGCTCAGCGCACCGCAGCCACCTACGGGCCGTGGTGCGACGAGCGGGTCACCCAGGCTGCGGCGGCGTGGGTGCTGGCTACCGCGTTCGTCCGGTTCTGCGAGGACAACAGGCTGATCGAGTGGCCGTTCATCGCCGGGCCGGGTGAACGGTTGGCCGATGCGGAGGAACGCCACGGCGCCTTCTTCCAGGCCCACCCCCAGCTCAACGACCGGGACTGGCTGATCACCGCATTCGACCACCTCGCTTCGACCAACCCCACAGCGGCCGGGCTGTTCGACCGGCGACACAACCTACTGTGGGAGCTGACGCCGTCCTTCGACGCGGCGACCGCGCTGCTCACGTTCTGGCGGCGGCGCAGCGCGGACGGGGAGATCGTCTACGACTTCACCGACGAGTCCTGGGACACCCGCTTCCTCGGTGACCTGTATCAGGACCTGAGCGAGTCCGCGCGCAAGAACTACGCGCTGCTGCAGACCCCGGAGTTCGTCGAAGAGTTCATCCTCGGCCTGACCCTGGAGCCCGCGGTTGAGGAATTCGGCCTGGCACCGCTCGTCGAGATCCGTCGCGCCGACGGGTCTGCTGCGAAGGTGCCCGGCCTGCGCACGATCGACCCGGCCTGCGGGTCCGGCCACTTCCTGCTTGGGATCTTCCACCGACTGCTCGAAAAATGGCGTGCGGCTGAGCCCGGTGTCGATGACTGGGAATTGATCCGGCGGTCGCTGAAGTCGGTTCACGGCTGCGATAAGAACCCGTTCGCAGTCTCCATTGCCCGCTTCCGGTTGCTCATCGCCGCCATGCGAGAGGCTGGCGAGAAGCGGCTGGACGGGGTCCCGAGCTTTCCCCTCAATATCGCGGTGGGCGATTCCCTGCTGCACGGCCGAGGTGCGCCCGCCGTGCAAATCCAAGCCGAGATCCGCGACGGTGAACTCAAGGAGCCCGAACCGCACACCTACCGCACCGAGGACGTCAAGGAGTTCATGGACTCCTGCGACCTGCTTGGCCGATCGACCTATCACGTGGTAGTCGGCAACCCGCCCTACATCACGGTGAAGGACAAGCAGGAGAACGAGAACTACCGAGCCTACAGCGCCTGTTCTGGCAAGTACGCGCTGTCAGTACCCTTCGCTCAGCGACTGTTCCGGCTGGCGATCCGTACCAACGGCTCCGACCGCGACGCAGGGTTCGTCGGGCAGATCACCGCCAACTCTTTTATGAAGCGTGAATTCGGCAAGAAACTGATCGAGAGCTTTTTCCCGACCGTCGATCTCTCGCACGTAATCGACACGTCAGGCGCCTATATCCCCGGCCATGGCACTCCCACCGTCATCCTCGTTGGTCGCAACCGAGCCCCACGGCAGGCTGACCCCATCCGCGCCGTACTCGGTGTCCGAGGTGAACCGTCACAACCCGAGGCCCCCGCTAACGGCCTCGTCTGGTCCGCCATCATCAAGCAGATCGGCAAACCTGGCAGCGAGTCCGAGTGGATCAGCGTCGAGGACGCAGACCGTAGCAGCTTTGCCACCCACCCTTGGTCGGTGAGTGGCGGTGGTGCTGGCGGACTGCTAGTGGACTTGGAGTCCAAAGCGTCTCGGCGACTTGGATCCTGGGCGGAGTCACTAGGAATAATGTCCGTCACGGGCGAAGATGACCTTTTCCTAATTCCGCGCAATGGTTCTGCGCGCCGGCTTCGGATAGCAAAAACGAAACCGATGGTCACCGGTGAAGTTATCAGGGATTTTGTTGCTACACCAGAGTTGGATGCCATCTGGGTCTATGGCAACCAACTGGAAACCATGTCGATCCATCAAATCGGCTCTACACAGAAGGTCTTGCGCGTTTTCCGGACCGCTATCTCCAGTCGTAAACGGTTCGGTGTTCCAATGCTAGACAGAGGCATGGCCTGGCACGAGTGGCAGGAACTTTATCCCAGCAAACTGCGAACACCGCTGTCGATTGCGTTTGCGTTTGTGGCGACGCACAATCACTTTGTATTGGACCGGGGCGGGAAGGTGTTCAACCGCTCGGCACCGGTGATCAAGTTGCCGGAGGGGGCGAGTGAGGATGACCACTTGGCGCTGCTGGGGGCACTCAACTCGTCCACAGCGTGCTTCTGGCTGAAACAGGTGAGTCAGGGTAAGGGCGGGAGCGGGCTCGGTCGCGGTCTGCAGGATGAAGAGTGGGAAGAGCGATACGAGTTTACGGGCACCAAGCTTCAGGAGTTCCCGTTGGCGGCAGAATTGCCGCTCGGCTTCGGTCGCGCGCTGGATGGCCTGGCGCAGCGACTCAAAGGGCAAGAGCCGTCGGCTGTCTGTGAGGCGGACGTGCCGACGCGGGCGAGTCTTGACGTCGCTCGCGCAGGGCAGGAGCGCATTCGGAGGCGGATGATCGCGCTGCAGGAGGAATTGGACTGGCAGGTCTACGGCTCGTACAAGCTGCTTTCGGAGACCGAGACTGGCCAGCTCACCATCGACGACGTCTACACCTTGCCCGAGGTGAGGCTCGGTGAGCGGGCGTTTGAGATCGTGCTCGCCCGTAAGGTCGCTGCTGGAGAGGCAGAGACATCGTGGTTCAGCCGGCACGGGTCCACGGCGATCATGGAGATTCCGGCGCACTGGCCGGAGGAGTATCGGCGGGTGGTGCAGGTCCGGATCGACATGGTCGAGAAGCGGTGGAACATCGCGTTGATCGAGCGGCCGGAGTGTAAGCGGCGGTGGGCAGCCGAGCCGTGGGAGAAGCGGGAAAAGCACGCCCTGCGCACCTGGCTGCTGGACCGGTGCGAAGATCCGGAGCTGTGGTTCACCCTGCGCGAGGGCATCAGGCATCCACGCACGCTGACGGTGAACCAGCTCGCCGATCAGTTCCGCACCGACGAGGACATGCAGTCCGTAGCCGCCCTCTATGCCGCTGACCATCTCGGCAAGCGGGACCTGACCCTTGCCCAGGTGCTGGCCGAGATCACCGCCGACGAGCACGTGCCCTACCTGGCCGCACTACGTTACAAAGACACCGGCCTGCGCAAGCGCGCCGAGTGGGAGCAGGTGTGGGAATTGCAGCGCGAGGAGGACCGCACCGGAGAGCGGCTGGCCATCCCGGTCCCACCGAAGTACCGCTCCGCTGACTTCCGTAAGACGTCGTACTGGTCGCATCGCGGCAAGCTCGATGTGCCTAAAGAGCGGTTCATCTCCTACCCTGGCGCAGGTCCGGACGCTGATCCGACGATGCTGCTCGGCTGGGCAGGCTGGGACCACAAAGACCAGTTCCAGGCACTGGTCAATATGGTCAACGACCGCACCCAACAGGCAGGCTGGGGCACCGAGAAGATCACCCCCCTGCTGGCAGGCTTGCTTGAGCTGTTGCCCTGGGTGCACCAGTGGCACGCTGAGTACGACGCCGACTGGGGCGGCAACCCGGCGGAGGAATACCAGACCTACTTCGACCTGCAGCGCGCCAAACATCAGTTGACCGTCGCGGACCTGCAACAGTGACGGCCTATGGCGAGTTCTTGTCGGACGCTGGGCGGGAGATCCGTCCATGGGTCCACACGTGTTCGTCGATGAGTCGCGAAGGAGCTGCTACTTGCTCGCCGCCGCCCTTGTCAACCCACGGGAGCTAGCGGGTGCGCGGAGCATGATGCGTCGGCTATGCCTGCCCGGTGAGTGGCGGGTGCACTTTCAAGCGGAACGTGACGCGAGACGACGGATGATTACCGCCGAACTCGTCACCGCAGGGATACGAGGACGCGTCTACTTCGGTCATGGTCCCGCTGAAGCCATTTGCGGGGTATGCCTGACGGAACCCGTGGCCGACGTGGTCGCACGAGGGGCCGGACGATTGGTACTCGAGTCCCGTGACCACGCCGGTGATCGCGTGGACCGTCGTGTGATCCACAACGCAGTCCGTGATCGGGGAGGTTCCCCCCGAACTCGCTTACGAACACCTGCGACCCTATGAGGATCCGGCGCTGGCCACAGCGGATGCGATTGCATGGTGCATCGGAGCGGGAGGCGAGTGGCGGTGGCGGATCATGCCTATCATCGAGGAGGTCATCGAGGTGCCGTCTCGAAGGGTCCGGCAGGGATGACGAGCAGAGATGGGCTGAACAGCGCGAAGCCCGGGCGCCCGTCGTCCGGCGGGTCCTGCCCGGGCTCACTTCCTCGGCCTAGCGACCTCAGCTTATGCGAGGGTACACCTGGCGGCAGCGACCTGCGAGGCACGCCGGTTACGACGCCGACTGGGGCGGCAACCCGGCGGAGGAATACCAGGCATACCTCGACCTGCAGCGCACCAAGCACCAGTTGACCGTTGCGCTTGTCAGCCCCGAATCCGCGAGTAGGCGGAGAGTTGATCTTTGCTGTGTTTGGTTGAGCGTTTCGGCTTGGTTTGCGGGTTTGTTGCAGGGCGAGGGCCCGAGTGTCGTCTCGGGTGCGGGTTTCCGGGGGGTTCGGGGCCGTGTGGCCTGGTCAGGACGTTGCTGGG
>JBOHGM010000182.1:0-4966 GCA_050699435.1 Pseudonocardiaceae bacterium | reverse complement strand
CTGATCATCAGCCTGCGGTTCGGCCTGGTCGACGGTGACGAGCACACTCTCCAGCAGATCGCCGACCGGCTGGGTTACACCCGGGAACGTATCCGGCAGCTGGAGAAGCTGGCGCTGACGCAGCTACGCGACCCCGGGCGCAACCACCGGCTGTCCGCCTGGGCAGCCTGACCGCGACCCGCAGTCACGGACCGCGAGCGCACAGTGCCCGGCCCGTCCTGCATGGGGCCATCACGGACTGTCCGCAGAGATTGACCACAAGTGGTTAGTGCGAGGCGAACAAGCCCCACAAGGGTGGGCCTGGCGTGCTGGTTGCGACGACGGGTTGTAATCTCTGCGCTGCAAGCCCTGGGAGTGGCGATCCAGAGTGCTGGGCAAGAGGGTGGGTGCGCCGTGAGTCGCTCCTTCGCCGCCGCGAGCGGCGGCAGTGAGCGAGTGCCGCCGCCGGTCCTCGTTCCGGGTGAGGAAGCGAGTGCACGGTGATGACCCGAGCGGCAGACGCCGACGACGCATTGACGATCACACCATCGACCATCACACCATCGACCATCACACCATCGACCATCACACCCGGGACGGATCGCCCTGGCGCGCGTCTCATCGGTGAGGTCGACCTGGCCACCGCGCCGGCTCTCCAAGCGGCGCTGGATAGGCTGGTGGAGGGGGGCGGCGACGTGCACCTCGACCTCGCCGAGTTGCGTTTCGTCGACCTGAGCGGGGTGGCCGTGCTGGTCGCCGCGGCTGCCCAGCTAGCGCCTGATCGCGCACTCGTGCTGCACGATCCGCCACCCGCGTTGAGTCAGATCCTGGAGCATGTCTGGGACGGGGCGGCCCGGATTCGAGTGGAGATCTCATGAGTGCGACGCAGGCCCGGGGTACCGGCCTGGTGCACGAGGCGTTGTTCTACCTCGGCGCGGACGACTACGTGGCAGGCATCGAGAGGTTCGTCCGTGAGGGGCTGGAACTGGCCGAGCCGGTGCTGGTGGCAGTACCGGGCTCGCATCTGGAGGTGCTGCGGTCAGCGCTGGGCTCCGACGCGCAGCGGGTCCGCTTCGTCGACATGGCCAAGGCGGGCCGCAACCCCGGCCGCATCATCCCGGCCGTGCTCTACACGTTCGCCCAGGAGCACTCCGCAGGCCGGGTACGCATCGTCGGTGAGCCGATCTGGCCCGGCCGGACCCCGGCGGAGTACCGCGCCGCGCTGCAACACGAGGCACTGATCAACGTTGCCCTGGCCGACCACACGGCGACCATCTTGTGCCCGTACGACCGGCGGGGGCTCGACGGCGCGGCGCTGGCCGACGCCCGCCGCACCCATCCGGTCCTGGCCGCCGGGAATCGGCGGGAGCACAGCTCCGACTACGCCGACCCGCGCGCCATTGCCGACGCAAGCCTCACGGCGCTGCCGGAGCAGCCGGAGTGGTGGGGCGACATGCTGGTCTTCAGCTCGGCGTCGGACCTGCGGGTCATCCGGCAGTTCGTGAAGCGCTTGGCGCTGCGAGCCGGCTTGCGTGCGGAGCGGGTTGCCGATCTGTGCCTGGCCGTCAACGAGGTCGCCACCAACACCCTGCAGCACACCGATGGGCCCGGGGTCGTCTCGATCTGGCAGGACCCGGACACCGAGTACCTGGTGTGCGAGATCAGCGACAGCGGGCAACACACCGACCGGCTGGCCGGCCGGATCCCGCCGGCCAAGTCCGAAGCGCACGGTCGAGGATTGATCCTGGTCAACGCCCTGTGCGACCTGGTCGAACTACCGACCGGCCGAATCGGCACCGGGACCACGCTGCGCCTGCACATGGCGCTACGCGCCCCGTGAGCTGGACATCGATGAAAGCCTGTTTAAGAGCGTCCGGCAATAGGGCGGTTCCGAACGGCTCGTTGTCCACCCGCTCACGCTAGGTGCGCCGAACTCAGCAGGAGAGCTGCCTGGCCGGACCCGGACGGCTCTACTGTTGAGCTCGGCGCACCCAGCGCCGTATCGCCCTGTTCGAAGGCTTCCTAATGCCGGTCGCTCTTCGGGGGTGGTTTCGGGGTCGGGAATTGTCCCGACGAACCACCGCCTTTTCTGACTGCCCCGGCCGACCGAGGGTGTCCCCAGTCGGCCCAGGTCAGCGCCACCGTCCACACGGGGCACCCGCACAGGATTGCGGTACCGGCGTGCGCTGGCCGGGGTCACCGCGTCGTCGGGTACCAGGTCACACGCAACAACGCTTTGGTGGAGGCCCTCTACGGTCGAGGGCATGGCGTCCCGGCGGTTGTGGCGGTGGCTTCGCCGTCTCGTGCTCTATCCGTTCCTCGCGTTCGTGCTCGCCGTCGCCGGCGGGGTCACGTTCTACGAGCTGACGCTCTACCGGGCCACGCCCGCCCACCACGGCGTGCTCGCGCTCACCGGTGCGACCGTCCTGGTGGGTCCGGAGCTGGAACCGGTGGCGGGTGCGACGGTCCTGGTCGAGGACGGGGTGATCACCCAGGTCGGCCCCGAGGTCGCCGTACCGCCCGGCGCCGAGACCGTCGACCTGGCCGGGCATACGGTCCTGCCCGGCCTGATCGACTCCCACATCCACTTCGCCGCACCCGAAGTGGAACGCGGCGAGGACCCGGGCGTGCTCGCGGTCCCGAGGCTGGTCGTGGACTGGCTGCGTTCGTTCCCCGCGAAACGGCGCAACTTCCTCGCCCATGGGGTGACGTCGGTGCGGAGCATGGGAGATGAGTATCCCTGGATCAACGACGTACGGCGGTCGGTCGCCGAGGGTGAGATCGAGGGGCCGCGTTTCTTCGTCGCCGGGCCACTGTTCACCACCCGTGGGGGTCACCCGGTCGCGACGATCGGCGTCGACCCGGAGTCCGGCACCGTCCGGATCCCGCAGTCGCCGACGCAGGCCCGGGAGATGGTGCGCGAACTGGTGACCGGCGGCGACTCGGTCGACCTGATCAAGGTGGTGCAGGAGCGCGGTGACCCCGACCGCCTCCCACTCGAGCCGATCGATCCGCAGATCCTGCAGGCGATCTTGGCCGAGGCGCACTCCCACGACATGCTGGTCTTCGCCCACTGGGGGACCTTCGAGGACCTGCGCGACGTCCTCGCTGCGGGGGTTGACGGCCTGGACCACCTCGAGCCACGCGGTGCCGGGGACGGCTGGCCCGCCGGAGTCATGGAGACCATCATCGAGCGCGGTACCACACTCGCCCCGACCCTGGCCGTCACCGAGGTGGCACTTCCCGCCGACGTGCACAGCGACCTGCGGGACCGGGTGCGTGAGTTCCACGTGGCCGGCGGCCGGGTGGTCGCTGGGAGCGACACCGCCGTGCCGGGTGTCTTCTCCGGCGCGGGATTGATCCGCGAGCTGGAGCTGCTGGTCGACGCGGGGCTGAGTCCCCACGCGGCGCTGGTCGCCGCGACGTCCACAGCCGCGGCCGCAATGCGGGCCGACCACCTCGGCGCGATCTCACCCGGTCACGCCGCCGATCTGCTCGTCGTCGAAGGGGATCCGCTCGCGGACATCGCAGCGGTGCGGTCGGTGCAGTTGGTGCTGCGCGATGGCCGGCTCGTGGTCGACAACCGCTGAGCCGCTTTCACCCTGCCGTCGAGGACGTCAGGTAGGCGTCTACGATGATGTTGTAGTCGGCATCGACGCCATCCTTGACGCCGCAGGTGATGAGGACCACTCGGTTCGGTGTGTTGGCCATGAGGGACTCCACGTCGCCGGCTTGCGATTTCGAGACGGCGAACGTGCGGGTGACCGTATAGGTGAGGGTGCCGTTCGGGGTACCGAGCACGATGTCGTACCCGTTGATCGCCTTTACCGGGAAGGTCGGGACGCCGCTCTGCATCTCGGGGTTCTGCCCGGTGACTTCCTGCATCGCGAGTTCGGACAACGGGTTGAAGATCAGCGGGGTCTTCGCCCACGCGTGGCCGAGGATGTAGCTCGTGCCGCCCGAGTCGCTGCCGGGCGCGACGCCGAAGTCCTCCCGCACCCAGCACACCGTGCGTTGCTGGTCGCCAGGCGGGTCGAGCGGCCGGACATACTCCATCTGGCAGACGTCGGCCTTGAGGTCGAACGCCGGACCGGACATCTCGAACTCGGTCGGTGCGGCGGGCGCGACGAACTCGCGGGGCGGCGGAGGCGGCGGAGCCGGGGCGGGGGGTGGCTCCGGAGCCGGGGCGACAGCCGGCACGACCGTGGCTTCGTGACCGGACGATGACTGAGGCGCACCGCAGCCGGTGACGCCCAGAACCAGGGCGACCGCGACGGTGAGAGCGACCTTCGTGCGAGCGTGCATAGCGATCCGAGCCTCTCCCGTGCTCCAGCGGTGGCTCATGGTAACTGCACCCTGAGCGTGGTGGAGCCACCACCGCCGTGATCGAGACGACCGCAATGGGTGCGCAGTGTGGCGCCTCCTCGGCTCATGGTGTGTGATCCGTCGCGCTACTACGGGCCTCTTTGGCTGCCCGAGAGAGCAGGTCGATGAGGTTCTCGACCTGGGTGGGTTCGAAGATCGCCTCCGCGCTGAATGGTGGATCGATAGCCACCACCCATACCTTGCCGCGACAGACGTCAACCACGATGGTGACGTGGGTGCCCTGCCGTCCTGGCACCACGAGTGTTCGCCGGGTCGTCACCGAGTGCTCCTCTCGCCGGTGCGTGGACGGCACCCAGGACCGGGGCGAGCAACCGGACGCGGTCCGGAGAGTGAACGCGACTACCGGTCGAGGTGGCCTCGGCCGTAGCCGATAGCGACCTCAGCGCAGCCCGGCAGCCTCACCGCGTCCTGTCCCCGGTCATCCCGGCCCTGGGGCCTTGGAAGATCACCGAAAAAAGGATGCTCAGCATCCTGTATGCCGGACTGTGGATACGGCTATCCACTCGTTGGATAAGGAGTATCCATCGGACGGGCAGGCGAGACGATCCTCGGTGATCGTCCCCCGTATTGGATCAGTGAGGTACCCGTTACACTCCCGGAA
>JBOHGM010000181.1:0-5020 GCA_050699435.1 Pseudonocardiaceae bacterium | reverse complement strand
CGCCGCACCCATCTTCGCTGCACCCATCCCCGGCGCACCCAGGGCGGTCGCGCGCCGCCCGGCGTCGGGCGACGGGTGGCGATCTCCCGATCGAAATGACGACTTAAGGACAGGAAAAGGACCGGAACTTGTATCAGCGGTAGTGCGTCCGAGTCTCGTCTGCACATGACACCCGGGCCACATCGACGCCCGGGTGCAGCGTCGAGCCGACGGGAGGCCAGGGTTATGGAAACCAGGGTCAGGGAAACCAGTGAGCAGGTGGACGCCATGGACTGGCGATCCAGGGGGGCCTGCCGGAGCCACCATCCGGACCGGCTGTTCGTACCGGGAGCTGCGCAACACGAAGCCAAGATCGTGTGCATTCCCTGCCCGGTCCGGGTGCGGTGCCTGGCCGAGGCGCTGGACCGCCGAATCGAGTTCGGCGTGTGGGGTGGTATGACCGAGCGGGAGCGCCGGGCGCTGCTTCGCCGCCGTTCGGACGTCACCAGCTGGGCGACTCTGCTGGCGGGCGCCGCGAAGGACTATGCGGATGCCCGGGCGGGTTGAGCGCAGCTCAGTCGCGGCTGACCGCGGGTTGCGTGCCTGCCAGCAGTTCGCCGAGCTCGCGCAATCCTGGCAGGTCGTGCACGTCGACGGCCAAGGCAGGCACCCGGGCCACCGCGACCACTGGGTGGGCACTGCGAAACCGGGCCAGCAGCCGACGCTCCCGCCCGGCCAGGGCGACTCGATCAGCGTGTAGCCGCAGCACCGCGGCGGCCAGGGGTGCGTTCCCTTTCCGTTCCAGCGCCTCAGCCGCGGTCTCGGCCCGCGCCGCGGGAAGATCCGCCAGTACCGGGTGGGTGCGGTTGAGGACCAGCCCGGCCAGCGGCATCGACTCGGTGGCCAACCGGTCCACGAAGTAGGCCGCCTCCCGCACGGCGTCGGCTTCCGGAGCGGCAATGACCAGGAACGCCGTGCCTGGGGCACGGAGCAGCTCGTAGGTCGCGGTGGCGCGCTCGCGAAACCCGCCGAACATGGTGTCGAATGCCTGGACGAAGGCCGAAGCGTCGGCCAGCAGTTGCCCACCCAGGATCGCTGACACGGCCCTGGCGAACAGGCTGAATCCGGCTCCGACCAGCCGGCGTACGCCGCGGCCGCCAGCCCGTGCCGGGGCGGAGAGCAACCGGATCATTCGCCCGTCCAGGAACGACGCGAGTCGCTGGGGGGCGTCCAGGAAGTCCAGCGCGGAGCGCGAGGGCGGGGTATCGACGACGACGAGCTCCCACTCACCGGCCGCCACCAGCTGGCCCAGCTTCTCCATTGCCATGTATTCCTGCGTGCCGGAAAACGACGAGGAGATGGTCTGGTAGAAGGGGTTGGCGATGATCTGGGCGGCCCGCTCGGGGCTCGCGTGCGCTTGCACCATTTCGTCGAAGGTGCGTCGCATGTCCAGCATCATCGCGTGCAGCTGGCCGCCGCCGGCTTCGATCTCCGCGTTGGGGGCCACCCGGCGCGGGTTGTTGGTCAGCTCCCGCAGGCCCAGTGACTGGGCCAACCGGCGCGCCGGGTCGATCGTGAGCACCACCACCGAGCGCCCTCGCTCGGCGGCGCGCAGCGCGAGCGCTGCTGCTGTGGTCGTCTTGCCCACCCCACCTGCGCCGCAGCACACCACGACCCGGGTGTCGCGGTCGTCGAGCAACGCGTCGATGTCCAGCGGGGGCGGCGGGCGGGTAGTCATCGCACCCCCTGTTCGCGGAGCACCTCGGCAAGCTCGTAGATCCCGCCGAGATCGACGCCCTCAACCCCGACCTCGGTGAGTTCGGGGAGCTCCACCAGCGGCATGCCTGCGTCGGAGAGCTTGGTGCGGGCTTGCTGTTCGGCGTCCACCCGCACGGCGTGCTCCACGGTCTCGGCGACCAGCCCGTCGAGCACAGCTGGGTCCATGTCGAGGCCCGCCGCGAGCAGCCCGGCGCGAACCTGGTCAGCGTCCACCCTTCCGTCGGCCGCTGCGGTCACCGAAAGGGCGGGCAGCCGTGCCGGCCGAGCCCGGTTGACCAGCACCGCGCCGGGACGAAGGTCCGCCAGGTCGAGTTCCGCCACTGCTTCGAGGGTCTCTGCCACCGGCAGGTCCTCCAGCAGGGTGACGACGTGGACGGCGGTGTCTGCGGAATGCAGCAGCCGCACCACACCCTCGCTCTGGTGGTGAATCGGTCCCACCTTGGCGAGGTCGGCCATCGCTCTGGTCACGTCGAGGAACTTCACCACCCGCCCGGTGGGCGGGGCGTCCAGCACCACCGCGTGATAGGTGTGCTTACCTTTCTCTGCGCGCGTGGTGGCCTCCTTGACCTTGCCGGTGAGCAGCACGTCCCGCAGCCCGGGGGCGAGGGTGGTGGCGAACTCGATCGCGCCCATTCGACGCAGCGTCCGGCCTGCGAAGCCCAGGCTGTAGAACATCGCGAGATATTCCAGCAGCGCCTCCTCGGCGTCGACCGCCAACGCCCGGACTTCGCCGCCGCCCGGGGCGATCGCGATCCGGCGTTCCGCATAGGGCAGTGGGGCGGTGTCGAACAGCTGCGCGATGCCCTGACGCCCTTCGACCTCCACCAGCAGGGTGCGCCGCCCGTCCGTGGCCAGCGCCAGCGCCAGCGCGGCGGCCACCGTCGTCTTTCCGGTCCCGCCCTTACCGCTCACGACGTGCAGGCGGGCCCGGGCCAGTTCCTCGGGCCATCCAGGTGACGTCACGGTCGCGAGCCTAGATCCCTACGTAACGGCTCACAGCTCGTGAGCGGGAACAGTGTTCCCACCCACACTGCCCACCCACACTGCCCACCCACACTGCCCACCCACCGCCCCGCCCGGCCACGCGCTAGCGTGCGTCCCCATGACGAACTGGGAGTACGCAACTGTGCCGTTGCTGACACATGCCACCAAGCAGATCCTCGACCAATGGGGAGCCGACGGCTGGGAGCTGGTCACCGTGCTCCCTGGGCCGACCGGTGAGCAGCTGGTGGCCTACCTCAAGCGCCCGAAGCAGTGAGCTGGGCCGGTCGGCTGACTGAGCTCGGGCTGGTGCTGCCGTCGGTGGCCACCCCGGCCGGGGCGTACGTGCCCGCCGTGCGCACCGGATCGTTGGTGTTCACCGCTGGCCAGGTGCCGCTGATCGGGGGGTCGATGGCAGCTGTCGGCAAGCTCGGCGCCGAGATCGACGTCGAGCGCGGCACGCAGCTGGCCCGCACCTGCGTACTCAACGCGCTGGCCGCGGTGGACGCCCTGGTCGGGCTCGACGCGGTGGTCCGGGTGGTGAAGGTGGTCGGGTTCGTGGCCTCGGCGCCCGGGTTCAGTGCGCAGCCCACCGTGCTCAACGGCGCATCCGAGTTGCTCGGCGACCTGTTCGGCGCAGCGGGGACGCATGCCCGCTCCGCGGTCGGGGTGGCGGAGCTGCCCCTGGGCGCACCGGTCGAGGTCGAGCTGATCGTGGAGGTGTCCTGAAGCCGGGGTTACCGCAGATCCGGGTGAAGTCATGATCGTCGGCAGGCGCCCGCGCTAGGCTTGCGCGGTGGCCGACCCACCGTGCCATCCTGCCTACGGGCTGCTGCGCCCGGTCACGACCTACGCGTCCGTACTGCTCGCCGACAATCCCTCCCCGATGACGCTGGACGGCACCAACACCTGGATATTGCGGGCACCGGGCTCGCTGCACTGCGTCGTGGTCGATCCCGGGCCCGACGACGAGGTGCACCTGCGGCGACTCGCCGGGCACGGCCCCGTAACCCACGTGTTGCTCACCCACGGGCACCCGGATCACGCTGCGGGGGCACGCCGCTTCGCCGAGATGGCCGGCGCCCCGGTGCACGCTGTCGATCCGGAGCACCGGCTGGGCTCCGAAGGGCTCTCGGACGGTGCAGTGGTGGCCGCCGCCGGTCTGCAGATCCGGGTGCTGGCCACCCCGGGACACACCTCGGACTCGGTGTGCTTCCTCATCGACGGCGACGAAGGCAGCGGCGACGAAGGCAGCGGGGACGGCGGCTCTTCGGTACTCACCGGCGACACTGTGCTCGGTCGGGGCAGCACGATGGTCGCCCACCCGGACGGGAGGCTGGGCGACTACCTGGCTTCGCTGCGCGGGCTCGCCGAGCTGCCGCCGGGGGTGAGCGTGCTGCCCGGGCATGGACCTGACCTTCCCGACGCGGGGCAGGCGGCCAGGGCGTACCTGGCGCATCGTGCGGACCGGCTGGAGCAGGTGCGGATGGCGCGCACGGCGCTGCGGTCGCAGTGGGGCCGGGAGCCGGCCCCCCGGGAGGTCGTCGAGATCGTCTATGCCGACGTGGACCCGGTGCTGTGGCCGGCCGCGGACGCCTCGGTGGCCGCGCAGCTGGAGTACCTGCGCGGGTACGGGTAGTTGTCGCGCTCGTGGTGAGACCGGATTCACCCTCAGACCAGGGCGTTCCGCTGGTCGTGCTGATCACGATGAGGTCACGAATCGGTGATCTTCTGGCCAACCGGTGCAACGTTCCGGCAGTGCAGACCCTCTCTTGTACGTGCACGACGCAGTGGGGACTGCGTCGGGCACGGCAAGCCTCCGGTTCGTAGCAATTCGGGTGTTGCGGAGCGGAGGTGTGGGCTGGGTGATCCGTCGGGGCGAGGGGTCACACCGCCCGCAGGAGGGTCGGTGCGCCGTGTCGGGGTGGCGCGCCGACCCTCCCGGCTATCTCGGGGGCGTCGCCGGTCAGCGGGCCCGGCGGGCCAGCCGCTCGGGCTCGAGGATGAGCACGCTCTTGCCCTCCAGGCGCAGCCAGCCGCGCTGCGCGAAGTCGGCGAGCGCCTTGTTCACCGTCTCCCGCGAGGCACCGACCAGCTGAGCGATCTCCTCCTGGGTGAGGTCGTGGGTCACCCGCAGCATGCCTGCCTCCTGGCTACCGAAGCGTTGCGCGAGCTGCAGCAGCGCCTTGGCCACCCGGCCCGGCACGTCAGTGAAGATCAGGTCGGCGAGCATGTTGTTGGTCCGGCGCAGCCGCCGGGCGATGACCCGCAGCAGCTGCTC
>JBOHGM010000180.1:0-5053 GCA_050699435.1 Pseudonocardiaceae bacterium | reverse complement strand
ACGAGAACATCGCTCGGGTACCACAGCTGCTGCCTCATGTGATCTCCGTGTCGGAGCATCACAGTGTCCACAGTGGCCTGATTCCTCTGGACGACCTCGGGGTCACCGCCGATGCCTCACAGTTGTATTTGGTGCAGATGTCGACCGGGGCGCATATTCAACCGCAGGTGCTGCATGCGCTGGAACCGTCGGTGCAGACCCCGCCGCTGGCGCGTTTCCTCGCCGAAGTCGCCTCCGCGCGCTGCGGCGTCTACGGCCCGTTCGACTTCGGGGCGGCGCGCACGCTGCCCTTCCTCCCCCGAGTGCGCCACGGCCGCGCCGTGCTGGCCCCCGCCCGGTGGCTACTGTTCGCCGCCGACCTTCCCGCGCCCCGAAGCGACATGCCCGCATGGGCGAAGACACTGCGCGCGTGGCGTCGTCGGTGGCGCGTCCCGTCGTCGGTCGTACTGTGCCAAGAGGAGCTTCGGCTTCCGCTCGATCTGGACGACCGGTTGCACCGGGTGCTGCTGCGCACCCGCCTGGACCGCGCCGGCCGGGTCGAGCTCCGCGAGGCCGGCGATCAGAACGATCTCGCGTGGGTCGGCCGCGCCTGCGAACTCCTCCTCCCACTGACCCTGGCCCGCCCGCAGTCCGCCGGGGATCGTCCGCGGACAGCCATGTCGGCCCCGGTCGCACGAAACGACGCGCTGCTGCCGGGATACTCGGCGCTACTACACGCGCAACTGTTCGGACACCCGAAGCGCTTCGACGAGATCCTCGCAGACCATCTGCCCCGCCTCCTCCACGAAGTCAGCGACCACATGGTGTCGTGGTGGTTCCAGCGCCACCACGACACCACCCGCCCCGACACTGACCATCACCTCGGGCTGTATCTGCGCCTTCCCGGACCAGAGCACTACAGCGCAGCTGCCAGGCTGGTCGCGAACTGGGTCGCGGAGCTGAGCGCCCTGGGCCTGCTCGCACATCTGAACCTAGGCACCTACCAGCCGCACCACGGCAGATACGGCCCCGGCGCAACGACGGCTGTGGAAGGCGTGTTCGCTGCTGACTCCGCCGCCGCGCTCGCCGAGATCACGTTCGCTACCCGCGCCGGCATACCCAGCCCAGCGATCGCGGCCGCCTCCAATACTGATCTGGCTGCCTGCTTCACGACCGTTCCGGAAGAGGGGTGGCGGTGGCTGACCGACCTCCTTCCTCAGGAACAGGGAAGGCTGGACAGATCGTTACGCGACGCCACGCTGCTGTTGGCTGGCACCGCCAACAACAGGGCCGCTCTCAGCGACTATCCGGGCGGTGAGATCGTGGCGGCGGCATGGGATCACAGGCGGGTAGCGCTGGCCGCCTACCGTGACCAACTCGCCGACGAACGTGATCCCGCGACGGTTCTGCGATCTCTGCTCCATGATCACCACGTCCGTGCCATCGGCGTCGATCCGGACCGCGAGCGAGTCATCAACCGTCTGACCCGCGCCGCCGCACTGCGGCAGCTAGCCCTGATCCGCGGGAGGACACCGTGACCCCGCCGACCGCACGTGAGAAACCCGCCTCGCTCCTTGACGCTCTCACCACCGACCAGCTGGCAACCCCAGCACCGGCGGATGCCGAACAGCCTGGGCAGGCACAGTCCCTGGGCAAAGGCGCGGCCGGCGTCTCCCTGCTGCACATCGAGCGCGCCCTTGCCGGCTTAGGGACGTGGGCGACCGCGCACGCCTGGGTGAGAGCGGCGACCAGGTGCGAGATCAGTGCCGCCGAGAACGCAGGGCTCTATGTCGGGGCGCCCGCGATCTCCTTCGTTCTGCACGCGGCCGAAGCTGACGAGATCCCGCGCTACGGTCGGGCCCTGACGAGGCTGGACGCCCATGTCGCAAGCCTCGCCCATCGCCGCGTCGACGCCGCCTTGGCGCGCATCGACCGTAGCGAAATGCCGGCGTTTGCCGAGTACGACCTGTTCTACGGCCTGACTGGGATCGGCCAACTCCTGCTCCGGCGCGCTCCCGGAAGCGACGCGTTCGGACGGATTCTCGGTCACCTGGTTCGTCTGACCGAGCCGCTGCGCATCGACGGAACCTGGCTCCCTGGCTGGTGGGCTTCTCACGACCCCGACCCCCTCTTGCCGACCCCAGGCGGGCATGCGAACTTCGGGATCGCCCACGGCATCACCGGACCCCTCGCGCTGCTCGCCCACGCGATGCGCCGGGGGATCATCGCGGAAGGCCACCTCGGCGCCATCTCGGAGATCTGCGCTCATCTGGACGCCTGGCGCCAAGACTGCGAGTCCGGACCATGGTGGCCGCAGTGGATCACACGGGACGAACTGCGCACCGGGCGGGTGAAGCAGACCAGCCCGCTGCGGCCGTCATGGTGCTACGGCACCCCCGGCATCGCCCGTGCCCAGCAGATCGCCGCCATCGCCACCGGTGACACCTCACGTCAGATGATGGCAGAACACGCCCTGGCCAGCTGCCTGTCCGATCCTGCCCAGCTGCGCTGGATCACCGACACCGGCCTGTGCCATGGTTGGTCGGGGCTGTACCAGACCGCCTGGCGCGCCGCGCGCGATGCGCTGACTCCTACGATCAGCACACGGCTGCCGCACCTGGTCGAACTGTTGACCCGGCACGCCGAAGCCTCCGAACACCACAACGCAGGACTCCTGGACGGAACCGCCGGCCTCGTCCTCGCGCTGCAGACCGCGGGGCGCTCCACGCCGCCGATCTCCGGATGGGACTCATGTCTGCTGATCAACTGAACCCGAGCGCGGCGACCAGCGCACACCACGCTCCGACGGCGGCGGTAAGGCCGAAGGAGGTGGCTGAGGGCGTGCTCGCGGTCCTGGCTGGGTCACCGCTCGATGAGGTGGCCGCCGAACTCGGCATGGCCAACGCCGACCTCTCCGATGCGATCGAGACATATCAACGGGCTGGACACGCCGCACTCGAAACCCAGGCGACCGCCCGCGACTGGTACTAGGTCCGCGTCCAGTTTCCCGAGTGGGCCGCCGCCGAGAAGGCCGCGGTCACCGGCCTCGGTCCGCAGTTGCAGCACCTCCAGGACACCGGCGTGATCGCGGCATGGTGGTTCATCCGCAAAGCCCGCGAAGGGGTCCGACGTAGACGTGGACAAGCTGATCAGCCTGGACTCCTGAGCTACGCCGCACCCAGACTCGTATGGATACGCTACGTGCCGAGCAGAAGAAGCTCGGCAAGGGCGCTGACATCGAGACCGCTCGCGCGCTGAAGGACGAGCTGCGCGACATCACGGAGCGGGTGCGGGCCATTCAGGAGGAACGCGACGACCTGTGGGTACGGATACCGAACCTGTTTCCCGACGACACCCCGCTCGGTGCGGACGACGAGGCCAACGTTGAGCTGCGCCGGGTCGGCAACCCGGTACCGGCCGATGAGGCCCGCGGCCACGACGCCATTGGCACCTGGCTGGGCATTTTCGACATGGCCCGCGGCGCCGAGGTCGCCGGTTCCGGCTTCTACTACTGGAAGGGCGATGGTGCCCGGCTGGCCTGGGCGATGTTCAGCTACACCCAGGACTTCCTCGTCGGTCGCGGCTTCGCACCGATGCTCACCCCGCTGGTGGCTCGTGAGCGCACCTTCTTCGGTACCGGCTATCTGCCGTTCTTCGCCGATCAGCTCTACAAGATCGAGGGCAGCGACCTCTCCTTGATCGGCACGTCCGAACAGACCCTGATCGGTTACTACGGCGACACCATCATCAATCCAGCCGAGCTCCCTATCCTCGTCACCGCGTTCTCGCCATGCTTCCGCACCGAAGCGGGAGCGGCCGGACGTTCCAACCGGGGCGGCTACCGCGTCCACCAGTTCCACAAGGTGGAGCAGATCGTCATCTGCGACCCCGCAGACTCCGAACACTGGCTCGACGAGTGTCAACGCAACGTCGAGAACCTGCTCGCCAGCCTGGGCTACCGTACCGAGTGGTACGGGTCTGCCTGGGCGACATGGGCGCCCCGGCGTACAAGAAATACGACACCGAAACCTGGTTCCCGTCGTTCGGCTCGTACAAGGAAACCCACTCCAACACCAATCTGTGGGACTACCAAGCCCGCCGCTTCAAGATCCGGTTCCGCGGACCCGACGGCAAGATGATTTTGCCACACACCATCTCCTCGACCGGCATCACTGACCGGGCCGCGTTCGCGATCCTCGAGAACCACGTGCAGCCCGACGGCTCGGTCTCTGTGCCGAAGGTGCTCCGGCCGTACCTGGGCGGCCAAGAGCGCATCGGCGGCGGTGACCCGGGCCGGTGACCACACCGGTCCTCGGCCTGAACTTCGGCACCCATGACGCGGCTGCGGCGGTAGTGCACGAAGGCCGAGTGATCGCGGCTGTGGAGGAGGAACGGCTCACCCGGATCAAGCACACCAAGGCGTTCCCCTCCCACGCCATCGCCTACTGTCTTGCCGAGGCTGGCCTCGCCGCCAGCGAAGTCGACCAGGTCGCGCTATTCGTCGACCCGAAGCTGCAACTGCTACTCGCCCCCGCCAACCTCTGGCACGGCTTCCCCGCAGCGCTCGGGTCCCTGTACTCCGACCTGGACAAATATCGCAAGCGGCGTCGGCTGCCGGTTGCCATCCGCGCCAGTGGCGTGTTCCGGCCCGGCACCCGCGTGATCCCGGTGCCACACCACCGTGCGCACGCCGCCAGCGCCTACCTGACCTCACCATTCGACGACGCGCTCGTGGTCACCCTCGACGGACGAGGCGAGTACGAGACAGCGTGCGTCTACGACGGACGCGGCGGCCGACTGTATCCGCAGCATCGAGTCGTGTACCCGCACTCCTTCGGGTACCTCTACAGCATGCTCACGCGCTTTCTGGGATTCCGGCCTCAGCGCGACGAATACAAGGTCATGGACCTAGCAGCCCACGGAACGCCGACGATGGTCAGTCGTATCGCTGCTTGGTCTCAAGTGGTGACTGCGACAGTGTGAGATAATACCTCAGACTGATAGGCGGTTATCCTTGACAAAGAATACTCCCCTGACGGCCGAAGAACGCGAGCTGATCTCGCGAGAGCTCGCT
>JBOHGM010000179.1:0-5088 GCA_050699435.1 Pseudonocardiaceae bacterium | reverse complement strand
GTCCGGCGCTGCTGCGGCTGGACGGCGCGGGCGCTGGGAGCCACGCCGCCGGTGGCCACGCCACCGCGGGCCACGCCGCTGCGCCATCGTCCCCGGCTCCCGCTGCGCAGCGGCTCCCCCTCAGCACCGCTCCACAACCGCCCCCGATCAACGCTGAAGGCGTGCCCTGCATCAACTGACCCCCACTGTTGCCCCGCTACTGTCAGGGAACCGATGACTGTTACCGATCAGGTGCTCGGCCCGCTGCTGCGCGCTGACCCAGCCCGACCACGGATTACCCAGTACGACGATGCCGCAGGAAGCCGGGTGGAACTCTCCGGCGCCACCTTGGCCAATTGGGCCGCCAAGACCGCGAACTGGCTACGCGACGAACTGGACATTCAACCCGGAGACACTGTCGCGGTGCTACTGCCGCCGCACTGGCAGACCGCCGGGGTGCTGCTCGGCGCCTGGTGGTGCGGTGCGACGGTCACCGCGTCGGCCGACGGCGCACAGGTAGCGCTCTGCGGGGTCGACCGAATTGCCGATGTCACCGCCGACGAGATAGCGGCGGTCGGACTGGACGCGCTGGGCATGGGTGTGCCGGTGCTGCCACCCGGAGTGCGCGATTACGCCACCGAAGTCCGGGTGCACGGCGACACGTTCAGCTCAGGAGGAGCGGGTACGGTCGCCGAGCGGGTCGTCGCGACTGCCCGGGCTCGGGCTGCCGCCCTCGAACTCGGCCCTGCCGATCGCCTGCTGTGCACCGGAGGCTGGGACGGGGCCGTTCCGGGTGAGGTGCTGCTGGCCGTCCTCGCCGCCGACGCGTCACTGGTGCAGTGCACTGGCGCCGATCCCGCTGCGCTGGTGAGCCGCTGCACCGCCGAGCGGGTCACCGCCTCCCTCGGGGTCGAGGTGCCCTCGCTGCGCCGGGTCGGCTAACGACACTTCCTTGCGCCGTTTCGGCGTCCGTCGCTAATCGATTGACACCTCGTCGTTCCCGGTGCACTGTTTAGCGAACAGCGTAACGGCGCGTTGCGTGGGGGTGGGCGGGATGTCAGGTATCCGGGAGTTCATTGTTTGGGTACTCGCGGTGGCGCTGGTGGGTGGGTGCGCCCTTCTTGCCCCCACCCGAGCTATGGCCAGCCCGCGCCAGATCGGCCAACTGGCCCCCGCGCCGCCGACGCTCAATCTGGCACCCACCTCCGGATCAGCCGGAACGAATGTCACGGCGACCGGTTCGAGATACTGGGAGTGCCTGTCGACAAGCACGGATTCAGCGCCAGTGCAAATGCAAGTGCAAACGCAAGTACCAGAGACAAGGCCAGAGCTATTAGTGGCCCCAGCCCCATCGACCGGTCAGGTGGCCCTTTTCTGGGACGAGGTGGAACTGAGCCCCAGGGCTGATCTCACCGAAGACGGCACCTTCACGACAAGCTTCGGCGTGCCCGCATCCGCAGGTCCGGGCACGCACGTTGTCGTGAGCCGGTGCGCCGGCTCCGAAGCGGCGCGCATCTTGGCTTCTGCCACGTTCACGGTCACCGCACCACCGGAGGTGATGGTTGTCGTACCCAACCTCGTGGGGTCGCCGCCGAGGGACGCACCGGCAGCCCTCCAGCGGGAGGGTCTCGTGCTCGGCCGGGTCTCGGGGTCGGGTGACGTGATCGACAGCCAGAATCCGGCCGCCGGAACGGAAGTCCGGCGCGGAAGCAGGGTGAACATCACCCTGGTGCGCTCGGCGTCCCCGGAAGAACTGGTGGAGGTACCGAACCTGGTCAACCGGACGGTGGACGAGGCACGGGAGGCCCTTGCTGCTGCCGGACTCGTGCTGGGCAACAACCCGGCCGGCGACCGCCGGGTACTCGGTCAGACACCGGCTGCCGGAGTCCGCGTTGCCCGAGGAACCCCGGTCACCGTGACCGTGTCGGAGGTCCCGGTGCCGCCGTCACCGGGCGGGCCCACGGCCGGGGGTACAGCTGCCAACCCTGGGGGCACGCCCACCGGCCAGCCGCCCGCTACAACCCAGCCCACATCGCCCACGTCGTCGACCCCTGTTTCACCGCCCGTCAAGCCCGCTGCCGGGTTCCCGTGGTCGCTCCTCGTCGTTCTGGTCCTGATCCTGCTGGGCGCGCTGGGGGGCACGCTGGCCCGCCAGGTCCGGAAGGGGCCAGCCTGGGTGCACTCCCATGTCCGGGCTGTCGCCGGATTCGTTCCCCACATCGGGGTCGCGATCGCGGAATCACGAGTGGATCCCTCATCGCGGACATGCGTAGTGCGGATCACCCCACATCACGACAGTGGCACGCAAGTCCTGGAGGTGGCAGACCAATGAGCTCAGCCGGACTCACCCAGCCGCTGACGGCGCGGATGTTCCTCGCCGGGGATTCCTCAGGCCCGGATACCGCGGAATTGATTGCCAAGTCGCTTCGCGAACGCGGTATCGCCGGGTCCGCAATCGGGGGCGTCCGGCGCCTGTCCACCTCGGCCCTGGAGGCTGTCCACGACGAGATCGACACGGTCGCTGACGGATTCCTCGATCTCGAGCTGGGCGACGTTCTGGTGTCGGGCTGGCGCAAGTACACCGAGCTGGTCAACGCGGCCGAGCGCACGCTGGCCGTTCCGGGCAGCAAGGAGGTAGTGGTCCTGGCTTCACATCGGGTGAGCTCGATCCACCACCCGTCCATCGAGCTGCTGGTCGACGAGGTCAAGGTCTACACCCTCGTTTTCGAGCTGACTGTGGAGTTCAACCTCACCGGAGTCGTGGCGGTGGTGCAGCAGGGCGAGCTGACGGCGCTGCGGGGCGGGGAGTGTGAACTCACGGTGACGCTCGCCCTGGAAAAGAAACCGTTGCTGCCGCCGCGCAAGGCACACGTCGATCTCGCCCTGGTCGTGGCGCTGAGCCCAGCTATTCCCCTGCTCCGCGATGCGGAGGACCACCCATGACAAGAATCGAGGAATACTCGGATCCATGGCACGAAGGACTGCGATCGTCACCGCGGAACGAGGCATCCATTGTGACCAGATCGCTCCCTCATGTCCCCCGGCGGCGCATC
Organism: Pseudonocardiaceae bacterium; assembly: GCA_050699435.1. GTDB lineage: Bacteria > Actinomycetota > Actinomycetes > Mycobacteriales > Pseudonocardiaceae. The sequence continues at coordinate 2,056 of JBOHGM010000179.1, read as the reverse complement.
TACTTGGATGACGACCCTGCACCGAGCTCGGCTCGCCTCGGGATGCCGGGACGGCCGGGCGGTGATGGGCCATGACCAGGGCGCAGACCAGCGACACCGACGATGACCCCAAGGCATCGAGCGGCGGCATCTTCATCAATTACCGGCGATGCGACGTTCACGGCGGCCGGCGCTGCCACGCGATGTTCGTCGAAGCTCTCTCGCACCAGCTGGCCCATCACTTCGGCGGCCAGCAGGTGTTCATCGACCGGTCCACAAGGCCGGGCAGCGAGTATCCGACGGTGCTGAAGCAGAAGCTGCTTGCCTGCGAGGTGCTGCTCGTGGTGATACACGCGGAGTGGCTCGAAGACCTGCAATCCCGCCGGGAGACGGGGAAAGACTGGGTGCACTGCGAGATCGCCACGGTACTCGACCGCGAGCCGAAAGCCGTGGTGATCCCGGTCATGCTGGATGACGCTCCGTTGCCCGATGGCGAAAAGCTGACCGAGGACATCCAAGGGCTACTATTATCACAGACGTTTCGACTTCGCTCGGGATCACTGCCGGACGACCTGACCCGTCTCGTCGCCGAACTCGAGACCTACGTTCGTCCTTCCTGGCCCGCTCCGGAAGTCGACGACAAGAAGATGACCAAGCCACGCCCGGCGTCCGTCCGCGCTGCGTTGGGCTGGGCGCTGGGAGCCTTCATCCTCGCCCTTGCTCTCGGATTCGCGTCCACGGGTAGCGAGCCGGAGTTGGTCTTCGCCGTGTCAGGGTTCTCGTTAGTTCTCATGGCGGCACCACTACTGATCATGGGAATAATCATGCTGTGCCGTCGACCGATCTACGAAATTAGAGCGGGAGCTGTTCGCCGAACCATCAGGACGGTACCTGCTCTTCGGCCTGATTCTTGGGCTGGGCACCATCATGGTGATGCTGGTGATGTGGGGGCAGTCGACGCCGGATGCGGCCAGCAAGTGGCGGTCCGTCGTGCTGGTACTAGTATTCGTCGCGGCATTGTTCGGCGTCGGTGTCGCGGCGGTGCGCCAGGACCGGGCTGACCGCGAGTGGCCTCCGAAGGTCTCGACCTGGCCGGGGCCGCTCCGTCGCACGGTTGCCCGGCTGCACGAGCGGCTCACGTCGTTGTGGCGCCCACCGCTGTCCCGCCTGCAGTGCGATCAGGCATTGACGGTATTCGACCAACTGGCCGAGGTCGTCGACACCATGGAGGACGAAGTCGCGCGGGCCCGGCGGGACTGGCTATTGGCTGATCACCCGCGAAAGGCGCTCGGATACTCCGCCTGGGTCGCCGCAACCGTCGGCCTCGCGGTTGGCGCGCTGCTTGCGCTGACCGTCCGGGGCGACGCCAACCTACAATCCTCCCTGCTACCGGTGCTGTTCGCGTTGGCTGCGGGCGCGCTGTCCCTGGGGACGATGGAGTTGGGGTTCCGCAGCCAGCGCAAGCATCGAAACTGGCTTATCAGGGACGTCGAGGAGGACCTGAAACATCTGCGACCGCACATGCGGGACCGCTAGGATTCCGCAGTCCGCGAACCCAACCACCGCGAGGGTGTGGACAGCGACTCGGCCGATGAACAGGGCATAGAGATTGTGGCCGTGCCGCGGCCAGCTGGGGTTGGCCGCGCTCATCTTGCGCGCAACGAGTTCGACATCGGATGGTGCCTTCGAGCTAGAACAGGCGCCGCAGGGTCATCTTGATCAGGTAGATGAGGAAGAGGCAGGCGAGGACGAGCGACAGGATACTCAAGATTGCCTCGACATCGACCGGGGGGATCTGGGTGCGCTGGACGTAGAGCAACACCGCACCGGCGGCGACGATGAGGCTTGCCAGCATCAGTACGGAAAGCCATGACTTCGGACTGGTCGTACGCAAGGTCGTGCCACTGTCGGGCATCCGCAATCGGGACACCTCGACCACGCCCTGCCCCGTCCGGCGTCCTCGCCCGATGACAAGCTCACCGCCTACCAAGGGGGCCGGGCCCAGATCAGCCCGCTGCACGAGCCTGCAGTCGATCTCACGGGACTCCTCTGTCTCGTGAGGATCGCGCGATACGCG
>JBOHGM010000178.1:0-5104 GCA_050699435.1 Pseudonocardiaceae bacterium | reverse complement strand
TTCGACGATCTTGTGTGCCTCGTGCAGGCACCGGGCTTCCGGGAAGTCGGCGGCAGGGGTAGCCACCGGGTCTTCGCGCACCCAGACGTGGCAGAACTCGTCAACCTTCAGGTCGAGCGCGGGCAGGCCAAGCGCTACCAGCTCAGGCAGGTTGTGGGCCTGGTGCGCCGGTAATCTGACATTGGAGCAGGAGCGATGAATCCTGGTTATCGGATCGAGGTGTTCTGGAGCGACGAAGACGAGGTCTGGATCGCCGACGTCCCCGACCTCACGATGTGCTCCGCTCATGGTCTGACCCCCACGAGGCTGTCCGCGAGGTCGAGCAGGCCATCGAGGCATGGTTAGCCGCCGCTCGGGCCACGAGTAGGCCAGCCCCGAAGCCGTCTAGCCGGGCCGCCCTGGCGTGATGTTTCGCGGCACACGGCGCGCAGCGACCCACCGCCGCGCCGCAGCAGCGAGGAGGACGGCATGAGCACCCAGCCCGTACACCGCCGGATAGTGCTCGACACCATCCGGACCGGAACCGCAGCCATGCAGCCGCAGTAGACGGCACCCTCCCCACCACGACCATCGACGAGGTCCGGCGCCGACGAGAGCGTAGCGCCAGAGAGCCTGGCAGGGTGGTTCGTGAGCGGCATGATGCCGAGAACACCGGCGGGCCCGGAACAGGGCTGCCTGCCTGCTCACGTGCGGCGAGCTGAAGAGTACCCTTGCCGATCACATCGGCGGCGAGCGCTGCGGCCCTGATCGGCCGGGCGAGCTCGGCATCTATCTGGACGCAGGGGTGACAGAAATTAGCAGTGACTGCAACGGGCACCAGTCTCCCAGCAGCGTGCACCGCACCGCCCCGCTGCGGGAGGAGTGGTTGTTCACCGGCCGCCGGGCGGTCTTGAAGCGGGTCATAGCCTGGATTCACACCGAGCTGCCCGGCGCTTTCGTGGTGACCGGCTCGGCGGGCAGTGGGAAGTCCGCCGTGGTGGGGCGCATCGCCACGCTGTCTGAGTCCGCCGCCCGACGGGCGCTGCTCGAGCACGCTCCGCTCGAGCCAGCCGACCCAGACCCGGGCCTCGGCGCCGTCGACGCGGCGGTGCACCTGCGGGGCATGGGGGCCCACGACCTCGCGATCGTCCTGGCGGACCGTCTCCACCTGCCCGCGCCGGCGAACTGCTGGCAGCTGATCGAGGCAGTGGCGGCGATGCCCTATCCGCCGGTCCTGGTGTTCGACGGGTTGGACGAGGCGATCGCCGAGCAGGCCACCCCGATCGTGACAGATCTGCTGGTCCCGCTCAGTGTGCTGGCGAGCGTGCTGCTCGCGACCCGGCACCACGAGTTCGGCTGGCACCAGCCGCCTTCCGGCCAGGAGGCTGCTGCCCGGCTGGACGAGCTGTTCGGGGGAACGGCGACGATCCTCGATCTGGACGCCGAGCCGGACACCAGGCACGACATCGAGCGGTACCTGGCCGGTCGGCTGCGCGCCGCCGGCCGGGTCGATCTCGTGCCGCGGATGGCGCCGGTGCTGGCCAGGCGGGCGGCCGCTCAGCGGGGCGGGTTCCTCTATGCCCGTACGGTGGTCTCGCAGATTGTGCGCGGGGTCATCGACGTCCAGGCGCAGGGTTGGGAAGGGCAGCTGGCCGCGACGACCGTCTCGGCGCTGGAACACGACCTGGCGAGCGGGACCCGGGTGCGGGATGGGGTGGAGCTGGCGGACGCCGCCAGGGATCTGCTGCGCGCGCTGGCCTGGGGGATGGGCCGGGGGATGCCGGGTCGGGGGGTGTGGGGGGCGGCGGCCACCGTGCTGAGCCCGCATGGTGTCGAGTATCGCGCTGCTGACCTGGACTGGGTGCTCGAACACTACGGCTGCTACCTCGTCGAGGACGAGCAGGATGGGGAGGTGCTCTACCGGCTCTCGCACCGCGAGTTCGTCGAGCATTTCCTCGAGTGCTCCCCGGACGTCGGTGGTCGCGCGGCGGGCCTGGCGCTGGCCGAAGCCCTGGTCGCGCTCGCCTGGACGCAGACCGCCCAGACGCAGACCGCCCAGACGCCGACCACGCAAGGCGGTGCGGCGGATCTGTGCAGCCCGTACCTGCGACGTCACCTGCCCCGACACGCCGTGCACGCAGGTCCCGCCGGTGTCGCCGCACTGCGCAGGCTGGCCGGGACCGACCCCGAGGCGTACCTGCCCGGCCTCGCGGTGGCACTGAACCACTTCGCCGCCCATCTACTCGCGTTCGGCAGCCGTGAGGCGGCGCTGTCCACCACCCGGCACACCGTCGAGACCTACCGAGCACTGGTGGACGCGAACCCCCACGCCTACCTGCCTGGCCTCGCGGCCGCGCTGGGCAGTCTCGCGGCTCAGCACGGCGAGATGGCACAGCCCGAGGCCGCCCTGCCCGCTGCCCAGCAGGCCGCCGACATCTACCGGCGGTTGACCGAGAAATCGCCCGAGGTCTACTTCACCCATCTCGTCGTGTCGTTGAAGGAGCTCACCGGCCACCTCGCGGCACTCGACCGGATCTCCGCGGCGGTCGACATCTACACCGACTGCATCGAGACCTTCGCCGGGTCGCCGGCCCCGAGAGATGCGTTGATCATCGAGCGGGCCGGGTTCCACCTCAACCACGGTGATGCGTCCACCGGGCTCCGCGAGCTCGTCACCCTGCTGAGTTTGGACGACGGCCAGACACCGGATGCTGTCGTACTGGCCGGGCGCAATGTCTTGCGCGCGCACCGCTTGCGGGACTGCGCTGAGGTGAACCGCGTTTGGCGGGTGGTCACCGGGACCGAGCCGCCGGACTGGTTGGCCCTCACCGCGGCGCAGATCGGCCTCGTCACCGAGTGGCTCACGGCGCCGAGCTGGGCGAAGTCCAGAGACTTCTTCGCGGCGCATGCCGGGGAACTGCTGGACCAGCCAGCCACCGTTGTGCTCGACGAGCTAGCGCTGGTCGCTCGGGCGCAGGTCGAGCTGCACCGGCATCTTCTCGACGGGGTACGGGACCGCGGCCTCGAAGCAGCCTATCGGCCACGACTGCTCAGAGACCTACTGACGGAGTGGATCAAACTGCTGAACTGGCAGGACTCGCGATCCTTCGCCGAGCAGCACGCGACTGATCTGCTCACTGTCGAGGCCGAGGTCGCGCTGATCCACCTCGGGAATCCCCTCGGCACCCTGGTGCACCTCGTGCTGCTGCGCCTCGCCCGGCGGGACGGCATCAAGTCCGCGTATGCCTGCGTGACCGACCGCCAGATGGCGGCCGAGCGGATGCGGCGTGCGATCGCCGACGTGGAACCGGACCCCATCGCCGAGCTCGCTGCGCTGGAGGGGCAGCTCTTCGGGGAGCGGTTCATCGGCGCCGCGCATCTCTTCGTCGCCGCGTTGCTCATGGGTGAGGTGGCGACCGACTACACCCAGCTGGAGAAGCTCGCTGAGCAGGCCGACCCAGCCGATCGGCAGCGAGTGGCGGCCGAGATCGCCGATCTCATCAGCCGGGTTCCGGATCGGGCGGAGCTGTTCGACACCCTGCCCGAGATCCTGCTCAGCCCGGGTGCTGAGCGGCGGTCGCCGTGAGTCGGCGCCCGAGGCAGACATGGTGGGTGTTCAGGCAGCTGGCCGGTCAAGCCACGAAGCGGGTGCCGAGGCCGCGCTAGGCTGCCTGGCCAGCCATGTCTTTCGCCAGCCCGCTCTTCCTGTGGTACTTCATGCCGGCCGTGCTCGCGGCCGTCCTGATCGCGCCCCGGAGCTGGCGTAACGGGATCATCACGGCGGCCAGCCTGGTGTTCTACGCGGTCGGCGCGGGCCCGACGACGCTGCTGCTGTTGAGCTGCATGGTGGTCAACTACCTGGTCGGTCCAGCGTTGGAACCCGACGAATGGGACCTCGAACCGCAGCGGCGCCGCCGGTTACTGCTCGGCGTCATCGCCTTCAACGTCGCAGTACTGGTGGTGTGGAAGTACGCCGGTTTCGCCACCGAGCAGGCCGCCGGGCTGGCCGCGCTGACCGGGCTCGAACTGCCGATCGTCGAACTCGCGCTGCCGATCGGGATCTCCTTCTACACCTTCCACCACATCTCTTACCTGGTGGACACCTACCGCGGGGAGCGGCCGGCGCTGCGCAACCCGGTCACATTCGCGACCTATATCTCGATGTTCCCGCAACTGGTCGCCGGGCCGATCGTGCGGTACCGGGAGATCGCCGACCAACTCCCGCAGCTGCGCAGTCACCGGCTCGACGACGTCGCCGCGGGTTTCCCGCGTTTTGCCCTCGGGCTGACCAAGAAGGTGGTGATTGCGGACTCGCTAGCGCCCGTCGTGGATGCCTGTTTCGCGACTCCGGCCGATCAGATGACCACCTCGATCGCCTGGCTCGGCGCGATCGGCTACACCCTGCAGTTGTACTTCGACTTCTCCGGGTACTCCGATATGGCCATCGGGCTGGCGCGGATGCTAGGGTTCAAGCTGCCGGAAAATTTCGCGCGGCCGTACTCATCGGCCACCATCACTGAGTTCTGGCGGCGCTGGCACATGTCGCTGTCCCGGTGGTTCCGCGACTACGTCTACATTCCGCTCGGGGGAAATCGGAACGGTGCGGCGAACACGTACCGCAATCTGTGGCTCGTCTTCGCGCTGGTCGGGTTCTGGCACGGGGCGAACTGGACTTTCCTGGTCTGGGGGCTCTATCATGGCAGCGTACTGGTGATCGAGCGCCGTTTCGGCTGGGGAGTCGCGGTCGCGGAGCCGGGCCGGTGGGTGGCCCGCCGATTGCTGACCCTGCTCGTCGTGATATTCGGTTGGGTGCTTTTCCGCTCGCCGGATCTGAGTACCGCGCTGGTTTTCATGCAGCATATGGTGATCCCCGATTTCGGCGGGCTCACCGATGTGGTGTATGCCTCGCTCACCAACCAGCGGCTGATCATCCTGCTGCTGGCCAGCCTGGTGTTCCTGCTGCCTGCCCGGCCGGTTACCGGCCCCTACCTGGAAGCGGTGCGCTCCAAGCCCGCCGCGGTGCTGCGCGTCGGTGTGATGACCGCAGGCGTCTTCTACTCCGCGCTCCTCGTCGCCACGGGCACCTTTAGCCCGTTCCTCTATTACCAGTTCTGACGCGCGTTAC
>JBOHGM010000177.1:0-5147 GCA_050699435.1 Pseudonocardiaceae bacterium | reverse complement strand
TGCTTTGTCCGGATCTCGCCGATCGGCGCAAGAGCAGTCCGAAGGACCCATGCCAGAGACACAAGCGAGAATCCCCGCTCCTCTGGCGTCCGGCCCGATGCCGCATCAGCCGGTGGCAGGGTATACCGATTGCCCTCACGGGTCAGAATTGGTGGTGGCGCGGGCCACAACGAAGCGTAATGGTCCAGGAGTCGTGACTCCTGCTCCCTCACCGATGGAGAGCCGTAGTCAAAGAAAGGATAGTCGACATTGGCCGCATGGAAGCTCGAAAGAAACGATGGGCAGGGCGGCCAAGGATCTCGTAACGGCTCAGTGGCTAGCAGTCCTGCCTCGATGAGGCTCTCGACGTGCGCTGGTGTCACGTGTTCGTGGGAGTCGACCAGGTGGTTACGCGAAGCACCGCCAGATGCGGTCGCCAGGACCGAGATTGCATCTGGCACTACATCTTTACCAAGAGCCGAAAACGCTCGCCTTGAACGTGGCTCAAACAGTACCCATCTTGCCGGTCCTACATATCCAGGTGAATATAGTCGACTCTGGGCGCCCACTACCTCCGTATTCGGCCACAGAAGATCGCCCACATCGTCCGTAACCACCGAAAGACCTCGCCCGACGTCACTAGTCGTCGTAAACCTCTCTCCGTCTCGCAAATTCCTCGGGATCATCGAAGAGGAGGGACAGGTTAATTCGGTAAGTGCGGGAACCGTCCTGCCGGAAGTCCACCCGGTCGCTCTCGTGAAAGGTCGACGCATCGAACAAGATCGCGCGGTTGCTCCTATAAGCTACCGTCTCGCTCACACCCTTGGCGTGTTCCTTGAAGTACTTTTCGGCCCACTCCACGGTGTTGAACTCGTGTATCAACATCGCAGGGTTGCGCTTTACATCGAAGAAGACAATTCCACCGGCTTCCGGCGCTAGATTGAACTCGTCCGGAGTCATCCACACGTCAACGGTGACGACGCCGTTGTCAGCATGCACCTTAAGGCCGACGTTCCGTTGGTGCATGAATGACCAGCAGCGCACGCACTCCAAGTCGTCGAGGACAGTCGGTAGCCGACGTTTGAGCTCGGCCGCGACGGACTGGACCTCGGGGATGTCTGGATCGCGGACGTAAAGCTCGTTCGCTTGCCAGTTCTTGTACTGCCAGCCCCAGCTCGACAGTAGCTGCTCTCTGATGCCCGCGAAGGCGTCAGGAGTAAGGAAGTCGTCAAGAACAGCATAGTTGTATGGAGCGGAGTCGGCATACTCGCGTTCAACTCGCTGCCAGTCACGCTCGGTCAATGCCGCCCGCCTTGCAGCCTCAACGGTCATAATCTGGGTGTCCTCTCGTCATCGCGGCCGAGACCGTACGGTGTGCAGGCTATTGGGTGTGCGACTGGAGAAGAGCGCGGCGGAGAGTCGGCAGCTCCTCGATCAACTCGGTACCCTGGGGTACCACGAAGCTGATGGAGTCCGCGGTGTTGAGCGACTCCGTCGGCTGCTCAACCGAGAACCGCTGTAGATCCTCGAAGGTCAGGAAGAAAGAGGACTTCCCACGCACGTACCGAATCAGCACGGACGGCTCAAGTTCTGGCGCCCGCAGGAATGAGGGAACCTCGTCGATCACTTCTCCGTCGGGGATCACGAACGAGACGGTGCTGTCGTTCAACCGAGCCCACGTATCCGGTGTCGTACGGTACTCGGCGAGATCTTCAGTGCGAATGTAGTAGGCACGATCCCGCACTGGGTCCTGAATGAGGACATTGGGCAGCGTGTCGAAGGTCCGCCGGTGCTCGTTCAGCTTGTCATAGGCAACGTCTTCAGTCGTCACGGCGTCCTCGATTCTGTGGGGTTCGGCTCGGGGCGCGGCCGACCCAATGCTACCCGTGATAGGGTAATGTACCACTGCGACACAGCGCAGGGCAAGACTTGGGGCCATTCGACGGCTTATCGAGCTTTGCTTACCCGGGGAATGCTCAATCTCACCGAGTAGCGCTCCAAGACAGGATACGCCCACACCTGACGTCCATGGATGATCTCGTGAATCTGCGACTGGGAGCAGTCGAGCAATCTCGCCAGCTGCCGCTGGGTGAGTATCCGCGCGGGTCCCTCCGTCAGGTACGCGAAGACCTTCCCGAACTCGTGCCTGGCCACCCATGCTCGAAGGTGGGAAGCTCCCACAACTCCGGATCCAGTCCCATGACGCTCCCGTGCCTCCCGTCCGTCCCCATGATGCCAGCGTGCGGGTAGCGTACCGCTCACCGCGTGATGCCGATCACTACCCCCGGTAGCCGGTGGCGCACACAGAGAACCTGTCAGCAGCACACCGCAGCCGCTTGCGGCGCTGCTCGGGCGAGTCGTCGCGCCCGGAGGGCACCGGCGTACGCCCGCCGGGCCCGGCCGCGGTCGGCTACCGGGCCTGGGGCTGGCCGGTGACCACCCGCCCACGACCAGGTGCTTGCTGGCGCTGGACCACCGAGCAGTGGCGCTGCTCATCCCCATCGACCTGGCCACGCGGGTACAGCTGGTCACCGGGACGCTGCCGTCGCCGCCCACAGTGACCCCCTGCGGGCCGGTGCGCTGGGTGCAGCCATCGCAGCCCGATGTGCTGGCCCGGCCGCGAAACGCCAGTCCCGGCGAGTCTCTGCACCACCCAGCCATGATCACGAGACTTTGACGCAGCCCTGGCCGCATAGCGGCCAAGTGTGGACGGTGACCGGCAACTCGCCACGTCGGGTGTTCTTCCGAAACGATGATCACAGCTTGTGCTGACTGGTGCATCGCGGGGGCGGGGTCGCAAGTGGTGATCGGCGGTTCGGCCGCAGAGGACCACTCAAGTAGACGCCGCGAACCATCGCCGATACGTTCGAACGGTCAGGGAAATCCGCTGATCAGGAGGAGTGAAGGCCGATGAAGCACGACTACCGGATCGAGGGTCACGTGAACGGGCGGCACGTGCTCGGACGCGGCTCCGGGCAGATCGACCCATCGACCGGCGTCAGCGAGATGGACGTGCGCTTTGAGCGGATGGCCGAGGGCTGGGACCCGCGCACGATCGTGCTGATGTGCTGTGACCGTGCACTGATCATGGCCGCTCAGGAAACCACTGACTATCCCCACTACCTGCCCGAGCAGGCGGTGGAGATTCCGTACTACCAGCTCTTGCGGGTGGAAGCGGTCGAGCAGGAGTTGGACGGCAATCACCTGTACTCGAAGGTGACCACGCGGGTGCTGCCGCTGACGCCGCCGGGTGACGACACCGTGAGCGCGACGGTCGAGCGCATGGCGACGCTGGCCTGATCCCGACAGCGAGCGGCGGCTACCTCACCACGGGTAGCCGCCGCTCCATGCAGTTTAACCGATAGCCTTGGCCTCACCACTATCACGACCACCACCCCGTAACTGGAGAGGCCCGATGTCCCGTCGTTACATCACGACCGCCATTCCGTACGTGAACTCCAAGCCACACCTCGGCTTCGCGATGGAACTGGTGCAGACGGACGTCGTGGCCCGTCACTGGCGGCACCGCGGGCACGAGGTCCGCTTCCTGTCCGGCACCGACGACGACTCGTTGAAGAAACGCCATCGCGGCCGAGGCCGAGGGCGTGCCCACCAGCGAGCTGGTGGACCGTAACGCCGCCGCCTTCTACGGCTGCGTGACCCGCTCCAGATCAGCTTCGATGACTTCATCCGCACCAGCGCCGACCCCCGCCACAAGGTCGGCGTCGATCGGCTCTGGCGCGCCACCGATGCCTCCGACGACCTGTACCGCAAGGACTTCGAGGGCCTGTACTGCGTCGGCTGCGAGCAATTTTACAAACGAAAGCGAGCTGGTGGACGGGCTGTGCCCCGAGCACCTGACCGCGCCGGAGCTGGTCAGCGAAGAGAACTTGTTCTTCAAGCTGTCCAAGTACGAAGGCCGGCTGTGCGAGCTGATCGAGTCCGGCGAACTGCGCATCGAGCCGGAGAGCCGACGCAACGAGGTCCTCGGCTTCATCAAGACCGGATTGCAGGACTTCTCGATCTCACGCTCGACCGAGCGGGCGCGCGGCTGGGGCATCGAGGTCCCCGGCGACCCGACCCAGGTGATCTACGTCTGGTGGGACGCGCTGGGCAACTACATCACCGCCCTGGACTACGGCACCGACGGCGAGAACTACCACCACTGGTGGATCGACTCCGACGAGCGCACCCACGTGATCGGCAAGGGCATCGTGCGCTTCCACGCGGTCTACTGGCCCGCCATGCTGCTCTCGGCCGGACAGACCCTACCGACCACGATCTTCGTGCACGACTACCTGACAGTCGAGGGCAAGAAACTCGGCAAGAGCCTCGGCAACGCGATCGACCCCGTGGCCATCGTCAACGACTACGGGGCCGACGTCCTGCGCTGGTGGCTGGTCCGCGACGTGCCCCGCGTCGGCGACGCTAACTACACCACCGAACGGCTCATCGGCCGCTACCACGAAGACCTCGCCAACGGGCTGGGTAACCTGGTCAACCGTGCGGTCAGCATGGTCCACAAGTACCGGGGCGGTACCGTCCCGGCCCTGACGGACCCGCTGCCGGAGCTGCCGCTGACCAAGCTCATTGACGCGGCCCCGGCTGCGGTGGACGCTGCGATGGACCGCTTCGACTTCCGGGCGGCCACGGCTGCTGTGTGGCAGATCGTGGAGGAGGCCAACCGCTACGTCGTGGAGGTCGAGCCCTGGAACCTTGCGAAGGCCGAAAAGAAGGGGACGCCGACGCAGGCCAGCGGCTCAGCAATGTGCTGGCGCTGCTCGTGCACGCCTGCGGTGCGGTCGCCGAGGAGCTGACCCCGTTCCTGCCGGAAGCCGCCCGCCGGGTGGCCGTCCAGCTCGGCTCCGGGACCGACCAGCTCGACAAACCGCAACCCCTGTTCCCCCGGATCGAGGTTCAGGCCGACACCGCGACCGCCTGAGCGCCCTGTGACCTGCTGTTCTGTACTGTTCCGTAGGGGTCCGTTAAAACCATTTCACCAGTGTCACATGTGACGCAATCCCGCCGGTATCGTTTTCAGCGCTTGGTCTCAAGTGGTGACTGCGACAGTGTGAGATAATACCTCAGACTGATAGGCGGTTATCCTTGACAAAGAATACTCCCCTGACGGCCGAAGAACGCGAGCTGATCTCGCGAGAGCTCGCTAA
>JBOHGM010000176.1:0-5159 GCA_050699435.1 Pseudonocardiaceae bacterium | reverse complement strand
CGGCTGGCCGGTGCGCGCGCCGCGGCCGCCACCGCAGCCTGCGCCGCGGTGCTCGCCGCCGCGTTCGTCATCCCGGTCGCGCAGCTGCTGTGGTGGTCGGGCGCCGACACCATCCGCGGCGCCGCCGGGGTGCTCGACCCCCGCTACGGCAGCTACCTGGTCAACAGCCTGGCGGTGGGCGCCATCGCCGCGGTGGCCTGCGTGGCGATCGCGCTCGTCGTCACCCACGGTGCCCGGATGGCCGGGGGCCGGGCGACCGGCGCCGCGGCACAGCTGACCACCGTCGGCTACGCCGTGCCCGGCGTGGTGGTGGCGATCGGCGTGCTGATCGCCTTCGCCGAGCTCGACGAAGGGCTTGAGGCACTCGGCGTCCCCGGCGGAACGGGACTGCTCGTCACCGGCTCGGTGGTGGGCATCGTCTACGCCTACATCGTGCGGTTCCTGGCGCTGAGCTATCACAGCGTGGACGCCAGCTTCACCAAGGTGAGCCCCGCGATGACGGCCTCGGCGCTGAGCCTGGGCGCGTCGCCGGCGCGGGTGCTGCGCCGGGTGCACCTTCCGCTGGTCCGCACCGGCGTCGGGGCCGCACTGGTGCTGGTGCTGATCGACTCGCTCAAGGAACTGCCGATCGTGCTGCTGCTGCGGCCGTTCGGTTTCACCACGCTCTCGGTGTGGGTGTGGCAGCTCGCCTCGGAGAGCCGCTGGTCGGCCGCCGGGCTGCCCGCACTGACCATCGTCGCCGCGGCGCTGATCCCGGTGCTGCTGCTGGTACGCCGGGGCCGGTTGGAGGTTCGGTGAACAGCGACATCGTGCTGGCCCTGTCCGGCGTGAGCAAGCGTTTCCGGGGGGTGGCTGCGGTCCGCCAGCTGGACCTGGACCTGCACGACGGCGAGGTGCTAGCCCTGATCGGGCCGTCGGGCTGCGGCAAGTCGACGGCCTTGCGCCTGATTGCGGGCCTTGAACAGCCGGACGCCGGGACGATCCGGATCGATGCGGAGCTGGTCGCGGGCGACGGCGCGTGGCGCCCGGCAGAGCGGCGCCGGGTCGGACTCGTGTTCCAGGACCACGCGCTGTTCCCGCACCTGACCGTGGCGGGCAACGTCGCTTTCGGGCTGAACGGCTGGGCGTCCGGCCGTCGCCGTGCCCGCGTCGGCACCGTGCTGGAGTTGGTCGAGCTGGGCAGGCTGTCCGGCCGCTACCCGCACGAGCTGTCCGGCGGTGAGCAGCAACGGGTGGCACTGGCGCGGGCGCTCGCGCCGGAGCCCGCGCTGGTCCTGCTCGACGAACCGTTCTCCAACCTGGACCGCAACCTGCGCGCACAGATCCGCACGGACACCCTGTCGATCCTGCGCGAGACCGGCACCGCCGCCGTGTTCGTCACCCACGACCAGGCCGAGGCGCTCGCCACCGGCGACCGCGTCGGGGTGATGCACGCCGGGCGGATCGAGCAGATCGACCAGCCCGAAGAGGTGTTCCACGCGCCGGCCAACCGGTTCGTGGCGACCTTCATGGGGGAGGCGGACTTCCTGCCCGCCCGGAGAGTGGGCCCCGAACTGGTCACTGAGGCCGGCGCGGTACCCCTCCCGCCCGGGTGCAACGGCGCCGCCGACATCACGGTGATGGTCCGCCCGCATGAGGTCACCCTGCGTCCGGCGGCGTCCGGTCCGGCCCGGGTGATCGGCGCCGAGTTCCAGGGCGCGTTCGTGCTCTACACCGTCGCGCTGGCCTCTGGGCGGACGATCCGCTCGCTGCAACCGCACACCGCGGTGTTCCCGGCGGGCACCCCCCTGATCGCCGAGCTGGCGCACGGCCACCACGCCACGGTCATGGCCGGTGACCAGGCCGTGCAACCCGCCCCGTGACGGCCAGTGGACTGCAATTCGGCTCCGAATGGCACGCTGAGGGGGGCCCAGAAAGTGCGATTCGGCTCCGAATGGCGGCTGCGTTCACACCGGAGCCTGTGTGCGGGCATCCTCGGCGAGGATGAGGGCGCCGGCGGGGCCGGCCTCGGAGCCGAGCGCGGCGGGCACGACGAAGTCGTGGGTGCGGTGTTCGGACAGACCGGGATAGCCGCCCAGGGCCGCAACGAGCGTGGTGCGCACCAGCGGGAGCAAGCCCGGCAGCGCGGTTACGCCGCCGCCGATCACGATGCGCTGCGGCGCGCTCGTGTACACGATGGTGCACAGGCCAGCGGCCAGATAGCCGGCTTCCAGCTCGACGGCTGTCCGTAGCTCATCGCCGTGGAGTTGCTCGCCGGGGCGCCCCCAGCGGGCCGCGATAGCCGCGCCGCTCGCCATACCTTCGAAACAGTCGGCGTGGAAGGGGCAACTGCCCGGGAAGTGATCGCCGGGCTGGCGCGGCACGCTGAGGTGGCCCATCTCGGGGTGCCCCAGCCCGTGCGCGGTCCTGCCCTCGACGATGGCTCCGCCGCCGATACCGGTGCCGACGGTCAGGTAGACGAAGGTGTCCAGACCGCGGGCGGCGCCCCATCGACCCTCGCCGAGCGCGGCCGCGTTGACGTCGGTGTCTAACCCGACCGGCACGCCCAGCGCGCTCCTGATCGGTCCGACCACGTCGACGCCTGCCCAACCGACTTTCGGGGTGCTCGTGATGCGTCCGTATCGCGGGTGGGATCGGCGCAGTTCAAGCGGGCCGAACGAGGCGACACCGATCGCGGCCAGTGGTCCACCTGCCTGCCGGAAGAAGTCGATCACCTGGGCCAGCGTCCGGCTCGGCTCACCGGTCGCGATTCGGGTCCGCGCCACGACGTGGTCAGGATCGGAGCCGATCAGGCAGACGATCTTCGTCCCGCCCAGTTCGACTGCTCCGCACCGCACGGCTGTCACGTGGGTGGCTATTGGGGACCGTTGGCGGTGCCCGGGGGTGGCGACGGTCTGGAGACGACGAGGAGTCTGGCGGTTGCGGTGATCGGCGGCTGGAGACCCTCGATGGTGGCCTCGACGGTGCGCTCACCCGGTATCGTGGTCGAGAAGATCACCGCTTGGGTGGTGAAGTTTCCTGCGGCATCCGCGGTGACCGTGATCGGCCCGGCGGCATCGGGCATCTGGACGGTCACATTGCGCCGCGGGGCGAACCCGGACCCGAACAGGGTGGTCACCCGGCCCGCCTGCACCACAGCAGGGTCGAACCGCAGGGTGGGCTGGGCCCCGCCGCCCTGCAGAGCGAGCAGATGCGGCCCGTCCGGGGCGTTGTCGTCGAACTGGAGCACGGCGAGCCGCTCACCAATCCCCCGCGGGCTGAACAGCACCGTCACCATGCAGCTCTCACCAGGGCGCACTGTCCGGTTGCTGCAGCCGTCTCTGGTGATCCGGTAGTCTTCCGGGCTCTGCCCAGGGCCTGCGTCGGTGGGTATGCGCACAGCGTTGATCGTCAACGGCGCATTGCCGGTGTTTTCCACCGTGACGTCGCCCGGCGGGTTGGTGGACAGCGGCAGCTCGTCGCCGAAGGCCAGCGGCTCGGGCGTGAAAGTGACCGCCTGCGGCGGTTGCAGCTCGGCGATCCCGAGAAGTGGCACGACCAGCGGTGATCCGCTGCCGCGATAGCCCACCCCCAGCTCCGCCTCGTGAGGCCCCACGTCGCTCGGGAGAAACTGCACCGAAGCTGTGCAGGTCTCACCCGCATGCAGGGTTCTCCCGGCGCAGGTCTGCGGGTTCACGCTGAAGACAGCGCCGTCCACGCCGCTGATGGTCATCGATTCCACCAGCAGCGGACCGAAACCAACGTGTCGCAGCGTGGTCGATCCGATGGTCGAACCGCCAGGCTCGACAACGAAGAAGTTGAGCGGATCGGCGGTCAGGCTCGGCGCGAAGGTACGCGCGAACACATCCTGCACAGGGCCGTTGCGGTCCTCGGGTATCAGGGTGCTGGCTTTCGATTCATAGACCACGACCCCGCCGTCCCCGGAGAGCGCCGGGTAGCCGCTGGCGTCATTGCCCTCGCAGGTGTCGTCCGGCGTGGGTTCGGCGATGCAGGTCTGGGTCAGGCTAGGTGAGGCCAGTTCCGCGGGCAGCCTGGGCAGGTTCGCGGCCGCCCGCGCCTGGTCGAGGGCGAGGTCACGGACGACGACGTCGCAGTGTGACACGGCTGCCGGATCCGACGGCTGCGGCTGCGCCGGCTCGGTGGGCCGGCGGCCGATTCCGATCCGCACCCTCGGATCGAGCGAGATACCGGGGTCGATGTCCGCGTCGACGTCGGCGTCGATGCTGAGCCCCGTACCGAGTGGATCGGTAACGGGAGGAACGGTAGTGGGAGCAGCGGTTCCGGTGGGGGGTGGAGCGGTAGTGGGAGGAACGGTGCCGGTAACGGGAGGAACGGTAATGGGAGGAACGGTTCCGGTAGGGGGTGGTGCGGTAGTGGGTGGTGCGGTTCCGGTAGGGGGAGGAGCGGTATCGGCAGGGGTCTCGCACGCGGTCGCGGGCCCGTCCACACCGTTGTGCGTGTTGCGCGCGGAGGTGGTGAAGGCAAGGTAGCGGCCGTTGGCCGAGAGCGCAGGCTCCCTACCGTGGACCGGATTCCCCGTGCTATCGGTCGAGATCACTTGGGATCGTGGGCCCTGGCCGGCTTGCCACGCCACGGTTCGGACTACCTGAGAATCGGCACCCGGGGCGGTGAAAGCGACCAGCTGCCCGTCGCCGGACAGCGTCGGAGCGGCCTTGAAGCCGGGAGGAAGGGACAGCGGGCTGCCGTTCTCGTCCACATCGAGCCGCACCGCCGCAAACCCCTCGCCGCCGGTATCGGCGAGCGGACTGGAGGACAGATCCACTCCGAGCACCGCGGAGCGCGCCTCGGTGATGGCGCCGTTGCCGGATTGTGGCCCGGTCTCGGCGACCAGCGCGAGCCGACGGCCATCACTGGAGAGCGCCGGAGCGGTTGCGCCGCGCACCAGCAGGCCCTCGGCTTGCGGCTGGACCTGCTGGGACCGCACAGCGGTGATGGCGCCGGTCGGCCCCTTCTCCAGGGTGCTGCGATAGATGACCGGTACTCCTCGGCTCTGACTCGTATCCGGCAGGACCGTATCCGGCAGGACCGTATCCGGCAGGACACTGTTCTCCTCGGCCAGCGAAACACCCACCCAGGCGATGGCATCTCCCGCCGCCGAGATGCTGGGCGCTCCCGCCCCGGTCACTGGCCTGCCCTGG
>JBOHGM010000175.1:0-5185 GCA_050699435.1 Pseudonocardiaceae bacterium | reverse complement strand
CGTCAACGACGGCCTGCGAACCCTCACCGGGAAGCCGCTGGCACCCGAGGTGCTCAACCGAGCCTGGCAGAACCTGACGGTGACCGTGGACCCCATCGCGGTCTCCCTGGAGCGCAGCGCCGAGGATGCGGTGGCCGCCGGGGTGGCCGAGGAGAAGGTCGATCTGAACGGGATCTACGAGCTGTCGATCGTGAACCGGATCCGTACCGAGCGGGGCCTGCCGACCGTGTCGAGCGGTGGGCTCGGGAAGGAGTAGGAACCATGGGCAATCCGCCCCTTCAGCAGGCCCTTCAGCGGTCGGAGACCAGTGTGCGAGGGCTGGAGGGGAGGGTCGCCGAGGCGGCGGCTCTCCCCTCCAGCGTCCGGGTCAAGCAGGTGGTCCAGATCTTCGAGCGCAATGGCCCTGCCGTGCTCGACCGGATCGATCTCGACGTCGGGCCGGGTGAGTTCGTCTGCCTGCTCGGCGCTTCGGGATGCGGGAAGTCGACGCTGCTCTCGCTCATCGCCGGCCTGAGCAAACCCACCGCAGGGAGCATCGAGGTCACGGTGGGCCGCCCAGCGCTGATGTTCCAGGAGCCGGCGCTGTTTCCCTGGCTGACCGCGTCCGGCAACGTCGAGTTGGCACTCAAGGCCCGGCGGGTCGGCAGGCGGGAACGGCGCACCGAGGCCGAGCGGTTGCTCGAGCTGGTCAACCTCGGCGGGCAGGGCCGCAAGCGGGTGCACGAGCTCTCCGGCGGCATGCGCCAGCGAGTGGCGCTGGCCCGGGCGTTGGCCCAGGACAGCCAGCTGCTGCTGATGGACGAGCCGTTCGCCGCGCTGGACGCCATCACCCGTGATGCGCTGCACGAAGAGCTCGCCCGGCTGTGGGAGGAGCAGGGGCTGTCCATCGTCTTCGTGACGCACAACGTCCGGGAGGCGGCCCGGCTCGGTCAGCGGGTGCTGCTGATGAGCTCTCGGCCCGGCCGGATCGTCCGCGAGTGGCAGGTCGAGATGTCCCAGCCCAGGGCGATCGAGTCCCCGGGGGTCAGCGCGCTGGCCACCGAGATCACGCATTATCTGCGCGCGGAGATCAGCCGTCATGCCCGGTGATGACCCCAGCCGAACCCCCGAACAGAGCCGGCCGGTCGGGGCACTAACCCTCGACGACAGCCGGACCTTCGAAGCCGGGCTGGATGCACTCGACGCGCCGCCCGCACTCCCGCCCCGCCCCGGCCCGTGGGCGGTATTCGTGCGCTCGGTGCTGCCTCCGATCATGGCGGCCGCGGCGTTCGTCGGGCTTTGGCAGCTCGCCTACGAGGCCGACCTCAAGCCGTCCTACGCGCTGCCCAGCCCGGGCGACGTGCTCGACGTGGTTATCGAGATGGTCGCCGATGGCCGGGCCTGGGAGGCGATCACGACCAGTGTCTCTCGGGGTGCCCTGGGCTTCTTGGCCTCCCTGGTTATCGGCACTCTGCTCGGCCTGGCGATGTGGCGCAGCCGCTGGTTACGCAGGGCGATCGGCCCTTACATCAGCGGGCTGATGAGCCTGCCTTCGATCGCCTGGGTGCCGGCGGCGATCATCTGGTTCGGGCTGTCCGACGCCGCGATCTACATGGTGATCCTGCTCGGCGCCGTCCCTTCGATCGCGAACGGGCTGCTCGCCGGGTTCGACCAGGTGCCCCCGTTACTGCAGAAGGTGGGCCGGGTGCTGGGGCTTGGAGCCGTCGGGCGAATCCGCCACGTGCTGCTGCCTGCGGCGCTGCCGGGGTACATCGCGGGCCTCAAGCAGGGCTGGGCGTTCTCCTGGCGTTCCCTGATGGCCGCTGAGCTGATCACTTATGCGCCGGCGCTTGGCATCGGGCTGGGACAGCAACTGAACATCGGGCGGGAACTGAACGCGATGGACGTCGTGGTCACCTCCATCGGGCTCATCCTGGTGGTCGGCGTCGCGATCGAGCTGCTGGTGTTCGCCCCGATCGAGCGCAGGGTGCTGCGCGCCCGCGGGTTGGCGGTGGAACGCCGTCGCTGAGTAGCCGCAGCGCTGCACCATAGAAGCACACCACCGGGCAGGGCGTGGGCGAGGAGGGTGGTCATGGCGTACTACCGGCTTTTGGGTGACGTCCCACCCAAGCGGCACACCCAGCACCGCACCGCGGAAGGGGGCTTGTACTACGAGGAGCTGATGGGGGAGGAGGGCTTCTCGTCGGACTCGTCGCTGCTCTACCACCGCCATCTGCCCTCGGCGATCGTGGACGCCGCCCCGTGGGAGCTGCCGACCGGCGACACGGTGGCCAATCACCCCCTCAAGCCGCGCCACCTCCGGCTGCACGCGCTGTTCCCGGACCCGGACTGGAAGGCCCAGGACGTGGTCACCGGGCGCAGGCTGGTGCTGGGCAACGGCGACGTGCGGATCTGCTACGTCGCGGCGGGGGAGGCCTCGCCGCTGTACCGCAATGCCGTCGGCGACGAGTGCGTGTTCGTGGAGTCCGGCCAGGCTGTGGTCGAGACGGTGTTCGGTGCGCTGAGGGCAGGTCAGGGCGACTACGTGATCCTGCCGCGTGCCACCACGCACCGGTGGGTGCCTGCCGGGTCGGAACCGCTGCGGGCGTACCTGATCGAGGCGAGTAGCCACATCAGCCCGCCGAGCCGGTACCTGTCGCGGTACGGGCAGTTGCTGGAGCACTCCCCGTACTGCGAGCGGGACCTGCACGGTCCGGGCGAGCCACTGCTGGCCGAGGGCACCGATGTCGAGGTACTGGTCAAGCACCGCGCCGTGCACGGCGGGATCACCGGCACCCGCTACGTCTACCCGCAACACCCCTTCGACGTGGTCGGCTGGGACGGCTGCCTGTACCCGTTCACGTTCAACATCGCCGACTTCGAGCCGATCACCGGACGGGTGCACCAGCCGCCGCCCGCACACCAGGTGTTCGCCGGCTCCGGCTTCGTGATCTGCAACTTCGTGCCCCGCAAGGTCGACTACCACCCGCTGTCGATCCCGGTGCCCTACTACCACTCCAATGTGGACTCCGACGAGGTGATGTTCTACTGCGGCGGCGACTACGAGGCCCGCAGGGGCTCGGGCATCGGCCAGGGGTCGATCTCGCTGCATCCGGGCGGGCACAGCCATGGCCCCCAGCCCGGTGCGGTCGAGCGCAGTGTCGGGGTGGAGTTCTTCGACGAGCTCGCGGTGATGGTGGACACCTTCCGGCCGCTGGGTCTCGGCGAGGGCGGGCTGGCCTGTGAGGACCCCGGCTACGCCTGGACCTGGTCCGGGCGCGGACCTGGGTGAGCTGACCGATCGCCGCCGCGCGCCGTCGGCTCACGCAGCTGCACCGTCAGCCCAGCCCGCAGCTCTCGTGATCTTCTCGATCTCAGCGTCCAGGTCGATGACGGTGGACTCGCTGCCCAGTGGGATGGCCTCGATGGTGGCGTCGACGAACTGTTGCAGCAGGTCGCGGTCCACCTCCAGCAACGCGTGCCCGTCGGGCGAGCGGATCTCGATCAACGCGACGTCCCATTCGTCGATCCGGGCGGGACGCACCTGCACATCACCGATCCCGGCGGGTGCGCTGAGACCGGCCACCAGCAGGTCCCGGGCCAGCACCCAGTCGACGCACTGGTCGCCGCGGGTCTGGATGGCGAGGGTCACCGCGAACGGGTCGTCCACATAATAGGTCCAGCGGGTCACCACGGGCGCCGCGGACTGGTGCAGCAGCGCGAACATGTCGTGGGCGACCGGTCCACCGCTGTGGGCGTTCATCATCATCCTCCGCCTCCGTCCTAGCTTCCGCCGACACCCCCTATGATCGCTGGACGGGCCTGAGACGTACCAGCTGAGCGCGAATTCACTCCAAGTGGTGCAACGCGGACGCCAGAACTGCCGGTGGCACCCCCTTTACAACCCGAGCGATCGGCCGATGACCTCCTTCATGATCTCCGTGGTGCCGCCGTAGATCCGGGTGATGCGGGCGTCGGCGTAGGCCCGGGCGATCGGGTACTCCAGCATGTAGCCGTAGCCGCCGTGCAGCTGCAGGCAGGCGTCGACGACCCGGCCCTGCAGCTCGGTGCACCACCATTTGGCCTTGGCGGCGTCGGCGACGGTCAGTTCCCCATCGCCCAGGGCCTCGATGCAGCGGTCGACGAAGGCCTGCCCGATGTCGATCTCGGTGGCCATCTCGGCCAGCCGGAACTTGGAGTGCTGGAACGAGCCGACCGGCTGGCCGAACGCCTTGCGCTCCTTGACGTAGCTCAGGGTCAGCTCCAGCGCGGCCCGTGCGCCGGCCACCCCGGAGACCGCGATCGACAGCCGTTCCTGGGGCAGCCGGTCCACCAGATGACCGAACCCGCCCCCCTCGGTGCCGAGCAGGTTGGCCACCGGGACCTCCACGTCGTGGAAGAACAGTTCGGCGGTGTCCTGGGCGTGCTGCCCCAGCTTGGCCAGGTTGGCGCCGCGCTCGAAGCTGGCCATCCCGCGTTCCAGCACGAGCAGGCTCATCCCGTGGTGGCGGGCCCGCGGGTCGGTCTTCACCGCGGTGATCACCAGATCCGCGTTGATGCCGTTGGTGATGAACGTCTTCGACCCGTTGACCACGTAGCGGTCCGCGGCCCGCACCGCGGTCGTCGTCATGCTCGCCAGGTCCGACCCCATCCCCGGTTCGGTCATCGCCAGCGCGGTGATCAACTCCCCGGAGGCGATTCCGGGGAGCCATCGTCGCTGTTGTTCCTCGGTCGCGAGGTCCAGGAAGTAGGGCAGGCAGACGTCGTTGTGCAGGGTCAGCCCGAGCCCGGCCGCAGCCGCACCGGCGTACATGACCTCCTCGCCGAGCACCGCGTTGAACCGGAAGTCGGCCACCCCGCCGCCGCCGAGTTCCTCCGGGATGGCCATCCCGAGAAAACCGGCCGCCCCGGCGGTGGTGAACAGGTCCCGGGGCACAATGCCGTCGGCCTCCCAGGCCGCCTGGTGGGGCAGCACCTCCTTGTCCAGGAAGGCTCGCACGCTCGCCCGGAAGTCCTCGTGCTCGGCGTCGAACAACCGACGGCGCATGGCGGCTACTCCTCGTTACTCCCGAATGGGCTTGCCGGAATCCGGCCGGTGCCTGCTGGGCTGGTCCTCCTGCACCCGCGCGCCGGAGTGCGCGCCCTCCACCCGATGGTAGGTGCTCTGGCCGCCCCACGACGCAGCGCAGGCGCAGCGCCTCGCCGC
>JBOHGM010000174.1:0-5293 GCA_050699435.1 Pseudonocardiaceae bacterium | reverse complement strand
TGACGGAGGTAGAGCAAGCGATGATGCGTGCAGTGTGGAATGGCGTGGTGCTCGCCGAGGCCCCGCGGACGGTGCGGGTGGAGGGCAACCACTACTTCCCGCCCGAGTCGCTGCGGCGGGAGTTCTTACTGGCGGCCCGGCTGCCCTACTGCCTGGCGCTGCGTGGACCGTTGCGGCGCAGCGGGCTGCCGGTGCGGGAGATCAACATCTGGGAGGATCCGCGGGCCGCGGCGTGGGTGCGCTCGGTCGCGGACGGCAACCAGACCGTGCCCACCGTCTTCGTCGGCACGCACGCCATGGTCAACCCCAGCATGGGGCAGGTACTGGCGGCCGTCCGCGAGCACGCCCCGGACCTGGCGGCCAGGACGGTGCCGGTCGAGCCGGCGGTGCCGCGGTGGCAGCCCGTGCCGGCGGCACTGCTCGCCGTGCTGGGCGCCGCCCTGGGCTGGTGGCAGGCCCGGCGGGGCAGCCGGAGCACGATCAGCCGGTGAGGTTGCGCAGCGCGTCCTCGATGGCGCGGTGGAAGGTCGGGTAGGCGTAGATCATCCGCCGCAGCCGCTCGATGGGCACCTCGGCGTGGACGACCACGGCGAGCGTCTCGAGCACCTCACCGCCGACCGGCCCGGCCGAGGTGGCGCCGACGAGCACACCGCGGTCGGCGTCCTCGACGAGTTTGATCAGCCCCTGGTTGCCGGTCTTGTGGATCCAACCCCGCGCAGAAGAGGGGATACGGGCCAGCCCGGTGCGCACCCGCAGGCCGCGTTGCCGGGCGGTGGTCTCGGTCAGGCCCACCGAGCCGACCTCGGGATCGGTGAACGTGACCCGAGGCACCGCGCGGTAGTCGGCGGTCTCCCGTCCTCGCCGAGAATGTCGGCGGCGGTGATCCGCGCCTCCCGGTTGGTCCACAAAGGAGTGTCGGCCAGGCTGTCGATCGGCGGGACGGCAGGCTCGGTGCCGGGGTTGAGCACGATCCCCCTGGTGGCGCGGAACATCCGTTCACCGTCGGCTGTGGACACCGTGACCTCGCCGGGCGCGGTGATCCTCGCCCGGCCGCGGACGAACCGGCCGCCGGCCTTCTCGAACCGCTCGAAGGCGACAGTGTCGTCCCAGTTGTCGGTGGCAAGGTGCGGCCGGGAGGCTTCGGGTGCGGTGGTCTCGTCGTAGACCGGGAAGTCAGCCATGTCCTGCTGTCTCCTTCGTGGTGTCGTGTTCGTGAAGAGCGTCGAGTGCGGCGGTGACGGCCGCCCGCAGCCCGGTAGGGTCGGCGCCACCGCGGGAGCGCAGGTTGACCCCGTAGGCGAGCAGCACCACCTGCTCCGCAGTCGCGTCGAGATCCAGACCCGGCCGCAGCCGGGCGGTTTCCAGCGCCGCCCGCATCGCCGCGCGCAGCTGGTCGTGGTGCCCGGCGAGGACCTGGCGCACATCCGGATCGCCGCCCTCGCCGCCCAGGTGGGCGTTGGACACCATGCAGCCCCGGGCGTGCTCGCCCGAGCACCGGGACTCGATCAGGCGGTGGAAGAACTCCGAGATCGCGGGCAAGCCCCGGCCGTCGGCGGCCAGGCTAGTGAACACCGGCCGCGACTGCTCTTCGACGTAGCGACGCAGCGCCGCGAGATACAGCTCCTGCTTGCCGCCGAAGGTCGCATACAGGCTGGACCGGCTCACCCCGGTCGCGGCCACGATGTCCTGGATCCCGGTCGAGGTCGCCCCTGTTTCCAGAACAGCCGCACCACCGTGTCCAGCACCACGCCGGGGTCGAAGTGCTTGACGTCCGGCACGGCCACACCTCGTTATCTTGGAACAGTCATTCCAAGATAAACGCTCGTCGGCCGCCGCCAGCCACGTGGCGAAGAAAGGGTGTACCCGAGGCCATGAGACCTGAGCCTGGGCAGGTGTTGCATTTCTCCGAGGACCCGATCACCCGGTTCGTACCCCATGTCGCGGCGACAGCACGACACTCCGGGGCCTATGTCTGGGCCGTGGATTACGACCGTGCCCCGGACTACTGGTTCCCGAGAGACTGTCCACGTGCGATGGCCTGGGCGCTGTCCACGACATCGACCGCGGAGGCCGAACGCATCCTCGGCCCTGGTGGCGGCAGCCGAGTCCACGCGATTGAGTACGACTGGGTCGACAAGCTCCTCGGCGTCCGGCTTTTCGCCTACCGGCTCCCCGCCGACCGCTTCCAGCCGTTCGGCACACCGATACCGCATGCTGTGGTCGCGACTGAACCCGTCGAGCCGCTCGGCCCGCCCGAGCCGGTAGGCGACCTCCTGCGGCTACACGCCGACGCTGGTATCCAACTCCGCGTGCTCGACAACCTCTGGGAGTTCTGGGACGCCGTCGCCACGAGCACCCTTGGATTCAGCGGCATCCGGCTGCGCCATGCCCGCCCACGCATCTGACGGTGTGTCACCTGCAGGACACAGCATCGTGCGCTGTTGCGCCCGAAGAGTGTCATCGGGAGCAGACGCCCACGGCAGTCGGCCGAGTGACGGGTCACCAAGGCGACAAAGGTGCGCTGACGCGCGAGTGAGGATGTCGCGGCAGGTGTGGCGCCGTTGCTGGCTGGACCGTCCCAGTTCGCCCGTGCTCTGCAGACGAGCAGTCCCGGCGCCCGGATGGGTGCGGGGACCGTGTTAGCGGCGGACCTACGCGATTTCGTACTCCCAGTCGTTGCGTCGCACGTTGTCGACGCACGCCGTGGAGGTGGACGTCAGGCATCGCTTGGCCCTGGCTCCCAGCCGATTCGCTGCGCCCAGTCGTCCGCGTGCCGGATGACCTCCCAGAAGAGGGGCACTTTGGCGTTGGCGTAGGCGGCGCCGTCGTGGTGGAACTCTGTGGCCAGCCGGCGCTTGAGCCGCTCGTAGGCGGCGCTTTCGTCCGGATGGGCGCGCAGATAGTCACGGAACAGCAAGGGAAACTGCTCGGAGAAGCTACCCGCCCGGCGCACGTGGATGTGCGTGCGCGGCTCGCCCGGCGGCTCACGGAAATAGCGCTTGGTGCGCTCGGTGTTGTTCGCGCGGTAGACGAAGCCGCGACGTGCCAACGGTTCCCGGAACGGGTCCACCGGCTCCAGTGCCGCAACCGAGATCTGGATATCGATCACTGGTTTGGCGGCCAGCCCGACCACGGCGGTGGACCCGATGTGGTCGATCCGCAAGGCCACCTCGCCGAGCGCGTCGCGCAGACCGCGACCCAGCTCGGCAAAGCGTGCCGGCCACTGCGGGTCGTAGGGCACGACGCGAATCACGCGTGACCCGACCCGTTCGACAGACACCCGCACAGGTTGCCACGCTGGGTCTGGGCACGCCGATAGGGGCGATTCACGCGGGACGGTCACCGCGCCCCGGTTCGGCCAGGGCGTCCCGCGCGCGGTCGACACAGCTCGCGCAGATGTGCACGCCAGGACCGGCGACCAGTGGTCCGGTGGCCGATCGTGGCCGGCGGCAGAATGATCACACCTGCTCCCGATCGCGCCTGCGCCGCCTCCGGCGCGCTCGCAGGGGAACGTGCAGCCTGAGTTCGCGCTTGATGTCGGCGACGTCCACCGTGAGTTCGTTGAGGACTCGCCGGGCCCGGCTGCCGGGATCGGTGGCCAGCACGAACAACACGTGCTCAGTGCCCACGAACACGTCTTTACCGTGACGGCAGGCGATCCGAGGCGCCTCCTCCAGCGCGCAACGCGCCTCCTGCGACATCGGGGGCACCCGATCACCCTCCGGCCCCGGTGCGCCGAACAGTGCCGTGGCCGTCGCGCGCAGCGCGGCCACCCGCACCCCCAGTCGCTCCAGGACCGCTGCGGCGACGCCTGCCTCCATCAGCCCGATCAGCAGGTGGTGCGTACCCACTTCCGTGCTGCCGTCGGCGCGGGCTTCCTCGGCAGCCCGATCCAGGCAGGCCACCAGCCGCGGCGCCAGCTCCAGGTCCACTCCATCGGCCACCAGCACGTCCGCGATGTCGGCGAACCGCGCGCGGGCCGCCTGTTTGGACACCCCGAGCCGCTGCCCGATCATTGTCCAGGACAACCCGGCCGAACGGCTTTCCCGCACGACATGATCGAGCAGTTCGTCGGCCAGCGCCTCGACCTCTCGGCTGATCGTGATCGCGGCATCCAACCGCGCCAACTGGTCGCCACCCGAAGCCCGCGACCGCACCGCCTCCAGCAGATCCGGGAAACGCATGTCCTCACCCATGCGACAACTTTAGATTGTCTCCGACCCTGAGACAACCTTAAATTGTCGGTCCGTCGGTCGATGACGGCTGACCGCCCGCCGCCTGAGCACGAGCGGTCCGCCGCCATACGGTTGCTGTGCGGCAGCAGCAGCAGCCGGACCCCGGTTGGCACCCACCGGGCGCACTCTGGTCGCAGGGGTCTGTCTGGTTAGGAGGCGCAGCAGGGCAGCAGGGCAGCAGGGCAGCAGGACTGTCAGCCGCCGGACACTGCTTGCAGAGCAGGTCCTTCAGGCCCGCGTAGGCGATGTCGGTGAGCCGGCGGGAGGACACCGCGGTGTGGGATGCCGTGGCAGTAACCGCAGACGTTGAGCCCGGAGACGTAGGCGGCGATGAGTTCGCGTTCGGCCACGGTCAGCGGTGAGGGTCCGCGCAGCAGCACCTGGTGGTAGTCCAGCAGTGGCCTGGCCGTGTCCGGGTAGGCGCGAAAGACGTCCAGCAGGGTCGCGTTCTCCGGCAGGGACGGCAGATGGGTCATGGCTTCTCCGCGACGAGGAGGGCGTAGCCGAGGAGCCCGTCGGCCACGGCCTGTTTGGCCAGGGCGGTGTAGCGCAGCACAGCGTCCACGTCGACGCCGGCCTCGGTGAGGCGGTCAGCGGCGGTCATGCGCAGGACGCTGATTCTGACCTCGATCTGGTCGATCATCCGGGCGATCGCGTCGTCGTGAGCTTCGGTACCTGTGGTCCGCAGCCCTGCGTCGGCGAGGATCTCGGTGTACTCCCGCACCGAGCGGGCATCGGCGATGCAGGCCACCCACGCGGCGAGCGTGGTCAACTCGGCTGGCAACCCTGTCTCGGTCACCGTGACGTCGGTGATACCCACCCGGCCGCCGGGTCGCAGCACCCTGGCGAACTCGGCCGCCGCGGTGGCCTTGTCCGGGAACGTGCAGAACGCGCACTCGCACACCAACGCGTCGAAGGTGTTGCCGGGCAAGGGAAGCCGTTCGGCATCCCCGAGATGGAACCGCACTTTCCCCGAGAGCCCAGCCTTGTCCGCCGCAGCACGCGCACACTCCACTGTGGACTCGCCGAGGTCCACTCCGTCGACCGTGACGTCGTAC
>JBOHGM010000173.1:0-5369 GCA_050699435.1 Pseudonocardiaceae bacterium | reverse complement strand
TGTTGGGGTACACTAGTTAAGCACCCCGCTCAGGTGAGCAGCCTGGGCCCAACGGCCCCCGCCACCGGGGGCCGTTTCTCTGTCTTGGGTCGACTGAACGCTGCGGTAGCTGCCCGCCCACGCGTCCTCGGGGACCGGTGGTGAATGATCGCGTCGTCTTGAGGCACGGCCGCCCGGTTTGCGGCACAGTTAGGATCGCGCCGTGACCGGCACTCTGCGCGATCTGGTGGTTGCCGTCCCGGCGCCGGGGCAGCTCGTCACGGTCCGAAACCGCCAGTGGGTCGCGGCCGATGTCTCGCGGGGCGAGGTGGCCAGCAGCGACCCGAACGTGCTCACCGGCCAGCCGCCCCATCTGGTGACCCTGGCCAGCATCGAGGACGACGCTCGGGACGAGGAGCTCCGCGTCGTCTGGGAGCTGGAGCCGGGTGCGGTGGTGCACGACGTCGCGGTGCTGCCCAGCCCGGAAGACGGGTTCGACGAGCCGTCCGAGCTTGCCGCGTTCCTGCACGCGGTGCGCTGGGGCGCGATCGCCTCGGCCGATACCACCGCGCTGCAGGCCCCGTTCCGCTCCGGAATCCAGATCGAGGACTACCAGCTCGACCCGGTGGTGCGCGCACTGTCCATGCCGCGCACCAAGCTGCTGATCGCCGATGACGTCGGGCTGGGCAAGACCATCGAGGCCGGGCTGGTGATGCAGGAGCTGATGCTGCGCCACCGGGCGCGCACCATGCTGATCGTCTGCCCGGCCGGGCTCACCCTGCAGTGGCACGACGAGATGCGGGACAAGTTCGGGCTGGACTTCCGGATCGTGGACGCCGAACTGCTCAAGAAGCTGCGCCGACAACGCGGCCTCTACGTCAACCCGTGGACGCACTACCCGAGGCTGATCGTCAGCGTGGACTGGCTCAAGCGGGTGCGCCCGATGCGGCTGCTGCGCGAGGTGCTGCCCTCGGTGCCGCGCTACCCGCGGGCGTTCGACCTGCTGGTGGTGGACGAGGTGCACGGCTGCGCCCCGTCGGGCCACGGGCGCTATGCGGTGGATTCCCTGCGCACCACGGCGATCCGGGCGCTGGCCCCGCACTGCGAGCACCGGCTGTTTCTGTCCGCCACCCCGCACAACGGCTACCTGGAGTCGTTCACGGCGCTGCTGGAGCTGCTGGACGACCAGCGCTTCGCGCGCGGTGTCCGGCCCGCCGAGGACCAGCTGGCCAGGGTCATGGTGCGCAGGCTCAAGAGCACGCTGCCGCCGAAGTGGGACGGCACTCCCCGGTTCCCCCGGCGCAACCTCGACTACCTGGAGGTCAGCTACTCCGAGCCGGAGCGCCGCGCGCACGAGCTGCTGAACCGCTACGCGGCCAGCCGCCGGTCCTCAGCCGGCGACAAGGGGGCCAAGGCGGCCGGAGACTTCGTCACCACCCTGCTCAAACGACGGATGTTCTCCTCGCCGAAAGCGCTGGCCGAGACGGTCGACGTGCACCTGCGGACGATGACCGACCGAGAGCCGCACCGCGCCGCTCCGGCCGGTGAGCGAGTGCTGCGGCCGCTGGCTGAGCGGCTCGACGAGACCGCCGAGGACGACGCCGCCTACGCCCAAGCCGAGTCGGACGCGTTGAGCGCGGTGCGTGGTTGCACCCCTGCACTGTCCGCAGCGGAGCGTGCGCTGCTCACCGAGCTGGGCACCTGGGCGCGGGGCGCGCAGGACCGGCCGGACGCCAAGTTCGCCGCGCTGCGTCGCTGGCTGGACCCGATCGTGCCGCCGACCGGCGGTTCGGCCGAACGCGTGATCATCTTCACTGAGTATCGGGATACTCAGCGCTGGCTCTACGAGCGGTTGCTCACCGCGGGCTATCCGGCGCAGCGGCTGGCGCTGCTCTACGGCGGGCAGGACGAGAACGACCGGGAGCACGTGAAGAACGTGTTCACCGCCGACCCGGAGCTGGACGACGTGCGGGTGCTGATCGCCACCGATGCCGCCAGCGAGGGCATCAACCTGCAGTGGCGCTGCCACCGGGTGCTGCACTGGGAGATCCCGTGGAACCCGAACCGGCTGGAGCAGCGCAACGGCCGGGTGGACCGGCACGGTCAGCGCGCGCCCGAGGTGCAGGTGCGACACTTCGTCCCGGCCGGTTGGCAGGCGACGACGTCCGGCTCGGGGTCGTCCGGGTCTGGGTCGTTCGCCGCCGGGTCGCTGGAGGACGAGCTGGACTTCCTGCGGATCGCGGTGGAGAAGGTGGATCGCATCCGCGAAGACCTGGGCAGCGCGGGCGAGGTGATCTCCGCTCAGGTGGAGCGCAAGATGCTGGGCCGCCAGGCCGAGTGGCTCACCGCGGACGCGGAGATCGACCGGCGGGCCAAGCGGGCCACCCTGAAGGTCGAGCGTGACCTGGCGCGTGACCTGGAGCGGCTGACCGAGACGCTGGCCGGCAGCCGGGCCGCGCTGGACCTCACCCCGTCCACGGTGGAGCAGGTGGTGCGCACCGCGCTGCGGCTGGCGCACCGCAGGGAGCTGCGAGCGGCGTCGCCGCCGGACGGGTTCGACGCGCCGGTGTTCCGGCTGCCCGAGCTGCCCGGCGCCTGGGCCGCCGCCCGCAACGCGGGGCTCTACCACCCGCTCACCGGCACCGAACGCCCGGTGACCTTCGACCACGACGCGGTGGCCGGCCGGTCCGACGTGGTGCTGCTGCACCTCGGGCACCGGCTGGTGCAGATGTGTCTGCGGCTGCTGCGCGCCGAGCTGTGGGCACAGGCCCGCAACGCGGGCGGCGTCGCGAAGCTGAGCCGGGTGAGCGCCCGGGTGGTGCCCGGTGACCTGCTGCGGGTGCCCGCGGTGGTGGCGCACGGCCGGGTGGTGGTGACCGGCGCCGAGGGCACCCGGCTGCACGAGGAGGTGATGACCGCGGGCGGGCTGATCGAGCGGGGCCGGCTGACCCGCGCCACCACCGAGGAGGTCACCTCCTGGCTGGCCACGGCGTCCGATCAGCCGGTTCCGGTGGAGGTGCGCGACCGGCTGCGCGGGCTGTGGCCGGAGCTGTCCGACCCGCTCGGCGGGCTGCTCGCCCGGCGGGCCGCCGACCGGACCCGCAGCATGCAGGCCCTGCTGCGGAACCGGTGCGAGCACGAAGTCACCGCGGTCGCCGCGATCCTCGACGAGTTGGAACGATCGATCCGAGGCGCGCTAGGGGCGACCGAGCACTGGCAGCAGCCGAGCCTGTTCGAGGACGAGCGCAACCAGCTGCGCGCCGACCACGAGTCGCTGCTCGCCCGGCTGGACGGGCTGCCCGATCAGCGCGCGGACGAGACCGCCGCGTTGCGCCGCCGCTACGCCGACCCGGCCGCCCGCTGGTTCCCAGCCGCCGTCGAGTTCCTGGTCCCGACGGCGATCGCCCGGGCAGCGCACTGATGCCGGCGCCGCGCGCGAGGGCTCCGCACCTGCCGTCTGCGGCTGAGCACCACGCCGAGTGGCTGGGCCTGCTGCGCCCGGAGGGTCCGTTCCTGGCCCTGCCGATGCTCACCGCCGCGCTGCCGCAGGGCCTGGACACCGTGCCTGCGCAGATCCGGGCGCGCGTCCGGCAGGCCTGGGCGGAGGTGTCGGAGGCGCCGGACCTGCTCGGCCCGGCCTGGCAAGAGCTGATCATCGGTGAGTTGCTGCGCTACCCGGCGTCGGCTTTGCGGGACGGTGCCGCACTGGCCGCGGAGTTCCCCGGTCTTCGCCCGGATGCGGTCGCGACCGGACCGGATCCGGCCGGTGGGTCCGCGACGCGGTTGCACCTCTACCGCCGGGGCTTCGACGAGCCGCTGACCGACGCGGTGCACGGCCAACCGGCGCTGGCCGAGCGCGCGGCTCAGCTGTGCCGGGACACCCGGGTGCCGGTGGCGCTGCTGACCAACGGCCGGCTCTGGGTGCTCGTGCACGCCCGGCCGGGGGAGGCGACCAGCACCGCGGTGTTCGACGCCGACCTGTGGCTGGAGGAGCCGACGCTGCTGCGCGCCTTCGCCTCGCTGTGCTGCGCGTCCCGGGTGCTGCCGCCCCCGGCGTCGGCCGACGGCGGGGGCGGCAGCAGTCTGGCCGGGCTGTTCGCCCGCAGCGCCGACGACCACGCGCACGTCACGACGACCCTGGGCCACCAGGTGCGCCTGGCGGTCGAGCTGTTCGTCGCCGAGCTGGCCCGGCTGGACCGCGAGGCGGGTGGTGCGCTGCTGGGTCCGGTGTCCGCGCGCGACATCTACCGGGGCGCGCTGACCGCGTTGATGCGCCTGGTGTTCCTCCTGTTCGCCGAGGAGCAACGACTGCTGCCGGTGACCGACCCGATCTACGCGGACGGCTACGCGGTGTCCACGCTGCACGAGCAGCTGGAGGCGGAGCGCACCCTGCACGGTGACGAGGTGGCCGACCGGCGGGCCGCGGCGTGGCCGCGGCTGCTGGCCCTGTTCAGCGCCCTCCACGGCGGCTGCGCGCACCCGGACCTGTGGCTCCCGGCCTACGGTGGCTCGCTGTTCGACCCGGCCGGCTATCCGTGGCTGGTGGATGCCCCGGTCACCGACCGGGTGGTGCGGGAGATGCTGGACGCGCTGCTGGTGCTGCGGCACCGGGGCCGGGCCGCCGAGCGGCTGAGCTACGCCCGGCTGGGTGTGGAGCAGATCGGGCACGTCTACGAAGGTCTGCTGGGGTTCTCCTGCCGCAAGGTGAGCGAGCCGTTCGTCGGGCTGGCGGGCAAGGCCGAGCCCGAGGTGTCGCTGACCGAGCTGGAGTCCGTTGCCGCCCGAGGCGAGCTCCCGCAGTGGTTGCGGTCAGCCTGCGACGCCACCGAGAAGCAGGTGGAGAAATGGCTGGCGGCCGCTCCGTCGCCGCACCAGCGGGCTCTGCTGCATGCGGCGTGCGACAACGACGCCGCGCTGGCGCTGCGGGTGGCGCCGTTCTGGGGTCTGCTGCGCACCGACCTGCGCGGGCTGCCGACGGTGTTCCCGGCAAGATCGGTGCTGTTCACCCAGGTCGGTGACCGGCGGTCCACCGGAACCCACTACACGCCCAGGGAGCTCGCCGAGGAGGTGGTGGAGCACACCCTGGCACCGTTGTGCTTCGGGCCCGGTCCGGCCCAGGGTGCGGCGCGCGGTGTCTGGCGGGCCAAGAAGGCCGACGAGCTGCTGGCCCTGAAGGTCGTGGACCCGGCGATGGGCTCCGGCGCGTTCCTGGTGTCGGCGTGCCGCTACCTGGCCGACCGGGTGGTGGACGCCTGGGACCGGGACGGCCTGCCCGACGACGTCGCCGAGCTGGCCGGGGCCGACGGTGACCGCGACGAGCTGCTGCTGGCCGCGCGCCGCCTGGTCGCCGCCCGATGCCTGTACGGGGTGGACCGCGACGACATGGCGGT
>JBOHGM010000172.1:0-5428 GCA_050699435.1 Pseudonocardiaceae bacterium | reverse complement strand
GTCGGGCAGCGCCAGGCCGCCCTGGCCCCCGCCCAGCACGCCGCCGACACCTACCGCGCCCTGGCCCAGGCCAACCCCGACGCCTACCTCCCCGACCTCGCCGCATCGCTGAACAACCTCGCCAACCAGCTGGCCGAGGTCGGGCAGCGCCAGGCCGCCCTGGCCCCCGCCCAGCACGCCGTAGAGATCCGCCGCGCCCTGGCCCAGGCCAACCCCGACGCCTACCTCCCCGACCTCGCCACATCGCTGAACAACCTCGCCGACAACCTTGTCGAACTCGACCGGGCCACCGAGGCGCTCGACGTCTACGCGGCCTGCGTCGATGCCTTCGCACCAGGCACCAGAGATGTGCTGATCGTCGAGCGGGCCCGATTCCAGCTGCGTCATGGCGATGCGCCGAGCGGGTTGCGCGACCTCATCGCGCTGCTCACGTCGAACGATCCCGAACCAGCCGGCCCTGTCGCGGTGTCGGCCCGACGTGCGCTGCGCGAGTACCGCATTCAGGACAGTCCAGCCGTGGACCACACCTGGCGGACGGTCACCGAGACCGACCCTCCGGACTGGCTCGCCCTCACCGACGAGCAGCTCCGCACCGTGACCGACTGGATCGCCACACCCACCTGGGGGGAGTCGAGGGCATTCCTGGTGGTGCACGCCGAGGAGCTGCTGGCGCCGCCGGCGGCGGTCGCGCTCGACGAGTTGCTGCTGCTCGACCCAGCACTGGCTGATCAGCACCGCCAGCTCCTGGACATGGTGCGCGAGCACGGCGTCGACCCCATCTACCACCCACTCGTACTCCAGGACCTACTGCTCGGATGGATCAGTACCGAGAGCTGGGAAGACTCGCGGTCCTTCGCCGAGGAGCACGCGTCCGAACTGCTCACCGCCGAGGCATCGGCCGTGCTCGCCGAACTCGGCGATGACTCGGTGATCGCGGTGCACCTCGCGCTGCTTCACCTCGCCCAGCGCGATGGCATCGAGTTCGCTTACGGCTGCGTGACGGATCGCCAGCTCGCCGCCGACCGGATGCAGCGGGCCCTCGTGGCGGTGGATCCGGACACGATTGCGCAGCTCGCCGCGCTGGAGCGGGACGTTTTCGGTGCGGAGTTCACCGCCGCCGCGCATCTCGCCGTCGCCTTCTCGCTCAACGGCACGGCCGCCGCCGACACTGCCGAGCTTGCAGCGCTGACCGAGCAGGCCGACGTCGCCGATCGGCAGCGGATTGCGGCCGAGATCGCCGAGCTGATCGGCCGCTGCCCGGAACACGCGGGCCGGCTCAGCGCTCTGCTTGGGGTGCTGCTTCGCCCCGCATCGGTATGACCGCAGCCACACCGGTCACAGTCCTGATGCTGCAGGCCGGCACCCCGCGGGAGGAGATGGACCTCGCCGAGGAGCACCGCCTGGTGAACCTCGCGGTGTCCCGGGCGCCGTACCGGGACGCGCTCGCCGTCCACGTCGAGCAGGCGGTACGGCCGGGCGACCTGAGCTATCTCCTGCTGCATCACCAACCCTCGGTGGTGCACTTCTCCGGGAAGGGCACACCGGAGTCGGGCGTCCTGCTGCGCAGCGATGACGGCGGCCTGGTCCCGATCGAAGCGCGCGGCTTGCGTCGTCTCATCGAGCAGACCTGCCCGCAGCCGCAGCTCGCCGTCGTCAACTCGTGCTGGAGCAGCGAACTCGCCCGCGAGCTGGCGATCGCCTGCGGCTGCGCGGTGGGGATGACCGCCCAGCTTCCCGACAGCACCGGAGTCGCCTTCGCCACCGAGCTGTATCAAGCGATCGCGTTCGGTCAGTCGGTCGGCCGGGCCGTGGCGACGGCGCGTGCCGCGCTCGAGCTTCACGGGGTGTATCGCCCCGAGGTCGTCCAGCTCGTCAGCCGTGACGACGTGAACCCCGAGCACGTCTTCGTCATCCCCGCGCGGCTGCGACCGCCGATGAACCGCGCGCCCGAGCGGCCCGACGGAACTCTGACGATCACCCGCAACACCAAGCGTCGCTACGTCGCCGTGGTGACCGGGTTGGCAGACTCCGCCGACGGGTTCGTCAGCAAGCTGCAGGCATCGAGTATCGAGAGCATGGAAATCCAGTGGATCCCGGCGAGCCCCCACGACCACAACGCCTGACAGCGTGACCACGTCAGCCTGTACTTCGCCCGGCTCGTTCATGCCCACCGCTGCTTGCCAGGCTCGGGTTCGCGAATGGTTCCGGGGTGACGTGTCTGGTGGGCTGCCCGCAGGGCAACGTCATGGTCGCTTAACGCCAGCGGTCGTGACATGACGTGGTTGCGTGGGCGTGGCCGTCCTGTCCTGGTGAGTGCCCGCTGTCCTGGTCGCGCAGAGGCGTTACGTCATTCGGTCGCAGGGCGGCGAGACCGGCAGCCGGGCCCGGGTCCTGGCCGCACCGGAGTGCGCCGGGACCACCACGTCTTCGGCTGTGATCGCTGATTGGGAAGAACCAGCCGCGCCGACCGCGGCTGGTTCTTCCGAGACGGTGATCACGGGCGGAGTGGCGGTGGGGTGCGCGAGGCCTGGCCGGTCTCGGGACGGGTGCTGGTGCAGTGGGTTACTGCCCGGCCACATTCAGTAATTATGATGTTGCCTGGGCTGCCCGCCGGTGCGGCGGCCGTCGCGGGGATTGAGACCGAACACGTGCACAGTTCGCGAGCCTCATCGGGCGTCGCGGCGTAGCTGCACACCAGCCGCACGGCCCGCCCACACTCCTCCGGCGGATTGCGGTGATACCGGGTCTGCTCGGCGCCGTTGGCGCAGTCGTCAAGCGAGGGGACGCACCTGATGAATGATTCTGCTGTCTGATGAGATACAGTAGCAGGCTGCTCACCGGACTGCTCCGGCTCGTCGCCATGCTGCACCACCTTACGATGCTATGCCGACAGGATCTTCCGGGCGTGCGCGTGAAGCTTGTCCGCCAGATTGTGAAAGTCCCCGATCTCCACACGCTTGAGATATCGGCTGATCGCAAACAGTTGTGCACGCTTTCCATCGGGGCTGTCCAACAGATCGGCGAAAGTCTCATGGGCCTTCTTGGCGGTATCCGGCGCCAGCAATGACAGGATGTAGAGCGAGGCCGCGTCATAGCCGGCCATTTTCGCACCCCATGATTCCCAATCAAGAAGAAAGAGATTCGGGCCGGTAAGGTTACTCCAGTTCAAGTCGTTGTGCGCTGTCGTCCACTTGGTGACGGTGGGGTCGACCCCGCTACCGAAGTAGGCGAGCAGGCGGTTCGTCACGTCTTCCTGAGTCAGCTCCCCGCGTTCCGTGTCGTGCTCGGCCAACGTGTAGAGCGTGTTCCGGAGATCAGTCCACCATTGGTCTGGCAGGTCGATTTCGGCCCGTAGCTCCGGGGTTTCCGAGCACGGCTTATCCGCAACAAGGGTCATCACCTCAGCGCGGAGACGGCATTCGCCCCATTCGTCATCACTTTCCTTCCAGTCGTATACGGCGAGCACAATCGGTTTGGGTACGCCGGTTATGCGTGTCGCTTCCTCGTTTCCCGCCCACCACTCTCCATGTGTCCATTTTGTCTGAGACCAGGACACACGTAGCCAACGGCCATTATGGGTGCGGCTGCCAATGGTCCGATCTCGCCATCCGAAGATGTGATCTCCCACC
Organism: Pseudonocardiaceae bacterium; assembly: GCA_050699435.1. Classification (GTDB taxonomy): domain Bacteria; phylum Actinomycetota; class Actinomycetes; order Mycobacteriales; family Pseudonocardiaceae. The sequence continues at coordinate 1,799 of JBOHGM010000172.1, read as the reverse complement.
AGTGCCACGGAAAAGTGCTGGGCAGCCTGGTCAAGCCGTTGTCGCATCCATTCACGATGAGCGTCGTCAGCCGAGTTCATTCATTATTTCCTGTGATCGTAGTAGTAAGGCCAGCACTTTCTCGGTTCGGAATGGTATCCGGGCGGGCAGTGCGGATTACAATGACTTTTAGAAGGATCACACCGTGAAATCCGGATCACACCATGGGCATCCACCGGGCGAATACGCACGGCCATACCTCCCCATTGCTGACCTACCGTCTCAGCGATGTTGGCCTTCGTCCGCGCGTAGCTTCCCTGGCGCCCGGTAATCACCTCGTGCTGGTCAACGCCGTCTGCATAGAAGCTGGTGGCAAGGCGAACCCTCGGTCGGCTGAAAGTCTCCCACATGCGCGGCGTCACCCGCACCAGGTTAGTGAAGACCTCGACTTCGAGGCCGCTATCTAGGGCATGATCCATCAGTTCAGGTAGCGCCGGGTGCAAGGTCGGCTCGCCTCCGATGAACTGAATCATCTGTGTGCCCAGCTCCGCCGCGTCATCAATGAGCCGCAGCCAGTCATCGCGACCATCATTCCGTGTGTGCCGAATGGTCCTCCTGATTCAGCGTAACAGTGTGCGCACGTTAGTTGACATCTACCCGTGATCTCCGCCCATATAAAATGCAGTGCTCCCATGTCGCCTCCGCTCTGTCGATGGCTGCGGACGAGGGTCGGGATCGCCTCGAAGATCACCGATGCCGAGCTGATCAACCCTGACCTCTGGCAGCGCGGTGATCCCGCGCTGGGGACGCTGCGCAAGAGGCGTACGCACAGTGCCAGGGATACCTCATTGCGTCACCGTATGCTCACCACGAGACTGGCGTCACCACCCCAGGAGGACGGTGGACGGTGTCGAGCGTGATTGATCCACTCCCTATGCCGGAGGACGTGTGGCAGCGTGGCGACGTCGGCGATGCCCTCGATCGCCGCGACATCGGCGGCCTGTTCAGGCGCCGACCAGGGCCACGCAGGCCGCCTCATCGCCGGGTTTTGCGTGCCTCACCGGTCAGCTTCCGGCGCAGCCGTCCGGCCCGGCCTCATGCACCCTGATCGGCTGGCTCATGCCCGCTCCCTCCACGATCGGACCGGGGTGCCCGGATAATCCGGAAGGCGCCCGGGCCGGCCCGCTCCACGATGTCACCGACCATGACTACCCCAGCGCCCGGCTCGGCAGGTCCCATCAGCATGACGTTGCTGTCCAGGTGGTCCGGTGCTCGCCCGCCACACCACTGGATCATCTGTGCGCGGTTGAACAGTGTCAGGCGCCGGCGGTCGCCACCGACGACCGGCAGCTCCCGGTCGTCGTCCCACACCACCGGGCATCGCTGCGGGCCCTCGCTGTGCAGGGTGTACGGGATCCCGTCACCAGCAGTGCCCGGGCGATCTGCACCGCGCTCGTCGCGGGCATCCACTCGTCGGAGGTGGGCTGCTCGGGTACCTCGTTGCCCGGTGCGCAGTCGCTGAGGCTCACGTGGTCGTCCCCTGTTCTTCCGGCCGCTGGCTTCCTGAGCCGACCGCGTTAACAGCCGGTAGAACCGGAACCCGGCATATCGCAACGCCGCCGCAATCCCCGATCCCAAGCCCGCCCGGTAGTCGTGGTCTATTACTACAGCTGCACTTTCACGCTGAGTGACCGACGGCTGTCTCGGCGATCATGAATGGTGGCTGAGCACCCACGGCCGTTTCAAGATCGCTTTGTCGTGCTGGGACCTGCATGAGCATCCATGAGACGGTTCCCGTGCCCGCGAAAATCTGCACAAGC
>JBOHGM010000171.1:0-5555 GCA_050699435.1 Pseudonocardiaceae bacterium | reverse complement strand
GAGGTATCCGGCAGGCGTCGGTACCGTTAGATCTGTTGTCGTAGTGGCAACCAGCCCCACCTTTGGGGAATCTAGACAAGTAGAAAGTTCCCAAAAAAGCCATGAAACGACTTGAGTTGCCATGGCATCTGGAGCTTATCAGAGATTCTCCGTAGCCGGATATCTTAGATGTCGACGATACGGCGATCCTGCGATAGAAGACTTAGAACGACAGATCCGCATTTTTGCCGAGAAACGCAATTTCAGTTTGACTACTATATATCGCGACGAGGGGGAGTTGGCACGAGTCGGAGCACAACCGAGCCTCATCCACGCAATTCGCCAAATTGAGCAACGTAATTTTACATATCTGATAATCCCAACCTGGCATTATCTCGCTCGCCGACCCGACTTGGAGCATTATTCAAGTTGTCCAAGCAAAGCCAACAGTAGCCAATCAACTCGCGTGCCTTCACCTGGGTTGTTACGCCGCCTCCGGCATGAGAATGGCTTCCGCGATCTTCTCGGCAATCACGGCCACACTGTCGAATTCAGTGGTGAAGCCCGCCAGATCAGGCAGGATACCGCTGTACTCCCTGACGTCCGCGTACGTCACGTTGTGCAAGACAGGGATCAGTGTGGCCTTGTGCAGCAGTGCGCCCAACTCCCGCTCGGTCCAGAAGCGTCCGGTCAGGTAGACCGGCGTCAGCAGCGCGACCCCAGCGCGTGCGCATCGCAATCCTTGATCCATCTGCAGGGCCACGCTCTTGCCGGGCTTGATGGCAAGCTCGTCGTGCCACACCGATACGCCGAGCTGTGCCAGGGCGTCACGGAGCGCTTGAGCGACTTCCGCCCCGTCGAACCGTGCGTAGCTCAGGAAGATGTCGTAGTCGCGCTGGTCCTGCTGGAGAGTGGCTTCTTGAACCTGATCGACGTGCCGCTGCTCCTCAACGGTGTAAGTCACAGTCCGGGGTCGAGAAGCTGCCGCGAGCTGCTTGTTGAGGCGGTTGACGACATGTTCATTGTGCCGATTCGCCGCCTCCGCTCGCCGGTTGTAGTCCGCGATGACCCGCTGGTTGTGCTGGTCAACCTTCCTAATGAGGCTTCGCCTCGGACCGCCGAGGTGGTGGCTGGGTTGGTGGGTGACGTGGCGGCTGGGTGAGGCCAGGGTGGCGGGGTTGGGTTGACGCCGTCTCGGAGGTGTGCCATGGCAACCCGTGTCGTGACCGTGAACGACATCCTCGACGGGCATGTCGGGTTGGATCTGGAGTGCTTTGACCGGATCTACCTCAATGGTTGGGTGCAGAACCTGCAGGTGTCTGGGCAGGTGGTCTGCTTCTTGACCGAGCATCTGGGGTTCCCGATCCCGTCTCCGGCGATCCTGGAGCGGATCGGGTTGCGGTTCCGTAAGGCGGTCACCGAGTTCGCCGCCGAGGGCGACATCCCGGTGGTGCGCTTCGCCAGGGGGCAGCGGAAGTTGGAGGTGATGCGCCCGTACCTGGAGCGGCTGGCCGGACAGGGACGGACCGGGGTGGCGGCGATCGGGGTGGCTCAGGAGTTCCAGCGGGTGTTCACCGGTACCACGTATCATTCTGACCAGGGTGGTGGTGGGGTTCCGCGGTTTGGTTACGCCAAGGCTGATCGTCGGGTGACCGCCTACTATTTCTATCTGGTGGATGAGGCGTTCGGGCCGGCGTTCATCAAGGTCTGCGCGTATTTTCCTTATCCGGTCAAGATCTGGCTTAATGGTCATGAATATGCCAAGCGTCGGGCGAGGGCGGCGGGGATCGCCTTCACCGAGCTGGACAATGGGTTCGCCACTACCGAGGATCCCGCCGGGTTGCAGCGCATCTGCGACACGCTGACCTCGAGCACGATCCGGGTGTTCTGCGAACGCTGGTGGGCCCGGCTCCCACTGCCCTTGACCGAGGCCGACCGGGCCGCGGGCTACTGGTGGGACATCGCCATGCGCCAGGTCGAGGTCTCCCGCACCATCGCGTTCGAGGCGCCCCGTCATGCCCGCGGGTTCTTCGAGGCGCTGTGCACCGACAACCTCGACATCGGCCGCCCGGAGGAGATGCAGATCATCTTCGGGCGGCGCGTGCGTACCCCACCACCGGGCGGGTACCGCACCCGGCTGCTGCGCAGCGGCGACGAGGTCACCCTCAACGCCTACTTCCGGCACTCCAGGGTGAAGTCCTACCTCCAAGGCGGGCGGGCGTTCCGGATCGAAACGGTGATCAACGACACCGGCGACCTCGGGCTACTGCGCGGACTGGAGCATCTGGAGGAACTGTCGGTCAAAGCCCGTGACGTCAACCGCCGCATGGTCGATGCTCTTGCGTGTCGGCCAGGGTGGTGTCCTTGCCAGCCCAGCCTGTGAGCGGGTCGCGCGACCAACCCTGGTGGAAGGTCGAAGGGCCCGGCCCTGCGGTTCGGCGACCCTCGGGTCATGGCCCTGGCCGGCGCCCTGTGCGCCCTCGTGCACACCATCACCGGGTTCACCAACCGGAGCCTTCGCGCCCAGGTGAGCACCCTGCTCGGTGTGCCCTACTCGATGCACCAGATGAGCTATGACCTGCGACGCCTGCGACTCAAGGGCCTGATCACCCGCCTGCCCCACTCCAACACCTACGTCCTGACCCCCGACGGGCAACGAGTCGCGATCTTCTACACCAAACTCCACAACCGGCTCCTGCGACCACTGCCCGCCGCCCACGACCCACCCGCACCCCTCGCCCTACGACAAGCCCTACGAGTGATCAACCACCACGTCAACGACTACATCTCCGAGGCCCGTATGACCGCCTGAAACTTGACTCAAGTGTCAAACCCCTAGGGACCAAGGATCCCTAGTAAGCCTCCCAGGGTGGAGCTGAGGGGAATCGAACCCCTGACCTTCTCGATGCGAATGAGGATTGACCCATCCGCGCAAGTTCGCGAACGTACATGAAGGCACTGGTAGAGCGGCTATCGGACTCCTGACACAGCCGGGCGAGTTCGCGGGAGTTCACCTCGATTGGCTCCCTTATTGGCTTCCCTGGCGATCCACATAGGACGGCCCATGGCTGTCCTCATCGGACACAGGAGGTTCAACCCATGATCACCGACCCCACCACCACCGCCGAGTTCCACTATGACGGCTTCTCCGTGCCCGGCCAGCTGGCCGTGCTGCTCGACGCGCTCGACGGCGTGCCGATCACCGACGCCGAGCGGCGCAGGATTTGATAACGCTTAGGATCGGCTGGTGAGTCGTGGCCCGGGTGTCGTCCAGCGGTTCATCCTCGACTACCTGGCGGCCGGGCACCCGGAACCGGACGGGCGCGGCTCGATGCTCGGCCGGTACAGGCCCGTCGGCCACCCGTTGGGGAAGATCGCCGCCGCCTGCACCGGCACCGAGTTCGTCGACCGCTGCACCATGTGCAGCTTCGGCCGCGCGATGGCCGCCCTGCGGCGCGCCGGGCTCATCGAGGTGCGGCACAGGTACAAGCACCCGTACCTCCGGCTCGCGGCCCGGCAGACCACTCGCAAGGGTGCCAAGTAGCCTGGCGTCACCTCCTCGCCGAGGTGTCCGCCCCGGGGTCGCTCCCCGGGGCATCGGCGAGGGGACCCGGCGAGGAGTGGTCCGAAGTGGACGATGAGGAAGCCCGCACGATCGGCCGGCGGGTCCGGCAGATCCGTAACGCCCGGGGCAAGGGGCTGCGGGTGGTCGCCGGTCTGGCCAGCATGAGCACGACCATGCTGCACCGGATCGAGACCGGGCAGCACGTCCTGAACCTCACGGAGCTCGTGGCTCTAGCCAATGCGCTGAAGGTCGCACCCTCAGACCTGACCAGATTCGTAGTACCCGCGCCCGCCAACGGCCACACCGATTCCGCCACGGAGGGGGTGCGGGTGGCGCTGGACGCGATCGACGTTGGCCAACCTGGTGGGCTGGTGCTCCCCGTCGCGGTACTGCGGGAGCGGGTGACCCAGATTCAGCAGCGCTCGCGGGCGTGTCAGTTCGCCGAGGTCGCCACCGATCTGCCCGGGTTGATTCGTGACCTGCACACCACACTCGACACTGGCCGTGATCATGGCGAGTTGCTTGATCTGGCCGTGTACTTGCACGTGCACGTAACCCGTCTCTGGCTGGTCCACGCGGCCGCGCCCACCGACCTGGTCCGCCGCAGCGTTTTCCTGGCGCGTCATCTGGCTCAGGAGCACGGTGAGGTCACCACGCTGGGCATGGCCGGGTTCGCCGTGGCCGACGTGCTGCTCAACGGTGGGGCGTTTGAGCCGGGGCAAACCGTGCTCGACTCACTGACCCTGCCGCCAACTACGGCCGACACCGCTGGTCTGGTGGCCTTGGTCACGACGACTCGCGCTCTGGCTGCCGTGCTTGGTGGCCGGCCGGGCGACGCGGCCGCTCCGATGGACGTCGCTGCCGAGATAGCCGGGCGGTTCGAGGGGACCCACGAAACGGATCTCCTCGGGTTCCCGCTGGCGTCGACCAACGTCGGGTTCCGCCGGGTACGTCTGGCTCTGGAGGCCAAAGAACCGGACCGTGCGGTCAGCATCGCCCGGAACGTGCACCCCGAACGTCATCCCTATCCGGTGGGTCAAGCCCAGTTCTGGGCCCACCGCGGGCGGGCGCTGGCACAGCTGCCCGGGCGGCACGCGGACGCGGTGCGGGCGCTCCGCACTGCGGAGCGGCTCCACCCTCACCGCATGCAACGTGACCCGTTCGTCCGTGACGTGCTCGCCGTGCTGCTCCCGGGCGCGAAGCGGGACGCGGTGGGCCGGGAGCTGCGGGGGATGGCCTACCGCGCCGGTCTGCTCGTGTAGGTAGCCCATTTGGGGGACGTTCCACCAGTAGGACACCCATTGCCACTTCTGGGCCATGCTCTGCTCCCGGTCGGGGTGACCTCTATGGGGCGAGAGGAACGGGCACAGTGATGCAGCACGAGATCGAACACAGCCGGATGACCGCGGACGGCAAGCGCACCGACGACGGCACGACGTGCACGTTGCTGGTGGTGCACGAGGTGGGCGGGTGCTGGGTCATGTATCCGCATGGTTGGGGCAAGTTCGGGGTGCGGCTGCCGAAGGGTGAAGCGGTCCGGGTGGCCCGGGCGATCCTGGACGGTGCCGCGTGAGCGCGTCGCACCACGGCGAGTCCGTAGCCGCAGCACACGTGAGGGCGCTGCGCTGTGGCCGGTCGGAGCCACCGATGCACCTGGTGGAGGCTGACAACACGCTCACCCGGCCGAACTGGCGGATCGGACCGCAAGAGCACGTCGCGCTGTGCAATGCGGAGCTGACCGAGGACACCCCGGTGCCCGATTTCGAGGACTGCCCCGGATGCGTGGATTGCACCCGGTATTGCAAGGGGTGCGTGCGGGTGGCGGCCGAATACTCGGCGGGCGACCAGCCGGACCTCAGCGCGCCGGAGGACGGCGACGAGGACCGGCCGATGGGGTGGGTGCTGGTCGGTGAGTGCCCGCACCCGGTGGCCGGTGGCCCGGCCTTCCACGTCGGGCCGTGCCGCGAGTGCGACGCCGCCCAGCGGCGCCGGCGCCGCAAGGACCGGCAGG
>JBOHGM010000170.1:0-5593 GCA_050699435.1 Pseudonocardiaceae bacterium | reverse complement strand
CGAAGACCGCCCGGATCGCGTTATCGACCAGCTCGAGTTCGTCGGGGGTGGCGCGGCCCAGGTGCTCGACGAGGCGGCGGCGCGGTGGTCGATCGATCTCCATGGCGAATGCCCAGCCGAACTCCCCGACCCGCACGGCCAGCAGCGAGCCAGGATCGGAGTCCACGACGTGCATCGCATAGACCGCCGGCAGAGCGTCGTTGGCGTTCACGGCATCGGCGGAGACGATCAGCCGGGTCCTCGACTGGCCGGCCCTGGCCATCACCGGTTCGTAGCGGTAGAGATCCCCTCGCCTCACGCGGTCTCGTCCAGCGCCGCCCTAGCCTCGGCCTCGCTGTCGGCCGCGTAGCCCGGGTGCGCGGCGTACCAGCTGGCCGCCGACGCCGACGCCTCGGCCAACGCGTCCTGCCGCACCAGGTTCTCGAGGTACGCGGAAGCCCCGCCTTTGGTGCGGGCCCCATACTGCCGTACTCGCGCCGCCGTATGCGCTTCCATGCTCACCGTTAGTCGCTCTCGACGCATACGGAGCAGCGTACAGAACCGCGTAGCCCCCGGTAAGGCGCAGCAGCGACCCGCTGCGCCGGCGCCCGGACAGCAGCTCCTTGGGACGTTGCATGGCTTGACGCGCATCTCACTACACGTGCGCATGTGCGGCGGCTCGTCGGAGCGGGAGGCCGACGGGGTGCGTGGGCAGCGCTACAGGACGAGCGGGGCGGAGCCGAAGGCGACAGTGAAGCGATCACACCAGATCACCACGCTGGTGAGCCCGGCCAGGTCCGCGTCGGGCGGGATGGCGTAGTTCTGGTTGCCGTCGGTGGCCTTGAGCTCGCCTAAAGCCAGGTAGCGCCCATCGTCGTACTTGTCCCACTCCCCACCGGCGGTCTGGTCGGTGACCCAGACGTGCAGGTCCGGGCCGTCGCTGGTGGAGAAGTCTTCCATCCGCACGAACCGCGAACCGTCCGGGAGCTGGAGCACCCGCGCCAGCCCCATGGTCTGATGCTCCTGGGCGACGAACTGCCCCTCGGCGAGCACCGCCGGTCCCGGGGGCGCAGCCGGCGCAGCGGGAACCCCCGGCTGAGCGGGAACCCCCGGGGCAGCGGGAACCCCCGGGGCAGCGGGAACCCCCGGCTCAGCGGGGACTCCGGGCGCGGCAGGGGGCGCCACCGGAGCACCGGCCGGGCCGACCCCGGGCAGCGCCTCGTTGACCGTGCTGCGGGTCCACAGCCGCCACGGCTGGAAGGCCCACAACCCGATGGCGAGCAGCACGACTACCGCGGTCAGCAGGATCCAGCTCACCGGACGGCGCCGCTGTGCGCGGCGGAGCCGGTCGTGCTCGGTCAACTGGTTCATCACAGACCCCCACGCCGGGTACGACGACCACCGTGCCGGATTCAGCGCCGGAGGATAGGTGGCCGGTGCCTGCCAGACGCTACGACGACCAGGATAACCAGCCGGGGCACCCCGACGCCCTGACCGGTCAGCCGCGGTACGCGAGCAGGAACGGTACCCGTTGCTCGGCCCGGGTCAGCGAACTGTGGTGCCCGATCATCGCCGTCTCGCGGGGTTCGGCGACGGAGAGCACCACGCCGTGCCGATCCCGGGCCGCGACCACCACGTCGCCGATCCGGGGCGCCACGGCAGGCAGGACCGAAGGGCCGAACCAGCCCGCCGCAACGGCCTCGGCGCGGGACCGCACCCAGGCGCGCTCTCCCAGCACCTCACGCCAGACGGCGAGCACGTCCTCGGCCGCCCCCGGCTCGGCGTACACGTGCCGGGCCCGGACGTCTCCAGCGACCAGGCGCACCCCGGAACGCAGCTGCGGGTCGGCGTCGGCGTCGACCGGATCGGTCACGCTGACCATCCCGTGGTCGGCGACCACGACGAGCAGCGCCCCGGACGGCAGCCGGTGCACGATGGAGGCGACCAGCCGGTCGAGGTGGGCCAGCTGCAGCCGCCACGCCATGCTGCCCGGCCCGTACACGTGCCCCACGACGTCCAGATCCGCGCAGTACCCGTAACACAGCGCGCGACCCTGAACCGCGGTGAGCACCTCGGCGGCCAGATCGCCCAGGGCGTGCACACCGCAGTACTCGGCGCCGCGCAATGCGGCCCTGGTCAGGCCGGAGTGCCGGTGCGCGGCGGAGCTCACCACCCGGACCTTCAAGCCCGCGGTGACGGCCCGCTGCAGCAGCGTGGGGTGCGGCTGCAACTCCTCGGGTGGCACCGTCTCGGTCAGATCAGCACCGGTCCGCGAGCGCCAGGTCAGCGCGTTGAGCATGTCCCCGGTCGGCGCGGCGAAGGTGTATCCGACGATGCCGTGCTCCCCCGGCGGGCGCCCGGTGGCCAGCGACGCGATGCTCGTCGCGGTGGTCGCCGGAAAACCCGCGTCCACCGGCTCTGCGCCCTCGGCCAACTCCGCCAGGAAGGGTGCCTCGGTGGCGTGCTCGGCGAGCAGTTCCCAGCCGAGCCCATCGAGTAGCAGCAGACAGGCCGACCGGGCCGGGGGCATCGGCAGCGGGGCGGCGACCCCGGAGACCCCGGAGAAGCTGGAGACGCTGGAGACATCGCGGACGCCCAGCGCAGCCAGCAGGGAGGGCAGCACGTCGGACAGGGAACGCGCGCCGTAGCGCGGTATGAGCGGCGCAGGTCTCGGTGCCGATGGCTCGACCATGCGGATCAGCGCAGCGTGATCTGGCGGCCGCGCAGCCCGTGCAGGGTGCGGCGCTCGGATTCGGTCAGCGGGGCACTGTCCAGCGAGCCCAGGGCGTCGGCCAGCCTGGGCGCGAAGGCCTGCGCGGGTGCGGTCCACTCCCGGGCGTGCCGCTCGCGGTCGAGGTCCCAGACCGGCACCAGGACCCCGTGCGCCCGGAACGAGCCTGCGTAGCGGGAGCCCTCACCGAGGTCGAGTTCGTCGCGGGCGGACAATCGGGCGAGCGCGGCGAGCAGGTGCTCCTCCGGTTCCGGGCGGACCCAGCGCAGATGCGCCTTGTCGCCGGCGTCGACCCAGTAGGCCGCTTCGATCCCCTCGCCGGTGATCGCCTCGGTCGGCATGATCGCCGCATTGGCCCGCTGCAGCGCCAGCGCTACTTGGCCGGTCGGGGGCACCTCGCCGGGGATCCACCAGGCGAAGTCGGGGTAGAGGGTGATATCGAGAGGTGCTTCGGGTTCCAGCAGGTCCTGCAGCCGGGTCTGGGCCCCTGCACCGTTCTGGGCCCCTTCGTTGGTCTGGGCGCTGACCACCGGCAGCAGGGCGCCGGGCTGCGCGGTCAGTGCCCAGCTCACTGCCCGGCCGAGGTCCCGGGACAGGTCACCGGATCGGGTCAGTACCTTCAGCGCGACGAGGGCGGTGCCGTCCGCCCGGACCATCGCGGCGGCCGCCGAGGGCAGCACGGTGGCCAGCGTGACGTCCCGCCCGGTGCGCTCGGCCAGCGGCAGCGGCGCGGTCGCCGAGGGCACGAACTCACGCAGCGCGACGAGCTGGCACTCCGCGACAAGGCCCGCATAGGGCCGGACGACGATCAGGTCCTCGGCACCCCCGGCGCTGCCGTGACAGGCCTTGTAGCGCTTGCCGGAGCCGCACGGACACGGCTGCCGGGGGTTGCGTTGATTGCCGGCAGGACGGCGGGCTTTCGTCTCGGTGCGCTTGGACACGACACTCACGCTAGTGGGTCGTGAGTGCGTAACAGTGTTCCCACACTCAACGCCACTCACGACCGAAGTAGCTGCCGGGTCTGCGCCGGGCGGTTGGTGGCCAGGTAGCCGACCCCGAGTTCAGCGCACAGGGTCACGTCCACCGGGTCGTCCACGGTCCAGCAGTAGGTGGGGTGGCCGTGCCCGGCGGCTCGCTCGACGTAGCCCGGATCGGCTCGCAGGGCGCGGACAGCGGGCCCTGCGATGTCGGCCCAGCGCGGTAGCCGGCCACAGCGAACCCGGTCCAGTTCGCTCAGCAGCGCCACGGTGGGCAGCTTGGGCGCGTCGGCCCGGACCCGGCGCAACGCCCGCGCGGAGAACGACATCACCAGCACCGGGGAGTCCGCCCGGCACGCCGGGTCGGCCAACCCGTGTCGGGCCAGCAGGGCCACCAGCTTGGCCTCGACCAGCCCGGAGTAGCGCACCGGATGCTTGGTTTCGATGAACGCCCGCACCGGGTCCGCCCAGTCGGCGATCAGGCCGAGCAGATCCTCCAGGGTGAGCAGCCCGCACTCGGCCGGTCCAGGGCCGGCCACCCGCTGCGCGATCAGGTCGTCGGCGTCGGCCAGTTCGTCGTGCCAGCTGCCGTAGTCGTGCGCGGCGAGGGTGGCCAGATCCTGCGCGCTCACCGCACCGCGCCCGGTGGAGGTGCGGTCCACCCGCCGGTCGTGCACGCACACCAGGTGCCCGTCCCGGGTCAGCCGGACGTCGCACTCCAGCCCGTCCGCACCCTGCTCCAAGGCCAGCGCGTAGGCGGCCAGGGTGTGCTCGGCACGGTCCGCCGACGCACCTCGGTGCGCGACGATCAGTGGCGCTCTCGCAGACACGGTTCCCATGATCCCTGCGTCCGGTGACCACAGGTCATGCTGCCAGGTCCGGTCACCCGGCCGACGTCGAACCGGCCCCGACCACGACCATCCGGCGACCGGGGGAGCGCCTGGGCGGCCCGAGCAGCCGGGTCAGCCGCCGCACCACGACGACGGTGGTGATCGCGACTGCACCCGCCACCAGGTCAGTGGCCAGGTGCAGCAGCACCCCGTCGGCGCGGGCCTGCACCCCGTCGCGCAGGCCCCACAGCATGGTGACGGCGGCCAGCACGAGCCCCGTCGCCCAGAGCGCCCACCAGACGGCGACCAGCAGGGAGGGGCGCGGCCTGCGGTCGGGATCCCGGCCCAGCGCCGCGTGCTCCAGCTCGGCCAGCACCGCACCCGGCAACAGCACGTTCACCCCTGGCACCAGGACGCCTGCGACCACCTGCCAGGTCGGCCGGGGTGGCCGGACAGCGGCAGCCTGGGCGGCGGCAGCACAGGCCCGCACCAGCCACCCCAGCGTGACCGCACCGGCCAGGGTGGCGGCGATCAGCGAGAGCACCCCGCCGGTGACCACCACTGTGTCGCTGACGTACAACGGCCAGGCGGGCACCGCGTCGGTGCGGCTCTCCAGCAGCAGCTGGTAACGCCATCCCTCGGCGCCCGCGGTGACCAGCAGCAGGACAGCGGTCAGCCAGAGCAGCGGGACCGCGGTGGCGGCGAGCGCCCGCATCCGCTCCGCAGCACTCACCTCCGGCGCGGTCAGCGGCATCGGTCGTCGCCAGCCGAGCAACGGAAAGCCCCAGCGCGGCGGGGACGGGTAGGACGGCGGGCCGGTATAGGGCTGCGGGCCGGTGTGCGGCTGCGGGCCGGTGTAAGGCTGCGGGTCGGGCCGGCCGCCCTCGATCCCCGTGGCCACCGGGGGTGGAGTGGCCACCGGGGGCGGGGTGGCCATCCACTGCAGCCCGGGCACGGCCATCCCGCAGACAGCGCAGTGCGTGCCCGGCGGTGCCGGGCGCCCGCAGCGGAAGCAGACCGGCATCACTGGGCTACAGCACGGTCGGCGGCGCGCTCGTCTCGGCCACCAAGGGGCG
>JBOHGM010000169.1:0-5613 GCA_050699435.1 Pseudonocardiaceae bacterium | reverse complement strand
GAGGAGCCGATTGCCGTGGCTGAGGGATGGCGTAACCGGCAGCCGCTGTCCGGTACGGATCTGGCCGATTTTCTTGCGCTTCGGCGGGTGTGTGGGCACTCAGATTCCGGTGTGCGCAAGATGGAAGATGCCTATCTGGTGAACGGGCGGCCGGTCCTGCCGTTCATCTCGGACGGTCTAGCCGCGCTCGTGGAAGTCGGGCACGTCACGTTTGGCAAACCTGATCCCGTCTCGGGTGGCCTCCGGCCCGTTGTGGTGACCGCGACCGGACGGGCACGGTATGAGCAGCTGTGTGAGAGTCAGGGGATCGCGCCCTATCCACGGGTTGTTGTCGAAGAGAGGGCGGAGTAATGAGCGAGGAGAGGGCAAAGTCCCCGACCGTGTGCACCGCGCAGCGCCGCCCATCCCCCTCGATCCCGGGTGCAATCAACTCTAACTATCGGAGGTGCATCATATGTCGGTGAAGTTGCACGACGGCGCGGCCGGTGCGGTCATGTTTCCCTCGTCGGATCACTTCCCGCTCGGCCACGCATACGGGCGGGTGAACGGCACGCCTGCTCCCGCGTCAGCTTTGCGTCCGTTCGGGCTGACGCTGGCAGTTCCGTCCCGGACGAGTGTTCGGATAAATCCGGCGGAGCTGGGATACGACGATGCACGCCAGATCGGTCTGATACGTGATGGCGAGAAAATGGTGCCACTGTCGAAGCATACGGACGGTCCGACGAATACCCAGACGAACTCAGATGGCCAAGGAGGATACGACTCTGACACTGATCACCGGGAGGACTAAGCCGTGAGTGCCGCGCGGTCCGTGCTTATCCTAACACACCAGTTCGATCCCACGGCGGACAAGGTGGTGCATGAACTGAACAACCGTGATACCTCGGTGTTCCGCATAGATACCAGCGAGTTTCCTGAGAACCTTTCCGTTGGTGCCGAACTGACACAGGGTCAATGGTCGGGTCAGTTGTGGACCGCGCAGCGCTGCCTGGATTTGATTGGTGTGTCGGGCGTCTACTATCGTCGGCCGACGAACTTTGAGTTCCACCCCGATCTGTCGGAGAACGAACGTCGGTGGGCCAGCATTCAGGCCCGCATGGGTTTCGGTGGCTTGCTGGCGACGTTGGAACCATGGTTGAACCATCCCCACCGGATCGGCTACGCCGAGTACAAACCGGTTCAGTTGCGCGCAGCCGTAGCGTGTGGATTAAAAGTGCCGCGCACCCTTGTAACCAACGACCCTGAGACCGCCCGCGCATTCGTCACCGACGTCGGTAGTGCTGTCTATAAGCCATTCAGCGGTTCCGGCGTTTACGACGATGACGGCTTCCGTCAAGTATTCTGCACTGCCGTAGCACCCGAACAGTGCAACAACCCTAATGTTGCCCGGACCATGCACCTTTTCCAAGAGGTGGCACCAAAAGATTACGAGATAAGGCTGACTGTCGTTGACGACCAGTTCTTCGCGGCCCGTATTGACGGCAACTCCCCAGCAGCGCAGGCGGACTGGCGGTCCGACTACGACGCCCTCTCATACCAGGTGGTTGAAACTCCCGAACATGTTGAGATCGGTGTGGGCGCCCTGCTGGACAAGCTTGGGCTCAGGTTCGGAGCGCTGGATTTCGTGGTGGCACCGGATGGTGAGTGGTGGTTCTTGGAATGTAACCCGAACGGGCAATGGGCATGGATCGAAGACGAAACCGGGATGCCTATTTCCGCCACCCTTGCTGACGCCTTGGAAGGAACGTTGAGGACGTGACAGAACATGAATCGCTCCGCGCTAAGTTCCTCGATGAACTAGCCAAAAGCGGCACCGTCTCGGATCCCGAATTACTGGCGGCTTTCCGCGATGTCCCACGTGACGTATTCGTGCCGTACTTCTTCATTCAAACTCCCGACCAACCCGGCTGGCTACTAGTAGAACGACCCAGCGTAGAGTGGCTGGAAGGGGTGCACAGCACCCGCGCACTCATCACCCAAATCGACGGTGACGGCGACAACGTGAGCCGAGCCCGAACCAGCCGCGTCGACGGCACAGCGACCTCATCCAGTAGCGCACCGACGCTCATGGCGTTGATGCTGGAAGCGCTCAACACACAAGACCGACACCGGGTGCTGGAAATCGGCACCGGAACCGGATACAACACCGCACTGCTCTGCCAACGACTCGGCGCCGCCAACGTAACAAGCATCGACATTGACGCTGGCCTGGTGAACCGGGCACGTGAACGGCTGGCCACCCTCGGATACTTGCCGTACCTGGCAACCACCGACGGTACACAGGGATGCCCCGACCGCGCCCCGTTCGACCGGATCATTGCGACAGTCGGCCTCTCCCGGGTTCCTGAAGCGTGGATCGAGCAAACCGCACCAGGCGCAAAGATTCTCCTTCCTCTGGACCTGATCGGACGCGCCGGACTGCTGGCACTGCTAACGGTAGATGGGGACGGCAAGGCCGAAGGCCCGTTTCTCCCAGACATCGGCGGCTTTATGCCTATACGGACGAACCAGCATCACACACTCACCATACTGTCCACCATCAGTGACGATGATGGATACACAAGCGAAACTGTTCTGCCCGTAGACCAAGCTATCAACACCAGTAGTCCCTTCGAGTTCTTCGCCGCATTGCTCGTTGGCGGCTACGACTGGCTCGGGTTCACCCCCAGCGATGGCGGCCCAGCCGAAACTTGGCTAACCCAACCAAACGGGTCCTGGGTCTGCCACACCACCGGCAGGAGCGGCAACCGAACCGTCCGCCAAGGCGGACCAACGCGGCTATGGGACGGAATAGAAGCAGCACACCAGACATGGCAACAACTAGGCCACCCTGCTCGCGAACGCTTCGGACTAACCGTCCACCACGGACAGCACATCCTCTGGCTGGACCATCCCAACAGCCCGCACCGCTGGCACCTCAACGCCCGTCCCAGCCGACCAAGTTCGCCAGCTTGAACCCGTTGGGTCAGCATCTCCACACAGGTCGAGTCACCGTATACCAACAGGGCTTGACCCGAGTCACGTGTCTGTTACTGCGAGAGGACCGACTGTGGCTGACGTGACCTTCTCGAACCTAGCGAGCCTGATCCCCGTACTGGCCGCCACCTATGGGACCATCCTGGGCGCCATCACGCTGGGCATTGGGTGGCAGGTGTTCAGCAGTCGCATGCATCCCCGGTATTGGCGAGGTGCACAGGACGCCACGGGGCAGGACCGCGGGAGTGTCCGATGACCGGCGCTGCCCTCGTCCTGTCCGTTGTCGACACCTGTACCGGGGAGTCGCATCTCGTCGCGATCGAGACTGCCGCCCTGCACCGGCGCTCTGGGCGTTACCCCACCCTGTGCGGCGCCGAAGTCCCTACGGCCAGTCTCACCACCCCGCCTGCTCGGCACTGCCAGGACTGCGCCAAACGGGCCCAAGGGGTCAAACAGGCCCAAGGGAAGGGCGGAGAGGGAACTGCACCACGAAGAAGAACGCTGCTGCGCCGTGATCGAGCTGCCCACTCCCGAGGGCGAGACCGCCACGATCATCGTCATGCATAGAGCTGCGGTCGCGGCCTCAATCTCTGGGATGGCCGCCAACGTGCGGCAGGTGCATGGGCAGGCGAAGCCCTACCAAGTTCGTCGGGATGACCTGCAGTGACTCACGCGGCGCAGTCTTCGGTGTCGACCTCGTCGGTGAGGGTGGGGGCCGCGGCGATGTCGTCGGCGATCTCCTCAGCGGTCAGCACGAAGCCGGTGTCCTCGTCGTCGACCGCGGCCCCGAATACCATGCCGAGGACCTGGCCGGACGTGTCGAGCAGCGGACCGCCGGAGTTGCCGCTACGCACGACGGCCCGCACGGTGTAGACGTCGCGGACGATGGTGCTGGTGTTGTAGATGTCCGGGCCGCGCAGGCTGATCTGCTCCCGGACCCGGGCCGGCGATGGGGTGTACGGCCCGTCCAGCGGGTATCCCAGTACCAGCGCGCTCGTCCCGGTGGTGGCCGCTTCCGGAGCCAGCGGGAGCACCGGCGCGTCCAGCCCGGGTACCTGGAGCACCGCTACATCGGTGGCCGGGTCGAAGCCGACCACCTCGGCGTCAAGCTCGCCGTACACGGTCTCCACCGCCACCTCGTTGGTGCCCGCGACCACGTGCGCGTTGGTGAGCACCCGATCCGGCGCCACCACGAACGCGGTGCCCTCCAGCGCCCGGGAGCAGGACGGCGCGCGACCACGGACCTTGAGCACACCGGGCTGGGCATTGCGCACCACCGCGCTGTCCAGCAGCGCCGGGTCGACCGGACCGACGTCGGTGATCGGGGTGCTGGAGAACGGTGCGAGCACGTCAGGGAAGCCGGAGACGTCCAGCAGCCGGGTGAGTTCGGTCGGCAACTGCCGCAGAGTGTCGGGCATCGCCTGGTCCACGAATCCCAGCACGCTCGAGTCCCGCACCCCGGCGGTCAGTCCGGGATAGGCCGACGAGGTCAGGGGCAACGCGACCAACCAGGCGACCACCAGCGCCGCGACACCCTGCACCAGGGCACCCAGGACACTGTCCACCTGGCGCATCCCCTCGCCGTCGATCCGGCTGCGCACCGCCCTGCCGAGCCACACGCCCAGCGTCTCGCCCAGCGCGACGAGCAGGATCACGATCGTCACCCCGAACGCCACCCGGATCGCCGGGCTCTGAACCTGCTCGACCAGGGACGGCGCGATCCGCACCCCGATCACCGCCCCGGCCAGCACTCCGACGAAGGACGCCACTGCAGTGACCATCCCTTGCCGGGCCCCGGAGATCCCGGCGAACAGGGCCAGCGCCAACACCAGCACATCCACCCAGTTCACCGGATCACCTCGGTCCGCTCAGCCAACTCCCATGCAGTGTCCACGTCGTACTCGAGCGTCGGCCCCCATGGCCGTTCCCAGCCGGCCATCGCCAACAGCGCGGCCAGCAACCCGCCGGTGAAACCCCAGACCAACATCCCGGGCAGCACGAAACCGGGGGTGACGTGGCCCGAGGGTGCGCGCACGATCAGCCGGTTCGCGGGATCCGCGAGCACCGCCAAGGGCACCCGGGCGACCGCAGCGGTCTCGGCGACATCCACCGGAGCGACCGGTCCGGGTCGCTCCCAGTGCGCCAGTACCGGTGTGACCACGAAATCCGACGGCGGCAGGTACAGCGCGGGCATCACCGCGATCGGCCGCACGTCGCCGGCCCGAACCCCGACCTCCTCGGTCGCCTCCCGCAGTGCCGCCGCGACCGGCCCTTCGTCACTGTCGTCCACCGACCCACCGGGGAAAGACACCTGGCCTGCGTGGTTGGGCAGGTGCGCGGAACGCAACTGCAGCAGCACGTCGGGGCCACCGCTGGTGTCGTCACCGAAGAGCACCAGCACCGCTGCGGGCCGCCCGGTACCCGGCGGTGGGGTGGGAATCCATCCGAGATCGGCGGGGATGAGACCGGCGGTCCGGCTCACCAGCGGGGCGAGCCAACCCGGCAGCACAGCGGGATCGACGAGCGGACCGGCACGCACGGCCCAGCGCTGAGTATCGGCACTGCTCGCCGCCGCATGCAGATCCCGCGCGCTCATCCGGGCGCTCCGGGACCGAGATAATGCTGGACGACCGTGCG
>JBOHGM010000168.1:0-5731 GCA_050699435.1 Pseudonocardiaceae bacterium | reverse complement strand
CCGAGGTCGGTGGCTATCCGGCCGGCGCCCACGTCGCTGGACTCGCTGCACCGTCGAGTACGGCGCGTCGTATGCTCAGCACATGACATGCCCGAAGTGCCATGGATTGCTCCGCACCGTCGACAAGCAAGGGGTACGCCTGGAGCAGTGCGAGAACTGCCGGGGAATCTTCCTCGACCACGGTGAGCTGGAGCAGATTCTGCAGGCTGAGCAGCGCTACTACGGCGGCGCGTCGCCGTACCTGCCGTCCAGCGGCGGGCACCGCGGCCACCCGGACTCACCCCGGCCCTACCGCGATTCTCCCCGGCCCTACCAGGGAGAGCACCGCGGGCACTATCCCGATTCGCCGCGTCCCCACGGGCATCACGGGCACCGTCGTGGGAGCTTCCTCGGCGACCTGTTCGGCTAGGCTGCGCGCCTGCTCCGGATGAATCCGCTGATCTGCGCCCACTGTGGATCCCGGGTGGACCTCCGGTCGGCCGCCGCGGAGCCGTTGTGCTGTGCGGAATGCGGGCACCGGCAACCGTTCGCCCGCCAACCCCTGTTCTGCCTGACGGGGCCGAGCGGCACCGGCAAGTCGACCCTGGCCCGGGCGCTGCTGCCGCTGCTGTCCGACCGGTTCGTGGTCCTCGAACAGGATGTGCTGTGGCTGCCCGAGCTGAGTGACCCCACCGACGAGCACCGGCTGTTCCGCTCAACCTGGCTGCGGCTGGCCGCGATGATCGGGCAGAGTGGGCGCCCTGCGCTGCTCTGCGGCACCGTGGTACCGCCCGAGCTTGAACCGCTACCCGAACGGGCGCTGTTCAGCGCCGTGCACTACCTGGCGCTGACCTGCCGGCCCGACGTGCTGGTCCAGCGGCTGCGGGCCCGGCCTGCCTGGCGGGAGTGGGACGAGGCCAGGATCGCTGAGATGCTCGACTACGCGCAGTGGCTCAGCGCCGCCGCGGCGACCCTGCGCCCTCCGGTGTCGCTGCTGGACACCACCGACCGCAGCGTCGAAGCCACCGCGCAGGAGGTCTGCGGCTGGCTCGCCCGGCGCACGCCGTAAACCGGCCGGTCTTGGGTGTCGACATGGGGCGCCGCAGCGCGCACGATCTAGAGCACCGTGAACCCAGTCGAGAACTTCACCGCACTGATGGCCGGCCGGGGGCCAGGCCCGAGCCTCGACGTGGGCGCGCTCGCGATCGCGGCAGGCGCCAAGCCCACTATCGACACCGGCAGATGGTTGCGTGAGCTGGACCGGCTGGCCGGGGGTGTCGACTCGCTCGACACCCTCATCCGCAGGCTGTTCGTCGACGAGGGTTACGCCGGGAACACCGCCCGCTACTACGACCCGCGCAACTCACTGCTGGACCAGGTGCTCGACCGCAGGCTCGGCATCCCGATCACGCTGTCGGTCGTGTGCATCGAGGTAGGGCGCCGGGCCGGAGTGCCACTCGAGGGCGTCGGGATGCCCGGCCACTTCCTCGTCCGGCCGCTCAGCTCCGACCGCTACCTCGATGCGTTCGACGGCGGCACGCTGCTCGACCTCGCCGGCTGCGAGGCGCTGTTCCGCGCCTCCACCCAGGCAGGCCCGAAAGTCCCGTTCGGCCCGCACCTGCTCATGGGCACGCCGAAGCGAACGATCCTCGCGCGCATCCTGCAGAACCTGCGAATCGTCTACCGCAGGCTCGGGCGGGCCGCCGACCTCGAATGGGTGCTGCGGATGCGCCTTGCGCTACCCGGGGTGGGGGCCGACGACCTCGTCGAGCTGGGCCGGGCGCTCGGCCACCAAGGCCGCCCGCTCGACGGTGCGCGGTTCCTCGAGGCCCAGGTTGCCGAGTGGCCGCAGCACGAAGAGCTCCTCACCCTAGCCGCCCGCAGCCTGCGCGCCCACCTGAACTAAGCCCTGCCTCATGCTGCAGTCTGGAGGCAGACCGCACTTATCGAACCCTGTTGTGGTGCAGTATGCATCCAGACTGCAGGATGGTGTGGGGCAGGAATGAGGGAGCGAGCCTATGGCGGACGTCGCATGCGGTGATCCGGGGTTGACCCGTGAACTGCGAGACGCGCTCACGCTGTTGCGCGACCGAAGCGACGACGAGGAGTTCCGCACGCTGGTCGATGACGTGCTGGCCGGACGGTGCAGCCTGTTCGACGCATCCGCTAGTGCCGCGTTCGGCAAGGCGGTCTTCGCGCGGGTCGCGCAGGAGTTCACCGAGCGCTTCGGCCATCTGCCGCAGGAGGAGCAGGAAGCCGTCGCCGCAGAAGGGGAGACGCAGTCCGCCGCGCGCTGCGCTGAGCTGCACCGCCGCGCCATGGCCGGCCAGTCGGGATCGGCACACGGGGCACCCTGCGGTCCGTGCGGTGGCTGCGCGGGTAGGTGCGAAACCCCGGGAACCGGCCCGTCCTGCTGATCGGTTCCCGGCTGCACGCCTGCGCGGAATCCTCCGGGCCGGTCACGGATCGGGCCGGTCACGATTGCGGAAACAGTCCCTTGATAAGGGATGGCAGTTCCTTGAGAAGCTCGCTGACCAGGTCCTCCTCGTGTATCACCTCACCTGCCATCTGACGCTGGCGCACCTTCGTGCAGGCAGTGATGAACGCTTCACCCAGGGCCTTCGTGGTGGTAGACGCGATGGTAGCATTGATCGTTCTGCCAATGCCTGGGAAGATCTTGAAGAAGCTTGCCGTCGTGCGGGCCGCAGAAGCCACACCGAGGACGGTCGCGAACGCGGTAGCGACGGCTTTGGGGTTGGCCTTGAAGCCCATGATTGTCGAGATCTGGCCCAGCATGCCGATCTGTAGTGCGCTCAACGGAATAGAATCAATCAGTGGGATGGGAGTAGCCGCGATCAACGCAGCCGTACCCATGCTGAAGTTCACGTGGCGCCGGGCCTCGGAGATCTTGAGCTCCAGCGATACCCGCTGGTAGCTGGCCAGGGTATGCCGCTCGGCATCCGGCAACTGGTGATAAATCGCGCTGACCAGTTCGGCGAGGCCGAACGGGGCCAGCCTGACCCCGGCGACGTTGTCTTCCTCCGCCAGCGTCATGAAGCACTTGTCGTCGAGGACAGGAAGTGCAAGCGAATTGAGGTAGTGCGCGAACTTGGCAGCGCGGGGATCTTCCGGAGTGGGACACTGGGTGAGCACAAAAACCACCAGGACGTCCTTCGCGAGCGCTCTGATGATGTCCGCCTCGACGGTTTCGAAACGCTCGTCCCTGGCCCGGACACAGTAGAGGCAGAAGTGAATCCTGGTGTTATCCTCCCCCATCTGCGCCTTGATCTCAGTGAGGTATGTCTTGGCGATCAGCTCCGCCTCCACGCCAAGCTCGATGCCCGGGGTGTCGTACACCGAGATCGGCATGTCCTGGCGTGTGTAGCGGTGAATCTTCTGGGTAATCGAAGGGCCTACCCCGGTCTCGGCGATCTGCTCGCCGAAGACGGCATTGACCAGCGTGCTCTTTCCGACGCCGACACGACCGGCGAGCATGATGTTGAGCTGCGCCTTGGTCCCCAATGCCTGCGAGAGCCCTTCGCGAAAGAAAGCCTCGAGATTGAACTGGTCCTGGCCCTCTGACTTACCGTGTAATGGGTCAATCGACGATGCGTCCATCAGATCCCCTTAATGGTAGGCGCTTCCATCGCTGGCTGCTGTGCGGTCGGTCGGTGATCGATAGCGCCCGTAGGTCCGGGCCACCACGGACGTTCCACGCCAGCCGCAGCGGCACTGCGGTGCCGTGGCGACTGGGATACCGCGGGCGGGCCGCACCGGGACGTCCGTGAGATCCACGGATGACCTCCTGGCAGTCGAGTCGGACGCTCCTGCTGGTCCAGGACAGTGGCATACGGTGTGACTGATAGGGAACCCCATGGGTGATTTTGATCGCCTCGATCGGTCCAGCAGGTGGATCCGCGACCGGCTCGAGCACGGGGACCGCCGCGGCAAGGGCCCTCTGCCGTCGTCACCACGGGCCCCGCGTCGCTCGGGTCAGCGGCTGTGACGCGGGCGGGCACGTGGCGCTCGAGTGCCCGTCCGCGCAGAGGATGGTCCGGATTCGCGCTCTCACGCCTCAGTGAGGTACGGGTCCATCCGGCTTGGTCCGGGGTGGCGGGCGGGCGCGACGGGGGAGACGTCGCCGCCTGAGTTCGCCGAGGGGGGTGGGGTTGGTGTTCAACGTCGTCAGGCGGGAGTTGCTCGGTCTACTGGACGCCGCCGCGGGTCTGCCGAAGGTGCTCAGCCACCATGCGCCGGGGATCGCCGGGGTTCCGTTCGCCGGTCTGCAGCCAGCGACGCCAGTCGTCACACCGGTGGTGCTCGTGCACGGCTATCTCGGCACCGCTGCGCCCTGGGCTCCGCTGGTGCGGCGGCTCCACGCGGAAGGTGTCGTCAACGTCTTCACCCTGGGCTACGACTCCCTCTCCACCGGCGTTCCCCAGCTCGCCGCCGAGCTGGCCGACCAGGTAGCCACCGTCAGCACCCAAGGCCACCGGCCCTACGTGCACCTCGTCGGGCATAGCCTCGGGGGGTTGGTGGCGCGCTACGCCGTGCAGCGACTGGGACTGGACCGCGTCACCCGCACCGTGATCACGGTCGCCACCCCCCACCGTGGGAGCCCGCTGGCCTTGTTCGGGCCTGGACCTGCGGCCGCTGCGTTACGTCCCGGCTCGATGCTGCTTCGCGAACTGCCCCCGCTGGAGACGACCAAGCAGGTCAGGTGGGCCGTGATCCATGCAGGCGCTGACCTGGTGGTCCCCCCGCCGCAGACCGGAGAGGGACTCAGCCTGCCGGGGTACGGGCACCACAGCATCCTGAGCGCACCCGAGCTGGCGGATGCCGTCGTTGCGCACCTGCTGCGCGCGGAGCCGGCATCCGTGCAGCCGGAAGATCCGGCCACACCCCACGCCATGGCCTGCTGAGCCGCCCGGAGAGGGTTGGGTCAGCGTCCGCCGTCCCGCCGACTAAGCTCTGCTGTCGTGCTTTCCTACCCACTGCGCCGACTGGCCGCCACGGTCCTCGCTGTCCTGGTCCTCGCCCTCGCCCTCGGCGGCGCCACCGCGTGCGGCGGCAGCGAGGGTTCGCAGACGAACTGCTCGCTCGATGGCTGCACGGTGACGTTCCAACGCAATGCCACCGCCGAGGCCTCGGTCCTCGGTGTCACGGCGAAGCTCGTCGGCGTCGAGGGCGGCAATGTCACGCTAGAGGTCGCCGGCCAGACGGTGACGGTACCCGTCGGAGGCGAGGCGACCGCCGACGGTTTCACGGTTCGGGTCGAGCGGGTCACCGACACCGAGGTCGTCGCGCGGATCACCGCCTAAACGTCCGCCGCTGTAGCGATAGTCAGCGCGGCGACCGCGGTGGGTTCGCGAATCGCTCGCGGCCCAGCCGGTGATGATGGAATCAACCTCGTCCGCGCTCAGGCTGGTGCGCCAGCCCCAGATCTGTCCTGCTGCATTGAGCTTGCCGGTCAGCTTGTCGGTGAGGGTTTTACGTCTTATCTCGGTCGTGCCCTCGGCAACGATCTCCTTGGTGTATCTGATTGAGTCGACGATCGCCGATTTTACCCGCTCGTGCCGTAGGTAGGCAGTCAGATCCTCCCGCCTGGATCGGGCAGCCGATGGTTCAACTGACGAGTCCCAGCCGCTCAACAGGCTGGCGAGCTCGTCGTCGAGATACGTCATCTTGTGAACGTGCACAGCCAGCTCGTACACCGGATCTCCCCACAAGGCGAGTTCCCAGTCCAGGAATA
>JBOHGM010000167.1:0-5921 GCA_050699435.1 Pseudonocardiaceae bacterium | reverse complement strand
CAGCGGGGCACCCCTGCCGAGTACCGGACCAGCCGGACGTTCGCCCTGGTGTTCGCCATGGTCCTGGTGCCGTTGCAGATCTTCTGGACATTACCCTCGCAGTGGGGCATCGGACATTCGCTGCCGCTGCAACTGTGCGACCTGGCGGCGCTGGCCGCAATGTGGGCGCTGTGGTCGCATTCGCAGACGGCGTTCGCGCTGACCTTCTTCTGGGGGCTCACGCTCACCGCGCAGGCGTTCGTGACCCCCGAGCTGAACAGTCCGGACTTCCCGTCGCTGGAGTTCATCATGTTCTTCGGCCTGCACTGCCTGGTGGTGTGGGCGGGTATCTACCTCACCTGGGGGGTGGGGTTGCGCCTGGACTGGCGCAGCTACCGGATCGCGGTGTTCGCCACGATCGTCTGGGGCGTGGTGATGTTCGCCTTCAACCGTGTCGCCGGGACCAACTACGGCTTCCTCAACGAAAAGCCGCACGCGGGGTCGCTGCTGGACCTGCTGGGCCCGTGGCCCTGGTACCTGCTCTCCGAGCTGATCGTGGGGGCGGTCGTCTGGGCACTGATCACCTGGCCCTGGACGCGGCAGCGCAGCCCGGGCCCCGCTCCGGTCGGTGCCAGGTAGGCCCAGCACCACGACGACCGGCTGGCCTTCTGGTGCCACGCACCGGAAGGCGCCCAGCAGGCGGTGGTGCAGTCCGACCCGCAGCGCTACTTCGTGCCGCCCTACGTGGGTGGACGCGGCTGGATCGGGGTGTACCTCGACGTCGAGGGAGTCGACAATGACGACGCCTTCTGGGACGAGGTCGCCGAACTGGTCGAGGACGCCTACCGGATGGTCGCGCCGCGCGCCCTGCTCGCCCAACTGGACGCGAATCGGGACCGAACAACCGGTCCGGTCGCAACCGACTCAGCCAGCGGGTGAGCCGCTGCCGGAGCCCGACCGAGCGGAGATGGTCACACCGGTGCGAGCCTACGAAGAACACTGGAGCGAGCTGGAACCACTCGTCTCCTACGACGAGGCGGCACGCGCGGCCATTGAGCGCGTCGCTACCGATTATCGAAGTATCACCTAACCACGAGAAAGAGCTTGTATGATCGGAACAGGGCTGCGCAGTCTGGTGCTGTGGTCATTTCGGCAGGCTTTCGATCACTTTATTGATCAGCGTCGCTGCCTTGTGGTTCTGCACGCCTACTTTCCATAGCCGTTCGAACACGTCGGCGTACAGGGCTTTCTCCTCGGTGGCCTTGAACGTGAGTTCTGCTCCGATCGTCTCTACCAGCACGAGGGCGTCGTCGAACATGGTGAAGGCGTGCGAGGGCACCACGGGCAGGGTCGCCGTGAACGGGATGATCGCGAGCGTGATGGTGTCCATGCCAGCGGCCGCCAGCAGCCGGTCGAGTTGTCCTCGGTGCACGGAGGGCGGGCCGATGCGGTAGTGCAGGGCGGCTTCGGTGAGCAAGAAGCGGAAGCGTTTGGCGGGCTCGTAGAGCACCTGCTGTCGTCGCATCCGGGTCCGCACGCCCTCGTCGACGTCGTTGGGGATCCCGTGCAGGTTGACCAGCCGGGCGAAGACGTGCCGGGCGTACTCAGCGGTCTGCAGCAGTCCGGGGACCAGGTCCGGAACGAACACCCGCACCAGGGTCGCGTTGGCCTCCAGCGGGAGATTGGCCCGTTGTCGCCGTGCGGTGCCTGAGCGTAGCTGGTGCTTCCAGGTTGCGTATTCGTAGCGCATGTCGTGCAACTCGGCGACCAGGGTGTCATATTGCTCGGCGGAGGTCCGGACAGCCCGCGCCCAGGCTTCGACGTCTTCGATGGTGGCCGTCTGCTTGCCGTTCTCCAGCCGGGAGACCTTGGACTGGGCCCAGCCCAGCCCAGCAGCCAAGTCCTTGCCGGTAAGCCGGGCTTCCTCGCGCAGCACCCGGAGCCGGCGTCCGAACTGCGCACGCCCGTCCGCAGTCGTGATCAGACGCCTCCCGGCGGCATGGCTCGGATGGGGTCTGCCGCCAGGTAGTCACGGTAGGGCGTGGCGTGCGCCTCGGCCAGGTCGAGCCAGCGGGCGTGTTGACGTACCACGGCTGGCTCCGTGCTGATCTGCGCGCCGAGGAGCCGGTCGTCGCTGGTGAACCACAACAGGGCCAAGCGCTCCTCGTCGAAGAGCCAGAAGTCGTGACCAGGCAGGTCGAGCGCGTTCGCCCCGTCCCGGGCGAGATAGCGGATGTCCTCGCCAGCGTCGACGTTGAAGGCGCAGTGATACAGACCGAAGCGCAGGTAGGGGGTGAGCGGTTCGGGCACGACGCGGACCCGCGCGAAACGCTTACCCGTGTCGACTGCCGCCCGGATAGTGCCGTCCAGCCAATAGTCCCGTGAGGCCACGTAGCCAGGGTCTGCTGGAGTGCCGGCCAGGTACCGGGCCAGGGCTTCGTCTTCCTCCGGATCGCGGTAATGGTCTCGGGTCTCCAGGCGGCGCGCAGAGTGCCCGAAGGTGCGGAACAGCCGACCGAAAGCCTCGCCCGTGATGAGGTCAGCCACTAGCTCCCCGCGGGCGGCACGAAGCGAAGCAGAGCCCTGGGCACCTCGACGACAGTCTCATGCTCGGGGAGGCCCAGCTGAGCCAGCGTCTCGGCATCCAGCACCTTCCAGCCTTGGATGAGGTAGGTGTCGCGATCGGTGCCGAACAGCGTAGGTGAGCCGCCGTTGTTGCTCGTCACTCCGAGGAAGGTGAGCTGCACGATGTCCTCCGTTATGCGCGGGATTGCTGGTTGAGAAGAGGGTGACAGATCGGTCGTTCCTGTTCAAGCCGCCGCGCAATCTCGCGCATAAACCTTGGCGCAGCTGATCTTTCTCAGTCAGATAGTCACCCACGCCGGGCAGATCCGGGACATCGAGCTGAGCAAGCAGGAGCAACACCATGGCGACTGAGAGTCCCCTAGCAGAGCCGCACCATCCCCGCAGCAGCGTGCGCCCCACGACATTGACCAGCACCGTCGACGGACGTGATCATCTCATCAGCGAGCAGGCCACGGCGGCCGGGCTGGCGGCGGGCCGCGGTGCGTACCACGCGATGTGCGGACGTCGGGTGCTGGCGGCACTCCTGGTGGTCGCGCCGGGGCCGACGTGCTGGGACTGTGAGACAGCACTGCACCGGATCACCACCGGCAGCTCCACCTCGCGCCGCCGCGGACTGGTGGCTCGACTGCTGCGCCGGCGCCTCCCGCGCAGTGACTCGCGGTCCGCGACCGCGGGGAACTTTCGGGCGGTGCGGGCGTGAGACGCTGGTTTGTGGCGTCCTTCGCCGACGGCGACACGCACCTCGCCGAGCCCGTACCACCCACCGAGCACCTCGTGACGGCGCAGTGCGATGGCCGGCAATTCCGCCCCCTCGCGGCACGACGAGGTCGCCGAACTGGTCGAGGACGCCTACCGGATGGTCGCGCCGCGCGCCCTGCTCGCCCAACTGGACGCGAATCGGGACCGAACAACCGGTCCGGTCGCAACCGACTCGAGGTCACCAGTAGGGCGCCGACCTGGGTGTTGTCGCTCAGCGCCGTGACGGCGTCCTGCTCGGTCGGGTCGAGGACGCTTTCCCGAGCTGGTCTGCGGTTAACAGGATCACGCCAGCACCTCCTGACCAGGGTGTCCGGGCAGATTGGGCACTGTCACACCTCCGGTGTCGTGGGTGCACTCAGGATGGCTTACGAAAGAGTGTCTTGCAATGACTCGTTGACTAGTTCGTGCACGTTCGGTAGAACTGCGGTGATGCACCTACCCTGAGGGGAGCCCTTCCATACGGCTGATCTTGTTGCGTGACCTCTGCGACGACGGGCGCACCTGCCCCAACATCAACGTCACCGATCGGGGTACCTACATCGTGCAGGGCTTTCCGGTGACGGACCTGGATCTGGGTACCCACATGCTCGAACCGGGGGAGTCGGTGGTGGAGATCCCGTCGTCCCTGCTGCCCGAACTCGCTGCTGACGAGCCAACGCATGGCGCAGTCCGACGCACGGACCGGGGAACGGTCTTGGTGCGCGGTCGCCTCGTTGTGGAGGTGGAGATCTTGCGAGAACTGGACCTCCCGGCAGGCGAGGCCGCCGTCGAGGTCCCGATCAGCGCCCTGCCGGAGTTGGAGGTCGCGCATGCTCGATGAGCAGGAACTTGGTGATTACATAGACAGGCGCTTTACCCGGGTACTCTTCCGATTGGAGACACTCGATCTCTACGACGTGGCCAGCAACGGCGACGAGTACCAACGGTACCTGGCCGGTGAAGTAAAGCCGAACCCCGAGCGCAAGGAACCCTGGATGGAACACATCCGCGGTGAGGTCGCCCGTGGTTTGCACACCTACCGAGTTCATGTCGTGCGCAGTCCACTTAACGATTACCTGCGCTTCGAATGTGAATGGGGTTACGTGTACAACGCACGCGCGGGCGAACATATCCGCATTCTCGACCTCGTCGAGCGGCCCAGGCCGGCGGATCTGCTCGACGAGGACTTCTGGCTGATCGACGAGCGGGAGGCGCTGCGGATGCACTACGACAGCGAGGGGAGGTACGTCGGTGCCAAGGTTGTACCCGAGGAGACGTTGCCCCGCTACCTGGCCGCTAAGGACGCGGCCTGGTCGAGCGCGGTCGACTTCTCTGACTACTGGAAGGCGCATCCGGGATACTGGCGGGACCCCTCCGTCGTCTGACAAGGAACTCCTTGGGCAACCAGAACCCGCTGTCGACTACGTTGCGGCAACTCCGGATACAAGCTGGCCTGTCGGGCGCGGAAGCAGCCCGTCGTGCTGGGTTGAGCCAATCCAAGATCAGCCGTGCCGAGACGGGCAGCTTCCTGCCGACCGAGGACGACGTCGCAGCACTGTGCCGGATCTACCGTGCTTCACCGCAGATCCGGCGCGAGCTGCGCGACATGACCCGCGAGCTGCGCGAGAGCACTACCTCCGCGCGAGTGGTGCTGCAGCGGGGTGGCTGGTGGATGCAGCAGCGCATCGGCAAGCTGGAAACGGCGGCGTCCCGCATCCGGACGTTCGCGCCAGCAACCGTGGTCGGCTTGGTACAGACCCAATCCTACATCGACGCATTGCTCGGCACCTCCTTGACCGGCCAGGACCGACGTCGCATGATCTCAGCACGGCTGCAGCGCCAGCGCATCATAGACACCGACCGCGAGTTCATTCTCGTCATGGCCGAAGGAGCGCTGCGGTGGAACATGGGCGGCGCCGAGGTCATGGTCGAGCAGATGGATCGCCTCGTCCTAGAGTCGTGGCGGCCGAATGTGCGACTCGGCATCATCGAATGGACCACCCCGGCGACCGTGCCCGCCCTGCACGGCTTCACGATCTACGACTCACGGGCGGTGCTGTTGGGAACCCAAACCGCCACCGCCATCGTCACCGACAGACAAGACATGCGAGCCTACGAAGAACACTGGAGCGAGCTGGAACCACTCGTCTCCTACGACGAGGCGGCACGCGCGGCCATTGAGCGCGTCGCTACCGACTATCGAAGTATCACCTAACCACGAGAAAGGGCTTGCCTGATCGGGCGCCAAGTGCGAGTCAACAAGACATCGCATAGTTGGATCGTCAGTCCCGCGGGACAGGAGGCAGACGGCAAACGCGCTGGTCGCTAGTTTTGACGCCCACTGTGACCAGGCACAACAGCAGAGAACAGAGAGGTGGCCTCGGCGGTGGCAGCCGCCGAGGCCGATGCAAATCCCACCGATGAGGAAAGGGCTTCGCCATGGCCGCGGTAGACCAGCTC
Organism: Pseudonocardiaceae bacterium; assembly: GCA_050699435.1. Taxonomy (GTDB): domain Bacteria; phylum Actinomycetota; class Actinomycetes; order Mycobacteriales; family Pseudonocardiaceae. Next base: position 158 of record JBOHGM010000167.1, on the reverse strand, counting down.
CGACACGGCAGCACCACCCGTCCGTCGACGATGACCAGCACCGTCGATGGACGTGATCATCTCATCAGCGAGCAGGCCACGGCGGCCGGGCTGGTAGCGGGCCGCGGTGCGTACCACGCGATGTGCGGACGTCGGGTGCTGGCGGCGCCCATGGTGGT
>JBOHGM010000166.1:0-5961 GCA_050699435.1 Pseudonocardiaceae bacterium | reverse complement strand
GAAGGGTGGCACCACGAACACATTGATGGGACCGTGTTGGGCATCAGCGCAGGTCGCCGGAGGCGAGCACAGGAAGCCGATCAACGGCAGTGGCAGCGGTAACCGGCCCCGGGCCAGGGGTCGTTGCACCAGCGGTCGCTGCCAGTCCAGCGCCAGCTGCACGTTTGGTGTCAACACCGGCCGTTCAGGTGCCCTGGGCGCGGCCGGGATCGGGGTTCACGATGCTGTTCGAGGCCCTGGTGTTGACCTTCGCCAAGGGCGATGCCGAGGAAACGGGTCGAGGCGACTGTGCGCGAGCACGACACCCGGGTGTGGCGCCTCGTCGAGCACCCTGTGCACACCGCCCGGGCCCAGGAGGACTTCTCCCACGCGCGGCGGGTGGGGATGGGTGAGACCTCGGCCCGCACCGGGCAGGACTACCTCAGCCTGTGCGCCGAGCTGGATGCTGTTCGCCACCGAAGGCCCAGACACCGGCACGGTCACGAAGTTCGCCGCCGATCTCAGCGCCCACGGCGGCGACCCGACGCAGATGCACACCACCAGCTCGGACCTCAGTGCGGCGTTCCTCCGCGGCATCCGCGGGCTCCCTGCCGAACGCGGCGCTGAGCTTCGAGCGCTACCACCTGGCCCCGAACCCGTCCGAGCCGCCGTGCGCCGCGCCGAGGTCACCACCCGCCCGGAACTGCGACACACCCGCTGGCGGTGGCTGAAGAACTGGGCGAACCTGTCCACCGCAGGGCGCCGCGAGCGGCCACGGCTGCTGCGCCCCTGGGCCCAGCTCGCCACCGGAGGAGCCCTGCGCCGGCGCGCGGACTTCCAAGCCTTCCACGACCAGCATCCCAGCCACGCACCCGAATACCTGCGCAGCTGGTGCTCCGGGGCGAAACGCTGCCGCCTACAGCCGATCAAGGACTTCGCCGCGCTGGTCGAACGCCACTTCGACGGCATCCTCGCCTGGCACGCCACCCGGGTCTCCCACGGGCTGCTGGAACCAACCCCCTGATCCAAGCGGCCAAAGCCCGCGCCCGCGGCTCCCCCACCACCGACAAAATGATCACCATCGGGTACCTCATCGCGGCAAGCTCCCCCTACCCACCGTCACCAACCCCACACCGGCATAATCTCGACACTCTCCGCAACCCACACGATCTGGCGAGGAACCGTGGCGCGTCGGGGTGGTCGGGTGTGGGAGTCGCAGCAGCGCGCGCACGGCGGCCTCGACCGCGCCCATGTAATGCCACACCGCCTGGTGCGGGGCGAAGATATCCAGGCCCTCATGTTTCGGCAGGCGGGCGGTTGTGACCCGATCCGCTCCCCGCACGTTCACTACATCGACATAGCCATCCCCCAGTCATAGACCGCGACCAAGACATGCGGCAGACGACGATCACCACAGCAATAAACGGTAAACCCTGCTTGCTTCAACGCCGCGAACGACTCATACGTGTCCGCCGAGTACGGCCAACTCGCCGGAACCACACGCCCGCCCTCATCACACGTCATCGCGCCGCGCCTTGAGCCCATCGGAATCCAGCCGGACAAGGCCGTCACGCACCCGCCGCATAGCCTCCACATCACGCAACGGCTCACCCCGCCCAACTGGGACGGGACAAGAGAACCGGCCCACGGTACGCCGAGGTAGCCCACCGGTGTGGAGTTGCGGGGATATACCGAGTTCGGCCCAAATCACCTTCCCGCGACCACGCGGGAACCAATTCCACCGCTGGGCCCGCTCATGCACCGCCGCCAAATGATCATCTAGATAAGCCCCCGGCAGTGGGTATGGTGACGTCCGGTCGCTATCCCACACTTCAACAAACAAGCTCGGATACTCCAACCGCAACCGAACCTCAATAAGCGGTATGTCCTCGTCCCGGAGTGCGGTCCAGCGCGGGTGAGGACCGGGAATACCCGTGGTTTCCACCGCCCGAGAAACAAGCTCCCTGGCCACTTCCTCAGCGGAACTTTCGACCTGCGGCAACCAGGCACGAGCCGTGTACCGGGTAGCGAGCCCGAAGATATTCACCGCCGTATCCGACGCCACCAACACCAACCCCACCGGTCCAGGACACGGAGGCGCAGCATAGTCGGAATTCGCAGCAGACCCCGTGCTCACGGCATCCCCCGTGAGGCACAAATCACAGCGCGCGGCATGTGAGAGGCAAACGCGGCATGAACCGTGCACACCGCGCGGCGGGGCCAAGGCCACCATTTACGGGGACGCGGCCGACAGGGCGAACACCGGCCGTGGTCGTCTACTTGGTGCTCCTCATGAAGTTGCGTCAGGACACCAACTAAACACACGAACAACCGTTCTGCTGTGATCGGATCAGAGAACGGCTCACCGGAGTGCAGCAGCTCCACCATGGCGGCGAGCTGCCGCCCGTAGGTGTCGTGTAGGACGGTGGGAAGGGTTGGCCTGGCGGCGGTGCCGGGGCCACGTATCGCCGGACCAACCCAGCTCCGGGAGCGGCTCACAGCGCAGCCGCCAAGTTATGCTCCGCCAGCACCGCACGCTCACACGGCCAGGCGCACCCGCACACCACGCACAAACCCGTGTGGTCGGTGTGGGTGTTGAGTACCCTCACCGTCAGCGATGACGACGCCTCAAGGCTAGCCGGGAGGTGACCACCGGTGAGAGGCGAGGCCGTATCTTGGCTGCTCACGTCAGGGCCTCCCAAGTCCAGGGGTGCGGTTGGTACCCTTACACAACATCAACTTCAAGCGAGGAACTTTCACACTTCTTGCACCGGCCGTAGGTGAGCAGCTACGGACAGTTCGGGGTAACGTTTGAAAGGCACTCGTTACGGGAAGGTTGATACGCATGGAACCCGAGATCGAGACACCGGGACCTGGCCGAAACGTCGCAGTCCTGCGTAAGCAGCGCGACATGAGCCAAGTAAAGCTAGCGCAGAAGGCGCGCGTCTCCGTGTCTTTGCTAAGCAAAATTGAAATCGGTGACCGTGCGTTAACCCAGGGTGTAGCGGCGGCTCTCGCCTCAGCAATGGGAACTACTCTTGATGAAGTGCTCGGCAAAACACGAGTAGACAAATCCGATGAGGGAAAGTTAGACGAACTTCGTAGCGCTATTCGGAGATTTGATCTGCCCGGCGAGCCTCCACCCAATTCTGATGCGCTCGCTTATGAGTGCGCCGTGGTCAAAAAGCTTGTGCATGACGCGGACTTGTTTGGTCTCATAGAGAGACTTCCTCGACTTCTCCCCGCCGTGACGAATCATGCCCACTCGGTAGGGTCGCCGGAAGCGTGGGACATGGTGTCGGGCGTCTACAGCGCAATTTATTATCTTGCGGCTAGGCATCGGTGGATGGACCTTGCCGAGCTGGCCGTTCTACGCCAGAAGTTAGCCGCCGAAAGAGCAACGCCGCTCGCAATTGCCGCCGCCGCCCGAGACGAAGCAGGCGCGTTCCTTAATTCGGGAGACTTTGCCGGCGGCTTGGCCGTAGTTGATCGTGCGATAGTTCGCGCCGAGATAGAGCTAGAGGGGCACGAAAAGGCTCTAGGACTCGGCGTCCTTCATCTTCGCGGATTGACCCTCGCTGGACGCCTCCGCGAAAACAATGAAGCTGAACGGCACATAGCAGGCGCACGGCAGGCAGCCGAAGAGTTTCCCGTAGATGTGACCGACGTTCACGGAATATTCGGCCCCGAGAACACCGCAATTCACTTGGTAGCGACGTTCGGGGACTTAGAGAAGCACAAAGAGGCATCAGAACTAGCGAACCGGATGCAGCGGCAAGAATTGATACTGCCACCCACCCGAATCGGGAATCTATACATAGACGCCGCCCGCGCAAAATTGGCGCTACGCGACAGAGAAGGAGCGGTCCACTTCCTCATGAACGCGTGGGAAGCTGCCCCCCAAAAAGCAAAAGTTCATCCAACCAGTCAAGAGTTATTGCGTGTCCTCATCTCGCTCCATAAGCGAAGCAACCCCATGCTAGTCAAACTAGCCAAGAAAGCTGGCGTGAACATTTAGCGCCGGGCTTTACTGTAGCTAGCCGTGATCGCGCTGACGTGGCATCCACGGCTGGGCGGATGGCTCCCCACCGGCGGGCACGTCGAGGACGGTGAGACCCCGGGCCGAGACTGCGGTGCGCGAAGCGCTGGAGGAAGCCGGCCTGCGGGCGCGGTTGGCGTCGCTGCCACTGCCGGAGACCTTTCCGCACCAGCCGGTGCCAGGAGCGTGGTGGACAGTGGAAATGCCGGCCTGCGCGGATAACCACACTCCGGTCGAGCACGTCCATGTCGATCACGCCTTCGTGGCGGAGATGGACTCGGCCGACCCAGTCGCGCACGCGCAGTGCCCGGTGCGATGGTTCACCGACGAGAAACTCGCCCACGATCCCGACGTCGCCGAGGATTCGCGGTTGCAAGCGTTGCAGGTGCTGGCGCTGCTGGGCCAGGCCCGGCCGCTGGTCGGAGTGTGAGGTCACCGGCACCGCCTTTCGCGCAGGACGCACCTGCCGCTGAGTTTGATGGCTCGCCTAGAACAGGCCGTCTTGCTCGGCCGTGGGTGTGTCGGGGCGTTTAGGTTCCACCCGGGCGTCGCGTTCGAGGTCGTGCAGGCTGCGCCACGGCCCCTGCTCGAGCAGGCGGATCAGTACCACGACGGTGAGTTCGACGTCGGCCATCGCGCGGTGCCAGCCGGTGGGGATGGGGATCTGCAGGTAGCGCGCGAGCTCACTGAGACCGTGGCGGGACAGTCCCCTCAGCGCTGCGCGGGCGAGACGGACGCTGTCGAGCAGGGGCGTGGCGGCCAGAACGGGGCAGTGCTCACGCTGTCCGAAGATCAGCGTTCGCTCTGTGCCGGCGCTGTGCGCGACCAGTCGGTAGGGCCAGCTGGCTTCCCGGTTGTCGGGGGCGGGCAGCAGCCGGTCCAGCGCGGCCATCACCTCGCTGGCGGGCGGGGCATCGGCGAGCATGGCTGGGGTGATACCGGAGGCTTGATCCCGCCAGGTCACCGGTACCTCGGCGGGTGGGCGCATCAGTGATTCGAACCGCGTGGTTTTGGCCAGCTCGCCGGAGGCGGCGCATTCCAGCATGATGGCGGCCACTTCGACAGGTTCCGGGGCGCGCCCGGCGGGGGTGAGGGCCTCGAAGTCGATCACCAGGAACCGGGTGCGCGCGGTGTGAGGATCGTTCGCGAGGTCGATCAGGGCCATGCGCGTGCCTCTCGGTCGATGATGGCGGCGATCTCATCGAGATCCCGGTTGTGGTGGTGGGCGGTCAGCGTGACAGCAAGCAGCCGGTCGAGCAGCTCGGCGGCGTGCGGGCACGCCGCCGGTTCCAGCGTCGAACACCACGGTTGCAGCGGCGCGGCCTTCAGTCCGAAGCTGCCTACGCTGTTGACGACGCCGAGGTCAGCAAGCCGGGCGGCGAAGGCCCGCGGGGTCGGCAGCGACACCCGCCACAGCGGGCTGTATCCGTTGTCCCCGGTCGACCCCGGAACGGCCGCGAGCCCCGGTGTGCCGGCCAGTGCGCTGATCAGCCGGTCGTGGTAGTGCCGTCGCTGGGTGAGCGCGGTGTCGAACTCCGCGAGGTGGTGGCGGGCGAGTGCGGCCAGCGGCTGGGCGAGCCGGAAGTTGTGGCCGATGCGGGAACCGGCGGTGATACCGGGTGCGGGGGTGAGGCCGTGGTTGCGCCACGAGGCGGCGCGCGCGGCGAGTGCGCTGTCGTTGGTGAGCAGCTAGCCGCCCTCGCCGCAGGACAGGATCTTACCGTCTGAGACGAAACTATGGTGACCAGGCACATTCCGGGCGCAGGGGTTGGTGACCCGAGTGGGTGTCGGGTGGGTGGGTGATCGGTGTTGGTGAGCGGCTACGCGGCGGTGGGTTCGATGCTGACCTTGTGTCCGAGGGCTTCGAGTTCGCGGATGAGCCGGCGCTTGCGGGCGTCGGGGTTGTCGAAGCGGCGGGTGAAGTAGTCCGAGCCGAGGTCGCG
>JBOHGM010000165.1:0-6023 GCA_050699435.1 Pseudonocardiaceae bacterium | reverse complement strand
GGTTCGGGCAAATCGTGGAAAGACGGCGCGTCGTCCGTGAGGCTCACCACGCGCGCACAGCGTGGCCCAATCATCATTCGGCATGTAATAGGTGCGAACCATCATGGCCAGAACATCCGCACCGGCCGCTGTCTCGCCATCCGGCCGGAGAATGCCCACCCCCTTGTGAGACGGCAGAAGTCGACTGCTGTCCCATCCCCTGGTGTTCATCTGCTCACCGAGAATGATATTGCTGTCCCGCCAGTCCATCACCCGCAGTGCGAACCGCGAACCGAGCACAGCCCGCAACGCGGAGGGGATCGTCTTGGAATCCGGTCGTTGAGTCGCCAGAACGAGCAGGATTCCTGCGGCCGGACCCTTCTTCGCGAGCCAGGTCAGCAGCTCGCCGATGTACTCGCCGGCGGGAATATTCTTGCCTTGTACCTCGACGGGTGTGCGTTCTTCGAGGGGGACCTGTACTTCGTCGATAAAGATACCGGTGATTGGCATGTTCAGTGACGGCTCGCGTGACATTCCGGGGGTGACTTTGGATTCCGGGCAGGTCTGGTTATCGAGTTCACGCATGCGCCGGTAGCGGCCTTGGACTTCGGTGATGAGTTCGACCAGCCACGCGGCAAGCTCAAGGACGTGGTGAGGTTCGTCGCCGGACATGAATCGGTGCGCGACCCGCGCCGCGGCGTCCCAATCTTTACCGGCCTTGAAATCAGCCACGTATAGCCGGGTGTAAGGGTCGAGAATCAGTCCGGCGGCGGCGAGCCGGGCGGCGAAGGTCTTACCTTGCCGGGGGATCGCGCCGACGAGCAGCGAGGTCCACACCAACGGGAGATCGATCCGGCGGTCCCGGGCGTCGCGGCCGAACGGCACCGGCCGCCACGCATCCCAGCTCGCCACGTCGAGCAGCGGCGTGCGCAGCGGTGGCCCCGCGTACGGGTCCGTGTCGGCGACCCACAGGGCGACCCGTCCAGCGTGGCCGCTGTTGCCTCGTACCCGTTCGACGAGCAGCTGCACCTCGTCCACGGCGAGCGCGGAGGCGAGGGCGTCGCGGTTCTTCACCACATCGGCGGCCTTACGAGTGGCCGGGAGATCGACCGTGATCGCCCACCCGGCCCCGACCCGGCAGGCGCGCTCAACCAGTCGCAGCGTCTCGTCCTTGCCGATCAGCTTCGCGTCCCGGAAGGCGTCGACCAGGATCTGCGGGTCCATCGTCCAGGTCAGCGAGCGGGGTCCGGCGAGCACGGCTTTGCGGCCGGGGCTGCCGTCCTTGCGGCGCCCGGTGATCGCCAAGGCCGCCGCGCCGATCAGGGCCGCGACCCACAGCGCGGGGGGACCGTAAAGGATCTCGGCCACCGTACCCCCGGCCGCGCCGGTCCCGGTCACGGCGCCGGTCACGCGCCACCGGAACAGGGTCAGCTCACGGATCTCGATGTACTTGTCCGCAAGCTTCTCCGACTGTTCTGCTGCCTCCTGGTAGTCGCGAACGCTGACCCACTGCCGCCACGCTCGAACGCTGAGCACCGTCCCCCGGCCGGTCGCCCGCACGAACCACCACGGCGCGCCCGCCGCCGTGACGGCCGTGTCCTTCGCCGCCTGCACGGCCTGGGCGCGGCTCTTGAGTGCGGCAGGCACCCGAGGTGAGCGCTGCCAACGCGACACCGCACGCCGGTAGGGCTGCCGCTCGCCGCGCGGGCGGTCATCGTCGACCAGTTCGCCGTCGAGCACCGGGTCCGCCGGGACCACGGCCGACCCGGGCAGCGCCTGATCGCCGTCTCCGCTGTGGGGGGTGGGTGGCCGCCCGGCGGCGGCCACCTCCTCCCGCCCGTCGTCGTGTGGCGTGGTCATCGCCGGTCGTCCCGCCGCCGGGTGGTGTCCAGCGAGGTCACCGTGAGCAGCCGGGTCAGGACGTGTCCGGCGATCAGCGCGGGCAGCGCCAGCACGACCCAGAACAGCATGCTCCCGGCGGCGTAGATGATCGCGACCCACTGGACGCCGACGATCACCCCGGCGGTGAGCAGCACCCGCCCGGCCAGCGACACCGCCTGCGACCCGGCACGGGCGGCGTCGGCCGCGCGCCGTGCTCGGCGAGTACCGGAGCGCCACACCATGACCAGGGTGAGCAGCACACCGAACGCGGCGAGCACTTCGGTCGGACTCAGGTTGAGGGTCATGGCGTCGGTCCTCCCTTCTGCTCTCTGCTGGTCTGCTGGTGGCGGTGCCGGTGCCAGATCGGGTGCAGCGCGCGCCGGTCGTCCTCGGGCAACGCACCCCACACGCCCGTGGTGTGGGTTCCGGCTGTACGCAGGTCCAGCTCCATGCACTGATCGATGACCGGGCATCCGGCGCACAGCCGCGCGGCCAGTACGCGGTCGCTGGGTGCGCAGTCGTCCCAGTCCGGCTCGTCGGGAGGCCACAGGCACCAGAAGCACAGCCCGCCGCGCACCACGACAGCCGTGAGCACGTCGTCCGGGACGTGGCGCAGCCGGTCAAGCAGGGCAGTCATCGCGCCGTAGTCCGGGTCCTGGTCGTGGTTCACCACGGCGCACCCCCGATCGCGCGAGTGACCTCACGAGCGGTGCACCGCTCGGCGGCGATGCGGGCCACATCCACGCACCCACCGGAGTCGGCGGCCTCGGCGGCGAGCCGGTCGACGGCCGCTGCCGGGACGACGTAGCGGGTGCGGATCCGCACGGCCGGGAAGGCGTCGTCCCGGATGGCGCGGTAGATCGTTGCCGGGGTCACCCGCAGAATCCGGGCGGCCTCGGGAACGGTGTAGAACGCCGGGCTCCCGGCGCCCCCGTTCTTGCTGTCCATAACGAAACTCCCGAACAAAAACATAATGTCAGCGGTAAGTAGCACTGATTTCAGTGGAACGAGGGCGCCGGCATTGCCGATGCGCGGCCGAGCCGGGGCAAACAGCCCGTCGAAACGACGGGCGGGGTTACTCTTCGGCGCTCAAGGGCGGAGCGCGGAGGAATAGGTGCAGCAGGACTGGACGGCGGTCGCGAACGCGATCGATACGAGGCTAGCCGAACTCAACTGGCGGCAACGCGAACTCGCCGAGCGCGCCCAGGTATCGGTCGCGATCGTGCGCGAGTTGCACCGCAACACCGCCCAGCGCCGCCGCAACACCCGCACCCTCGAAGCGCTCTCGCTCGCCCTCGGCTGGCACCCCGAGCACCTCAACGCCCTGCTGCGCGGCCGCACCCCACCCGAGCGCGGCGAACCGGAGACCCCGCCCGTTGACCCCGTGGCCGCCCGGCTGACCTCGATCGACCGGCGCCTGGCCGCGATCGAGCAACGCCTTGACGACTTGGCGACCCGCCATGACTCGCCCGGCCGGTAGCCGGCCGCTTGCGGTCTTCGTGATTTCTCGCATGGAACGAGGAAACGCCACACAAGGGCGTGTTCGTAATTGGCGCCGGTTAACGACCAGCCCATTAACTACCATTAACCATGCAGGTCAGCGCCGGTTTACCCGGTGCCGGAGCTGACGATGCCGACGTCTTTGCAGACCGTGCGCCGCCACCTGGACTACACCGCTGCCCAGGTGATCGACCTGCTCACCCGCCGCGCCGCCGCCCTCAACCTGCCGATCGCCAGCAAAACGAGCCTGAAAACCAAGCTCTCGCGATGGGAGAACGGAAAAGAACAACCCAGCGACCTCTACCGGCGACTCTTCCGCGAGATCTACGGCCGCACCAACGCCGAACTCGGCTTCCCCGACGAGCCCGAAGAGGACCCCGAAGCGACCGAACTACGGTCCCGGCTCGCCGTCGCCCGCACCGTCGACCAGGCGACCGTGCACCTCTTCCGCCAGCAGATCGACCATGCCCGCCACGTCGACCGTCAGTTCGGCGCGATCACCCAGCTCGACCAGCTCCGCACGCAGATCGACCAGGTACATCACCTGCTCAGCTACAGCACCGGAGATCAGCGACCCGCGCTGGCCGGGGCACTCGTGGAAGCGTCCACCCTCGCCGGGTGGCAAGCGCTCGACCGCGCCGCCCCCGGCCAAGCCTGGACTCACTACGAACGCGCCAAAGCCGCCGCCCGCGAATCCGGCTCGCCCGCTCTGCTCGCCCACGCCACCGCCGAACAAGCCTTCGTGCTCCTGGACCTCGGCGAGACCACGGCCGCAGTCCAGCAGCTCGCCCATGCCCGCACCCTCGCCGATCACGCTGCCGCGCCGCTGCTCCGGGCCTGGTTGGCCGCCGCGCACGGCGAAGCCCTCGCGGCAGCCGGACACTCCGCTGACGCACGACGGGCCTTCGACACCGCCGACGTGCTCCTCCCGGTCAACCCCATCGACCCGGAACTGCCGTTCCTGTTCCTGGCGGACTCGCATCTTGATCGCTGGCGCGGCCACGCCCTTACCCGCATCGGCGCACCGGACGCGATCGACCAGCTCGCCGACGCTCTCACCCGGCTCCCCGCCGCGTTCGTCCGCGCCCACAGCGGGCTGCTGGTCGACCTCGCCTACGCCCACGCCACCGCTGGCGACCGAGACGCCGCGCTCACCCACGCCCGCCAAGCCCGCCGACTCGCCGCCCAGATCAAATCCGACCGGCACCAGCAACAGCTCAACCGCCTCGTACTACCCGGCAGCACCTCCGCGTGAGGCCAGGTAGTACAGCAACCCGACCAGCGTCCCCGACCCGAGCAGCTCCTGCCGCGCAGCCAACTCCGGTATCCGCGACAGGGAGACCCACTCGATTCGGCCAACCTCCTCCGTGTCGGTCGGTTTGCCGATCTGCTCAGCGTCTCGCCACAGGTATACGTCAATCGGAGCCGTGACCTGCCCCGGCAACGGTTCGAAGCTCACCAGGTGCACCGGTTCCCCGACCGGACGCCACCCGCTCTCCTCCGCTGCCTCCCGCGCCGCCGTGGCGGCTGCGTCCTCCCCGTCCTCCACCAGCCCGCCCAGCAACTCATAGCCCCACTGCTCCGTGATGAACCGGTACCGCCACAACATCAGCACCCGGTCCTGACCATCCACCACGAGCGCGATCGCGATCCGGCTCAGGTGCAGGACGTGGTAGTCCCAACGCTCCCCGTTCGGCGCCCCCACGTCCACCAACCCCAACCGAACCCACCGGCTGTCATAGATCGTCTTCTCACCGAACGTCTGCCAGCCACTACGGTCGTCAGCCACAACCGCAGCCTAGGTGCCGTAGGAAAGCTGAGACTGGGGTTGGGCGTGTCCAAGCGACATCTGTCCGCAGCGCGTCGCGGCCGCACCGTTTGTGGCTGGAGCTCAAGGGACAGCGGCGCGACGTCCGGGGCCGTCGACGTCCTCGCTGGGAGAGCGCAGGGGGTCTTCACCAGGAACAACGGGACCCACTGCACCGTACGGTCACCTTCACTGGAGCCCCTACGGCGAGCCAAGCGGCGGTGAAGCTACCCAACCGTTAGGATCCGACACTGCTCTGGCCGAGTCCGAAGGAGCTGAATGACCACCGAGCAAATCGAGGTCGAAACCGGTGAAGGACCGGCTTGCAGATACGCACGCAACGTAAACTATAGGTTTGGCGGTGCTAGATGACATTGCCTTGCGCGGACGGCTAGAGTGCCCACACCTGGACACGGAGGACTGTACATGAGCCAACTGGGCCGACTCAGCCTGTCGTGGGTTAACAAGGAACGTGCGCTCCTCGGGACAGAGGCCGGGGGCTACGAGTGGGTCGATCATGACGACCCGCGGGTCACCGAGATCCGATTGCTTGAGCCCATAGATAGTGTGGGTCAGGTCCACTCCGATTCGACCGCCGCCACGGATAACCTGCTCATTGCCGGCGACAATCTTCATGCTTTGCGATCACTCACAAGCTTACCCGAGTACGCAGGGGAATACCTTCACCAGGTGAAGTTAGTTTATATTGATCCACCTTTCAACACTGGTCGGCTCCTCGCTAGATCGTGTGGGTTTGATCGGTGTGGCGGCTTGACGGGTGGGGTGGCAGTCTCGTTGCCTGGGTGACTATGGGTGACGATCAGATGGGACAGATGGACGCGGGTGGGCTGGGGTT
>JBOHGM010000164.1:0-6314 GCA_050699435.1 Pseudonocardiaceae bacterium | reverse complement strand
TACGTGACGCTGTGGGCGGCAGGGACGGCAGCGACGACACCCATCCCGCTGGGTGCGTTCGCCCCGCTGCTGCCTGCGCAACGGTCGACCAGCCCGGTCGGGTTACGAGCCGCCACGGATGCCCTCCTGGACCGCTGTGGCACGCGCCGTCTGGTGCTGGGTGTCGACGACGCACACCTGCTCGACGAGATCTCCGCATCGCTCGTGCACCAGCTTGCCCGGACCCGCCGGGCCTTCGTGCTCGCCAGCCTGCGCAGCAGGCATCCGATGCCCGACCCGATCCGAGCGCTGTGGAAGGACGCGCTGGCCGAGCGGGTCGAGGTGACGGCGCTGTCGCAGTCCGGGACCGCAGACGTGCTGATCGCAGCGCTGGGCGGCCAGGTCGATAGCGTCACCAGCCGGCGCCTGTGGCGGGCCACGCAGGGGAACATGCTGTTTCTGCAGGAGTTGGTCAACGCGGGCGTCGACAGCGGGGCGCTCACCGAGGTTGCCGGAGTGTGGCGCTGGGTCGGGCCATGGGTCACCTCCCCTCGGCTCGTCGAGCTGATCTCCGCTCGGATCGGCTGCCTGGAACGGGCCGAACAGGGGGTCCTGGAGATCGTCGCATACGGCGAGCCGATCGGCGCCGATCTGCTGACCTCGCTGGCTGACCGGCACACGGTCGAGTCCGCCGAGTCCAGGGGGCTGCTCTGGGCGCGCCACGACGGCCGCCGGGTCGACGTCCGGCTCGCGCATCCGCTCTACGGTGAGGTGTTGCGGGCGGGCTGTTCCCCGCAGCGCTCAGCGGCCCTGCGACGCAGCCTGGCCGATGCGGTCGAGGCGACTGGGGCGCGCCGCGCGGACGACTGGTTACGGATCGCCACCTGGCGGCTGGACGCCGCTGCCCCGGTGCGGCCGGACGTGATGGCCGCGGCCGCGGGCCGGGCCTTCGCGGTACTGGATCTGCCGCTAGCGGAACGACTGGCGAGGACGGCGTTCGACCTCGGCGGCGACCTGGCAGCGGGCGCGGTGCTGTGGCGCGCGCTGTTCTTGTCCCAGCGCAGCGCCGAGAACGAGGAGGTGATGGCTCGGCTGGCCGACGCTCCGATGTCGGACGGCCAGCGGGGCGACTACGCCATCGGCCGGGCCAGCAACCTGTTCTGGGGGCTGCATCGCATCGACGAGGCATTCGCACTACTGCGCGCCACCCGGGATGCCATCACGGAACCGGCCTGGCGGGATGAGATCGACCTGGTCCTGTGCGCGTTCGAGCTGCTCCAGGCAAACCTGGGACGAGCCCAGCGTGGCCTGGCCGATCTCCAGGCGCGCCGGGGGCTCAGTCCACGGACGGCCGCCCAGCTGCCGGTGCTGCAGGGGATGGCGCTGGTCCACGTCGGTCGGCTGGAACTCGCCCGTGACGTGCTGGACCTGGCCGCGGAACCGCTCTCGCACTGGGCCGAGGAGGTTCCCTGGGTTTCGGAGACGCGACGGGTCTACCGGTGTTACGCGGCGCTGTTCGCCGGCCGGTTCTCCGAGGCCGATGAGCTCGCGACAGCATTGCATACGCACGCAGTGCAGACCGAGTGGGAGTTCTCGGTGCGGCTGTCCTGCGGCGTGCAGGCCCAGGTGGCACGACTGCGCGGACGGGTGCGGACCGCGGCGCGCTGGGCCCGTGAGGGCCTCCGGTTTTCCGGGGACTGGGGCAATTCCGGGCACCGGCAGCACGCGCCCTTCCGTCACCATGTCCTCGGCGAGCTGGCGCACGCCGAAGCCCTCGCCGGACGTGCCGGGGCAGCGCTGGCCGCCCTGCACGAGGCAGACCATCGGCGTCCACCGTCGGAAGCGCTGCTGCAGCCCTGGGTGGAGCTCGCGCGGCCGTGGGTTGCCGCCGCTACCGGTGACCTTGCTGGAGCGGGGCAGCTGGCTGCTGCCGCGGCCGAGTACGCCCGTGCGCATCACGCGGCGAGTTTCGAGGCGTTCGCGCTGCACGATGCCGTCCGGCTGGGGGCGGCCGAGACCGCGGTGGATCGGCTGCACGAGCTGGCCGGTGTGCTGGACAGCGATCTGGTCCAAACCTTCGCCACCCACGCCAGGGCAGCGGCGGACGGCGATCCCGTCGGGATCGAGGCGGTCGGCGCTGTTTTCGTCGCGCTCGGCGCCGACCTGCTGGCGGCTGAGGCCTACGTCCAAGCCGCCCACGGGTATCAGCGGTTCGGTATCTCGGCGAGTGATCGTCGGCTGCGTGCCCAGGCCGCACTGCTGCTGGATCGCTGCGAGGGGGCCCGGACCCCGCTGGCAGCCGGTATCGAAGCCCCGCAGCTCACCGCCAGGGAGCGGGACATCGCTCAGCTCGCCGCCGAAGGCTTGTCCAACCCGGAGATCGCCGATCGCATGGTGATCTCCGGCCGGACCGTCGGCAACCATCTGCACCACGTCTACGGGAAGCTGGGGATCAGCGGGCGCTCGGCTCTCGCCGCGCTGCTCCCGGCCACCGGGCGGGACGCCTGAAGGGTCGCCTGGCTGGGCCACAGAGGGCACCTGAAGCTTCCCGAAGGTGTTCCTCAACGGCTGATGGCTTTGGCCGCCCCGGCTCCTAGTTTCGTGCTATGCGGGCCCAGGTGGTGCTTCCCGGCTGCAGCATCCGGCTCGAACCCGGTGGGCACGCCATGCGCGAGCTGCTGGTGCGCAATCTCGGTCTCACCGCCGATCGGTTCACCTTCGAGGTGGTGGGCGCCGCCGCCAGTTGGACGACGCTGGACCCGCCGGTGCTCGCGCTGGGGCCGGAAGCAAGTGGTCGGGTGGTGGCGCACTTCCGTCCGCCCCGCGCAGCACATGTGCGGGCGGGGGCCATGCCCTTCGGTGTGCTGACCACGTCAGCCACGGAAGCCGCCGGCTCGGTGGTCGAGCAACTGCTGGAGGTGGGTCGCTTCACTGATACGGTTCTCGAATTGATCCCCCATTGCGTTCGGCGGTCGTCGGCGGTGTTCCAGCTGACGGTGGCCAACCGGGGCAACGCCACGGTGCGGATGAACCTGCGAGGGCGCGACCCTGCATGTGCGTTGCGGGTGGACTGCAGCCCCGGGAGGCTCATCGTGTTCCCTGGGACGCTGGCGCAGAGCACGATCCGGGTACGGCCGAAGCGCAAGCGTTGGCTCGCAGCCCCCCTCGTCCTGCCATTCCAGGTGATCGCCGACCCTGGCGACGACCTACCTCTGATCGCCGCCGGTGAGGTGGTTCACCACCCGATACTGCCGACGTGAGCCGGGAACTGTGTTCTTTTCCGGTCAGGGTTCGCCTCAGATCAAGCCCTCACGCACCGCATAAGCCACCGCCTGCGCCCTGTTACGCAGCTGCAGCCGGGTGGTCACATTGTGGATGATGTTCTTGACGGTCCGCTCCGAGTAGGCGAGCTCACGAGCGATGTAGCTGGTCGCGTGGCCGTCGGCGACCAGCCGCAGCACGTGCAACTCCCGCTTCGACATGCCGACCGGGGTGAGGCCGCGGGGGGCCAGCGCGTCCCGCTGCAGCCGCCCCACCTGCTGCATCAACCGGCCGAGCAGGTCCGGCGGCAAGGTGCCGTCGCCCGCCGCCGCGGCGTTGATCGCCATGATCAGCTGGTCCGGCGACGCTTCGGTTCGGCGCAGCAGCCCGCAGCAGCCTGCCTCCACGGCCGCGAGCAGGTCGGCGCCCTCGACTTGGCTGGCCACCACAATCACCCGCGCGCCGCCGCCTCGCTGGGCCGCGCGAATCGCCTGGACGGCCTGGTCATCCACCCGATCGACGACCACGATCGCCACCGCAGGCGCCACCCCTTCGACGTCGACCAGCTGGACCTCCTGGCGAAACCGCAGTTGACTGGCGATGCCTGCCCGCGAAATCGGGTCGAAGGCCGTCACTGCCACCGCCACGCGCTCTTTCATGTCGCGCCCCTCCCGTGACCTCGGCTCACCCCAAAGGTGACCATGCCGTCGGCACACAGTCATGAGTCCCCGCTGACTCAGGTGAATACGTACCCAACAAACAAAAATCCGTCGGTGCGCAGAGCCGCCCGCTATAGGCTGATCGAGTGACGTTGCGGTGGGGGCTCGTCGGTAGGGACGAAGAGCTCACGCTGCTGCGCGCCGCGCTCGCCGACGTCGATGTCCAGGGGGCCGTGCTGTCCGGGGCGTCCGGCGTCGGCAAGACTCGGCTGGCCACTGAGCTGCTGGAACACGCCGCGAGCCAGGGCTGGGCCACGCACTGGGCGGTGGGGACGCGCGGGATCGTCGGGGTGCCGTTCGGCGCCTTCGCTCACCTGCTTCCCCACGGCGCCGCCGCAGCGACCGGTTCTCTCGAGGTGATGCGGCGGGTCGCCGACGAACTACGTCGCAGCAGCGGCGACCGGCCGGTCGTGCTGGGAGTGGACGACGCGCACCTGCTCGACGACAGCTCCGCCGACCTCGCCCACCTGCTCGCATCCGGCGCGCACGCGTTTGTGGTGGCAACCGTGTGCCAGGGCGAGCGCGTCCCGGACGGCATCAACTCGCTCTGGAAGGACGGCCTGGCCGAGTGGATCGAGGTGCCGGCGCTGTCCCGAACCGAGATCGGGCAGCTGCTGGACACCGTACTGGGCGGGCAGCTCGACACCGCCACCCTGCACCGGTTGTGGGACGCCAGCCGGGGCAACGTGCTCTACCTGCATGAGCTCGTGCTGATCGGGCTGGAACGGGGCAGCCTCGCGGAGCAGGCCGGCGTGTGGTCCTGGGCGGGGGAGCTGGCCTGCAGCGACCGATTGACCGAGCTGGTCGAGGACCGGCTGGCTGATCTGAGTCACCAGCAGCGTTGCGCGCTGGAGGTGCTCGCCGTCGGCGAACCGCTGCCTGCCGAGCTGTTCGGCTCCATCGTCGGGTCCCGGGTGGTGCAGGAACTGCACACCAGCGGACTGCTGACCCAGGAGCGGCAGGGCCGGACGGACAGCCTGCGGTTGGCCCATCCGCTCTACGCCGAGAGCATGCGTGCTGGGCTCGGGGCGGTGCGCAGGCGCACCGTCTACCGTCGGCTGGCCGACGCGCTGCACGCCACCGGCGTGCACCGGCGTGACGACGTGCTGCGCGTCGCGTTGTGGCGGCTGGAGAGCGGCGAGTCCGCTGATCCGGCGACCCTGGTGGCCGGGGCGCGGCGGGCCCGGGCGATGTTCGACCACCGGCTGGCGGAGCGGCTGGCCCGTGCCGCTGTCGACGAAAGTGGCGGCACGGACGCCTGGGTCACGCTGGCCGATGCGCTGTACTGGCAGGGCCGCTACGACGCGGCGCGTTCAATGATCCTGCAGCACGCACCGCCCGATGCCCCGCTGGATATCCCACTGGATGCCCATACCGCCATCGTCGCCGAATGGGCCAGGGTCGCGTCCTCGATCTTCTTCTGGGGGCTCGGCGACGCCGAGCGCGCCGAGGAGATCATGCAGTCGGCCGAGCAGGCCATGGCGCCAGGCCCCGAACACGATCTGCTGGTCGCCCATCGGGCGACGCTGGCGTTCTTCCACGGTCGGCCGAAGGACGCGGTGGCCGCTGCGGAGGGGTTACTGACCCGGGAATCGACCAGCGACGAGATCACCGTGGCGGCGCGCATCGCGGCGGTCCCGGCGCTGGCCGTCCTCGGGCGGTGCAGCGCCGCGCTGCACCTGGCTGACGAGGGCATGCAGGCGGGTAGGCGGCTGCTGGACGAGCGCCCCTATCTCGTCGGTGAGCTGCTCGCCGGGCAAGCGGTGGCGTACTGGACGGCCGGCCGGTACCGGCAGATGGAAGACCTGGCGAGCGCGGCCTACCAGCGCGTGGTGGCGGAGAAGGCACACGATCTGCGCGGTCTGTGGGCGATGTTGCTCGGGCGCGCCGCGCTGGCGGCCGGGCAGGCGGCGACCGCGCGCCACCGGCTCCGGGAGGCCTGCGCGCTGCTGCGTCAGCACGATCCTGGCGGGCTGCTGCCGTGGGCGCTGGGCGGCGCAGCGCTGGCCGCTGCGCTGCTCGGCGGCGTCGAGGATGCCCAGCAGGCGCTCGCCGAGCAGCGCCGCAGCCAGCTCTCGGCGGTCCGGATCTTCGAGTGGGACGCGGTGCTGGCGCAGGCCTGGACGGCGGCCGCGCGTGGCGAGCTCTCGGCGGCCCGCAGCCTCGCCTGCCGCGCGGCGGACCTCGCCGCTGCTCGCGGCCTGCGCTGCCCGGAACTCGAGGCGTTGCACGATGCGGTCCGGCTCGGGGCGATGCGGGTGGTGCCCCGGCTGAGCGCGCTCGCGCCGACGGTGGACAGCGTGCTCGCGCCGGTCTTCGCCGACCACGCCGCCGCGCTCGCCGCCGGTGACGCTG
>JBOHGM010000163.1:0-6381 GCA_050699435.1 Pseudonocardiaceae bacterium | reverse complement strand
GGGCACGGCCATCCCGCAGACAGCGCAGTGCGTGCCCGGCGGTGCCGGGCGCCCGCAGCGGAAGCAGACCGGCATCACTGGGCTACAGCACGGTCGGCGGCGCGCTCGTCTCGGCCACCAAGGGGCGGCCGGCGGTGGCCCAGGACTGCATCCCGCCATCGATGTTCACCGCGTCCAGCCCTATCCCCGAAAGGTAAGCCGCCACCTTCGCGGACCGCATCCCGGAACGGCATACCACGGGCACCGGAGGGTCGGGGAAGGCAGCGGCGATCTCCTCGAGTCGCTGGGGTACCTGGCCCATCGGGACGTGCACCGCATCCGGCGCATGTCCTGCCACCCATTCATCGTCTTCGCGGACGTCGAGCAGCACGGCGCCGTCAGGCAGGTTCAACACGGGCAACATCGCGACCATGTACTGATGGTGCCACGCTCCGCCGTGGGGTCAACGTGAGCCCCGTCGGGCACCGTGCGGTCGTTCCGACGAGGTCAAACCTCGAACGAACCCGACCTGAGACGATCAACACCGACGGTAGTACCCAGTTCTCTTCGCGCGATCGGGTGATCCCTGTAGTAGATGAGCTCGTAATAAACTATAGCGGGATCCACCGACAACCAACGACCACGAACCGCCATATGTGGCGCAAACGTCAACTCCTCCTGCCGCCAAAGCCGCGACGTCCGCTCAAACCAGGAATCTGCTCCCTCCCGGACGGCCATGGTTATATACGGTCCATTATTGTCGATCGCGGAAATCTCAGCCACCGCTTCCCATGGGAAGTAGCTTCGAAAGACTGCAGACCGATGGTAGACCCCCTCTATAGAGAGTGCCACTAGTCCGCGAGACCATCGCGACGAGAGTAACTCGAATGCAAACCAGACGGCATACACACCAGCCAAGCCACTCAGAACCAGAATTCCGACGGTGGCAGCGTCTCGAACGACCGATCCGTCGAGTAGGTCCCACAATGTGACCAGAAAGATTGGGAGGAAGAATGCCATGACGGCAACGGGCCACAGCAAGTACGCCACGTACAGACCCAGCGAGTACGGCACGACTGTCACCTTCTGGTCGAGCTCACTCACGCGAGCGAGAGTGATGTTCGAGCTGTACGACCGTCCGCAGTCGTCCGTACATCAACCATAAGTTGATCTCCACGACTGACACGTGGCTCGCACGGTACGTAGACGACCGGGGGTAACGCTGCAGCACTCACGCTTCCCCCCAGCCGAGATACCTGTATGTATTTCAAGTATCACGGATCGGTCACGGCGTGTCAACGATTCTGGAATCGACGAACTCGACGTGGTCGCCGTGCCCCACGCGCCGGAGCAGCGGACCTGACGTCACGCTGATGAGGTCGCCCGGAACCGGGCCCTACGATGTGGCGTGCGCCATGTGGCGTGCACCGTGGGCAGCACGCCGCAGGCGTGGGCAGCACGCCGCAGCCGCGCATGACGACTGTATCGGAACCGTTCGTGAGTAATGATGCTGACGCCGTCGACCGCATCGACGAGGACGCGGACCGGTGGCTGGTCGAGAAGGCCCGGGCCGGTGATGTGGATGCCTACGAGGTGTTGGTGCGTCGGCACCGCGGCCGGATCTACCGCATCGCGCTGCGGATGCTGGGGGACCCGCATGACGCGGAGGACGTCGCGCAGGACGTGCTGATTCAGGTGTGGACCGCGTTGGCGGGTTTCACCGGGGCGAGTGCGTTCACGACCTGGCTGTATCGCATCGTAGTCAATCGGTGTCTGAACCAGATCCGGCGCCGCCGGTGGGCGCGCCCGGTGCTCGACACCGATCCGCCCCCGGTAGCGGGGGCGGAGGACACGGTGGTTGCGCAGCATCGGGTGCGGGCCACGCTGGAGGCGGTCGCGGCGCTACCCCCTGATCAGCGGGCGGTGATCGTGCTACACCAGTTGGAGGGCTTGAGCTATCGGGAGGTCGCCACAATCGTCAATGTGTCGGAGGACGCGGTGCGGGGACGGCTGCATCGTGCGCGCTTGAGCCTGTTCGAAGCGCTGCGGAGCTGGTCATGAGCGTCGAACCGGGCCGGGAACAGCTGGCCTGCGGCCGCGGGGTCGAGGATGCACTGGCCCAAGTCGCCGACGGGCGGGGTGCTGACCGCGACACCCATCAACGGCAATGCCCGCATTGCCAGGCAGCGCTGGCCGAGTACGACCGGTTGTGGACCCCGATCCAGGAGTTGGCCGCCGAGAGGGTCAGCCCACCGGAGAGCATCGTCGAGAGGGCGTTGCGCCGGATCCGGGGCGCGGTGGAGCACTCGAACTACGGCGTGGTGGCGTCACCGAACGGGCTCACCCGCATCTCGGCCCGTGTCGTGGTGGTCACCGCGCGCGAGACCGCGCAGACTGTGCCCGGCGTGCGGGTGGCACTGAGCAACCACATCACCGGCAGCACCGACGACGGGGACGGCGTCCATCCTGGGGCAGCGGGCGGCACGGAGGTCACCGCGGGCGTGGCCGGACGCAGCACCGCCATCGAGATCACTCTGGCCGCCGACTACGGGCTGGACCTGGTCCGTCTCGGTGAACGGGTCCGCGCCGAGGTCAGCACCCGGATCCGCGCGCTGACCGAGCTGGAGCCGGTCCAGATCACTGTGATCATCGACGACGTCTTCGGCTGACCAGCGCCCGAGGCAAGGGCCGTGGCGACCGACGCCCCCAAGCGGCCGAGTGACAGACGTCACAGTCCTCTGGGCGTGAGGTGTTCACCGGTTGCGGTGTCCATCAGCCGTGACCGATCCTTCCGGCCCCCGGGCGCGAAGGGATCACCGAGTACCACCGACCGATCGAAGGAGAGCCAGCAGATGACCAGTGCTACTAGTGGCGAGGCACCGGCGCGTTCCGCGCCCGGTTCCAGTGCGAGCGCCTCGACGAGCCCAGGCGGGGCCGGTGGGGGCCTGGTGACCAGTCAGGGTCGCACCACTATCGCCGACACCGTGGTGCAGAAGATCGCCGGTCGGGCTGCCCGCGAGGTCAGCGGAGTTCACGACTTCGGCGGGGGCGCAGCCCGGACCTTCGGCGCGATCGCGGAGCGGATCCCGGGTGCCCGGGCGAGTTCGGGTCAGGGCGTGTCGGTTGAGGTCGGGGAGAAGCAGGCCGCGGTCGATCTCGACGTGGTCGTGGAGTACGGGGTCCCGATCGGGCAGCTGGCCCAGTCGATCCGCCGCAACGTCATCACCGCTATCGAGCAGATGACCGGCCTGGATGTCGTCGAGGTCAACATCAACGTCAACGACCTGCACCTGCCCGAGGTGGACGGCGGCGGCGAGCCCTCGGAACCATCCCGCGTCAGGTGAGTGCCGACGTCGACCCGGTCGACCTGGTGGACCCCATCGCCGTGGCCGTCCAGGCCTGCCCCACTGTTGCGGGCCTGCACGGCGGGCGGTTCGGTCAGGCCACCACCTACCTGCCCGGGCGGCGCGTCGCCGGTGTCGCGGTCTTCCCCGGGGAGATCGTCATCGGCGTGGTCGGCCGCTACCCGGCGAGCATCTCCGAGATCGCCGCGCAGGTCCGGGCCGCGGTGGCCGCAGTGGCGCCGGGTGTGCCGGTAACGGTCAACATCGAGGACCTCGCGTTACCCGGCGAGGATCCAGCAGACCGGGCCCCTGACCCACCGCCGGCGCCGACGGTACCCATCCCCACCCATCCACCCTTGGCGACGACGCCGCTGGAGAAGGAGCGTCCCTCGTGAGTTCCACTGTGATCGGCCTGCTCGTGGGTCTGGCGCTCGGGTTCGCGGCCGCGTTCGGCGGCTTCGGGGCCCTCGCCATCGTTGTCCTGCTCGGCACCCTCGGGGCCTTGACCGGCCGCTACCTCGACGGGCAGCTCGACCTGTCCAGCTTGACCGGCGCGCGCGACCGCGGGCCGCGATGAGCCCGGCCGAGGATCGTGGGCGGACCACGATCGCCGATCGGGTCATCGAGGCGATGGCCGCCCGGATCACCAGTGACGAACCCGGTGTGGGAGGCGCGGCCCGCCGCGTTCTGGGTGTCGCGGTGACCGGTGAGGACACCGACCGTGCCCCGCGGGTGGAGGCGACCGTCGCCGGTGAGGTGGTGTCGCTGCGGGTCCGGTTGTCGGTGACCTACCCCGCCCCGGTGCACACCATGACCGACCGGGTCCGCCGCCGCCTGATCGACCGCATTGGCGCGCTCACCGGGATGCAGGTCGGCGTGGTGGACATCGTCGTCGTCGCCCTGCACCGACCGGACACCGCCGGGCGGGTCGTCCGATGATCCGCCGCCCGCGGCGCACTGTGCCCGCCACCATCGTCGGCCTGGTCCTGCTCGCCGTCTCGCTGGGTGTGGCGATCTCCTGCATCCAGCTCATCGCCGGTAGCCCTCCGCTCATCCCGTTCACCAGCCTCGGTGAGCTCGGCCGTAACGCGACGTGGAACGACCCGGCCGTCCTCGCCGACGGCACTGTCCTGGCCGTGGTCGGGCTCGTGCTGCTGGCCTGCGCGGTCCTGCCCGGAACCCCGCAGGTCCTGGCGTTGGCCCCGGGCAACGAGCACACCGCCGCCGGGGTCGCCCGCCACAGCCTGGCCCGCGACCTCGCCACCCGCGCCGGGCACGCCGACGGGATCACCAGTGCCCGGGTGAAGGTCCGCACCCGGGTCGTCAAGGTCGTCGCGCACACCCCGCTACGAGACCGCTCCGGGCTGACCGAGCGGGTCCGTGAGGTCCTCACCGAGCGACTCGACGACATCAACCTCGCCCAGCCCCCTCGGCTGCGGATCACCCTCGCCCCGGATCGGAATGCTCGATGAACCCGAACCGACCCGCCCGGCTCAACCGCGCGATCCTGACGATCTTCGGTGTGCTGGCGCTCGGTGCCGGCGCGTTCGTGCTGCTGGCCGGCACCGGGATGCTGCGCTCACTCATGCCGGTCCGGGCCGACGCACCGCTGATCACGACAGACGCACCACCCCAGGCGTGGGTGCCCTGGGCCGTGGCCGCCGCGGCGATCATCGTCGCGCTGCTGTCGCTACGCTGGCTGATCGCCCAAGCGATCCGCCGGCCTCGGGGCGGCGACTGGCAACTTGCCCCGGACACCAGCACCGGCGGCACCCACATCGGCAGCGACACCGCCGCGGAACCACTCGGCGAGGAGATCGCCGACTACCCCGGTGTCCACTCCGCCACTGCTCGCCTGACCGGGCCCCGGCAGCACCCGCACCTGTACCTCTGGGTGAGCACCGACGACCGGGCCGACATCACCACCCTGCGCCACCGCATCGACACCGAAGCCATCCCCCGCCTCACCCAGGCACTGAACCTGCCCGATCTCCCCGCCGACCTGCTGCTACGCCTCGACACCTCAAGCGGCACCCGCACCCGGTAACGGACAGGTGCGGATGACTGATCTCTCATCGGTGCTTCGGATGATGAGGCCACGGGTCACGGTCTCGGCAAGCACGAGGGCGCCGTCGTCGGCATCCGGGTCGCCGAGCACCGCGAAACCGTGGTAATGATGCGTTCGCTCCTCGGCGGCGAAGGAGATGATGGCGAGCGCCGCCGCACTGCGGTCTCCCCCATCACCAGCGTGAACTTCTTCCGTTCATCGTCGAGGATGGACTGGCGCGCGAGTCGAGCAGCAACGACTGCCTGGATATCCTCCGCAAGACCGACGTCGCGTCCGAGGCGGAACATGGCTTCGGCGTAGGCCGGTGTCTGGGCAAGCCCGACGACCATGTCGGGTGAGAACACCCGCACGACGGACGCTGCCGCCTCGAACCGCTGAATGTCCTGCTGCATCCGGCGTCGGCCGGGCGCCAGTTCGCGCCGCCACGCCATCAGTCGAGTCGCCGCCCGTTCCGCGAGAACACGTAGCTCCTCGCGGGTGGTAGCCGAGGCGCCCGTGGCCCGAGCCCAGGCGTCCACGTCTTCCGGAGACGGTGTGGTCCGCCCCAGCTCGGTCTTGCTCACTTTCGACTGCGACCAGCCGAGTCGAGCTGCCAGTTGCGTGGTCGACAGGCCAGCGTCTGCTCGCAACCCTTGGAGCATCGCGGTCGCGCGACGTCGGCCCTCGTCCGATTAGCCCTGGGGGAGTCCGCCACCGGCGACGCGGGAGGATCTGTGGCTGGTGATCGCGCTGCCCAAGAACTCCTCCTATACCGAGGATGTCGGCCGGCAGCTGCACGCGGTGGCCGCTGAGGTCGCCAGGCTGGGCGGGGTGGTCACCAGGACTGCCTTAGAGCGACCGGCAATAGGAAGCCTTCGAACAGGGCGATACGGCTCTGGGTGCGCCGAGCTCAACAGTAGAGCCGTCCGGGTCCGGCCAGGCAGCTCTACTGTTGAGTTCGGCGCACCCAGCGTGAGAGCGGGTGGACAACGAGCCGTTCGGAACCGCCCC
>JBOHGM010000162.1:0-6465 GCA_050699435.1 Pseudonocardiaceae bacterium | reverse complement strand
AGATCGATCTCGGAAAGGATGCGGCCGACCTCGGGGTTGACCACCTCAGCGCCCACGACGACGGCGAAGTCGTCGAGGAACGCCTTACGGCGGTCACCGAAGAACGGTGCCTTGACCGCGACTACCGCGATGGTCTTGCGGATCGCGTTGACCACCAGGGTGGACAGCGCCTCGCCCTCGACGTCCTCGGCCACGATGAGCAGCGGCCTGCCGGCCTGGCCCACCTTTTCCAGCACCGGCAGTAGGTCGTAGATCGAGGAGATCTTGTCGCGGTGCAGCAGGATGTAGGCGTCCTCCAGCACCGCCTCCATGCGCTCGGGATCGGTGACGAAGTAGGGCGAGATGTAGCCCTTCTCGAACGAGAGACCTTCGGTGATCTCCAGCTCGGTGGCCAGCGTGGAGGACTCCTCCACGGTGATGACCCCGTCCTCACCGACCTTGGTCATCGCCTCGCCGACCAGGTCACCGATCTTCGGGTCACGCGAGGACACCGTAGCGACCTGCGCGATCGCTGCCTTGCCCTGCACCGGGGTCGCCTTGGCCTTCATCGCCTCGGCGACCGCCTCCGCGGCCACCCCGATGCCGTGCCCGAGTGCGGTGGGGTTGGCCCCAGCGGCCACGTTGCGCAGCCCCTCGCGGACCATCGCCTGGGCCAGCACGGTGGCGGTGGTGGTGCCGTCACCGGCCACGTCATTGGTTCTCGTCGCCACGCTCTTGGCGAGCTGGGCGCCGAGGTTCTCGTAAGGGTCGGTCAGCTCGATCTCGCGGGCGATCGTCACGCCGTCGGTGGTGATCGACGGGCCACCGTATTTCCTGTCCAGCACTACGTGCCGGCCGCGGGGACCGAGGGTGATCTTGACCGCGTCGGCGAGCTGGTCGACGCCGCGTTCGAGCGCGCGCCGGGCGGTCTCGTCGAACGTGATCTGCTTGGGCATTGCCTGCCTTCCTCAGATGCGGACTATGGGAGCCGCCGGCTGTGCCGGAGCCCGATGTGCGACCGCCCCGCGGCCCCGGTGGGGCCGCGGGGCGGTCGCGACGACGCAGGTGGTCGTCAGGTGGATCCGACGGTGCGAGCCGTCAGTTGACGCGACGGTCGAACCGTCAGTTGACAACGGCGAGCACGTCGCGGGCGGAGAGGATCAGGTACTCCTCGCCGTTGTGCTTGATCTCAGTGCCACCGTACTTGGAGTAGATGACGACATCGCCTTCCGACACGTCCATCGGGATGCGCTTGCCATTGTCGTCAAAACGACCGGGACCCACGGCCAGGACCTTGCCCTCCTGGGGCTTCTCCTTAGCAGTGTCCGGGATGACAATGCCGGACGCGGTCGTCGTTTCGGCCTCGCTGGCCTGAACGATGATCTTGTCCTCGAGCGGCTTGATGTTCACGCTCGCCACGGTGTGACCTCCACCTTCTGGGGTCTTCGAAGCGTTGGCAGGGTTGTCTGATGCTGGCTCCTGCCACCCCGCCGTCGCGGGTGCCGAGGCGGCCGTTGCCGTTATTGGCACTCCGCATATGAGAGTGCCAGCTAGCACTCTACTCAGACGACTGCCAGCTCTCAACAGGGGGCCGGATCAGTGCTCACCGGGCGTTCACCCGCACGTTACGCCCTCGTCGTCGGCCACCGCTGGTGCCGGTAATCTGACGCAGAGTGCACTCGTGGGGCTCCCACCACCCCCTCTGGAGGCAATCGGCATGACTGATACTCATGTTCCTGCGCGCTCCGTGACTCGACGTGCCGTACTGCTCGGCACGGCCGGTGCCGCCGGCACCACCGCACTGGCCGGTGCCCTGCCTGCCACGGCGACCGCCCTCCCCCGCGCTGGCCGGCCGGCTCTGGGCAACCCGTTCACCCTCAGCGTCGCCTCCGGTGATCCCGCGCCGGACGGCTTTGCGCTCTGGGCCCGGCTCGCCCCGGTCCCGCTGGCCGACGACGGACTCGGCGGGATGCCGTCGCGCCTGTTCGAGGTGGACTGGGAAGTGGCCAGCGACGAGCGGTTCCGGCAGGTCGAGCGGCGCGGGCGCAGCACAGCCGGGCCGGAGTCAGCGCACAGTGTGCACATCGAACTCGCCGGCCTGCGCCCCGGCCGGGACTACTTCTACCGGTTTCGCGCCGCCGGGCATGTCTCGCGGGCTGGCCGCCGAGCATCCGGACGTCGTCGTGCATCTCGGGGACTATTTCTACGAGTACACCGCCGACCGCTACGTCGCGCCTGGCGGCAACGTCCGCGACCACGCCGGACCGGAGACCGAAACGCTGGCGAACTACCGGCAGCGGCATGCCCAGTACAAGACCGACCCCGACCTGCAGGCCGCGCACGCCGTCGCGCCGTGGCTGGTGATCTGGGACGACCACGAGGTGGACAACAACTGGGCCGGCGAGGTGCCGGAGAACCTGCAGCCGGCGTTTCTCGCCCGGCGGGCAGCGGCCTTCCAGGCCTACTACGAGAACATGCCGCTGCGCCGGTCCTCGGTGCCCCACGGCATCGACATGCAGCTTTATCGTCGGGTGCAGTGGGGCCGGCTGGCCACCTTCCATCTGCTCGACACCCGGCAGTACCGCGACGACCAGCCCTGCGGAGACCGGTTCAACTCCGACTGCGCCGAGCGGCTCGCGCCGGACGCCTCGATCACCGGTGATGAGCAGGAGCGGTGGCTGCTCGACGGGTTCGCGCGCTCCCGGGCTCGCTGGGACGTGGTGAGCCAGCAGGTCTTCTTCTCCCAGGTCGACTTCACGCCCGGCCCGGCGCGGGGTTTCAACCCCGATGCGTGGGACGGCTACGTCAGCAGTCGGGACCGGATCGTCGCCGGACTGCGGGACTCCCCGGTCCGTAACGCCGTGGTGCTCACCGGCGATGTGCACGCACACTGGGCGGCCGAGGTGCACGAGCGCTTCGATGACCCGTCGTCGTCCACGGTGGGCACCGAACTGGTGGCCACCTCGATCACCTCCGGTGGGGACGGCTCGGAGACCCGGCCCGAGACGGCGGTCATCCTGGCGGAGAACCCACATATCCGCTTCTTCAACAACCGCCGCGGTTACGTACGAACTCAGATCACTCCGGATGACCTGCGGGCCGACTTCCGGGTGGTGCCCTTCGTCTCCCGGCCGGGCGCTGCGGTGCAGACCCGCGCCTCGTTCGTAGTGCCCGACCGCGACCCGACCCTGCACCCCGCCTGACCAGCCCGACTCACCCGGGGGCTGGGTGCTGCTCCAGCTTTACGCCCGGGTCGCGGCGACCTGCCGGGCAGGTCCTAGCGTCCTCGAAACGTCGCCGATAGCTGGAGGGTGGCTCAGTGCAGGTTGAGGCGATCACGCTTACCCAGCGAGCCCCACCGGTAACCGAGGTCACGCATGTCGAGTTGGTGCTGCCGTACCCCCATCCGCTGTGACCACGGGTGGATCCGCTGGGGCAGCCAGGCGAGCGCCCGCCTACGATACCAGCGGATCGTGGACTCGCGGCCACCGCCGGAGTCTGCGACTTTCCGTGACACACCGCGCTCGCTCTGGCGCTGCGAGCGCCGCTGAGCAGCTCCTCGATGCTGCCACGCTGGCGCCGGTTGCGGCGCGCCGACGGTGTCGTCATACGGTAACTCGCACGACGTTGATGCCACGCGGGAGCGATGAGCCTCATCCGGGAGAGTATTCAAGGTCAACGAGTGCTGCGCGAACACGGCGTACGCCGTGAAGACAACACAACGAACAAGTAACCTGCTCAGTCAATGACTATTATCGATTTAGCGTCATGTAAGGCTACCATCGTATTTAGTGGTGATTTGTACGGATGCGGCGCAAGATGCGTCGTACGACTGCAAATACCAGGGATGCCGCCATCCCGAATCCAAGTGCTGTCATAATAGGTTGCAGTCTAGGAGGCTTCGATGATTCACGAGAGGGTTGCACAGGGTCACTTACACCAGGAATACGTGAGACTACAGGATGCTTCTTCAACGTCTCGCGGTACGCTTCGTCTATAATACGGTAGAACCGTTGAGAACGTCTGCCAGGATACATTTCCTTCCAGAAAGACCCTCCGGCCTGCCAGTAGCGGTATCCCGGTGCACCAGAAAACAAGCTCATAGCGTTAGCTCGAAGGCGAGCATCGGTTACCTCGCCGATCTCGTACACAGAGTGCCATTGCGAGATGATCAGATTGATGTATGTGAACTGACGTTCGGTGTCGAAATTCTCGGTGATGTATGATCCCCAACATTCCATGTAAACCGGGTCAGCCATCGCCATCTGCATCAGGTCCGCGTGGAGGGCGCGTAATCCCTGCTCGCGTGCTGCCTTGGCTTCACGGGTTTGGATAACCAGCGACGCCACTACACCGAAAAGTGCGATCGCTGCAATGACTGCCGATATGGCGCCATAGGTCGCACCAACTTTGCTCAGTTGGTTCCAGTCTGCTCCTCCAACATTGTCAAGCGCACTTAATGCCCACGGTGAGACTATTACTAGGCCTGCGGCGACAAGCATGAGCAGCAGTATGGCAAGGAAGAGAACGATCCTTGCGGCTGACGCTCCACTCGTCCGTGTCCGCCGAAAACGCACGACTTAGTGAACTCACGAGCTTCTAACGGGTCCGCTCTGGATCGAGCGTCGGCGGTGGGAGCGGTTCAATCTCACGTGCAAAAAATGTGTGCAGATCTTCCCCTTGTTGGTAGAGCGCATCGAAATCGGCTTGGCACTCGAAGATCAGGTCAGGATCGGTGAACTTGCGAGCCCCGTAGAGCACCCCGTTCTCGTCGTAGCAGATTTCGTACATGGCTAGCGAGTCCATAAAGATTAGCTCGGGTACAACCCGGCTTGCTTCATACATAGCGACTGCTGCTGCGTCAACAACTCGGATGTTTTCTCCGTGTTCTGCGCGCAATTTCAAACCGTGCAATTCCCACTGAAGATAGGGGGTAACCGGAACGTCGACCACACGAACGCGACGAGCGACGATGCCACGACGTGCATCTTCGGCGAACTCGGAGGCTACAGTCGGGCGATTACGCTGCCGTATTTGTTGCGCCTCGCCCCAACGGCCCTCAGCAAAAGCCTCCCAGCTGTGATTCCCAGGCTCCTGGAAATATTGGAGACGTTCGAGTTTGTCAAACCTACCAATCCGCTCCCAATACTGGTTGGCGTCATCGTAGTATGCTTGGGCTTCCTCGAACAGCTCACCCGAAAAATCGTGAACACGCTCAAGCATCTGGAATATCTTTCTTGGCCGCGACAATCGTTGCGTGAGGAATGACAACTATACGCTCATCAGGTGCCACCCCTACCCCTTCAGGAAGGCAGCTTGCGTAGGAATCAGTGAGATCACGCCCGATCACCGCAACGTCTCCGTTAGACAGTGCCCAAATATCCGGACTCCCTAGTTTTCCCTCGGTTACCACCGGATCAGTTTCAGTTGGTGGTTTGCCGAGTCGGCGCGCAAACACTGCCCGGGGGTCTGCTTCCCACGGCCTTGGGCGAGCAATGTCAGTCATGGCGGCACCTCCACGGGTCGAAAACATGAAATTTAGCGTAAAGCGATCATACCCCCACATCGCTGGGCTGAAGCAATCATACGAAGTCTCTAATGTTGATGAAGCCTTCCCACGCACCGAAGGTGCCGAGCTGAGACTTAGTGTGGCTCTCTGACCTGCGAGAACAGCTCCGACGATTGTGGTGATCTTGTCGGAGGAAGCCAGGCAGGACGACGGGCCGGGACTCTCGTATGGCGCAGGCCAGGAGCACGGCAGGGGCACTCCCGCGCACGAACACCGCTGCGCCAGCGTCCCCGGCCCGCTTGCCCCAGACCCGAGCAGGCGGAATCCGGCACGGGAGAACCCACCACGCGACCTATATTCGATCTTGAAACAACCGTGGCTGGGAGGCTAGGCACCTGCTGGCGATGGCTGACGACTGGCGCACGACATGATCCGTATGGGCACATCCCCTCCGCAGCATGCCGCCTGACACTGCAGCCACGGCGCCGTCCGCAGCACATCACCGTATCCAGATCACTATCGCTGGATGAGCTTCAACTACCTTCTGTTGGCGATCGTTGGCCGGGAGCTATCGACCCCAGTGATCACGAGCGGGTGCAACATGAGCAAGAGAGTGGTGCGCTGCTACGACCTTCGTGTGCTGCAGAACAACAAGTTGCACGGTCGGAAAATACAGGGCCGGCCTCTGGCGAGAGCTGTAGTAATCGTGATTCCGAAGATGAGTGACATAAATCTGCCGGTCACGGACGAATGACGGGCTGAACTGGGCGATGCCCTCGTTGAGCAGGACGGCCGCCTGGTCGGGCTGACCAAGTTCTAGCAGATAGGTACCAGCATTAGCCACTGATGTGCCGGAGCAGTCAAGGCCGGCCCGGTCAGGGACAAGAACACCCGGCGCTTCACCCGACCACCACCACTCAGCACGACGACTGCGTCGACGGTACCCCGGTGGTTCCAGGGCCCGACGAGCACTGGAT
>JBOHGM010000161.1:0-6538 GCA_050699435.1 Pseudonocardiaceae bacterium | reverse complement strand
AGTCGATGGTGCGCCCGGCGGTGCCCAGCAGGTCGGCGCCGCGGGCGAACGGGTCGCTGGCCAGGATCAACGTCTGCTGGCCGTCGAAGACCAGCAGCGAGATGTAGTGCGCGATGGCGTATCCGGCCGCGATCGGCACCAGGATGTGCGCGAACGCGGCCGGTCGTGGCGCTGCGGAGTCCGGATCCGGGTCCGCCATGCTCCAGGTGCCGAGCAGGAACACCAGTCCGATCACCAGCATCGCGCAGACCAGCCCGAGGGTGGCGTTCGTCGTGCTGAAGGGCACGTTCGCCCGCCACCACGGCGTGCGGGACAGCCCGTCGTAGGCGGTCATGCCGACCAGTACCACCACCACGCCCACCAGACCGGGTCCGCCCGGCACGGCCTCCATCCCGTGCAGGGGGTTGCGCAGCACCAGGGCCCGGTCGGTGGCCCTGCGTCCCAGCGGGGACAGTGACCCGAGCAGTGTCGAGTATGCCTCGAAGCCGTCGCCCCGCTCGAACCAGCGTCGCCCGAACACCAGGGCGGCCACCGTGTGCACCACTCCATAGGCGGTGATGAAGGTGGCGATCGCGGCGGGTTCGGTGCGGTTCGGGTACACCAGTTCGAACCAGGCGAAAACCGCCAGCGACGCCGCCGCGGGCCAGTACCCGATTCGCCCGGGCAGCGGCCGCAGGCCGTGATCGGGGCTGCGGCGCAGCAGTGCGGCAAGTCCGGCGTGCAGCAGGCGCAGCGGATTGAGCACCCGCCAGACCGGGCCGAAGAGCAGCGACGCAGGCACCAGCCCCACCCAGAACGTGACGAAGAAGGCCCACGGCGCGAGGTTGAGCCTGGGCTCCACGGGGCCGATGAAGCCGACCACGCAGACCAGCACCACGACGGCCAGGGTGAGGCCCTGCAGCAGCAGCCGGGTGGAGGCGGCGTCGGCCAGCCTGGTCAGGGCGCGGGGAAGTGGCACGCCCGCATCGCGCTGCAGGCGGGGCCGGCGCCACAGCATGACGAGCACGACGAACGAGATCGTCAGCGCCATCCCGGCGCCGAGTGCGGCCAGCCAAACCGGCAACGGTAGGTCGCTGCGGGTGCCGATGCCGTGGGCGAAGGCCATCAGCTCACCTGCAGTTGGAGCAGTTGCAGGCCGCTGTCGTGTAACTCCACCTCGAAGACCCCGGGGAGGTCAGCGGTGAAGCTGACCGAGCCGGTGCCACCAGCCGGAACCTGCGCCTCCTGCTCGTAGCCGTGCACATGGATCTCGTCGGCCACATCGCTGGTCACGGACAGGGTGACCGCGGTGCCCAGCGGCACCTCCGCCCGCCCGGTCTCCCCGGTGGCCTGCCCGCCGCGCACCGTGATGCCGATCGTGCGGGTGCTCGGACCGGCCGGTGCCGTCGGCGGGCTGCTCGGGCTCTGCACCGTGCTGGAGCCGGGCTCGGCACCCGAGGGCGGGGCCACCGCCGTTTCCGGCGATGCGCCGGTCGCGGGCTCTTGCCCGCAGCCGCCGAGCACCCCGCCGATCAGCGTCAGCGCACCCACCAGCATCGCTACCCGTGTCACCGTCGGTTCACCTCTCCGACCTCGAGCCACCAAAGGGGGCCTCAGCCTGCCATGCCCGGCTGCCGAGGGATCAAGAGGCTCAGGCTGACGCGCGGCGCTGCGCGGGGGCGTTCGTGGTGCTGAGGTGGCGTCGAACGGTCACCATGGCGCCATGCCGCGGCACCAGGGTCACGTGGCGGACCCGCACCGGCTCGTCCGGCGCGGTGGTCGGGGCGATGTCGACCCGGCGCAGCACCTCACGCAGCACGGTGCGCATCTCGACCAGGGCGAAGGTGGCGCCGAGACAGCGCCGTATCCCACCGCCGAAGGGCAGCCAGACGGACATGTCGGCGCGCTGGTCGAGGAATCGCTGCGGCCGGAACTCGTCGGGCTCCGGGTAGTACCGCCGGTAGTGGTGCACCAGATGGATAGCGGGGGCAACCTGGGTTCCTGCCGGCAGCCGGTATCCGGCCAGCGCGAGCGGTCCGGTCAGCGTGCGGCCGATCTGGAAGACCACCGGCCGGGACCGCAGGCTCTCCTTGCACACCGCGTCCAGCCAGGCGTCGTCCCCGGCTGCGGCGGCCTGCGCGGTGCGCTCCAGCAGCCCGGGGTTGCGGGTCAGCCGCTCGAAAGTCCAGGCCAGTGCGGCGGCGGTGGTCTCGTGCCCAGCCAGCAGCAACGTGACGAGCTGGTCGATGAGCTCACGGTCGTCCATCGGCTGTTCGTCCTCGTCGACACTGCGCACCAGCATCGCCAGCGCGTCAGCCCGCTGTGCCAGCTTCGGGTCCTGGCGGCACCGGGTGATCTCGTCGCGCAGCAGCGTGTGGGCCCGGGCCTCGCGCTGCGCGCGGCGGCGCCACATGCCGAATCGGCGCAGCACCTGTGGTGGCGGGAGCAGCTCCAGCGGAGAGCCGATCTCCACCATCGGCGGTAGCGCTGCACGGAGCGCGGCCAGCCTGCTCTCGTCATGCACCCCGATCACGGTGCGCAGGATGATCTCGAGCGCGATCGCACGCGTCCGGGGTAGTAGTGCAAACGGCTCATCCACCGGCCAGCGGGCGACGTCCTCAGTGACGATGTCGACCATGTCGGCGATCTGCTTGCGCACCGAGTCGCCGTGGAACGCGGGCAGCATCATCCCGCGGCTGCGTCGATGCTTCTCCTCGTCGACCACCAGGACCGAGCGTGACCCGAGGATCTCGGCCAGCGGGATGTTCGCCTCCCCGGCATGGAAGATCGCGGGGTCACCGCGAAGCACTGTTCTGATGTCGTCCCGGTCCGCCAGATAGACCACCGTCCCGAAGCCGGGCATCCGGACCGTGAACCGGTCGCCGTAGCGCCGGTGGCAGCCGTGCATGAAGCGCAGCGGGATGGCCCAGAACAGGCCGGCTTGCACCAGCGCCGGTAGCGGCGGCCCGGGTGGCAACGAGTTCCCCATGGTGAGGGAATGTACATATGTATTATACGAATGTATAGCCGTAGTATCCCGGCTCATGGGACACCGAGAAGCCCTGCTTGACGGCGCCCGGCGCTGCCTGCTGGAGCGGGGCTATGCGCGTACCACGGCACGGGACCTGGTGGCGGCCTCGGGCACCAACCTCGCCTCGATCGGCTACCACTTCGGCTCCAAGGAAGCGTTGCTCAACGGGGCGATGCGGCAGTGCTTCGACGACTACATCCAGGAGATCGCCGGGATTGTGTTCGCCGA
Source organism: Pseudonocardiaceae bacterium (assembly GCA_050699435.1). Lineage (GTDB taxonomy): Bacteria > Actinomycetota > Actinomycetes > Mycobacteriales > Pseudonocardiaceae. The sequence continues at coordinate 3,300 of JBOHGM010000161.1, read as the reverse complement.
TCCCGGCGCCACCCCGCTGCAGCGGGTGCGGGACTCCTGGGTCGCGCTGGTCAGCACCTTCGAACAGCACCGTCCGTTGCTGGTGGCCTTCGTCGAAGCGCTGGCCCAGACCGAGCGAGTGCCCGAGCTGCGTGCCCAGCTCGCCGAGTGCTACGAGCAGCTGCGAACCACGGTGGCCGAGATGGTGCGCACCTCGGTGCAGGACCTGTCCGACGCCACCGCGCGGCACGTCGCCTCGTTCCTCATCGCGGTCTACGACGGGCTGCAGGTGCAGTGGCTGCTCGACCCGCAGCGTGCCCCCACCGCCGAGGACCTCATGTCGGCGCTCGAAGTGGCCCTTCCCACCGCGCTGGCCGCTGAGCGGGGTGCCCCGGAACCGCCGACGAGCCCCATCAACCGGGCGACGAGACGAACCGGGTGAGTTCGGCGAGCACGTGGGTCGCGCTATCCAGGTCCGCGAGACGGGCTGCGAGAGTGGCGATCGCCAGGCGTTCCGGCAGGGCTTCAGTGAATTTCAACCCCTTCAGTGCCCGCTCGTCGATCTCGGGAAGACACAACCGCTGCGCGGCGTCCGCGGTGCCGGCTTTCCACATTGCTGGGGTGAGGTCGGCTCGAAGCCGGATCACGTCGTCATCGAACCGCTGCTTCGAGTCGGTCAGCCCGCTGAGCGTGGCCACGAGCGTGGCGTTCGCCCGGTACCCGGCCCAGGTCCACCACCGGACGTCCTCGCCGTTGCGGGTGATGACCGTTCCGCCTGGATGCACCGATGCATAGGCATCCTCGCGGGTCTCGGCGAGAGACCGCTGCGCCCGCTGAGTGAGCGTGACCGGTGGGTCGCTGCCGAGCAGCACATCCCGGATGGCGCGGGTCAGGGCGAAGCTCGCCCCGGTCCCGACGCCGGTGAGCCACCGGGCCTTGCCGACGGCACCCGCCGCCGGCTCGACGAAGCATCGGCGCCGTTTCCAGTCGGTCCAGGTGACCCGCCAGCTGCGGCCGGCGAGGAGCAGCAGTCGCGGGCCGTCCACTTTCTCGGTCAACAGCGCCGGGTCGGTGCGGCCGATCTCCTGGCGTCCGGACAGCACAGTGAATTGCGGTGCCGCGGTGAAGACCGCGGTCATCCCCATGAAGTGGCGGCGGCCGAATTTCGCCTCTGCCTGTGGGCCGATGAACAGCAGTTCGCCGTCCTGCTCCAGAAAACCCTCTGCGAGCAGGTGGTGCACGATCGGTTCGGCCGAGCGGTCGAAGGGGGCCAGCCCGTTCCAGGACTGGGGCCAGAGCCCGCGGCCGACCTTGTTCTCCTGCAGGCACAGCGCGAGCACCTGCTGGGCCACGATGTGCCGGGGCTGCGGTGGCGCAATCACCGGTTCGACATACCCGCGCCCCCAGAGCAGCAGCAACCCGGCGGCCGACAGCAGCGCATCGTGGCTGAGCGCGAGAAACAGGCAGTTCCGCGCGGTGCCTGGGCGGCGGCCGGTGCGGCCGAGACGCTGCAGGAAAGCGGCGACGGTGCCCGGCGCGTTGATCTGAATGACCCGGTCGAGGTCGCCGACATCGATGCCCAGTTCCAAGGTCGAGGTGGAGACGATCACGCAATCCCGGGCTTCGGCGAAGGCCTGCTCGGCGCGGCTGCGTTCGTCGGCCGCCAGCGAGGCGTGCGACAGGAACGTCGTCACTCCGCTCGCCCGCAACGCCTGGCCGAGTTCCTCGACCAGCTGCCGCGAATCGCAGAAGACGAGTCGTTTCTCGCCGCGGTGCAAGGCCGCGATGACGGTGGCCGCGTTGCCGACAGAGCCCACATAGTCCAGTTCGACATCACCGGGAGGCGGGGCGCCAGAGGGCGCGGACCCGGGGAGCGCAACGCCCGGGGCGACCACCAGCGCCGGGCGGCTGCCCTGTCCCGAACCCTGCAGCCACGCCAGCAGCGCCTCCGGGTTCCCCACCGTCGCGGACAGCCCGACCCGCTGCAGCGGCCTTCCGGCGAGCTGGGCCAGCCGCTCCAGCACGGCGAGCAGGTGCCAGCCCCGATCGTCACCGGCGAAGGCGTGCACCTCGTCCACGACGACGGTACGCAGATCGGCGAACAACCGCCGGTGCTCCACCTTGGTGCTCACCAGCATCGCCTCCAGCGACTCGGGCGTGGTGAGCAGCAGGTCCGGTGGGTCGCGCAGGATCCGCTGCCGGGCGGCCTGGGTCACGTCCCCGTGCCAGCGCGCGACCCGGCGGCCGAGCCACCCGGCATAGCTCTCCAGCCGGGGCAGCAGGTTGTTGAGCAGCGCTTTGAGGGGGCAGAGGTAAAGCACCGACACGCCCGTCCATCGCTCCGCCTCCATGGCGCTGAGCAGCGGAAACGCTGCGGCTTCGGTCTTTCCCCCGGCGGTGGGGGCCAGCAGCAGCGCATCCGAGCCACCCAGCAGCGGGCCGACGGCCTGCTCCTGGAGCGGTCGCAGCGACCGCCAGCCCAAGGTGTTGACGATGTGGTGCACCAGCACCGGGTGGAGTTGGCCCAGCCCGACCATCACGGCAGGTCCAGATCGACGTCGCCGGCGCCGGACGCCGCGTTGCGCTCGGTCTCGGTCAGCTCAGCACCCGTCAGCGTCAGCGCGTAGTGCCGGCGCGGATCGAAGTCGGCGAACTCGTCCACCCGATCGAGCACATCGGCGACCAGCTTGCGCAGGTAGATGCGGGGGGCGACGCCCACCTGCCCGCCGAGCCCGCCGGTCACGGCCGCAGCCAGCTCGGAAAGATACGAGTCGTCCACTCTGGCGGCGATCCGCTCCGGGTTCTTCGCCGCGCCCGCGTACAGGTCCCGCACGGTGCGGCCGAGCTCGCCGAGGCGTTGCAGATCGAAACCGGACAGCCGAAGTTGCACGGCGCGCGGCGAATCGAACCGCGGATCGGTGGTGAAATCGGTGGCCAGCCGCTGCGCCAATGGTGGGAGGCGCTGCGCACCCTGCTGTCCGTCGTAGAACGCCGGGGTGCCAGTGATCAGCAGGAACAGCCCGGGGAACCGCCCGTGGTCGATCTCGTCCAGCAGTTGGCGCAGTGCATTGAGGCCCTTCTCCCGCACGTCGCCACGCACCCGCTGCAGTGTCTCGATCTCGTCCAGCACGACGAGCAGCCCCGGGTGCCCGCAGTCCCGCAGCACGGTCAGCAGCCCCTGCAGGAAGCCGAGCGCGGCGAAGTGGTCGAGGTCGCCACGCACTCCGGCGGCGCGGCGAGCCGCGGCGGCGACCGACTTCTGGCCGCCCAGCCAGGCGATCAGCGCCTCGGCGGTGGCCGGGTCTCCCGCGGAGCGAGCCT
>JBOHGM010000160.1:0-6887 GCA_050699435.1 Pseudonocardiaceae bacterium | reverse complement strand
ATATGATTGAGATCTGGAACGGTATCCTCACCCGGAAGCTGATCCGGTGCGGCACGTTCAGCTCCGTCAAGGTTCTCAACAAGGAGATTGAGTCGTTCACCCAGAACTGGAACAGCGACTGTAAGCCAATCACATGGACAGCCACCGCAGACGAGATCATCGACAAGGTCCGCGCCATCACGTCCCGCATGGAGGCCCTCATGCGGGGCCACCGAGATCGACGATGTAGCCTGCCAGGCAGCGTAAAGCTAAATGTATCTAGGTACACTAGGAAACCACTTTATGACCTTTGCGAACCTGGACCAGTCCGATGAACTGCGGATCCTGCACTGGAACATCCACTCGTGGCGGGACGACAACGGCCAGTCAAATCTGGAAGCTGTGGTCAACCTCGTTCGGGCCACTGAGCCGCATGTGGTATCGCTCGTGGAGGTGGATGAGCCGTGGGAACAGCCGTCCCCGCTCGATGAGGTAGCGACCCGCTGCGGCTACGCCTCGATCTTTGTGCCTGCCTTCGAGTTCGGCCAGGACGCACCAGCCGGTGGCTTCGGCAATGCGCTGCTGAGCAAGCTGCCTATCCTGGCCGTCCGGCAGCGACAGCTTGTGTGGCCGCTGCAGCTCTTTGACGGGAGCGAGCCATCCGAGGCACGGTCAGTTGTGTTCGCCAAATTCCGGGCCGGTGCTGGGCATGTGTGGATCGGTAGCACACACCTTCCCCGTGGCGAGGCAGGCACTAGAACGGATGCTGCACGGCGGCTGGGTGGGATTGTTCAGGAGCTGGACGGTCAGTGGCTGCTCCTCGGTGACTTCAATATGCCAGCTTCTGACTGGATCGATGCGCATTCGTTCTTGCGTGCATATCCGGCGCCGGCCGAGGCGACGCATCCTACCAAAGATCCAGTAGAGCAAATTGATTACTGCGTGGCTCCACAAACCGTATCGGTTCAGGCTGAGGTGTTGCCTGAAGCAGGATCGGATCATCTGCCTATTATTGTGAACTGTTGGCCCCGATAACTCGTTTCGGGGGAGCGTGTCTTGATAGCTGGAATAGAATAAGGTATTCACTTGCGGGTGTCGTTGAGTTCACGACCTGCGGCGATGCTAACTTCAGTGGAATTATGTTTCATCCCGGCTACTTGGTCAGTCTGGCGCATCTTGGGTATCGGATCGCTATACCGGCACGTGCAACGGCGCTAATGGTGCTCTTTTTCCGATCGGTCGATGAGGTTGTCGGGAGCAAGTTTTTCCGTACACAAGTCGCTCGACGGAAAGGTGTAAGCGGAGCCCATCAGCGCGACGAGCACATGCGCTAGATGCGTTGGATTCCTTTCTTGCCATGGTGGCTCTTGTTCGTGGGCGACATCCGGCACCTCGTTCCTTCGCTGACCGGTCGGGCGACTCCCGTCCGGTTCGCGCGGCAACCATACCGGTTGCGGTCTCATCCGCAACCACCCCTCGTGACGTGGCCAGCCACCCTGGGCATACTCCGTGCATGGCCATGGAACGGCAGCCCACCGACAAGTCCCTCGGAGGTCGCCTCCGCACCCTGCGTGAAGAGCGAGGATGGAGCCTCCGGGAGGTGGCGGCCCGCGCGCGGGTGAACCATGGTTACCTCTCGCAGTTGGAGCGTGGCGAGGTCTCCGAGCCGGCGCCCTCCATACTTCACAAGCTCGCCGAGGGCTACCGCGAGCCATTCATCGTCCTGATGCAGTGGGCTGGCTATGTCGAGGAGGGCCTATCTCCTAATCAGGCACGGGCGCTCTCCTACCTCGGTGAGAATCCCAGCGACGAGGAAGTGCTAGCGATCAAGGCCATCCTCGATGTCCTCCGTGCTAAGCGTGCGACCTTTGCGGCGCATGCCAATAGCTTAGATATGAGCCTCACGCCTGCGGACCGGGCCGACATCAGGATGCGCAGTGTCGCCCTTCTCGAGCGAGCCGATGCCTACGGTCAGATCCCTACACCACTCGACCAGCTTATCAGCGTGTCGCAACTGGTCACTACCAATGAGATAATCTTGGACTTCGAAGAAAAACAGCAACTGCGTCAACGGTTCGGTGACCTAGTTGACCGTGTCATCAACAAGCTGCAAGGCGCAGTGCACCTCAAGGCCCGAGAAGTCTGGGTACAACCGGAACTTTACTTGCCCAAAAAGAGATTTGTCACAGCCCACGAAATCGGGCACGACCTTCTGCCGTGGCAGCGTGACTCGCTCGCGTACCTAGACGACGAACAGCGATTGAGAGCAGACGTAAAGCTTGCCTTTGAACGTCAAGCTAACCAAGCTGCGATCGAGCTGCTCACGCAGGGGGACCGGTTGCGCGACGAAGCCGACGACTCTAATATTTCCATGTCCCTTATTGCTGAACTGAGTGTTCGGTACGAAATATCGATTGTGGCAACAGTCCGACGAGTTGTGGAAGAAACTTGTAAGCAGGCGGCGCTCGTGATCCGCTTCTACGCGAATGGCCGCACTGGGCCGAATCATACTTACTGTTCCAAGCGCTTCGCCGAGCGTTTCGGGTGGAATGTAACGGGCGCGCCCTTAGTGGCAAAGGAATTTTGTGACGCCGCACTTAAGAACGGTAGCATCGTCCCATTTACCTGTATCGATCGATCTGGGAATTTATCCGGTCTCCAAGTCGAGAGCAGCGAGACTGCTTATGCGCTGATCGCCTTGTTTACTGCTAGCAGCACACCATTACCGGCGCGCCCACTGCTTTGATCTAATCGCAAATCTCCAGATTTCGGTTAGTGGCTGTAGGGCTTATCTGTGGCGCCTCATCGCCCTCAAAGTACGTAATATTTGCATCACACGCGAAGATATGGTTGACCATTTCGCTCATCTGAGTGATTAATAGTGCTGCCGACAAGCAGCGCTCGCGACTGAGTAAGAGGCGGTCTTGTCGGTGTCATGCGGTTAGCAGATAGGCCCAACATGGGGTTGTCGGCCGCAAACTCACCGAGGAGGTACTCGCCATGAGCGAGCCAACGAACGCAACGCCTTCGGGCTCTGGTCAGCTCAGGACGCTGGCCGTCCGTATCACCGAGGATCTGCGTGCACAACTGGACATTGTTGCCCAGCTCACCGGTCGCAGCGCGACCGAGGAGATCCGTCTGGCCTTGGAGCACTGGATCGAGAAGGTCAAGTCAGATCCGGCTATCCAGAAGAGGGCCGAAGCGATCCGCGCGGAGATCGAGCGTGACGCGCAGACTCGGCGTAACGCCATTGCCGCTATCTTTGGCGGGGATGACACTACGGGGGAGACTGAGGCGCCGACCTCGTCTCGTTCTACTACGCGCCGGGGCAAGGCTGCGAGCGAGTAGCGCGCTAATCCTAGCAAGATGGCGACATGGCGGAAGCCCGTCTCTGATGCTGGAATATCTAGTGCCAGAAGACTGGGCTCCCGCCATATATCAATGGAACACCCCTATCAACTTACAATTTCTATGTGCACAAGAGATCGGCAACGAGAACTACCTCTGAACAGCAATCTTCACCGTGTTGTAGAACTTGTTCATGCCGAGAGGTTGCACGACGCCGCCAACAGTTGCGATCGAGCCGACCGGCACTTTCTTATTTATACAAACCCTGTACTCCACGTTGAGCGTCTCACCAACGGGCAACTCGCCGATGCTGAGTCCGTCCTCGGCCTGTTCGTGGCGCAGGTTCCCGGTGGGATCACTGTACCGAATTAAATCATCCGGCAGTGCGTGCGCGGCACCATCAGCCTTCGTCAGGCAGACTGAGCCAGAGACCAATGACGTTACATCAGAAATGTTGCAGTATACGAGCAGGCTCCCGAGTGGGCGGTTTCCGCAGTTCTGAATCTCCAACCGCATATGGGCCTCGCCCTCTCGTCTCACGGCAATTTCTTGGCGCCACGTCTTGGTGAGAGCAGATGTGCCCACAGGACGGACGCTGATCTGATCGGAAACGACACGTGCAAGAATTGTAATGGTGGCGCTATGCTGAGGGCCGGGCAGGATGTTGTCCACTGGCAACGGAGCAGGGCCGATCACCGAATCGTTGATGCGCGTGGTCTCGTGGGTGGGTTCGGCGTTGCCAATCACGGTGTTGCGTCTCCACTTGGCCGAACCGGGGATGTAGGCCAAGGTGGTCAGCACCGTAGACTTGATAGTGATCGGTACTTCGGCGACATGTTCGCCTCGCGCCGCAGTACCAACTACCACCACATGGTGCTCACGACTCCTCCCGCCCAACCCCACACCGGCATAATCTCGACACTCTCCGCAACCCACACGATCTGGCGAGGAACCCAGCTTTGAGCGCCACAGCCCCTGATTTCACGACAACAGCAGGAGGGAATCCCAGCGAGCCGGGACATCACGAGTCGGCAGGTCGCCGTGGTCTGCGAGGGCGAGAGCGACACCCGCTGCTCCGACCAGGAACCCCGGTTCGTCTTTCACGGTCCGGTTTCCGATGTGTTGGAACCCGAAACGCTGGTCGGTATCGAACAGTTCCATGACAGCCTCGGCGGCAGGACTCGCTGCGGTGGATTGAAGGGCTCCGGCGTAGCCGTGGCACAACGTCGGTCCTTCGACGTCCCACTGGCAGCTCGGGCGGGCGTTGAGGGCGGTGATCGCGACCGTGGCGGCTTCGGTAAGCGCGGGATCGCCCATGGCCTGACCGGCCAACGCGATCGCGCGGCTGATGCCGGGGATCCCGTAGCACCATGCATCCCTGCGTCCGGGCACCGGGGCGGCAACACCAGTGTCGAGTTCCTTTCCCGTGATATGCGGAGGCCAGATCGCGACGCCGTCAGTCCGCCAGCACAATAACCAGTGAGCAGCTTCCCGGATCGCTGTGCTCTGTCCTGCGACGGAGTATCCGGCCAGGTGAGCCAGCGAGAGCAGGGCGAGCGGTCCGGCGATGCCGTGGGCCATGCCGGTGTTCGCCGCACCGGACGGATCGACCTCTACGCCGTGTGGGTGCTGGTTTGCCGGTAACCACCAACCGGGACGTGCACCGTGTCGAGTGCGCACCATCGTCGTGAGGGCGTCGAGTGCGGCGAGGAGCCCTGGTTCGGCATCGTGCCCGGACTGGACGGCCGCAAGCAAGACACGCCCGATCCCCGAGAGGCCGGTGAGGGCGTCGTACACATGCCACGGCGTGCCAAGAGCGCCCGCAGCGAGGTATTCGCGGCCAGACGAGGGGCGAAATCCCCGCCCGGTTCAGCCGCGCAGCAGCCGTTTCGGTCACAGGTGTGGGTTTTCCCGCCGACCGCTGCCTGCTCACCACCGGCCACCCCCGCACCGCCGACGGCACCACGGCGCCGGGCGCCCGCCACGACCCGCCCACACCAGGCGCCCTGGCCGGGGCCACTACGGCGGACGCTGAGCACGCCGAGTCCGGGCGTGCGCTCCCGCGCGGAAATGGTGACACTGGGCTGGTCTGGGGTCACCGGCGTCTGGTGCGCTGCGATGCCCGGGGCGTGCCGGTCGGTGAGGAGATCATCATGGCAGCCGACGAATCCGCCCAGTTCTGGCGCTGGAGCGCCACCACCAACGTCGACGACGCGGTGCTGGAGCAGATGACCACCGACGTCGCCGAGCTCGCCCGACGCTATCAGGTCGAGCCACCAGCCACCTTGTTCTCTATGCTGCTCGGTGCCCGCGACGACGTGTTCGCCCTGATCGCTGGGCGGCAGCACCCGCGCCACACCATGAACCTGTACCAGATCGCCGGGCAGCTCTGCGGACTGCTGGCCCTCACCACGTTCGACCTGGGTTACCCGCACGCCGCCACCACCCACGCCCGTGCCGGGCTGCACTGCGCTCAGGTCTCCGGCCGCACCCCGCTGCGAGTCTTCATCCGCTGGGTGCAGTCCAACGTCGCTTACTGGGACGGTCGCTACGACGAGGCCGCCCAGCTCATGGAGGTCGCCCTGCCCGATGCGACCAGCGGCACCACCCTGCTGCGGCTGACCAGCCAGCAGGCCCGGATCAACGCCGCCCGCCACCGACCTGAGGAGGTCAGCCGTGCCTTGGCGCTGGGCGCGACCGCGCCCACTGACCCCACGTCTGGCGAGCCAGGCGTGTTCGGCTTCGACGGCGGGACGGCTGCCTACTACGCCAGTGAGGCCCACCGCGCACTCGGCGGTGCCGAGCACCTGGAAGCTGCAGTGGACTGGGCGCACACCGCTGTGGAGGAGTTCACCGCCCAGCCCCGGCCCAGAGCCCTGTATGTCGCTGCGGCTCGCTTCGATCTCGTCCTCGCCCACTTGGGCAGGGGTGACCTGGAGGCGGTCGGCGAGCACCTCGCCCCGATCCTGCACGCCACCGACGCCGGGTACCGCACCGTCCCGATCATCGGCCGGGCCCGCTCCCTGCACACCCTGCTCGCCGGGCGCACCGACCTCGCCTCCGCCACCCTGACCACCCTGCGCGACGACCTCGCCGGATTCATCACCCACCCCGCCCCCACACCACCCCAACTCGAACCAGGCACGACCTGAGGACCTGTTCCTCTCCGATGACGAAAGTGACCGCGTGAGCACACTTCGAGACACGACCATCACCAACACTGACGAGATCACGCGCGCTGACGCGATGCGCGAGACGATGATCGGCGAGCTGCGCGAGATGGGGGCGATCCGTACCGATCGGGTCGCCGAGGTCTTCCGCGCGGTGCCCCGGCACCTGTTCACGCCTGGGGCGCCGCTGGGGGAGGTCTACACCCCTACCGCCGCCGTGCACGTGAAGTGGGACGAGCACGGCGTCCCGATCAGCACGGTCTCCGCGCCGGCAGCCTGCTGGACGCGGCTGGCTATTCGCGGGTGAACGTGGTGCTCGCCGACGCCGAGAACGGCGTGCCGGAGCGCGGGCCGTATGACCGGATCATCGTCACCGCCGGCGCGTGGGAC
>JBOHGM010000159.1:0-7105 GCA_050699435.1 Pseudonocardiaceae bacterium | reverse complement strand
CGGTCGGCCGCGGGCCGCGGGTGCCGGCAGAACTCGACCAGTGGGGCCAGCGCGGCGTCCCAGGTGTAGCGCTGCGCCACGGCGGCCATCCGGTCTCGGCAGCCTGCGGCGAAGGCGTCGTCGTAGAGCACCCGCTGCATCGCGGCGGCCAGTGCGGCCGGGTCCTGCGCGGGTACCACCACGCCGAGCCGCTCGGCGCGGATCAGTTCGGCGAAGGCGTCGCCGTCGGTGGTGACGATCGGCAGCCCGGCCCACAGGTAGTCCAGCACCCGGGTGCGGAAGGCGAAGGTGGTCTCGACGTGCTCCAGATGCGTGGTCACCCCGGCATCGGCGTCGAGCAGCCAGTTCTGCCGATCGGAGTAGGGCACCCAGGTCTCGTTGAAGAACACCTGTGCACCGGTCAGTCCGAGGGCATGGGCCAGCCGCCGGGTCTGCTCGGCCATGCCCATTTCGGGCACTTCCGGGTTGGGGTGGCGCATTCCGAGGAACACCAGCCGCAGATCGTCGTGCTCGGCGTGCAGCGCGTGCACCGCGTGCAGCAGGGTCAGCGGGTCGAACCAGGAGTACACCCCGCCTGCCCACAACACCACCTTCTCCCGCGCCGTGAACCCGAGCCCTTCGCGCAGCCCGGGGCCGGTGCGCTGGGGCGGCTTGCCGGACAACCCGAAGGGGGCGACGGTGAGCAGCGAGCGGGTCGTGGGGTCGGCGTCGTAGACGGTGGGGGACAATCGCCCGATCGCCGCGAGGTGCCCGAGCCAGAAGTGCCGCTGACGCTCCGAGGCGCACAGGAAGAAGTCGCCGCGGCGCAGCTGATTCGACAGCACCTCGGTCGTTCCTTCGACGACGTGGGCGCGCTCGGCGTGGTCCCTGTCGTTCGGATCACTGTCACGCCCCTGTTCAAGCTGCTCGAGGTGCATCGGGTCGTACATGTCGGCGATGACGATGTGGTTCGACGTCTTCAGCGCGGGGATCTTCTCCAGCACGTGGCCCTGCAGGATCACCACCTGGGCCCAGTCCAGCTCGGGCCCGATCTCGCGGACGGGCACGTGCCGTACGTCGAACTCGGCAGGCGGAGGCAGGCAGTGCGGGTTGAGGCACACCAGGCGCACGTCATGCTCCCCGGCGAGCACCTCGGCCATGTTCCAGGCCCGGATCGCTGGTCCGGCCATCCGTTCGGACACCGCGTCGTGGGTGAGCACCAGGATCCGCCTGCGCGCCCCGAACGCACATTGCACACCGAGCACCTCGACGAGCACATCGTGCGCCTGCAGGTAGGGGCCGTGCGGGACCAGGGGTTCCAGCGCGTTGCGCATCAGCGGGAGCAGATCGCCGTCGGTGCGGACCCGAGCGGCCTGCTCGGCGCGGCGCGACACGGCCAGCGAGGGCAGCAGCTCGACGAACCGGTCGATGGCGTAGACCCCGGCCATGGCCACCCGCGGCACGCTCATCGGGCCGGTGTCCTCCGGGCCCGGGCCGCGGCGGGTCAGCTCCAGCTCGGTGGGGTCGCAGTCGCCGCGGGCGGTGGCCCGGCGCACGGCCAGCGCCAGCGCGGCGGGCAGCACGGTGCCCAGCGTCTCGTCGGAGACGTTCTTGTACAGCGCGGCCAGCGCGTTGCGCTCCAGCAGGTAGAGCTCGCGGGCCGGATCGGCGCCGTGCAGGGAGGCGTGGTGGCGGTGATATGCGATCGACCGGGGCTCGTAGCGCACCCGGTACCCGCGCAGGTTAAGTCGCCAGCCGAGGTCGACATCCTCGTAGAACATGAAGAACCGCTCGTCGAAGCCGCCGAGCCGGTCGAAGACATCTCGGCGGACCAGCAGTGCGGCCCCGGTGCCGAACAGCACGTCGCGGGGGGTCTCGTGGGCGCCGTCGTCCGGCTGGCCGACATGCGGCTTGTAGCCCATTCCGTACCAGGTCAGAGCGCCGTCCACGAAGTCGATCCGCGCGCCGTCCCAGTCCAGCACCTTGCTGGCCACCGCGGCGACGTCGGGCTCGGCGCGCAGCACCGCGACGGCGGCCCGGATCCACTCGGGGTGCGGCCGGGCGTCGCTGTTGAGGAATGCGGCGACGGAGCCGGTGGCTTTGCGAACCCCGAGGTTGCAGCCGCCCGCGAAGCCGGTGTTGGTGGCCGATCGGATCAGCCGCGCCTGCGGCACCGCGGTGCGGATCCGCTCGGCGCTGCCGTCGCCCGAGGCGTTGTCCACGCAGATCAGCTCGAGGCGTCCGGCGGGCCAGTCCAGCTCGTCGCGCAGCGCGCGCAGGCAGGTCACGGTGTCCTCGGCGCCGCGGTAATTCACCACGATCACTGACACCGTCGGCAGTGCGCGCTCGTTCACGTCGCAGTTCCTCCCTCGGCTGCGGGTAGCCTGCCGCATCGCCCGCCGGTCCCGGCGACGGGGGGCCGGCGTCGCTGCGCCGAGCGGTCAGTGGCGGCCGGCCCAGGTGGACCAGACCGCCGAGCGGGTGACTGCGGCACGGCGCCCGATCCGGTGGCGCGCGAGCAGCGTCGGGACCAGCTGGGCGGCCACCTCCGCGAGCACCCGCAGGCGCAGGCCGAACGCGAAGTTCGGCGTGGCGGGACGGTCCTGGCGCCAGGGCAGCACCAGGGTCAGCCCGGCGAAGCGGTTCAGCTCCCTGGCCGCGACCCTGGCCGGGGCGCAGCGCAACAGCATCAGCAGCCGGTTGCGCTCGTTCCAGCGGTGGAAGGCGGGTGTGCCGTGCCGCGTGGAGGCGCCACCGGCGTGCCGGACCCCGGCGTCCGGCACGGTGAGCACCCGGTAGCCGGCCAGCCGCAGCCGCCACGAGGTGTCGGTGTCCTCGTAGTAGCAGAACAGCGAGCCCGGCACGCCACCGGCTTCGCGCAGCGCGTCGGTGCGCAGCAGCGCGGCACCGCCGCAGAAGCCGAATGGTGCAGCACCAGTCGTGTCGCGGCCGTACCCGAGCGGAGTGAGTGCCACCCCGGTGGAGATCAGCGCACCGTCCGTGTCGTAGAGCACCGAGGCCGCGGCGGCGGCCGTGGCGTCCCTGTCCAGGCTCTGCTCCAATGCGGCCAGCCACCCCGGCTCCGGCTCGGCGTCATCGTTGAGCCATGCCATGAACGGGGTTCGGACCTGGGGCAACGCGGCGGCGAGCGCGCCGGCGTACCCGGTGTTGCGGCTCAGCCGCAGTACCCGGGGGCGAACCGGATGCGCAGCCAGCTCCTCGGCGGTGCCGTCGATCGAGGCGTTGTCGATCACCAGGACTCGATGGGTGCGGGTCTGCGCCGCCAGCGCGTCCAGGCAGCGCCCGATGAGACCGTGACCCCGCCAGGTCACCACGACCACGGTGCTCTGCACGCCTGCTGTCACGGAGGGCGACGCTACGCGGTGGCCCGGCCGTCCGTGGCCAGGTCCGCACCGAAGATCACCCGTGCCACACTCCCTGGCGTGCCCAAGCTGGTCGTGCTGCTGGAGCAGGTACTCGCGCCGGTGCCGGGAGGCACGGGGCGGTACTCGCGGGAGCTCACCGCGGCGCTGGCCGCGACGGCGCCGGACGGCTGGACCGTGGGCAGCGCGGTGGCCCGGCACGCGGATCCCACTCCGGCGGTGATCCCCGGTGTGGAGGGTCCGCACCTGCTGCCGCTGCCCCGTCAGGCGCTGATCGCTGCCTGGGACTCCGGCGTGCCGCTGTGGCCGGGCGGCGACACCGTGCACGCCCCCACGCCGCTGGCGCCCCCGGGGCCCCGACGGGGCCGCGATCTGGTGGTCACGGTGCATGACACGGTGCCATGGACACACCCGGACGCGTTGACTCGCCGCGGCGTCGGCTGGCATCGGCGGATGATCGGCAGGGCGGCACGGCGGGCGGGTGCCCTGGTGGTGCCGACTACCGCGGTCGCCGATGACCTGGCCAGGCACGTCGCATGCCGGGCCGCGGTGCACGTGGTCGGGGCGGGAGTCAGCCCCTCGGTCGTGCGCCCGCCCCCGCAGCGGCAGACCGCGGCGATCGCCGCCCGGCTGGACCTGCCCCCACGCTACATACTGGCGGTGGGCACCCTCGAACCGCGCAAGGGGATCGACACGCTGCTTGCCGCGCTGGCCGAGCCGCATGCCCCCGATCTGCCGGTGCTGCTCGCCGGTCAGCAGGGTTGGGGCAGAGTCGACCCCACCGAGGTCGCGCGCCGGATCGGGCTGGCACCGGGACGGGTCCGGGTGCTGGGCCGGATCAGCGACGCCGAGCTGGCGGTGGTGCTGCACCGGGCGGCGGTGTTCGCGGCCCCGAGCCAGGCGGAGGGCTTCGGCCTGCCGGTGCTGGAAGCGATGGCCGTCGGAGTCCCCGTGGTGCACTCCGACGCCCCCGCACTGGTCGAAGTCGCCGGCGGGGCCGGGATGACGTTCGAGCGGGGCGACCCCGCCGCGCTGGCCACCGCTGTGCGCGCGGTGCTGTCCGACCACGCCAAGGCCGATGCCATGGTCGCTGCGGGCCGGCGCCGGGCCCAGCAGTTCACCTGGGAGCACACCGCCCGCCGGGTCTGGTCGGTGCACCTTGCGCTGTACCAGGCCCGGCTGTCCGGCTGAACCAGTTGTCCATCAGCGTCCATCAGGGTGAGTCACGTTGCGTATCGTCGTAGGCTCCGTTCGTGTTCACCGAGCCCCGCGTGCTGCTCGATGCGACGGCCGTGCCAGCAGACCGAGGCGGCGTCGGCCGTTACGTGGATTCCCTGCTTGCCGCGCTGGAGGCGGACGGCGCGGCTCCGGTGGTGCTGTGCCAGTCGCGGGACGCCGCGCTCTACGCCGGACTTGCCCCGCACGCCGAGGTGCTGCCGATCGCGGACCAGGTCGCCACCCGGACCGCGCGGCTGACCTGGGAGCAGACCACGCTGCCTGGACTGGCCCGGCGACTGCGGGCCGATGTGCTGCACTGCCCGCACTACACGATGCCGCTGGCCAGCCCGATTGCCACGGTGGTGACGCTGCACGACGCCACCTTCTTCACCGAACCGCGGCTGCACTCGCCGGTCAAGGCGCGCTTTTTCCGGGCCTGGACCCGGACCTCACTGCGCTGGGCCACGCTGTGTGTGGTGCCCAGCGCCTCGGCGGCCAGGGAACTGGGCCGCGTCGCAGCCGCCGACGGCCGGATCATGCAGGTGGTGCACCATGGCGTGGACACCGACCGCTTCCACCCGCCGTCCCCTGAGGAGGTGGCCGAGGTCCGGTGCCGGCTCGGGCTTGGCCGGACTCCGTACGTGGCCTTCCTCGGGGCGCTTGAGCCCCGCAAGAACGTGCCTGCCCTGATCCGCGGCTTCGCCAGGGCGAGCCAGATCATGGCGAACCGGACTTCCGTCGGCCAGGACGATCCGCCCGCCCTGGTGCTGGCTGGGCAGCCGGGCTGGGACAGCCAGGTGGAGCGCGCGCTGGAGTCCGTGCCGCACCGGGTTCGGGTGATCCGGGCCGGCTACCTGCCGCTGCGCGAGCTCTCCGGGTTCCTCGGCGGCGCCGCGTTGGTGGTCTACCCCTCATTGGGGGAGGGCTTCGGGCTGCCGGTGCTGGAGGCGATGGCCGCCGGAGCGGCGGTGCTCACCACCCGGCGGCTCTCGCTGCCCGAGGTGGGCGGGGACGCGGTGGCCTACTGCGGCATCGGAGCCGGGGACATCGCGGCGGGCATCGTCGAACTGCTCGACGACCCGGCACGGCGGGCGGAGCTGTCGGCTGCGGCGCAGCGCAGGGCCAAGGAGTTCACCTGGGCGACCAGCGCGATCCGGCACCGGCAGGCCTATGCCCGTGCCGCGCAGCTGCACCGCCGGTCCCGCTAGCCCTGCCTGGCGGCCTGAGGTGCACAATCGAGCGCTGTGAGCACACCCGGATATGGCCAGGAACTCGCCGTGGTCACGGTGACCTACTCGCCGGGCGAGACCCTGGAGACGTTCCTGGACTCGGTGCTCAAGGCGACCAGCAGGCCGCTGCGGGTGCTGCTGGCCGACAACGGCTCCACCGACGGCGCCCCGGAGCGCGCGGCGCACCGGGATGGGGTGTCGCTGGTGCGGATCGGGGAGAACGTCGGGTACGGCGCGGCAGCTAACCGCGCGGTCGTCGAGCTAGGGCCCGAGGTGGGCTGGGTGGTGGTGGCCAACCCGGATATCGAGTGGCATCCCGGCAGCCTCGACGAACTGCTGGCGGCCGGGGTGCGCTGGCCACGGGCGGCTGCCCTGGGACCGTTGATCCGGGAGCCCTCCGGTGCGGTGTACCCATCGGCTCGGCTGTTGCCCTCGCTGGGCCGCGGCATCGGGCATGCGGTGCTCAGCCCTGTCTGGCCAGGCAACCCGTGGACCAGGACCTACCGGCAGTCCGATACGGCGCTGGGTGAACGGACCGCCGAGTGGCTGTCCGGGTCGTGCCTGCTGCTGCGCCGGGCGGCGTTCGCGTCGGTGGGCGGGTTCGACCCGCGGTACTTCATGTACTTCGAGGACGTCGACCTCGGGGACCGGCTGGGCCGGGCCGGCTGGCTCAACGTCTACGTGCCGACCGCGGAGGTGACCCACCTCGGGGGGCATACCACCAGCCGGGCCGGCGAGGCGATGCTTGCCGAGCACCACCGCAGCACCTACCGTTACCTCGCCGACCGGCACCCGGGGCCGCGGCACGCGCCGCTGCGGCTGGCGCTGCGGGCCGGGCTGGCCGCGCGGTCCCACCTGATCCGCCGGGCCGGGGCCAGTAGAGGCTCGGTTTGGCGTTCAACGTCGTGAATCCCGCCGCCACCAAGGTCCTTGCTTGCGCTCCGGGGGACGGTGAGTCTCAGCTCCGATTACCTCGGCACTCGACGCAGGGTTGTCATCAGGTCCGATGTGGTTATTGTGGACAGGAGATTTTATCGGCAATCCGGAATCGTCTTGTCTGCGGGTCTCGACCACAACCTCGAGACCCGGCAACGACGGTGTGACGGTGCCTGGAGTCACGTCGCGCAGCGTTAGCCGGCGCAGCTGCGGAAGACGGGCGAGCTCTTTGACGTCCGCAGGCCCTGGTGCACCGTTCATGGTGACTGACTGCAAATGTTGCAGTTGGGCAATGCCGGTGAGGTCAGGTGTAGCGCGTTCAAGGACCAGGTGCTCCAATTGCAGGCCCCGAGGGAGGAC
>JBOHGM010000158.1:0-7140 GCA_050699435.1 Pseudonocardiaceae bacterium | reverse complement strand
CGGAGCCGAACCGCGGTCCGCGCGGCCACCGCACCGGGCAGAGCGACGTTCACCCGCAGGCTGGACCGAACAACTGGCCGAGGGGCGTTGAGACCGCCAGCGACTACTCAACGTCACTGCCGTTGACGTTAAGCGATCATGACGTTGCCCTGGGTCTCCACAGTCTCCATTTCCTTTCGTCCACCCGCAGAACTTGCACAGCCCCCGTTGTTCACCTCATGCTGTTTCAGTAATGTGACGACACTCGTGAGCAACCGCACCGCCAGTGCCACTGGCTCAATTGGTTCCTCCCCGCTGAGCTACTCCACCCACTGCTCAAACTGTTCCACGAGCAACCTACAGTATGGCGTGTTTCCCACGCGTTGCTCACTGCTGGCGCAACCACCGCTGGCCGAGCAGCCGGATCTCAGTGAGATCAGTCCAGCCTGCTGGTACTACCGGTATGGTGTCCAGTACTCCTGCCACTATGGTATGGTCGCCTATCCGCCGGCCGTCCAGCACATAAGCGACGGGCTCGCCGCGCTGCCAACGGATCGTGAACCCATCTGAACGGTGGCGATCAAGAAATACCCAGCCAACCGGCGCTGTCTTCGGTGTAGCCCCACCCCGGCTCATGTAATTCCGCCCTCAATAACGATGTCACCTGCCACCACACCCATCTCAATGACGGTTCCGCCCATGCCCTTGGCCCTCCGCCCGAGCTGTTCGCGCATGGCGAACCGCTGCCGCATCATCCCGCGCCTGAGCGAGTGTCCGTATCAGCTCATCAACCTTTCCCGGTCCCATGATGGCTTCCCACGTAAAGGGAGGCATGATGGACGCCCACACCTCGCCTTGCTGTACTGTCACGACAACAGTCGCACGTACCCCGCCACTGCCTTTGACTGAGACTTTTCGGTGCACCACTGAGCCTGTGTAGTCGGCCTGCCCGTTGGCTCCATTTCCGGTGGCTTCAGTTTGCTCCCGATCAGCGGAGAAGCCAGGCAAGGACGGCTCAGTCATCACGGTCGGCCGCATGAGGACCGCCATTCAGCTCCTGGTCATCGGCTTCCTGCGCCATGCTTATACCCCACTCTCGTCCGCACCTCTGGATGGGTGGCACCCAGGGCCGAGGCGAGCCTTCCCGGAGAGCGCGGTTCAAGGGTACTGGCTGCCAGTGGTTCCGGCGTTGCACTGCGCTGGGGAGGATGCGCGAAGCTAACCGGCAGGCATAACCACGTTGGATGCTCGTCGTCCCGGCCCTGGGGCTTTGGGAGGAGACAAGCGCGTGGAGCGAGCGTGAACAACGTCGTTCCGCCTTGCGGAACGACGGTGAACCGGTGGGCTACGCTCAGGCCCCTCACGAACTTCTCGTGAGACAGTGCAGACAGGGGGAATGACGGTGCGGCAGGAACCCCCCGAGCTGGTGGTCCAGAAGCGCGCTCTCGGTCGTCAGCTGGCCGCCTTGCGCGAGGCCGCCGAGATCGGCCAGCAGCAGGTGGCGCACAAGACGGGCTACAGCCGTTCCTCGGTGGCCAAGGCCGAAGCGGGCCGCCAGCTGCTCACCCGGGAGTTCTGGCAGACGGCCGACGAGCTGCTCCAGGCCGACGGCGCCCTGCTGGCCAGCTACGAGCAGGTACGAGCCGCCGAGCAGGAGCATGACCGGCGAAGCCGGGAGGCGGAGCTGGCGCAGGCGTACGCTGAGGCCCAGGCGCTGCGAGCCACGACCACGCCGGACCCGATCCAGGACGACGGTGGGCTGGTCGTGCCGCCCGGGCAGGAGGTCTTGGCGAGGCTGGTGCGGTCTGTCGGTATGGAACTCGCAGGTGGGATGGCGGGGCCACTGGTGTACCTCGCGTTCCTGAGCAATCTAGCACAGGCGGTGCCTGCCGAATGGAGAGATCAGTTATACGAGCAGTTTGCGAAGTTTCTCCATGGATGGGCAGATAAAATGAACCGCCGGGAACTACACCAGCTACTTGGTTGGCTGGCAGCCGCCGTCGCGGCCTTCCCGGTGAGCAGTGTGAACACTGACGAACAGGAACGTTTCACTAAGGCCATTGCTGCGCCGGGCCGGGTGGACGGCCATGTCATCGACCATATAGAAGTTATGTTTCAGCACTGCAAACGGCAAAATGATGCCCTTGGGGCGCAGGCAGTGCTGCACACTGTCCTCGCGCAGCGACAGCTCGTCGGCTCCCTGCTGGATGAATGTCCGGCTGAACTTCGCCCTCGCCTGCTGTCGGTCTACAGCAGCATGTCCAGCTCGGTCGGATTCTACTTCTTCGATCTCGACGACGCTGCCAGTGCCATGCATTACTGCGACCAGGCCCGGGCGACAGCCCAGGAGGCCCGCAACACCGAGCTGGCTGTCTACGCGCTGTGCTGTATGAGTAACTTCGCATCCAGGCAGGGTAAGGCACACGCCGGTCTCGACTTCGCCGCAGCCGCCCACAGCTTGGTGGACAAGACCGACGACGTACTGTTGCAGGTCTGCGCCGCCGAACGGGCGGGACTTGCTTACGCGGTTGACGGTCAGTACAAGGAGTGCATGATCGAGTTTGACCGGGCGCTGGCCGGGTTTGAATCATCAGCTGGCCGGATATCTCCCGAATCGCCAGCCTATTACTACCACGAGGGGATTATTCACAGCCAGCAGAGCGATTGTTTGCTGCAGCTGGGCAAGCCAGTAGAAGCCGCCGTCAGCGCCAGCAGGGGACTACGCCTGATCGACAATTCTTTCGTGGGCAATCTGGCTTTCTGCGCGCTCCGGCTCGGTACCGCCCACCTGCACTCCGGGGAGGTCGAGGAAGCAGTACGGCTCATGGGTGACGGCGCGCGGCTCGCAACCCGGTATCGCACGGCACGGCTGACGAAGGAAGTCCGGACCACCCGCGCCCGCCTGCAACCATGGCAGGACACGCCAGCGGTGAAGGCATTGGATGAGCAGTTGGCAGGTATGGGATTCGGCACGTAAGTTCTGACGCGGCAGTTAGTTACCGTCACGCTCCGGTCCGCTGATCCCGGTGAGCAGGGCGGTGATCTGTGCCATACCAGTGGCCATCGTGGCGAAACCGCCCCGCATCTCCTGGCGCAGTTCGCCCATGTCTTGGCTCAGCTCGGCGATTGCCCGGCCCTGCTCCAGCTGCGTCTCCCGCAATGCGTTGAGGCCCTGGGTGTGGGCGCGCAGCTCGGCGCGAACCTCCGAGACGTCACGGTCGGCCCTGGCCGCCAGCACGCGGGTCGCAGCCGCGTCGGACCTGGCGAGCGTGATTCCGCGGGACGGCTCGTTCGACGCCGCCCTCTGCATGGGCAACAGTTTCGGCTACCTGGACCTCGCCGGCACCCGCACGTTCGTCGCGTTGGCTGGGGCGATCCGGCCGGGTGGCGGTCTGGTGATCGACTTCAATACGACGGCCGAGTCCGTCCTACCCAGTGCGCAGCTGGGCCATCTGCTCACCGATGCCGGATTCCTCGACATCGACCGCTACGGCGGCCCGGACGGCACGCCCTACACGCTGGGCGCCGGACGACTGCTCCTCACCGCACGCCGGGCCGAACGTCGCCCTCAGCCGAGTTAGCCGAACGTGCTACGGGTCGTCGGGGCGACCCAGATCCACATCCTCCCGCTCGTCGCAACAAGACAACCGATTAGCGCGATTCGGTTTGTCTGCGGGGGGATCCGGTGGGAGCCCATGCAGGCTGGCGAGCTGGTGGAACGACCGCCTACACCCTGGCCGGGCACCGTGCCGCCGCCGTGGGTGACGTAAGGCTGGCCGGGGATCTCGGACGGCGCGCGCCCCGAAGGGCTGCGGCAAGCGCCTCAACTATCGATCGGCGGTCTGTGGGCCGTAGGGCCTCACCAGGTCGATCAACCGAACCGATCGGATGTCAGACGCCTTGTAGCGACCAAAGGTTGGTTTCGGTCGGCGAGTGGCTCGATCAGCGACGGGCCCGGCCGCCTGCTTCACTATGCTTGCCGCCTTCATGTGCACACGTGGCGGCGAGCCGGACGGGGCTGGTCGAACGTCCGTTCTACAGTCTGCGGTGTGCGGCAGATGTCGTTGTTCTCCGCCCAGGCCAGGGCGGCGAGCCCGGAGGACCTGGCCGGGCTGCTGTGCGGGCAGGGCCAGGTGCACGGTTTCGGCCGGGGGACCGCCGCCCGGGTGTCGACGGTGGTGGCCGACCAGTGGCGGGCCGTCGAGATCGTCCGGGCCTGCAAGGAGCGCGGGCTGCCCGCCGAGCGGGGCCGCGCCGAGGAGGACCACTACTCGGCGCGTACCGCCTTCGTCGCCGGCCTGCTACCGCTGGCCACCGCGTGGACCTGCGGGGCGGTGAAGGCCGTTCCGAGCGGCTGGCAGCTCGACGGTGCGGCGTTGCGGCTCTGGGTCCTGGCCGCGGGTGCTCCGGACGGCCGCGGCTACCTGTTGGGACTGGATCCGCGCGCACCGGGTACCCATACCCCGCTGGCGGCGGCACTGGTGGCGGTCGGTCTGTCGGCCACCCTGCTGGACTCGCGAAACGGCGGGCCTGCCCTGCGGGTGTCGGGTCGGCGACGGCTCTCCCGGCTCGCTGAGCTGGTCGGGGAGAGCCCGCACGCTACTCCAACCGGGCTGTGGCCAGGCTGATTGACCCGCGTGGCGTGACGCAGAATGGGGCTCTGCGGGGCGTGTTGTGCGACCCTGACTGCTCCCCGCGGCCGACGGCCATGCGATGAGTTGTGCACACTGGCGAGCGGGAGTCGGGGCATCAGGGTCTCTCTACCAAGGTGGGTTGAGCGTGGCAGGGTCGAACACGACGGCAGGTCCGGGCGGCAAACCCGGCAGCCGCAACCGCGGCGGTGCCGCTCATGGCGCCACCGGCGCCGGGTCCGCTGGCGCTGTGCCCGACGGCAAGGGGCCCGCTGGCAAGGGGCCTGATGACCAGGGACTCGATGGCGCCGGGTCCGATGGTGCACGGCGCCACAGAGCACGGCCGAACGGAGCCAGCCGCCGGCTGGTGATCGTGGAATCGCCGGCCAAGGCCCGCAAGATCGCCTCCTATCTCGGCGCGGACTACGTGGTGGAGTCCTCCCGGGGGCACATCCGGGATCTGCCGAGGGGCGCGGCCGACGTGCCCGCCAAGTACAAGGGCGAGCCCTGGGCGCGCCTGGGGGTGGACGTCGAGCGCGCATTCGAGCCGCTCTACATCGTCACCCCGGA
Source organism: Pseudonocardiaceae bacterium (assembly GCA_050699435.1). Taxonomy (GTDB): domain Bacteria; phylum Actinomycetota; class Actinomycetes; order Mycobacteriales; family Pseudonocardiaceae. Next base: position 1,960 of record JBOHGM010000158.1, on the reverse strand, counting down.
CAAGAAATCCACGGTCACCGAGCTCAAGGACGCGCTCAAGAGCGTCGACGAGCTCTATCTCGCCACCGACGGCGACCGCGAGGGTGAGGCCATCGCCTGGCACCTGCTGGAGACCCTCAAGCCGAAGGTGCCGGTGCGCAGGATGGTCTTCCACGAGATCACCGGGCCGGCCATCCGCGCGGCCGCGGAGCATCCCCGCGACCTGGACCAGGACCTGGTCGACGCGCAGGAGACCCGGCGCATCCTGGACCGGCTCTACGGCTACGAGGTCTCCCCGGTGCTGTGGAAGAAGGTGATGCCGAAGCTCTCCGCGGGCCGGGTCCAGTCGGTGGCCACTCGCATCATCGTGCGGCGCGAGCGGGAGCGGATGGTCTTCGTGCCCGCCTCCTTCTGGGATCTGTCCGCCACGCTGGACGTCGGCGAGGCCTCCACCCCACGCACGTTCGGTGCCCGGCTGGTCGGCGTGGACGGCCGCCGGGTCGCCACTGGCCGGGATTTCGGCCCGGACGGTCAGCTCAAGCGCGCGGACAGTGACATGCTGGTTGTCGACCAGGCACATGCCGGGCGACTGGCCGAGGCGCTCGCCGACACCCCGCTGGCCGTCTCCAGCGTCGAGGAGAAGCCCTACACGCGTCGGCCCTATGCGCCGTTCATGACCTCCACCCTGCAGCAGGAGGCGGGCCGCAAGCTGCGCTTCTCCGCCGAGCGGACGATGCGCACCGCCCAGCGCCTCTACGAGAACGGCTACATCACCTACATGCGGACCGACTCCACGACGCTGTCGGAGACGGCGATCAGCGCGGCCCGCGCCCAGGCCAGGGACCTCTACGGCGAGCAGTACCTGCATAGCGGGCCGCGCCAGTACACCCGCAAGGTCAAGAACGCCCAGGAGGCGCACGAGGCGATCCGCCCCGCCGGGGAGACCTTTCAGACGCCCGGCCAGGTGGCGAGGGCGCTCGACAAGGACGAGTTCCGGCTCTACGAGCTGATCTGGCAGCGCACCGTCGCCTCCCAGATGGCCGATGCCCGGGGCACCACGATCAGCGTGCGGATCACCGGAGTAGCGGCTACCGGTGAGGAGTGCACGTTCGCGGCATCCGGTCGCACCATCACCTTCCCCGGGTTCCTCAAGGCTTATGTGGAGACCGTTGACGAGGAGGCTGGTGGCGAGGCCGACGACGCCGAGCGCAGGCTCCCGCGGCTGACCGAGGGCCAGCCCGTGATCGCGACCGAACTGGAGCCGGAGGGGCACACCACCACTCCGCCCCCGCGCTACACCGAGGCGAGCCTGGTCAAGGCGCTGGAGGAGCTGGGCATCGGCCGCCCCTCCACCTACGCGTCGATCATCAACACCATTCAGGACCGCGGATACGTCTGGAAGCGCGGCTCGGCGCTGGTGCCGTCCTGGGTGGCCTTCGCCGTGGTCGGGCTCATGGAGCAGCACTTCGGATGCCTGGTCGACTACGACTTCACCGCTGTTGTGGAGGACGAACTCGACTCCATCGCGGCCGGCGCCCAGCACCGCACCGAGTGGCTGACGAGGTTCTACTTCGGCTCGCCGGACGGCGGCTCGCCGGACGGCGGCACGCTGTCGGTGGCCCGCTACGGGGGGCTGAAGAAGCTCGTCGGGGTGAACCTCGAGGAGATCGACGCACGCGAGATCAACTCCATCCCGTTGTTCGTCGATGACGCGGGCCGGGACGTGGTGGTCCGCGTCGGGCGCTTCGGCCCTTACCTAGAACGACGCAGCGCGGACGGCGAGGAGTCCCAACGCGCCAATCTGCCCGATGACCTGCCGCCCGACGAGCTCACCGCCGAGATCGCCGAGAAGCTCTTCGCCACCCCCCTGGAAGGTCGCTCGCTGGGCGTCGACCCGGTCACCGGACACGAGATCATCGCCAAGGACGGCCGTTACGGGCCGTACGTCACCGAGCTGCTGCCCGACGACAAGGCCGGGTCG
>JBOHGM010000157.1:0-7189 GCA_050699435.1 Pseudonocardiaceae bacterium | reverse complement strand
GTGGAACCCCCGGCCACCCGGCCCGCCAGCCGGGCACTCCGCATGCCCACACAGCGAAAACCCACCCCCACCCGCTGCAATCCACCACCTCCGCACCCGCTCACCGACCGCCATGAAAGGTCAGGGCCAGAGCGGGTACACCCCCGACGGGATCGCGCTCGCGTTGCGCCTGTCGCGGGCCACCGCGACCGGTCGGCTGGTGTGATGGCCCAGACGCTGGCGACCGACCTGCCCGGCACGCTGGCCGCCTGGCAGGCCGGAACCCAGACCGTGGCGCAACTGCGGGCCGCCCTGGCCAGAGCCGTGCTCGCCCTCGCGACCCCGACGGCGCGGCGGCGCGGCACGAGCAGCGGCGCCAGGACCGGCGGGTCGTGCTCAACCCCGACGCCGACGGCATGGGCACCCTGTGGCCGCTGCTCTCGGCCCCCGACGCCACCGCCGCCTACCAGCGACTCTGCCAACTGGCCCGTGACCTCGGCGCCGCCGAGTCCCGTCCATCGGAGTAACACCGTCTAGGCGACGGGTGCCACCGGGTGGCCATGTCCATTGTGATCAGGCTTTGACCTTGGGAAACCTACTCATCACTTAACCGCAGGTCAGGAGTCATCGTCCTGTCTGCTGAGCTGTGCCCGGACTTTGGACCAGAGGAATCTGTGCCGACCACCCGGAGTCGTGAACTCGGGTGTCAGCTTCCCTTGCTGAACCCACTTGCCTACGGCGCGCGTGGTGACACCCAGTCGCCGGGCGACCTCTTCGCTGGTGATCAGCGGTTCCTCTTTCACTCATCGGACGCTAACCGTCCGGAACTTCTCACTGTGCTTGCTGTTCGTATCAACCGCTACTTTCTATTAAGCCGTATAGTTCGTATCATTCGTGTAGTTCGCTACGCTGTCATCCCTCCACAGGAGGTGACAGCACGATGCTGAGCTGGAGAGAGTGGATCACCGCAGAGCTGGTGATCGTCCGATGTGGACTACGTAGCCTCAGGAGGTCCAGGCGTCGAGCATCCGATCCGAGATCGATGCTGCGCGGTCGCAACTCCGTCGCGAGCCGTCGAGCAAGCCGTCACGCATGGAGGCCGGGCCGACACAGGGGTCAGCATGATCGACCCCGTATCTTGGGCCAATTTCCGGGCGTGGCTGGAGGAACGTTCAGCGAACTGTGAGAGTCCGAACGGGCCTGTTATTCCCGATCAGGAGATCATGCGTTATTGGCTAGAGAGAGCAAGAATAGAGCCGTCGGTGGCTAAGTACTTCCGTGAGGTTTGGGGACCTAAAGAGTAGTCATCCGGGTATCTGACCGCGGTCGGTATGCGGCCGCGCCGTTGGCGGTTGGCGTGTCGCAGCGCGATGTGGGTCTCGGTTACCGGGCCTGCGTCAGACGTTCAGCGGTCCAGCCCTCGATGGCACCGGCCAGCTCGATCGCGTCCCGGCCTGGGTCCTGGATGGCACTCAGCGCGGAGCGGACCTGCTCCTTCGAGCAGGGTGAATGCCCGGTCCTGGGTGTCCACCAGGTCACCGAGCAGGGTGGGCAGTGGCTGTTACTGAAAGGCGATGACCAAACGGCGCACGTCGTCAGTCAACTGGTCGAGGGTCTCCACCCCGACGTTGGACGCCTCGATACGGCCGAGGAAGTCCCGTGCCTGGTCGGCGCTCATGGTGATCACCTGCCCTTCCCCGTCCGTCCGCGCACTGCCCCGCCCCGGCACCGATTCGTCACGGCACCGCGTTGGCCGTAGCGCCCCGATGCCGTAGGGCGGCCCGAACAGTCGCTCCGCCGGCTCGCCGAATATCGTCTCCAGCGTGCCCTGCGCCCGCGGATACGGCAGCCCAAGGAGCTCGCCGGCCACCCACCGGTGCGCCTGCCGGTCGCTGATGTCAGCATCGAGTGCGAGGAATAGCCCACTCCGAGAGTGCGGCCATCTCGGCGAGGCGTGCGATCTGGCCCACCTTGACATTCAGAAATGACGCCGCGGTGTAGCTGTCGATCGCCCGGCGCCGGTGGGCGTCAGCGACCCGGCGCACGAACCCCTTGCCCAGGTCGCGGGCGGTGTTGCGGTACCAGTTCCCGCCGCTGCCGGCCTGTGACTCCTCCTGTTCGTAGGCCGCCGGGAACTCGGCGCGTCGGGCCTGGTAGAACGCCTGATCGATCCGTCCGAGGGTCCTCACGGTTGAATACGAGCGCGTGCTGGCAACTGGACCTGCTGAGTGACCAGCGTGTAGAGATCCAGGTCGACTCGGTTCTCGTCTTCGAGGATGGCGGCCAAGGCGTACCGCTGCTCGGAGTACTCCCTTCGGTCCCGCGCCCAGGTTTGGGTCCGGTGAGTGAGCACGATGTAGTACGTCTCCCCATCGTCGATGTTGAGCTGCTTGGGTGCCCAGCTCCGCACATGGAGAGTGCTCGACCGGACGCTGTCGACGCCGGGGATCATTTTGGTGACACGACGGCGATCTCTAATCAACGGGGTGGGATCGTCAAGGTCCTGGCGGGACACGATCTCAGCCAACTCGTCGGCATCGACAGCGCGGTAGAGATCCAGTTGCATCGTGCCGGCGAGATACTCCCGCCGTTGACGGCGTACGGGCGGGTCGAAGGCGAGCACCACCTGGACACGGCGCGTGTTGCTCCGGCCGGTGGCGAATGCCTCCGGCACTGGCAGCGGATGGATCGTCACGGTGTCGACTGCCATGGCCCCGTCGTAGGTCATGGTGACTCGGCGCGCGCCGCTGGTGATGGCTCGCGTGCTGTCCGGGCGACCCACGCCGTAAAGCCTCCGCCGGGTAACCAGGTCTTGGAAGGCCGTAGCGCCAGGAGGTTCTTCGGCGGAGCTGGCGACCAGCGCCCGAACGAGGTTCGCCGAGGCACGCGGGTAGGCGTGCCAGACATCGGCTGCGCAGCGAGCAACAGCAGGAACTGCGAAGCTGGTGCCGCAGCAGGCGCGGAACAACCGGCCCGAACCATCCAGCGCCGTGCTGATCACTGCAACACCGGCATCCTCCGGGATGATCTGGTTCGTATCGTCCAGGACCCAGTTGCCGCCGTCGTGCACGAAGTCCGGCTTGTTGGACCGCGTGGTAGAGGGGCCGACTCCGGGTCCGGTGCGGCTGAAGGGAGCCAGTTGCCCGACTCCTGCGATGGCCTTGTTACCGATGCGCGGTGGGGTGTGCTCCTCGGGGGCGTCGCTGTGTGCAATGGCGCCGACAGTAAGGGCAAGCGCCGCGGGACCGGGCTCGGCGAGCCGATGCGCAGGATCGGTGAGATAGCTCGGATAATGCTGCTCTGCGTGGTGGCCTGAAGGCAGTTCGGCATCACGGAATGCGGGTACATTGCCGGTCGGCACGATGATGACGATGTCGAGTTCACGGGCCAGGTCGTCCAGGACCTCTGTGAGCTCACTGACGTGAACAGCGTCGAAAGCCTCGGCCATGCCGAAGCTGAGGTTGAATACCCGTATCCGGTGCTCCTCGTGTAGCGTCCGGATCGCTCGCTCGATGACGACATGAGGCGGTTCGCCGAGTTCGCCGCCGGCGAAGCGGGTCGCGCGGGTGTTGTGCGGTTGCGGCTCGAGGATCCGCGCGACGTGAACCTGGCCCACGGCGGTGATGGGCGCATGGTCGCGCAACTGCTCGTGCAGGAAGGGTGTCCTCGTTGAGCCGCCCACCACTCGCGCGCATCTTGAACACCAGGTCCGGGTCGACACCGGTGTTGATGCGCCGCAGTTGCTGGACCACGCCGAGTTGCTCGCCGAGAGCGGCACCGTGGCGACGCGGGTTGCGTTGCGGTGGTCGAGGCCTGACCGGAGGCGTGCGGCGGGACGTGAGCTCCCGCTGCGCTGGGAGTTCTGGGTGCAGCGGCATCGCAGCTCACCAGGGCCGCGACGTGACTCGCGCCAGCGCCGCGTCCATATCCTCGGTGGCGACGTTGCGGCGGTCCGCGAGCACGGCAGCGCGCCGAGCATCCCAGACCAGCTTCTCCGCCGCAGCGTGCGGTAGCCCCTTCAGCGCGCTGGCGTAACGCTCTACGTCGACGCTGTCGTGCGGCGCCGACCGCAGGCGCAACCGCAGCAGACGACGTAGTTCATGCACCGTGGGCTTGGCGAAGGTCAGGACCTCATCGAAGCGCCGCCACAGTGCGGTATCCAGCAACCCCGGGTGGTTCGTGGCGGCGATCAGCACGCTCGGGCCACGATATTTGTCGATCATCTGCAGGAAGGCGGTCACCACCCGCTTCATCTCGCCGTGCTCCGCAGTGTCATCCCGGCTGCGTCCGAGCGCGTCGAACTCGTCGAAGAGAACCACGAACGGTGCCTGGTGGGCGTAGTCCAGTACGCGACGTAGGTTGCTCGCTGTCTCACCCAGATAGGACGACACCACGGCGTCCAAGCGCACCACGACGAACGGGCGGCCGAGATCTGTGGCCACCGCTTCCGCTGCGCTGGTCTTCCCACAGCCCGCAGGGCCCTGGAACAGAAACCGTTGTCGGCGCGGGACGCCGCTGCGGTCCAGATCAGTCCAGCGCGATACCTCCGTGGTGATGTCACGTAACGCATCGGCGGTGCGGGGATGGACAACCAGGTCATCGAGGGTGCGCTCAGGGTGGCCCACCTCGGCCAGCGGCCAGTCACCCTCGCGGTCCTTGGGTGGCTCGGCCAGCACGGTGAACGCACCGGTATCCAGGCTTGTGCTGCTCCCGGCGGCAAGCAGTCGTTGCAGGTCCCGCGCCAAGGCGACGTGATGCTTGCCCTGCTCCTCCTCGATGATCTCCAAAGCTGCACGTCGGAACGCGAGTTCATCGTTGCTCCGGAACGCCCGGAACAGCTCCTTCAGATGCCGACCCGCCACGGGATGACTGTAGAGGACCGAACCCCACAGAGTTGTGTACTGACAGCCAACGGCACAGCACTCGGCGCTCAGCTCAGCAGATGCCTGTCTGTATGCGTCCGCGCCGTTGGCGGTTGGCTTGTCGCAGCGCGATGTGGGTCGGTTACCGGGCCTGCGTCAGACGTTCAGCGGTCCAGCCCTCGATGGCACCGGCCAACTCGATCGCATCCCGGCCGGGATCCTGCAGGGCGCTCAGCGCCGTGCGCACCCGTTCGACCGAAGTCACGACGCCGTGAATGCGCTGAACTGAGGGGAGGGCGAGCACTGGTGTGAGTGCTTCCGCCGCGCCGTCGATCTCGCCTTGATGTATTCGAGCTAGCGCCAGCGCGCTGCGGGCGCCAGCCTCTCTGCCGAAGTCGCGGTCTTGAGCCGGTGCCGTGACGAAGGCGTCCAGCGCGTCGAGGGCGAGCCGCTCGGCGTGGTCCGCTTCGGCCGTGCCACCCCACGAGATTGCCTCGGCGGCGTAGTAGAGCTGGCTGGGCCGGTTGAAGAAGCAGCACCCACCGAGGCTGTCCAACTCGTCGGGTTCGGCCCGGTCCCGTGCGTCGGTGGCGCGCGCCAGGGCATTGTGTGCCTCATCAAGCCGGTGGAGCGCAGCCAGAGTTCGGGCCTCGCTGCTGGCCAGCCAGATTCCTGCTGTGCCACGGCTTCGCGCGGCGGCCTCCGTGCCGGACTGGCGTAGTGCACCGAGTCCTCCAGCCGCCCGGAATAGTAGGTGATCATCGCTTGGATACCGCGGGTCCAGGCGCGCATTCCATCGTGCCCGGCATTGTCCGCGCAGGCGTAGCCGGTGCGGGCTTGCGTCATGGCGTCATGAAAGGCCCCATGTCATGTGACGCCATAGCCATGAGCCCGCAGGTGATTCCGGCGACGAGATAGAGGTCCCGGGTCTGCTCCGGGCGCTGGCGTCCTTCCAGCAGGGTGAAGGCACGGTCCTGGGTGTCGACCAGATCACCGAGATAGTCGGTCAGGGGCTGCTGTTGGTTAGCGATAACCAGGCGGCGGACGTCGTCGGCCAGTTGGTGGAGGGTCTCGGCGCCGACGTTGGAGGCGTCGATGCGGCTGAGGAAGTCCCGAGCCCGGTCGGCGCTCATGGTGATCACCCGCCCTCCCAGTCCGTCCGCGCGCTGCCCCGCCCCGGGGCGGAGCCGTCGCGGCACTTCTGGAGGGCTCCGACGCCGTAGGGTGGACCGAGTAGCCGTTCCACCGACTCGCCGAACATTTTCTCCAGTGTGGCCTGCGCCTGCGGAGACGGCAGTCCCTGTACGTCGCCGGCACCCACCGATACGCCTGGCGGTCGCTGAGGTCGGCCTCTGCGGTGCGGTTGTAGTTCTTCCGGAACTGCCACCGCGTTTGACCGGCCGTCCCCCGTGGAGGAACATTGGAGATCAGGGAGGCACAGCAGCTGGCCTGGGCGAACAAGATCGCCAAAGGATTCAACACGACGGATGTGCCGTTGGAGTTCATGCTCCTGCAAGGCGAGATCGCGGAGAGCTTTCATGCCTGGCGTCGAGCCCAGCCTGACCTCGGCGAAGAGCTCGCGGACGTGGCCCTCTACCTTTTCGCGCTGGCCGAGATGAACGGCGTCGATCTCGACAACGAGACCGGGCAGAAGATCGCAAAGAACGCCCGCCGCCGGTACACCCACGACAGCAACGGCGTGCTCTTCCGGGTATCCGAAGGATCCAGCTAGCCCGATCGTTGAGGTGCACGTTATCCAGTGCCGTTGGGCTGGCCCGCCGGGGTGAACCGGGTCACCGGCATCGTGGCGCTGCCACCCACCGTGACCGCCGACGGACCGGTGTGCTGGGTGCACCCGCCGCAGCTGAACACGCTGCGACTGTGTCGCGAGTTCGACGTGTTCGCCGCACTGCACACCGCGCTGCGCGGCGCGTAGGTGCTCATCCGCCTGTGGCCGCTCAGGCTGCGGTGTTCGGCTCACCGCGTAGCCCGGCCAGGAATGCCCTGCTGAGTACGACCCGCTCGGTGTCGTCGATCACCTCGACGATGCGGCCGTCCAGGTTCGGGGTGTCCAGCGCCGATTCGGCCGGGCATAGCAGCCAGAACCCGTGCGGGGCGGCCGACGGCAGCCGCGCGGCGTTCTGCAGCCGGGTCAGCAACTCGTGCCCACCCTGGTCGTAGTACCGCGCGAGCAGCCCGGCGTCGTGCACGAACAACACCGTGTTCGGCTCGGCCGCCGCCCTGAGCATTCGCTGCTCGACCCGGGTCCAGACCGCGCGCAGGTAGGACGCCAGGCCGGGGGAGATCTGGCCGGTCGCGGCGAACCGGGCGTCGATGGTGAGCACCTT
>JBOHGM010000156.1:6101-7281 GCA_050699435.1 Pseudonocardiaceae bacterium | reverse complement strand
TGACGTTGAAGTGGCTGTGCGTTCCGCGCGCGGCCTGCAGGACGATGATCACGATCTCGATCGCCGAGGTGACCGCGATGATCGTGCCCAGGAGCCACGGCCAGCGGCGCCGATCGGGCAGCTTGGAAATGATCCACGCGATCGTGGCGCCGTAGATGGCCAGCGACACCGCGAACTTGAACGGCTTGAGCCAGACCGGCGCTCCGCCGAGGACCCGGTCGTCCATCACGACGCCCAGCGCGGCGGCCCCGGTCAGTACCACCATCATCCCGACGAAGATCATCAGCGGCCGGTGCAAGGAGATCGACCGGCGGGCCGCAATGGTGAGAACTGACATCGTCACAGCTCCCTGACAGTGTTCGAAAGAACGGACGGCACCGCGCTGGTTGAGGACGCCCACAACGGGCTCGCCGATGCACTGGAGGCCGCGCGCGACGCGCACCCGGTCAACGCGCGCCGGGACCGCCTGATCGCCACATCGTGGGCGTACCGGGACTGGTCGGTGCACCACCGCAGCGAGTTCCAGCTCATCTACGGCACGCCGATTCCCGGCTACCAAGCGCCGCCGCCGAGCGCTGCGCCGATGCCGGCCGCGGCGCGCATCGGCGCCGTCTTCCAAGGCGTGGTGTTCGCCGGCTGGTCCGAGGAGCAGTTGCGGGCAATGCCCGACGAGCACGTCGATCCGGCGCTGCGCGCCGAGCTCGGCGCCGCCCACCAGAAGTTCGCGCCGGCGGGGAGCGGGCTGCCACCTGCCGCGTTGCACCGGTTCATCCGGTGGTGGGCGCAGCTGCACGGGCTGATCACGCTGGAGGTGTTCGGGCACCTGCACTGGCTCGCCGAGGACGCCGGGAAGATCTACCGGGCCACCCTGTTGCAGCTGGCCGATGAGATCGAAGCGTCCCGCTGACTTCACTGCGCAGGCGGTTGGTCGCTCTGCTGTTCGCGGGCGGCGATGGCCGACTCGATGCGCTCCCGGGCGCCTGCGAGGTGTCGCTCGCATACTGCGGCCAGCCGCTCACCCCGCTCCCACAGGGCCAGTGACTCTTCCAGGGCCAGACCGCCCGCCTCCAGCGTGCGCACCACCTCGGCCAGTTCGTCACGGGCCGCTTCGTAGCCCAGTGTCGCCGGATCGTCCGTGCGGCTCACCTCGCCGTCTCCTCACGTATCGCCGTCTCCTCAC
>JBOHGM010000156.1:0-6001 GCA_050699435.1 Pseudonocardiaceae bacterium | reverse complement strand
TCGCCGTCTCCTCACGTATCGCCGTCTCCTCACATATCGTGGTCACCGGGCACTCCGGCGCCGGCACCACCACAGCATGGAGGGCTCCGTCGGATAGCCGGATCCGCAACGCGGTGCCCTCCGGGGCGTCGGCCACCGACCGCAGCACCGCCGCGCCGCTGGCGCCGTCCACCCGCTGGACCACCGCGTATCCCCGGGACAGAGTGGCCGCAGGCCCGAGGGTCGTCAAGCGGGCCGCGGTGTGTTCGAGTCGGTCCTCGGCGGCCCGCAACCCGCCGAGCAGTGCCCGGTCGGCGCGGTCGCGCAGCTCGGTGACGACGCGACAGCGCTCGTCCAGCGGGCGGAGCGGGTCAGCCAACACCGGCCGGGTACGCAGCGAGTCGAGCAGTCGCCGCTCCCGGTCCACCCAGCCGTGCAGCGCGCGCCGGCAGCGGTCGCGCAACTGACGCAGCCGGATGGTCTCCTCCGCGACGTCGGGGACCACGCACTTGCCCGCGTCGGTCGGGGTGGAGCAGCGTTTGTCGGCGACGTGGTCCACCAGCGGAGTGTCCGGTTCGTGGCCGATCGCCGAGACCACCGGCGTGCGGCAGCCCGCCACCGCGCGGCACAGCGCCTCGTCGGAGAACGGCAGCAGGTCCTCCACGCTGCCCCCGCCGCGAGCCAGCACGATGACCTCCACCGCAGGGTCGCGGTCCAGCACGCTGAGTGCGTCGATGAGCTGGCCGACCGCGAGCGGGCCCTGCACCGCCACGTTCTGCACCCGGAAGCGCACCGCGGGCCAGCGAGCCGTGGCGTTGCTGAGCACGTCACGCTCGGCGGCACTGGCCCGGCCGGTGACCAACCCGACGCAGCCGGGCAGGAACGGCAGCGGGCGTTTGCGGCGGGGTTCGAAGAGGCCCTCCGCAGCAAGCAGCCGCCGGAGCCGTTCGATCCGAGCCAGCAGCTCCCCGATACCGACCGCCCGGATCTCGTCCACTCGCAGGCTCAGCGTTCCCCGGCCGAGATGCAGCGACGGTTTGCCGTGCACCACGACCCGGCTGCCGTCGGACAGCGGCGGCTGACGGTCCCGTACCAGCCCGACCGGGCAGGTCAGGGTCAGCGAGACGTCAGCCACCGGGTCGCGCAGGGTGAGAAACGCTGTTCCGGTGCCAGCCCTGGCGCTGACCTGGGTGATCTGCCCCTCTACCCACACCGCGCCCAGCTTGTCGATCCAGCCCGAAATCTTGCGGGCCACGGTGCGGACCGGCCAGGGTGCCTCAGGTGTGGTGGCCGGATCGGTCAACGGGAGCGGACCGTGATGATCCGGTTGGACAGCATGGTGACGAACGGGGGGCGGTCCTGGTGGGCATGCTCATGCTCGAGCAGCGCCTCGAGTTCCAGCAGGGACAGCGCCCGCAGCTTGCCGCGTAGCTGGGCCAGCGACATCTCGTCGTAACCGGGCAGCGCGGGAGGCTGGCCAGCCGGGGCCGGGCCTGAGGGTGCCAGCTCGCGGGCGACGTCGGCCTCGTCGATCTCGCCGCGGCGAACGACTGGGCCGGGTACCACCGCAGCGAGCTTACCGCTGCTGTGTGCGGAATCACCGGTGCCGTTGGTGCGCGATGCGCAGTTGTGCGGTTCGTCGTGGGCTTCGTCGTCCTCGTCGAACCGGGCCCACTGCGGGGTGTCCTCAACCTGGCGGAACAGTGCGAGCACCTCGTCGCCCTTGATGGCCAGCGCAGTGACCTGCTGCTGTACCCGCATACCGGCCTGAACGGCCCGGCTGGCTGCGGTGACCGGCAGCTCGGCGAGTTGCTCGGGGAATTTGCGGGCCTGCTCCAGGGCGGTGACCACCAGGCCCGCGGCGACACGGACGGGCAAGGGAATCGGGCGCATAGTCACCAGCCTGCCGCAGCCACCGGTGCTGTGCCCACCCGGGCTCTGGTAAGGGTGTCACCGGAGCGCGTTCACCCGCACGTAGGGTGTTCGGTATGTCCAAGCGTGGTGACATGACCAAGCGCGTACTGCTCGCCAAGCCCCGCGGCTACTGCGCCGGGGTCGATCGGGCCGTGGTCACGGTCGAGAAGGCCCTGGAGACCTACGGCGCGCCGGTGTACGTGCGCAAGCAGATCGTGCACAACCGGCACGTTGTGGAAACCCTGCAGGAGCGCGGCGTGGTCTTCGTCGACGAGGCCGACGAGGTGCCCGAGGGCGCCATCGTGGTGTTCTCCGCCCACGGCGTGTCCCCTGCGGTGCACCAGCAGGCGAACTCCCGGCAGTTGCGCACCATCGACGCCACCTGCCCGCTGGTCACCAAGGTGCACCAGGAGGCCAAGCGGTTCGCCCGCGGCGACTACGACATCCTGCTGATCGGTCATGAGGGCCACGAGGAAGTCGAGGGAACCGCCGGCGAGGCACCCGAGCACGTCCAGCTCGTGGACGGCCCGGACGCGGTCGACTCGGTGACCGTGCGCGATCCGTCCCGGGTGGTGTGGCTGTCCCAGACCACCTTGTCGGTGGACGAGACCCTGCAGACGGTGGCGCGGCTGCGGGAGCGGTTCCCCGAACTGGCCGACCCGCCCAGCGACGACATCTGCTACGCGACGCAGAACCGGCAGGTCGCGGTGAAGGCGATGGCGCCGGAGTGCGATCTGGTGCTCGTCGTGGGTTCGCCCAACTCGTCCAACTCGGTGCGGCTGGTGGAGGTCGCGCTGGGCGCCGGCGCCCGGTCCGCCTACCTGGTGGACTATGCCCGGGAGATCGACCCGGCCTGGCTGGAGGGTGTGCCCACTGTCGGTGTCACCAGCGGAGCCTCGGTGCCCGAGGTGCTGGTCCGCGGAGTGCTGGAGGTCCTGGCCGAGCACGGGTACGGCGAGGTGCGGGAGGTCACCACGGCGGAGGAGAAGCTGGTCTTCTCGCTCCCGCGGGAGCTCAAGCGCTCGATGATCTAAGGCTGCGGGCGACGGCGTCGGCGGGGGGCCCGGTCTTGCTCGTGCCTCGGGTCTTGCTCGTGCCTCGGGCCTTGCTCGTGCCTCGGGCCTTGCTCGTGCCTTGTGAGGGCCTGTTCGGTCATCCGGGGGACCGGCTCGGTCAGCGACTCGGCATCGGCTGGACGGATGTCGGCTGGGCGGACCGGTCTCGGTGACGGCTTGCGGGTCCGTTCGGCAGCCGGTGCGCGGACCGGTCTGGCAGGCGGCTCGCCGGGCGGCTCGGCGGGCTGATCCGCACTACGGCGGGACTGCGTGGCCGGCGATTCAGTGGGCCGGCGCTGAGTGAACACTCGGAAGGCGCCGACGGCGAGGGTGACCCCGGTGGTGATCGCCATGGCAGGGAAGCCGTTGATCAGGGGAGTGCCGACGGCCAGCGCTGTAGTGGCGGCCCCCCCACTGGTGGGCACCGAGCCGGCCAGCAGGACCACGCTGGGTACCGCTATCGCGAGGACCAGCGGAGGCTGCACCATCGGCCCGAACAGCCCCTTGCGCTGTACCGCGACCACCGCGAGCAGGCAGCCGAGGAGGTAGCAGGCATGGAAGACGACGCCGAGCCGGCCCTGCCGTTGGATATCGGTGAACACGCCCGTCGCAGTGAGCGCCAGGGCCAGGGATACCGCCAGCCACGACCGCACCCCACGGTGGTCGGATAGCAACGAGCACTCGTCCCACCTGAGGCTGCGCCGGGCGGCGGGACGCTCCGGGGCTGTGGTCACCCGTTTACCGTAGACGGCCTGTGCTCGTCGCCATGCCCCCGGTGTAGCTGGTCGACAACCCAGCTCCAGTCCTCGCCGGGTGGCGCCTCGTCGGGTTCCTCCCGCTTTACCGCGTCCAGCGCGATGAGCGAGTCCGCTGCGGAGGCGACCAGCTCGACCGCCTGCACGGTGCGTGGGCTGCGCTCCACCTGCTCCGGGGAGCCCAGCTCATCGCTGACGACCTCGAGCTCGGCGAATCGTCGCGCGGTCACGAGCACCCGCGACTCCAGCGATCGCACCGTGCTGTTGTAGGCGTCGACCGCCCCACCGAGCTGCTTGCCGAGCTTGGCGACGTGCCCGCCCATCGTGGCCAGCCGGGAGTGCAGTTGCCTGCCCAGCTCATGCACCTCGGCGGCGTTACGGGCCAGCGCCTCCTGCCGCCAGGTGTAGGCCACCGTCCGCAGCAGCGCGATCAGCGTGGTCGGCGTTGCCACCACGACGTGGCGCTCGAAGGCGTGCTCCAGCAGCGCCGGGTCGGCCTGCAGCGCCGCCTCGAGGAACGGGTCGCCGGGCACGAAGAGCACCACGAACTCCGGGGTGGGCTCGAAACGCCGCCAGTACGACTTGTTCGCCAGCGAGTCGACATGGGCGCGCAGGTGCCGGGCGTGCGCTGCCAGCCGATCGCGTCGGCGGTCCGGGTCGGTGGCGCCAGTGTCCTCCATGGCCTCCAGATAGGCCCCGAAGGGCACCTTGGCGTCCAGCACGATCTGCTTGTCACCGGCCAGATGCACGATCAGATCCGGGCGGACCAGCGCGTCGTCGTCGCCACTGGCGTCGGTCGCGCTGACCTGCCGGGAGAAGTCGCAGTGCTCGACCATTCCGGCCAGCTGCACGATCCGTTCCAGCTGCAGCTCACCCCACCGTCCCCGGACCTGCGGGGCGCGCAGGGCGGTGACCAGCTGGCGGGTCTCGTTCTGCAGCTGCTCTGAGGTGCGGTGCATGGCGCCGACCTGTTCGCGCAGCCCCGCGTAGGCGGCCTCGCGTTCCTTCTCCACGGTGCGCAGCTGACCGTCGAGCCGGTGCAGGGTCTGGGTGACCGGGCCGAGGAGTGCCTCGATCGCCTGCTGGCGCTGGGTGGCATCGCCGTCGGCCTTGGCCGACAGGGCCACCGTGGCCTGCTGGAGCCGGGCCTCGGCGAGCTGGATGAACGCCTCGTTGTTGTGGGAGAGCGCCTCCGCGGACAGCGCCTGGAAACTCTCCTTCAGTTCTGCCTCGCGACGGGCCAGCAGCCGTTCCCGGTCGGCCGCCCCGGCCCGTTCGGCGTCCAGCCCGGCACGCACCCCGGCCAGCTCCGCAGCTGTCGCCGCGAGCCGCTCGGTGGCCTCGTCGGCTCGCCTGCGGGCCTGCTCGGCGCGGGCCGCCTCGGCGTCCCGCTCGGCTCGGGCGCTCTCGCCGTCCCGCCGGGCGACGGCGAGCGCGGATTCGGCGGCGGCCCTGGCGGCGTCCGCGCAACGACCCGCCTCGGCGGCCGCGGTACGGCGACTCGCCGCCGCCAGCAGCCAGCTGATCAGCGCGCCGATCGTGAGACCGATCAACAGGGCAAGGAGCACCGGAAGATCCACGGCGGACAGCCTGCCCCAGCACGCCGCCAGAACCGGTGAGGCGCGCCGCTGGATCCGCATCTGAGCGGGCCCAGCGAGGCCGCACTCCCTGTTGGGTTACCCAGCTACGGCAAACTGGACACCGTCAGCTGGACACCCCCCGGCACGAGCCCGATCGCGGCCTCGGGCGCTCGTCCCCTCTGCCTCACCACCCCCTGCCTCACCAGCCCTATGACGGTCATTTCAAGATCATCTGATTGGTCCGGGGATCGGGAAGGGCCTGCGCATGAAGCGCACCCCCAGCCACGCAGGCTCCGGGAACACCGGCGCGGCCAGCAGGCGCCCTACCCCGACGGCGTGCCGGGCTCCTGGGCGTCTTATGGATGCTTGTGCAGATTTTCGAGGGCGCGGGAACCGTCTCATGGATGCTTATGCAGGTTCCAACATGACGAAGCGATCTTGAAACGCCGTGTCGGCCCCACTGCCTCACCAGTCCCACGGGCCCCACGGGCCTCACGGGGAGGTTTGGTGGATCAGTTGGGGTGGGGCCTTGGGCGAGAAGTCGCCCTCGGTGGCACGTCTCTGCACGCCAATACTGGACGGCGTCGTAGTGACTGCCGTGAAGGAATGGCTAGCGTTGATGCTCGAGTGTCACTTTTTTTGGAGGTCGGCGAGCGCCTGTTGAATCAGCTCTCTGGCTGCGTGCCCATATACCGCCGATTGCTGGAGCAGTGCAAAT
>JBOHGM010000155.1:0-7385 GCA_050699435.1 Pseudonocardiaceae bacterium | reverse complement strand
TCCCCGCACGGCTCCCCTGCGGTGCACCACAGGTACAACCCGCCCTCGGAGTGCTCCACCCGTAGCCCAGCGCGGTGCAACGCGGGCGCCAGCAGGTCCCGGCGGCGGGCGTAGCGCTCGCGCTGCTGCGCGACGTGCGCATCGTCACCGAGCGCGGCCACCATCGCCTGCTGCACCGGCCGTGGAACGATCATCCCAGCGTGCTTGCGCACCGCGAGCAGAGCAGCGACCAGCGCCGGATCACCGGCGACGAAGCCGGCCCGGTAACCGGCCAGGTTGGACGACTTGGACAGCGAGTGCACAGCCAGCACACCGGTGTGGTCCCCGCCGCACACCTGCGGATGCAGCGCGGAGATCGGCCGCGTCTCCCAGCCCAGCGCGAGGTAGCACTCGTCGGAGGCGACCACGGCGCCGATCCGTCTGGCCTGGCGCACCGCGCAGGCGAGCACCTCGGCGGTCGCGACCGCCCCGGTGGGGTTCGAGGGCGAATTCAGCCAGCGCAGCCGGGTGCCCGGTGGAGCAGCCTCGGTGTCAGCGAGCCGCACCGCGGTCGCACCGGCCAGCCGGGCGCCGACCTCGTAGGTGGGGTACGCCAGTTCAGGTAGCGCGACGATGTCACCGGGGCCGATCCCGAGCAGGGTGGGCAGCCAGGCCACCAGCTCCTTGGACCCGATGGTGGGCAGCACCGCCTCAGCCGGCACTCCGGTCACCTGGTACCGGCGGGCCAGCGCAGCGGCGACGGCTTCGCGCAGCTCCGGCGTGCCGTGCGTGGCGGGATAACCGGACAGCGCGGACACCGAACACAGTGCGGCCCGCACCACGTCGGGCACCGGGTCCACCGGGGTGCCGACGGACAGGTCGACGACACCTCCCGGATGCTGCGCCGCGCGGCGGGCCGCGCCTTCGAGGCTGTCCCACGGGAAGCCGGGGAGGTCCAGGCGCGCCGCGCCCGGAGTCGTCACTCCTCGTTCTGCGGTGGCAGCTGAGCGATCAGCGGCGGGTCGTAGTCAATCCTGCCGACCTTCGACGCGCCACCCGGCGAACCCAGCTCCGCGAAGAAGTCGACGTTGGCCTTGGTGTATTCCTTCCACTGCTCGGGAACGTCGTCCTCGTAGTAGATGGCCTCCACCGGGCATACCGGCTCGCAGGCACCGCAGTCGACGCACTCGTCGGGTTGGATGTAGAGCATCCTGCCGCCCTCGTAGATGCAGTCCACGGGGCATTCCTCAATGCATGACTTGTCCAAGACATCGATGCAGGGCTCAGCGATCACATAGGTCACGGGGGCTCTCCTGCTCCTCACTCGCGATACCAGGACGGGTGCCTGTCCGTCCGTCCCCTAGCACAGTATCTCCGCTGAGCCGCAGGCCACCAACGACCCCCGTGGACAACCCGTGAGTGCTGCTGTGGAGCTGCGGCTCGCCGCCGACTAGCACGGCCACTCACGGGTCAAGGCCCTTGGCCAGCACCCGGCCCAGCTCCACCGCACCGGGGAAGATGCCGGCGGCGAGCAGCACCAGCGAGCGCCAGTCGGCGGGCAGCAGTACGTCGCCCCCCGGCCCGGCGACACCGAACACCAGCATGGCGACCACCCAGGTCACCAGCGGTGCGGCGGCCACCGCGGACGGCCCGTCCAGCTCCGCCGCGGTGCGCACCAGCCATGGTGTGCTCACCGCGGCCAGCAGGATCGTGATGGGCAGCGGCACCGCTGCGACCCGCAGCGGCAGGTACAGCAGCTCCACCGCGGCCAGCAGTACCGCATCGAACACCAGCACCACGAGGGTGCCCACCGCGGCCACGCTCATCGGACGGCCGGCCTCATCGCGCCGCAGGAGCAGGCAATCCAGCGAACAGGTCGTCGTGCGCCCCCTGCGCCGGCCCGTGCACCAGCGTGAGGTGCGCGGTGTCGAGCACCGGCCGGGCCACCCCGTCCGACAGCGCGAACGCGTGGTGCGGCCCCGATGCCCACAGGCGCACCTGGGTGCCGTGCGCGCTCATCGCGGCCAGCACGGCAGCCCGGTGTGCCGCGACGTCCAGCCGGGTGGTGACCTCGGCGTCGGGCACCCCGGGCAGGCCGTCAGGCTCCGGCACCGGGAAGGGTAACCCGGGCATCGCGTGCAGCGCAGCGATGCCCTCGGCCACCGCCGCGCTGGGCTGCACCGCCCAGAACAGCCTGGCCACCTCGGGCACCTGCGCCGCCGCGGCCATCGTCACCTGGTGGGCCCGGACGTGGTCGGGGTGCCCGTAGCCGCCATCCGGGCCGTAGCTCACGACGACCTGCGGGCGCACCTCGGTGAGCACCGCCACCAGGGCCTGGACCTGCTCGGCCAGGTCCCCAGCGGCGAAGGCCCGCGGGTGCAGATCCGCAGTTACGCTGGCTCGGGCACCGGGCAGGGTGACCATGCCGGAGTCCCGCCATCGCCCGATCCCACCGAGAAACCGCTGGTCGGTGACGCCGAGTGCGGCGCAGGCCGCCCGCAGCTCGCCCACCCGGTAGCCACCGAGCTGGTCGGCACGATCAGCGGCCAGCCCGCGCAGCTCCGCGGGAATCACCTCGCCCTGCTCGCCGAGCGTGCAGGTCACCAGCGTTATCTGCACGCCTGCCGCGGCGTAACGGGCGATCGTCCCGCCGGTCCACAGCGTCTCGTCATCAGGGTGCGCGTGCACCAGCACGAGCCGGCGGGGGGCGGTGAGCACGACCGGAGCCTACGGGGGCAGCCCGTCGCCGCTCGCCCCCTGCCGCCCGCGGTCGGTGTTCGGCAGCGCGACGGGTCAACCCACCGGCCACTGGTGGCTGCTGTCGGGTGTGTCCAGCCAGACCGTGTGGTGGTGTGCGGTGACGGTGAGGCCGAAACGATCCCAATTAGGTTGGTCGAGTCGGCGCCACAGGTCGTGGGCGTCCTCGATGATGCGCCACACCCGGTTCGGGCCGCCTTCGGTGACGTGGTGCGCGCCGTGGTCGTCGGCGAGGGTGACCTCCGCCCAGGACCCGTCTCCGATGGTGATCGAGGCGGCGGTGGGCTGACCGTCCTCGAAGCGGCAGTAGCCTCGGGAAATGTCGGGGCCGAGGGTGAAGCTCGCCAGGAACCACACGACCAGCAACTTTGTCGGGGTGAGCGGGCTGAGTGTGGTGGTGCGGTGCTCGGGCTCGCTGTCGTGTCGTTTTCGGGGTCTCGGCCGGGTGCGGTGCTGAGCGGCGGGGTGGTGGCGCAGGGACATGAAAGCTGCGTAGGTGGGGTCGAACGGTCCCTCGGCGCGGTCGGCATAGCGGGTGAGACGGACCAGGCTCCCAGCGCTGAGCGCGGTTTTGAGGTCGGTGAGGATTACGCCGCCCAAGCGGGTCTGCATCCATTCCCAGGGCACAGTGGGTACCGAGCAGGTAGCGATGATGCGGTCGTATGGCGCATGCTCAGGCAGTCCCGTCGCACCGTCCGTGGCGACCAGTGTGGGGTGGTAGCCGAGCCGGGCCAGCCGCTGTCGGGCCAACTCGACCAGATCCGGCTCAATGTCCACCGAGAACACAGTGGTGTCCCCGAGCCGATGGGAAAGCAGGCCCGCGTTATAGCCGGTGCCGGTGCCGATCTCCAGCACCCGATGCCCATCGCGGACGTCGAGGGTCTCGAGCATCCGGGTCATCAATGCGGGCATGCTGGAGGTGGACAGCAAGCTGGGGGACCCGGTGGTGCGGTCCAGGGCAGTGATCAGCACCGTGTCGGAGTACACCTGATCCAGCCACTCTTGGCGACCCGCAACTGTCGTGGTGTCCAACTGTCGCCAGGTCGGGTCGTACTGATCGAGCCGGTCCTGACGGAACACCTCGGGAACGAATGCATGGCGGGGCACCGCACACACCGCATCCCGCCATGCCTCCGATTTCAGCTTTCCGGCGGCGGCGAGCTGGTCAGCGAGCTTCCGCGCTCTGGTTTGCCACTCCTCGGCCACGACGGTCACCGTCTACACCTCCTTCGGCCAGCAAGTCAGCCAAGGCATTAGTGATCGGCGCCTCGGGGCTGTCAGCCGCCATGACGAACTTCCCGCACCCCGGAGCCGTTCAGCTCCAGATACCGGGCCTGCCCGGCGTGGGTCACACACACCTGCTGTTGCCCGCTCGGGGTCGCTCGGCCCAGTGCCAGATACTCGGTGCGGATCAGCTCACCCAGGGCAACAGCGAGGTAGTCGGCGACCGGTCGCCCATGGTTGAAGAAGTGACCGCCCAGCGTGGTCACCCCACCCTCATGCGCGCGCAGCAGCGCCAGCCATTCGTGCACCGCGCTCACTGGGATACCGCCCAGTTCTGACAGGACCGGCAGAACCGGTCGGTGCCCTCCGTGAGGCTGCCGGGTAACACGACGGCCTCGCACACTCCGATGTAGCGTCCTGCGCGGCGACCAGCAGCCACCGCCTCATCAGTGACCAGGTGGGCAACCACCGTGCGGGTATCAGTCATCGCAACAACGCGGCACCGGACAAGGGTGCTCACTCGCTTGCGTGGGCGCCTGCGAGCGCCATCTGCGTGTTTCCTCCACCTGAAGGTCATGCTCGGCAGCCTCGGCGCTACGCTCTGCGCGATCCAGGGGTTGCCTGTTGTCCTCACCGCAAGGGCAACCAGGCAACGGTGAAGGGGAGCGCCGATGGACCAGCCGACTTTCGGTGGCGAGCTGCGCAGGCTGCGCGAAGAGCGCGGCCTGTCGCTGAAGAAGTGCGCGCATCTGGTGCACTACGACCCGGGGTACCTCTCCAAGATCGAGAACGGGCTGAAGCCGCCCACCGCCACGCTCGCCACGGCATGTGACGGCGTGCTGGAGACCGACGGACATCTGGCTCGGCTGGTCGATCGCGCTGGAGAAGGTCGGCGCACCCAGCGCTCTGGCAGCCCGCCAGCCCTGCATCCTTGCACGCTGTGGGAACCTGACGGGGTAATAGACTACGCTCTCCGACTTACAGGATTCGACTTGGCACTTAGTCGGCGAGAGGCGCTGCTCGGCGGGAGGGCCATGCTCGCCGGTGAGGCACTGGTTGATCCGCTGCGCAACTGGTTACTTCCGTCGGCGTCTCGCTCGGGCCGTGAACTTCACGGGCTCAGCGAGGATCAAGTTCTTGCGATGGAAGCAGGAGTTCGTTATCTGCGTACCTGGGCCCGACAGCGCGGCGGCGGAATGGCACGAGGCGTTGTCGCGGCGCAACTAAGGGATATGTGCGATCGACTCCAATCAGTCCGCTCCGGAGTTCTGCGAGATCGGGCTTTTCTCGCCGGGGCGCAACTTGCGCGACTAGTTGCATCTCTGGCCTGGGACACAGGTTCGTATTCCGACGCGCAACGGTACTATGTACTCGCCGTTCAGATGGCTCATGTAGCTCGAGATCCTGGGTACGCTGCTCTCGCTTTAGCCGACCTGGCGCGCCAGAGCCTCGATCTGGGAGTACCGCAAGACGACCTTGCATCGACTGAGCCACGACATGCCTACTTTGCCGAGAAATATATTAACCAAGCTTTGTCGGTCCGCGCTGCTGACCGGATCAGAAATCGAACTTTCGACCTGATCGGCTTGGCCAGAACTTATCTCATCGGAGGCGAACCGGAGCAGGCATGTCTCATCGCACGTCAGGCCGTGGACATCAATGGTGAAATGCTGACAGGTCGGCCGAGGCGCAAGCTGGAAGATTTCAGCCGCGAACTAGCACCATATAACTCTACAGCGGCTGGTCGCGATTTCTCCGAGTACCTCCGCCACCTGTCAAACTAAACCTCGGCGACCATGCTAGGAGCCCCGCTGTGCCGCGTATTGGTATCACTGGACATTCCAATCTGACGGATGCCACCGAGAAAGTCGTCCATCAGGCACTGCAAAGTCTGTTACTGCAGTATTCTTCCAGTGATCTCGTGGGTATCACCTGCCTGGCCCGAGGTGCCGACCAGCCTCTTCGCCCAGGTTGTGTTGGACTTGGGCGGCACACTTGAGGTCGTCCTACCGGCCCCCGACTACCGAACGAAGATAAAACCAGACAACATCGCCCACTATGACTCCTTGCTGAAAGCGGCAGAATCGGTTCACGTAATGCCCTTCGACACGTCACGGCGCGAGTCTTATATGGCAGCCAGCGAGCACTTGCTCTCGAACGTCGATGAGATCATCGCTGTCTGGGACGGCCGTCCGTCAGGCGGGCTGGGCGGGACCGCCGACATTGTGTTGGCCGCCCGGCAGCGCGGCCTACAGGTTCAGGTGGTGTGGCCTCGCGGCGCAGCTCGTGTATGAGGACCGAACTCACAGCGGCCCGGAATGACACTGGCGCGAGTGTCAATGAGCAGCCGGGGTCGGCGACGCGAGCCATCTCCGACCGGAAGGGCATCTCGGGCAAGACGGTCTCAGCACTATCCGTGCGGCGGGTCAACCCATTGGCCATTGGTTGCTGCTGTCGGGTGTGTCCAGCCAGACCGTGTGGTGGTGTGCGGTGACGGTGAGGCCGAAACGATCCCAATTAGGTTGGTCGAGTCGGCGCCACAGGTCGTGGGCGTCCTCGATGATGCGCCACACCCGGTTCGGGCCGCCTTCGGTGACGTGGTGTGCGCCGTGGTCGTCGGCGAGGGTGACCTCCGCCCAGGACCCGTCTCCGATGGTGATCGAGACGGCGGTGGGCTGGCCGTCTGTGAAGTTGGTATAGCCCAGTGTGAGGTCGGCGCCGAGTTCGAAGCTGGCGAGGAACCACACGACCAGCGACGTCCACGGGGTGCGCGGGTCGAGTGTGGTGGTTCGCCGTTCAGGCTCGCTGTCGTGCAGTCGGCGTGGCCTGGGCCGGGAGGGGTTCTGACCAGCCGGATAGTGGCGGCGACATTCTCTCCTCATCCTCTCCGCATAGAGCGATTGTTTCACTATCAGATCGTGTTCACCCTCGGTCTCGGGGAGGGCCGGTCGACTACCGCGAGCTGGTGGCGCGCAGGGGCGCTGCTCGACGGCCGTCCGGGGATCAGGGTGCGGTGGTGCCTCCCGGCGGCATCACTGGGATTGAGCCCGAGCACCCATGCATAGCTCCCGGGCGTCGTCGGCGTCGTGCGCGTAGCTGCACACCAAACGGATTAAGGGGCCACGGACCTTCCGGATAGCGGGCCCACTAGGATTGCGCATCCGGAAGAGAGGACTCAAGTGTCGAAGAATCGCAGGTCGTTCACACCGGAGTACAAGGATGAAGCCGCGAAGATGGTGATCGAGTTGTCGCGGCCGGTCGCCTCGGTGGCGCGGGAGCTCGGGCTCAACGAGCAAACACTGCTTGGTCTCAAGTGGTGACTGCGACACTGGCATTGAGCAGCAATTCGTTGAGTTTTTCGGCTGGGGTCTTGAACCTGAGCGTCCTTCGTGGACGGTTGTTCAGTCGGGTGGCTACTGCGTCGA
>JBOHGM010000154.1:0-7475 GCA_050699435.1 Pseudonocardiaceae bacterium | reverse complement strand
GCGCGGCAGCGCACGTCGTAGTCCGGTCGGACGTCGAGTGCGCGCTGTACGTCAGCGCGAGCGGGTTCGTAGTCCGCGAGCTTAGCGCCGGTTGCGGCCAGCAGCCCGTGCCCCGGCCCGTAGAAGGCGAAGAACGGCAGTGCCGCTTCCGGCTCCGCCACCTCCGCGAAGAGGTTGCGAGCCTGCTTCAGCGCCCCCCGCGCCTGCTCGGCATGCCCCGACATCAGATATGCAGATGCGGACAACCCGTACAGGACCGCGCTTGATTGCCGGTCAGCACTGACCGGAAGACCCACGATCCCGAGCTGGAAGAACTTCAACGCATCCTCGGGCGCGCCGTAGTGCTTCTCCATATCGCCTGCCGCAGCCCGCACAAAGCCAACCGTTCCGGCTGGCTTTGTGCGTGACTCATGGCGCGATGCATATGCCAGCGGCACTGATCAATAAGCCCGACGTCACCGGAGGCCCAACCTGCCAGCCGATGCGCCTCGCTGACCGCACCGAGCAATCGCTGCCGCACTGGCTCAGCACACTGCGCGGTGAGTAGTTCCTCGCCACCCTGCGCGACTGCGACAAGCGTCTCCCGAGCGGCCATGCCACCCCACTCGCGGTCCAACCTGCCTAGCCTGGCGACGACCTGCTCGAATATCTCCACATCCGGCATGCCGACATGGCTGGGTGGACTAGTGATCACGTCACGGAAGGTCAACGCGGAGTGGTCTGGCGTGCCGAACACAGGCTGTCCGAACAAGGTCAGGCCGCCAGTCGCCAAGAGCGCGCGCCGCTTCATGTTCTCCTCCACCTCCTGCTTGTCCGGCCGTGCGGTGGGGCAACTCTCATCGTAGGCGAGACCCAGGTGACCGCGTGGTATGCCGAGACCCTCCGCGATGCGCACCAGTACGTCGTAGCACACAACCTTCCGGTGACCTCGGAAGATCTCGTTCCTACCTGACGTTCCCTCTGGGTGGTCTGATCGGTTCGTACGGTTAGCGACGGGTTACCCGGGGATCGGACAGCTGTGCCACCCTACGGACCCTAGATCAAGCCCGACCTTAGACTCGGCGGCCGTGGCAGGACGGATCCGGGACGCCGATATCGCGGAGGTCCGTGAGCGCAACCGGATCGACGAGGTGATCGGCGAGTACGTCGCGTTGCGGCGAGCCGGTGCGGGGTCGCTCAAGGGACTGTGCCCGTTCCACGACGAGAAGACCCCCTCGCTGAACGTGCGCCCCAGCCATGGCACGTTCCACTGCTTTGGCTGCGGCGTGGGCGGTTCGGTCGTCGACTTCGTGATGAAGATCGACCACCTGGGCTTCGTGGAGGCGGTGGAGCGCCTCGCCGACCGGGTGGGGATCACGCTGACCTACACCGGTGGTGGCTCGTCGGTGCAGCGTGACCGGGGCACCCGGGCCCGGCTGGTCGAGGTGAACAAGCTTGCCCAGGAGTTCTACGCCGAGCAGTTGCAGACTTCCGAGGCGCGCCCGGCGCTGGAGTTCCTCGCCGCGCGGGGATTCGATCAGGACGTGGCGGGGAAGTATGGCTGCGGGTTCGCCCCGTCCGGCTGGGAGCGGCTCACCAAGCACCTGCTCGGCCGGGGGTTCACCCTCGAGGAGCTGATCAAGGCGGGGGTGTGCAGGGAGGGCCAGCGGGGGCCGCTGGACCGCTTCCACCGCAGGCTGCTGTGGCCGATCCGGGACCTCGGCGGTGATGTGGTGGGCTTCGGCGCGCGGCGGCTGTTCGACGACGACCGCAACGAGGCGAAGTACATCAACACCTCCGACACGCCGCTGTACCGCAAGTCGCAAGTGCTCTTCGGGCTCGACCTGGCCAAGCGCGAGATCGCCCGGCGCCATCAGGTGGTGGTCGTCGAGGGCTACACCGACGTGATGGCCATGCACCTGTCC
Source organism: Pseudonocardiaceae bacterium (assembly GCA_050699435.1). Lineage (GTDB taxonomy): Bacteria > Actinomycetota > Actinomycetes > Mycobacteriales > Pseudonocardiaceae. The sequence goes on along the minus strand of JBOHGM010000154.1, from coordinate 5,571 downwards.
GGGGTGCCCACCGCGGTGGCGTCCTGCGGCACCGCGTTCGGCGCCGAGCACATCTCCGTACTGCGCAGGTTGCTGATGGACGACGACGCCTTCCGCGGTGAGGTGATCTTCACCTTCGACGGCGACGAGGCCGGGCAGAAGGCGGCGCTGAAGGCCTTCGACGACGAGCAGCGCTTCGCCGCGCAGACCTTCATCGCGATCGCGCCCGAGGGGATGGACCCGTGCGAGCTGCGCCAGGCCAAGGGTGACGCCGCGGTGCGGGACCTGGTGGCTCGGCGCCAGCCGCTGTTCACCTTCGCGGTGCGGACCCTGCTGGCCTCCCACGACCTGGACACCGCGGAAGGCCGGGTGCAGGCGCTGCGGCGCACCGTCCCGCTGGTCGCCCGGATCAGGGACGTGTCGCTGCGTGACGAGTACGCCCGGCAGCTGGCCGGGTGGGTGGGCTGGGAGGACACCGCCACCGTGCTGCGCCGGGTCCGGGAGACGGCAGGCGCGCAGGCCCCCGCGCAGCGCCGCGGCCGCCGGTCCGGCAATGGCGCTGGTCCCGACGAAGCGCAGCGCCCCCCGCCCGACGACCCGCGGCTGCGCGCGCAGCGCGAGGTGCTCAAGGCGGTGCTGCAGGAGCCCGCGATGACCGGCCCGGTGTACGACACATTGCCCGCCGACGCATTCACCCACCCCGCCTACGCCGAGGTGCACCGCGCCGTGCTGGCTGCGGGTGGCACCGGCGCAGGGCTGTCCGGTACTGAGTGGATGGACGCGGTCGCCGAACAGTGCGCGCCGCACCGGTCACTGGTGACCGAACTCGCCGTGGAGACGCTGCGCGCCAAGGGCAGCGAGGAGGATGACGCGCGCTACGTCGGGAGCCTGCTCGCCCACCTGCAGGCCACCGTGGTCGGGCGGCAGGTCGCTGAGATCAAGTCGCGGCTGCAGCGGATCTCGCCGCTGGAGGACCCCGAGTCCTATCACCATCTGTTCGGTGATCTGGTGGCCCTGGAGCAGTACTACCGGGCGTTGCGCGAGCAGGCCATGGGGGCGCATGAGTGAGCGGGTGGGAACGGCTGCTGTGGTGGGTATCCCGCGAGCTGCCAGCCGGATTCGCCGGCACACTGGAGCCAGGGGAGCGGGTCGTCGCGGTGGCTGAGTTGGCCGGTGGCGGGCACCTGGTGCTGACCCGGCTGGGGGTGTGGGTACCAGCGGGCGAGTCGGCCCGCCGGATCGGCTGGCACCTGGTCAGCAAGGCGGTGTGGGACCGCAGTTCGCTGGTGCTCACCGAGGCGGTCAGCACTGGCGCCGCTGGTGCGGCGGTGCTGCTCAGTGATCTGCCGCCGCGCCGGTTCACCCTCACCGAGCCGGGCCGGGTGCCCGAGGAGGTGCGCGAGAGGGTCACCAAATCCATCCGGACCAGCCAGCACGTCGCGCTGCCCGGTGGCGGGGCGTGGTTCGTGCAACGCCGGGTCCCCGGCCGCGACGGTGTGGTGCTGCAGGTGCGGCCCGATCCGGGCACCTCGCCGGACGCGGTGCACCGGGTGGCCAGCGAGGTCGCGGGACGCTTGCCGCCATCGGCGCCGCCCGGCTAGCGTCGGCATCGCTCACCGGGAGGAGGCCGCGGCGCTGGTGTGGGATCCCGAAACCTACCTCGCGTTCGGCGAGCAGCGGGCCCGGCCCTTCCACGATCTCCTGGCCAGGGTGCGCGCCCACGACCCCGCCCTGGTGGTGGACCTGGGCTGCGGGCCGGGCAACCTCACCGCGGTGCTGGCCCGGCGCTGGCCCAAGGCCCAGCTGGTGGCGCTGGACAGCTCACCGGAGATGGTGCGGGCCGCGCAGGAGCGAGGCGTCCCCGCGTCGCTCTGTGATGTGCGTGCTTTCTCGCCCCCGCCCGGTACCGGGCTAGTGGTGTGCAACGCGGTGTTGCAGTGGATACCCGGGCACGCCGAACTGCTGCGTCAGTGGATGCGCGAGCTGGCCTCCGGGGGATGGCTGGCCATCCAGGTGCCGGGAAACTTCGCTGCGCCCTCGCATACCGAGACGGCCCGGCTCGCCGCCGAACCCCGCTGGCGTGGCCTGCTCGACCTCTCCACGGCCGTCCCGGTGCTCGAGCCTGCCGGTTATGCCGCGGTGATCGCATCGGTCGCCGAGGAGGTGGACGTCTGGGAGACCACCTACCTGCATCGGCTGGCCGGGCCGGATCCGGTGCTTGAATGGATCACGGGGACCACTCTGGGGCCGGTGCGGGCCGCGCTGTCGGCGGCGGACTGGGCGGCCTTCCGCGCGGAACTCGCGCCACGGCTGCGCGCCGCGTACCCGCCAGGGGCTGACGGGGTGACCTGGTTCCCGTTCCGCCGGATCTTCGCCGTCGCGCAGGCCGGGTAGTTCGGGGCCTGCAGCGGGGCGGCAGCGAAGTTGCTGTCGCCGGTGCGCTAGGGTGGTTACTGGTCGGCCCGCCAGACGGAGATCGGGCACCCGACCCCTTCCCCCATAGCTCAATTGGCAGAGCATGCGACTGTTAATCGCAGGGTTGTTGGTTCGAGTCCAACTGGGGGAGCGCAGCTCACCGGCGTGACGGGCCACCGCCGGTAGCGGCCTTGACCGCAGTTCTGACCGCAGTTCACGGGGCACCGCCCGCCTCGTCGTCCGGTCCGAACAGGTGGCCCAGCCGGTCGACCGCATCCCGCTGGACCTCCCGGAGCACGTCGACGTAGATCGCGCTCGTGACGCCGATCGAGCTGTGGCCGAGCAGGTCCCTGATCGTCTGCAGTTCCACGCCCTGGGCGAATAGCAGCGTGGCGCACGAGTGCCGAAGATCATGGAAGCGGATACGAGCCACGCCGGCCCGCGCGACGAGGGCGTCAAATGTCCGGTTGATGTTGCGCGGCTCGATCGGCGGGCACGGCCAGCACGATGACCGGGGAGGCGATCAGCAGCAGCTTGCGGGGCAGCAGGGTCCACCACGGCAGCCGGGGCCGCTCGACTTCCAGCGGCGCGAGGTCGATCCATCGAGAGTCGGCGTAGCGGCGCATCACTGGCCACCTCCCGCACGGCCCCGGCAGGGGAAGTCCAGCGGCAGCATGTCCGCGCCCGGTGCGTAGGTGGTGTCACCGGGCTGTAGACGGGCGAACCGATGGCATGGAGGGCACCGCAATTGATGAGCGGATCCGGGTGGTGTCTCGGGTTGCCCGAGTTCTATCCTTCTCACTGTTCACTCCAGTTGGTGTGGACAGCGCAGAAGCGGACAAGGTTGGTAGCCCTGGGAATCCGCTTCTGCGCGTACGACATGGCAGCGCGAAACGAGAGCAGGCGGCATCGCCGCACCACCCCCGATGCATTTTTCTTCTCGTGTGGAATTCTTGTGTGGTGTCTGTTACTGCAAGCTCAGGCAGCCTCCGCAGACTCGGTCACTACCGGCAGGCAAGAACGATTGGCTGCCGCACTTGCGGCAGGTTTGCCATGTCACGCGAACCCGGCGAGTGCGCATCCGCCTGTATCGGCGGCGTGATCGCTTCTGTTCCCGTCGCCGCTCGACGAGTCGGGCCCAACTTCGGCCTAGTCCCATCGCGATCGTGTCCTCTCCCGTTCGGCGTCGCGGTTACTTGCCCGAAGTCCTGATTTGACCTGCGAGTGTGTTTGCCTCTTTCTGTTCCCTCTCTGCCCAGTACAGGGCTTCGTGATGGTGAAATCGATCGACGTCGGCTATTTCCGTGTAGAGTGCCGCCGAAGTTCGCCGAAAGGTGAGCCACTCCGACAAGGGCGCTCCACTCTTTGGACGCAATCGGGCCAATACTTCGTGTGCCTCCTTGAGTGTCCGCGCGTTCGGTAGCTTCTTTTGCGTCGCTTTGTCCGTCATCGTGGCTCACGCGGCCTTCGTGGACTGCTCGGCGTTGCCCGCGTTGCCGGAGGGCTTTGTCGACTGTGACGGCCGGCTCCCGGAGTCAGCGGCGGCTGTCTTGAAACCGGTCGCCCGATAAATGTACGATTGGTATTTGAACTCGCCATTACCTGCGACTCGCGGCTCGGCGGTCAAGCCTTCCAGTTCGATAGGACGCATCCCGGGGAGCGCCTCTGCTGTCGTGGGGACGGGCTGAACGTCCGCGAGAAAAGTGACTTCGAACGAAGCGCGCTTGGCGTTTAGCTCGCCTGGATCCGTCACCGTGGCCTTCCACTGGCGCTTCCCAGTCACCTCGTTAGTCTTTTGCCGCACCGGTCGGCCTGCTGCTCTCTCCTCGCGTGTCTGATACTCATCGTCTGGTGCGACGACGCCAACCAGAACTAAGTCCTGAGGAAAGGCTCGCGAACTCGATCCCGAACCGGTAGCCCCTGGGTATCGCCATGACCCCATTACCTCCTGCATCGACAACCTGTGTGGTAGCCGCTCGTCAGCAGCGGCATCACCAGATTCGCGCAGGTCAAGGTCACTTCTCGACCCATAACCGTCTCGTCTCGAACTTCTCTGGCGCACGTGGTCTCGTCTTGTCTCCGCTGTCGAGCCGATCTCACCAGCTTCACCGTCTGAAGGCGCCGGCGGTCAAGTAGTAGCTTTCTATCCGCATCGGGCAGATACGCCCAAACGTTTATGGATGGATCTTCTTGTTGGTGCCGAAGAGAATATCGACTTGGTTGCTAATGCCAGCCTGTTTCTTCCCGAGGAAAATCCGATAGCGATCGAAATTATCAGGGAGAAGGCCGCTAACGGGGTCCGAGTGCGGATCTTGCTTGGCGATCCTGACCACCCCGCTATGGATCTGCGCGGCCGAGAAGAGCGGCTATTCGACGCCATACCGGGAAGAATCAGGATGGTGCTCGCGTACTATCGTCCGCTTGTTGACGTGGAAGGAGTCGAATTTCGACTGCACGGCACGTCGTTGTACAACTCTATCTTCCGTTACGACGACCAGATGCTTGTAAATCAACACGTCTACGGTACATATGGCTATATCGCTCCAATTCTACATCTCCGCAAAGTGCCTGGATTCGACTTGTTCGACACTTACATGAAGAGCTTTGCATTGGTCTGGCAGGAGGAATCCTACGATATTCACGCGAGCGACAGAGCGTCGACGAAAGCTAGACCAATGTGGCATCTGTCCGAAGGTCAAGCAGCGCCGCCATAAATCGATCAAGGTCAGCTAGATCGTCTATGACAACATCCGCGCCAGCCTCACTCAACTGACTGGTACTGTGGACTCCAGTGGCCACTGCCATTATCTTTGCGCCGCCGTCGTGTGCTGCCTTGACGTCCAGCAAAGTGTCGCCTATAAGGATCGTCGACGAACGATCGAATGATTTCCCGTACTTCTTTATGACTTTACTTCGGGCAACATCAACGAGATTCGACCGAACCTTATCGTCCGAGCCAAACCCCCCAACCTCCAAGTCAACCCACGTATCCAATTGAAATGCCTCCAACTTGGCACGCGCATTGGAGACGATATTACCAGTCAAGATTGACTGCTTGGTCTCAAGTGGTGACTGCGACACTGGCATTGAGCAGCAATTCGTTGAGTTTTTCGGCTGGGGTCTTGAACCTGAGCGTCCTTCGTGGACGGTTGTTCAGTCGGGTGGCTACTGCGTCGA
>JBOHGM010000153.1:0-7618 GCA_050699435.1 Pseudonocardiaceae bacterium | reverse complement strand
CGGCGTGCTGGGCGGGGGCCAGGGCGGCCTGGCGCTGCCCGACCTCGGCCAGCCGGATGGCGAGGTTGTTCAGCGATGCGGCGAGGTCGGGGAGGTAGGCGTCGGGGTTGGCCTCGGCCAGCCGACGGAGCGCGGCGACTCCGGTTGCTCCGGCCAGCGAGGCGTGCCGGGCCAGGTGACGCTGCAGGTACGAGTTGGCCCGCTCCGGCTCAGCGCCCCCGTCGGTCTGCTCCTCGGTCAGCGCGACCAGGGCCTCAGCGAGGGCCTGCACCGCCGGCCGGTCGCCGACCGGGGGAGACGAGCCGGTCAGGTGCTCGACGAACTCCCGGTGATAGAGGCGATAGACGGCTTGGCCGTCCTGGCTGTCCTCCACGATGTAGCGCCCGCAATGCTCGAGCACCCAGTCCAGGTCGGTGGCCTGGTACGGGATCCGCTCCGGACTCAGTGCGGTGGCCACGGCCTCCCACACGCCGCGCCCCGGCATGCCCCGGCCCAGCGCCCAGGCCAGCGCACGCAGCAGATCCCGGGCGGCGTCAGGAAGCTCGGCCCCGGGGGGCTCGGCACCGTCGCGGTGTCGTACGGGACCGGCGGTCAGGTCGAGGTCCAGCGCCGCAGTGATCGAGTCGGCGAGCTGCCGTTCCCAGCCCTCCGCGTGCACGTCGATAACCCGCCGCACCACCTGCGAGGTCACGATCCGGGCGTAGAGAAAGCCGCCGTGGTCGGCGGCGGCCCGACTAGCCACAACTGGCGCGACCCGTTCCTGCAGATCGGCCTGACCGGCAGAACGCAGCCGGCTCGCCACGTAGCGCTCGATGTCGTCCGTGGTGCCCGGCTCCCGGTCGAGATCGATGATGGGCGCTGCGTCCCCGAACAGTCCGCGAAGCTGGACGAAGGTTGTCTGCCCGGCGGCCGGCTGGCGTAACACGAAGGCCCGGTCGCGGGTCGCGAGCAGCACCCGGGCCACCCGGCTCAGCGGGACCAGCAGGTCGGTCGCCATCTCGTTGACCTGCTCGGGAATCGCCTCATCCAGTCCGTCGAGGACCAGGATCGGCTGGGATGGCAGCTTCTCAACCTCGGCGATCAGCTCCCAGTGGCTCTCCGGCTCCGGCAAGCCGAGGAGGACGGCCAGCGTAGTGGCAAGCTCCGATATGCCCATGCCGCGCAGGTGCAGCACCGCACCGACAGTGTCGACGCCCGGGTCCGGATCGTCCGGATCAAGCGGGGCGTGCTCCAGCAGCGCTGTCCGCTCGGCAGGGTCGGACAGCGCGGCGATCCGCCCCACGACGGCCGACTTGCCGCACCCGGCCGACCCGGTGACCACGAAGGCACCGGGCGACGTCGAACCCATCCAGGTCACGATCCGGCGCAGCACCGCGCGGCGGCCGGTGAAGAACCACCCTTCCTCCTGGGGTGCGACGCCCCGGGAGGCCAGCACCAGGTGCTCCACGAGCTGCGGACCCGCCTCGGGCCGCCACTGCGGGTTGCGGAACATCACCTGCGCGGTCCCCGACTCGACGTGCACCGGGCGCTGCTCGCCGTGGGGTGTGAGCTCGCCCAGCAGCGTCTGGATGAGTTCCTGGCCGGTAAGGCCGCGATTGCGCACCGTCCAGGTGCGCCGGTAGGTCTGCGACGTCGGGCCCTGGCGCAGCAGCGCGCCTGCGGCGTCGAGCAGGATGCCGCTGGCAGCCGCGTCTTCGTTGGCCTGGCAGCTCGCCAGTACCCCGAGCCAGCCAGCGCGACCCGGTGGGAACGTGCGCTTGGCCCAGTCGTCCAGCGCGACCCGGACTGCGTCGAGCGTGCCCTGGCCGGCCTGGCAGGTGTCGATGAGCAGCAGGATCTGGTCGGCGCCGCTGCCGAGTACCTTCTCCACCAGCCACTCGGGCCGGTAGCTGCCGTCGGCGTCGAACGCGGCCGGGGTGTCGCCGACCGCGAGCCGCAGTTCCCGGCCGTCCGCCGTGGCATGGCCCGACCAGGACAGCAGCACGGGTGCGTGCCCGCGGGAGGACTGGTCGTGCCGCCACTGGTCGAGCTCGGCACGCAGCGTGCCCAGTGTCGGGTTCTCCAGCACCGTGGCGTGGTAGCCGAAGCTGTCGAGCAGGGCGGCGAGTTCCTGGGTTTGCGGTACCGCACGAGAGAGTTCTAGATGCTGCTGATAAGCGTCGACCGCGATGCCGAGGAACGACCCGCTGGGCTCGCCTTGGTGCGCGCTCACCGTCCATCCTCCCAGACCAGCAGGTGGGAGGTCACCGCAAGGGCGCCCGTCGCGGCGTGCGTGCGCACCCGGTGCAGGCCCGGGTCGAGGCCCTCGAACCTCGTCCGGTACCGGCCCTCGCCGAGGTTGCGCAGCGTGCGGGTCACCGCGTGTTCCGAGTCCAGCGCGGTCACCGTCGCACTGACCAGCAGGGCGTCCGACTCCGCGGTCACCGCCACCTCCAGCGGTTCGCCGGGCAGCAGCAGGTCCGGGTGGACGACACCGAGCGTGTCGGCCCCCGCGGGACCGCGGTGCGGCGGGCGCTTCTCGGCGGTGAGCCACTCCCAGATCACGTCGCGTACCGCGGCGTTGGTCTGCAGCGAGCCGTGCTGCTCGGAGTGCCCGCGCAGGGCATCGTCCTCGTCGTCCAGCTCCGGGGGATGTCCGGACAGGCGCGGCACGGTGCCGTCGCCGCCCTCGTCTCGACCCCGGATCGAGAGGCTGGTATCGAGCTGGTCACCCTGGACGCTGACCATCGTCGGGGTGGGCTGGCGCAACCCGTGCACCGCGCGGATGCGGTAGCGGCTCGGGCCGCCCTGGCTGGCCACCGCCCGGGCGATCTCGGCGTGGAACTGCTCCGCGTCGGCCAGCAGCGCCGGGTCTGGCCCGTCAAGCGCCAGCTCCCGGTGATGCATCAGGTCCGGCCCCGACTCGACGCAGTCGTAGCCGGGCAGCAGCTGGTGCGCCGAGGGCAGGCTGCGGGCCAGCGCGGTCAGGTCCAGCCGCAGCGGCCCGATCCCCTTGCGGACCCCGTTGACCAGGTCGAGCAGTGCCTGCGCCGCGCCCCGGTACGGGGTACCCATGGTGAGCAGCCTGCGGGTGATCTCGGCCCCGCCCCGCACGTCCAGGTAGTAGCGGGTCAGCAGCCCGCCCATCGAGTGGCAGAGGAACACCAGCTCAGCGCTGGCGTGGGACGGGTCGGCGGCGCGCCACCGGGACAGCACCGGCTCGACCGTCTCCTCCAGGCGGCAGGCGTTGTACCGGTTGGACAGCCGCCAGTCGTAGGCGAACGGCACCAGGTTCGCGGGCTGGTCCGGCCGCGCCGGGTCATAGCGGGTGAGGGTGAAGCTCTGTTCCAGCCAGCGCAGCAACCCGGAATAGCCGTCGATCGGGCGCCACAGGCCGGGCAGCACATGCAGATCGGGCATCAGCCCGATGGGCTGCACGCCGTCGCCGGGATGGCCGTCGCCCACGTCGGCGGGCAGCTGCAACCTCGTGATCGACTTCCCGAATGTGCGCAGGCCGCGCAGCAGGGCGGCCCCGGAGAGTTCCCAGACCGGCTGGCCGTCGACCGCCAGCGCGCTGCCCAGGATGCCGGGAACCACCACCACGACATCGGTGCACGGTCTGCGCTGCATCGACCCCCCTCGCGAGACGCCGGGACCGACCGGATGATTGATCGTAGCTAGTGACGGTGACCACGGGGGTAACCACACCGTAGACGGCGGCTGGCCCGCCGCAGGACCGGCGCCACGCGGCAGCGCTACGCTACCCGCACGCTGGCAGCATGGTAGGGGCGGACGGGAGGCACGGGGCGTCATGGGATACGAACTTGATCCTGAGTTGTGGGAGCTTCCCCACCTTCGAGCATGGGTGGCCAGGCACGAGTTCGGGAAGGTCTTCGCCTACCTGACGGAGGGACCCGCGCGGATACTCACCCAGCGGCAGCTGGCAAGACTGGTCGACTGCTCCCAGTCGCAGATTCACGAGATCATTCACGGCCGCAACGTTCAGATGTACGCTGTCCTGGAGCGGTACTCGGTGACGTTGAGCATTCCCCGCGGCTACATGGGTATCGCGTTCACGAGCAACCCCGACAGCGACGGGCGCCCCGAACGTGAAAGACGGAAACAAGCGGTGATGGGGGGAAGGAGGACGACGCGATGGAGCGGCGGCGGTTCGTAGCCAACGGCGCGGTAGCAGTGTTCGGATCGGCCGTCCTCGGCCGGGAGACCGATTTCGTCATCCCATTCACACCTCCCGAGATACGGTCCCACGTCGGAATGGCCGACGTCGCGCATGTCCGTGACCTGACCGCGTTCGCCCGCTGGCAGGACGCCCGTCACGGCGGTGGCAGTAGCGCCGATCTTCTGAGCAGGGAGCTTCCCGGCATCTACTGGTTGCTCAAGGCGAGCATGGAAGACGCCGTGCGTGGTCACCTTCTGACAGCGACAGCCGATGCCTACATGGTCGCCGGTGCGTCACGGACATGTACCGGTAGCCTCAGGGCTGGTCGGGCACTGTTGGCCCGTGCACTCAAGCTCGCCAAGGAAGCGGACAACCGCTCTTTGATGTCAATCGTGCTATCGAGACAGGCACTTTTCGACGGGCGCGAGGGAAACGTCGATGACGCGCTCAAGTTGGTGCAGCTCGCGGCCGTCGCTGCGCCCGATGGCCTCTCGGCAATGGATGCCGCGATCATTGAGGCGTGGCTGTATGCGAAACTGGGAATCCCTGACCAGGCGACCAAGTTGGTCAAGAAAGCACGCGACCTCTATGACAAACACCATACAGACAAGCCGCTACCGCCGTGGTTGACGGAGTTGAATACCGTTGGCCCCGCTCTGATCGAGGGAACTTTCCGGGAGCTGTCCGCGCACGACCACGCGTTCCTGGACCGGGCGGTACCCGCTGCCGTGGCTGCCGTACAGAAGGCACCTGAGCACGACCGTTGCCGGACGCTCATCGCTACTTCACGGGCTGCAGAGCTTCACCTAAGGGCCGGGGAGCGGGCGACGGGTCTCAAACTCGCCGGTGACGTGGTGACCACGGCAGAAGGTCTCTACGTGGTGTCCCACTACTCCAAGCAGGTCGTGGGCACCGACTTGACACGCATGCTCACGGCGTGCCGTAACAGTACCGCTGCCGACTTGACGCGCCGGATCGCCGTCATCGCAGCCTGACCGACAGCACCGGCACCACCCGTGCTGCCCGACGGCGGCGGGCCGGAACACGCGGCGGCATGCTGGGCATGGTCGGCGCCCTCACCGAGTTCGCCGCGTGGAACTGTTCGATCGCGCGGAGGAGGCTGGCTCAGCGGGACCACGCCGCGCAGCTCTGTCTCGGCGCCGGTCATCCAGGCCAGGCGCAACGGCCTGGTTTGCTCTGCCCGCCCGAGCCGGGTTTCTTCGAGGGTGATCGTCTCGGGCCACCACGGGCCGGCTTTGTGATCCTGCCGCCAGGCGTCCAGCTGACTGCCTGGCTGAAGGCGGTGTACCTGCTCTACCAAGCGCCACGCCGAAAACGCGGCGGCGACGCCGCGACCTATGCCTGGAGCTGGTCGAGCACACCCCGCATCTGCTCGTAGGTCTCCGGCACCGCGTCGGCGTTTCCCAACCGGTGTCTCTCCAGTCGAATAGCGCCAGTGTGCTTGGCCAGGTAGAACAGCGACCGCCGAACCGCACCGGCCGTGGACGGCCGCGGCCCATAGGACTCCCAGAACGCGTCCCGTTCCGTGCCGGGCTTCTTGGCCGCCATGAAAATCGACCAATCGGACTCGGGGTCGCCCCACGAAGCCCGATCGTTGTCGAACACTCCGTTGATCGTGGGCTCGGCTGCACCGGGTTCCATCATGACGTTGACCGTCCACAGGTCGCCATGCAGCAGCCGGGGCTCGGTGACTTCGTTCAGGACAGCGTGCTGCTTGCCCGCTGCAGTGGCGACCTCGCGCACGTCCGCGGAGTCGAGACCGGCGTCGTCCAGATCGGCCGCTAGATCGGCGAAAAACGCGATCACGGCCTCGCTCCAGGTGTCGAACCACGGGCCGGTCACAGGGCCGAATCGTTCGCCTCGCACGGCGTGGACGCTGCAGGAGATCTGCCCCATCTGCCGGAAGAACGACGCCCACTGAGGGCGGGGGTACTGCCCGATACCTTCCGGAGCCGGAACCCCGTCGAGCATTGTCTGGAACAGGTAGTCCCTGCCGATGATCTCGCGGGTGAAGTCGGCGGCGAGCGTACGCGGAATCATCGGTGCGATTGGCGCGAGAAACGGCACACTCGCATGCTCATTGCGCATCAGGCCCCGCTCGATGCGGTACTGACGGGCGGGCTCCGGGGCGACTCGAAGGATGACCGGACGGTTCTCGCCGATGTCGACACGGTAGGTGTTGTTGTACATCCCGTTGCCCAGTTCAACGGCGGACGCGACCTGCACACTCGATCCGAACACCCGTCGGCACATGGCCTTGATCTCCTCGGACGTCACTGATTGCTGAAACGCGTCACGGGAGCGTTCAATCGGACGGAATTCCACAGGACTCCTTCATACTCGCGCGGACTCGTCACCAACGTGCCATGCAGTCGTCACAGGTCGAACTCGCCGTCCTTGGCGCCCGCCAGAAACGCGGTCCACTCCTCGGGGCTGAAGACCTGCGGGGGTAGGTCAGGATGCTTGGAATGCCGAAGAGCGACCTGTCCGCCACGGGTCAGGGCGACCTCGACACAGTTGTCCCTACCATTGGAATACGACGACTTCCGAACGGCTCGACGAGATCAAGTTCTGGCTGGATGCTCATCTTCACGTTCCCTGCTTCCTGGTCAGATCAGTCCCGGATAGGGTGCCCGTTCTCCAACCGGGTGATCTTCATCCGTGACTGGCCGATTCGCTTGGCCAGATCTGCGTGCGTCAGCTCAGCGGCCTCCCGCAAACCCGCAGCTCCACCGCCAACCGCTGCCGACGCACATACGGACTGACCATCACGCCTCCCCGCACACGGCGCACCACTGAACGGTTCAACCTAGTGTGCAGGTCGGTAGCGCATCCGACTACATCGACCGGCGATCCCCACCCCGAAGTACCCGTTCGGGTCAGCGTGATCTCGTCGCCGGCGTAGCGGCACCGATGCACTCGCGTGAGCCACCGAGGTCCAGCACGCGGATGGCGACGAGTGGACCGGTTCGGTCGGGCGGGAGGAGATGGTTTGAGATCGCGGGCGAGCCGATGCACGATCTGGCTCCAGCTCTGGCCTGTCTCCTAGGACAGCGATCGGATCAGCTGGTTCTCGATCATCAGATTGACCCCGGCCTGGCGGCTGCCCAGATCCCACTTGCAGCTGACCCAACATCATGGCGACAACCGCCGGTGCCGAGACCGAGCTGATGTCGACGCCGCGCTCGTTCCGCATGTGCGCAGGCCGCGCAGCAGGGCGGCCCCGGAGAGTTCCCAGACCGGCTGGCCGTCGACCGCCAGCGCGCTGCCCAGAATGCCGGGAACGACCACCACCACATCGGTGCAGGGCTTGCGTTGCATCGGTAACCCCCTCGGTACCGGTCAGACCGCTGATCGGGTGATCGCATCGTAGACGTGGTGTGAGAAGGGTGAGGACTGCGCTACCGCCGGTCCTCCCGGCTGCGCGACTGGCGCGAC
>JBOHGM010000152.1:0-7897 GCA_050699435.1 Pseudonocardiaceae bacterium | reverse complement strand
CCGTGCCGGTTGAAGAGGAACAGTAGGTGCTGGGTGAGCACGCCGCGCAGTCCGCGGGTCAGGACACCGTGTGCGGCCAGGACAGCCAGGCGCCGGCCGGCGTGTTCAAAGGCATCGACCCAGGCGGGCGCGGTGTGCAGGGGACTGCACGCGGTGTCGGCCGTGGCTGTGATGAGCCGGTGCACCGCGGCAGCTGTCGCCGGTGGCGGCTCGACCGCTCCTACCCCTGGGGTGCGGTGTGTGGACAGCTGCGTCCAGCAGTCGCCCTGCTCGGATCGATCCAGTCCGGCGGCGCGCAGCAGGCGGGTGGCCAGGATGACCGCCAGTTCGCGGCGGTGGTCCCGGTCGGCGTGGGCGAGGTGGTCCAGCAGGTGACGGCTGTCGGCGTGGAAGAGGTCGTGTGCGAGGTCCATGCTGGCGGGGCCGCCGAACGCGTGGGTTTCGGGCTTGTAGATGGTCTTAGACCAGGTGCGGACCGTTCCCTGCTCCAGGAGCGCGGTGGTGATCTGGTCGAGGAACGCCGGGGTCGCGGGTCGCAGTCGCACGCGCCAGGTGTCCCCTTTGCGGACGAACCACCAGGCGGTGATGATCCCGGCCTCCTCGGCGTCGGTGAGCAGCGGCCGCAGCTGGGTGAGGGCCATCTGTTCGGCGGCCTGCCAGTGCTCGCAAGTGAGGTTGAGTTGACGCCACCAGGTGGTCGTGGCCGGTTCGGTCATGTCAGGTCCTGTCGGTTCAGGTTGTTGGGTGCTGGTGGTCAGTTGATGAGCAGGCACACTGGCCAAGTGCTGGGCGTTGCGGTGGCGATGGTGTGCAGGGTGAGGGCGACTCCGGCGCGGCCGTCGATAAGGCCGGGCAGCGGGCTGATGGTCTCCTCGTCGGCGTGGTCGATCAGGGCGCGCACCAGGAGAGGGAGGTGGGCGTCGAGAGCTGTGGTGACGGCATCCGCGGCGGCGTGCCAGACGGTGGCGGCCAAGCCCGCCCAGCCGTGGCAGAGGTGGGGGTCGATGACCCGGGCGAGCTGGGCGGGGTCGGCCACGCAGGCGGCGAGGGCCTGTTCGGCTGCGGCTTGGCGGGCCTGGTCGCCTCGTGCGAGGGCGGCGAGTTGCTGGGCGCGGGCCAGGCCGGGAGTGCCGTAGCACCAGGATGGTCGGGCCGGTCCGGGTGGGGACGGGCGGCCGGTGCGCAGGTCGGTGAGGCTGAGGCGTTGGGGCCACCATGGTCCGGCGGGGGCCTGCTGTTGCCAGGTGTCCAACCAGTGGCAGATCCGGTCGATGGCTTCGGCGTGCCCGGCGACGATGACGCCGCGTCGCATCGCCAGCGCGAGGAAGGCCAGTGGGCCGCTGATGCCGTGGGCCATGCCGAGGTCAGCGTGGCCGCCGCTGGCTTCGGGTTGGCCGGCGGGGGCGTCGTTGGTCCACCAGCCCGGTGCGCCAGGACCGGCATCGTCGTGGGCGGGGACTGGTTCGGTGAGCCGGACCAGGTAGTCGAGCACCCGGCGGACGAGGTCACCGCCCGGATCCCGGTGCAGCAGGTGCGCGCCGAGTCCGGCCAGGCCGCGAACCAGATCGAACTCCGACAGCGACGGCCGGGCCGCTGCTGCCATGCGGGCCTCGGCAGCGTGCAGGCGTGCCTGCACCAGGTCGGCGACGGCGGCGTCCAGTCGGATCATGGCCCGCCGGTAACGCTGCGGTGCGCTGGCGGCGACAGCGAATGCGACGGCCGGAGCGCCGAACCACAGCCCGGCGCCGGGTCCGACACTGAGACCTTCCACCACGGCGCGAGTCAGCCAGGCATGGACCCGCTCGTCGCCGCCGTGTCCGGCCTGTGCGCGTACGGCGTGCAGGATCGCGACGCCGGCTGCTCCCTGGGACAGCGACTGGTGGCGCCAGCGTGGGCTGTCACCGTCGCCGCCGTCGAGCCGGGGCGAAAGCGCCAAGGCGGTGCTCAGGTCGCTGGCCATCGCCTCGGCGGCACGCAGCGGGAGACTACTGGTGGTTGCCGTCATGAGGGTACCTCCCCGGTGTGGCGTGCGGTGTACGCCAGGGCGATCGAGCGGGCGAGTCGGTGCGTGCACGCTTCGGCCTCTAGGTCGGCACCGTGGGCACGAATGTGGTGCAGGTGCAGCAGCGACACCGCCACCGCAGCGGGCGTCACGCGACCGGCATGCTCGGCCAGGCAACGGGCATAGGTGGTGGCCGCCTGACGGCGCCCATGCCACGCGGCCACGACACCGGAGCAGCCGGGGACGACCGGCAACGTCGGGCTGGGCGCATCGAGGTCGGCGAGGGTGACCGCCTGCCGCAGCACGTCACGGTCGCGGATCGCCACCCGGGCGGTGAGGTCGGCGTGATCGATGAGCCAGCGCATCCCGGCGGGCCGGCTGCCCACCAGGGCGCAGGCCAGGTCGGCCAGACTCACCGCCGTCAGCGCGTGAGGATGCACACCGTGGGTTCCGGTCAGGGCGGCGAGCTGGGCCACAGCCGCGGTCGAGTCGGCGGCGAACAGCGCCTCGGCGGCGGTCATCACGGCACCGCCCCCGTACCGGGCGGTCTCCGGACGGTAGGTGTCCAGGGTCAGGTCTCCGACGAGGCCGGACCGGCGCAGGTCGGCCGCCCACGCCCCGACCCGGGCGGCGCTGGTGCCGTAGTCCGGCGTGCGCAGGCGGATCCGCAAGTGCGGTGCCGGGTCCCGGTAGCGCACGAACCACCACAGCGGCGCCTCGTCCCACCCGGCCAGCAGGGCGGGCAGGTGATCGGTGAGGATCGTGTCGAAGCCGTCGGGATGGCCGTACAGCTTGGCGTACAGCACTGGTGAGCCGGGCATGAGGCCGTGCTCGGGATCGATTAGCGGCAGCGGCCCCGGCTGGCTCACCACGGCTGGGGCACTCGCTGGTGCGGTGGTGCTGGCCATCGGGATCACGACCTCGTGGGCGTGGCCGTGGCACCATCCGTGATCGGCGGTGGGGGGCGCCTCGGTGACGGTCATCGACTCCGAGGCGGTGTCCAGGTGCGCGCGCAGCAGCGCGAGGTCCATCGGGTCGTCGAGGTGCAGCCGCAACCGCCGGTCTGCCGGGCCGACGAACACGCTGGCGGGCAGGCGTAGCTGCCGCCGTAGCACCCCCATGGCCGTCGTCCAAGCGTGCCGGGGTGCGGCGGGGCCGGGCAACGCACCACCCGGGATCCGCCACCGCGCCGGGGTCAGGATGCTGCGCCGGTAGCGCAGACGGGGCCGAAATGGCAGGCAGGCGGCGGCGCCCCAGTCGAACAGTGCCACCGGGGCGCACGTGGCGTGCGGAATCTCGACCAGCAGCCGCACCAGTGGGGGCATGGTGTGCCGGGCCGCCGCACAGGTCAGCGTCGGCTCCACGACGCGCCGCCGCGACAACGACAGCACGTACAGACGCTGGTGGTCAGCGGTGACCGCGAGATCTGACACCCTGATCTGGTCGGCGTGCCCATCACGGTGCTCAGCCACGGAGATCACGGCAGGCAACACCTGCGGTACCCGGGTTACGTTCTCCACCCGGAGACGATGTGGCGGAAAGGACACTTGGGCGGCCAGCGCACCGTCCACCCCGAGCGGCAGTGCTGCGTACTGGTCGACGATCCGCTCCCGATCCTCGCCGGGCAACAATTGCAGGCACCGGCCACTCGTGGCTATCGCGCTGTGGCCGATCCCGGTCACCACCACCGTGAAGTCGCCGGCATCCAGCGCCGCCGCCGTGGCCGCTCGGATCTCGACGCACAGGTCCAGATGCGGTGCGGGCCGCAGCTCGCCGACCTCGCCGCCAGCGAGGGCCTCGATAACGTCGTCGTCAAGCACGACCTCCTGCACGCCATCAAGCGCGGCCTGCTGGGCCAGCGCCAGCAGACCTTCATCTCGCCGCGACCACCCTGCCGCTCCGCCATCGCGGTCCGGATCGGCGTAGTGACAGGGAAACCCGAGACCGGCCGTAGGATCCACGAGCTGTACCACCGGGACGGCGGTGCCGGGACCGTACCGGTCAAGGAACCTCCCGTGATACTCCCGCCACCCCGGCGGACCTGTCGGGGCAGCGCTCAGCCGCAGCAACGCTCCCGCAGCTGATGCGGCTTCGACCGCGACCTGCCGGGGCAAAACCACCGTGCCGCCCAGCCGGAGATCCACCATCAGTGGCTGCTTGGCGGTATCGGACAGCGCTCGCATTCGCGTCACTGTCACCGCCTGTGGGCGGTGCTCCATCGGGGGGCTCGCCGGGCGTGCGGGCGCCTGCAGATCAGCATGGATGGCCCGGAGCTCGCCCATCAGCGACGCGGCCTCCGGCACCGTGGACGCGGTCACGTCCTGCAGAGCCTCCAGGACGTGACCGAGCCCGTCGACCACGGTCAGCGGCGGTCGAAGAGCGGTGATCAGGACGCCACCGGCGACCAGTTCGGTCACCAGGGCATCCACCGTCTGCCGCTGAGCGTGGGGGAACTCGGCAGCAAGTTCGTCGACCAGGTCGCCGACCCGAACCGGTGAACAGGCCGAGTCCAGGACCATCCGGACCGCTGCGGTGCGCCGCACCGACACCTCGACCCTGCTCTGGCGGCCGAGTTCGCTGGCGTGCGGCTGCCAGGTCACGACCAACCGGTTACCGCGCACCACCACTAGGTCGTTCACGACGACCCGCAGACGACGCCGCAGCGCGGGAGACGACTCCAGCCGGGCGATCACCGAGGCCAGCCACCCGGCGTCGGGGCGTACCGACCGATGGTGGGCTTGGCTCCATCGGCTCACGGTGGCGGTACCGAACCGGATCGCCGCCACCCCGGCGAACAGCCCGAACGGCGTCGCCCGCCCCCGCATCCGCACCAGGTACCGGGCCAGTGAGAGCACCATGCGCCGCACCTGAGCAGCCTCCGGCCGCACCCCATCGCGCAGCGCTTCCACGCGACTGGCCAGCACCGGGCTGGCCACGGCAATCGCCTCCGCCACCCCTCTTTGTGCCCAGACCCGCTCGATCCAGGTACACCACGGCTCCACGTCGGCGTCGATGTCAACCTCGGGCCAGGACCGGGTAACCACCTCGCCCGTGCTCACGCTCGTACGCAATAGCGCCGCATCGACGTAGCGGTACCACTCCCGCACCTTCACACCGATCACCACCTCTCGCAGCCGTCGGTGGCCCCGCGGTCCGGCTCCGGCGCACCACAGCGCCGGAGACGGACCACGACGCCTGTTAGCACTGGCTGCCCTGCACGGTGTCGCAACCGTTGTCGGTGTCTTCCAGCAGCGCCCCAGCCACGGGACCGGCCTCGACGATGCGCACATCGAGCTGGAAGCCGTCGTTGTCGGCGTCCACGGGTGTCGGACGTTGGTCGCCTGCGGACAGTGCGGACCCGGTGGAGGTGGTCATGGTGCAACTCCCTTCGACAGATGCGGGCCGACGCCATCGCCGTGCTCCGCATGAACCCGGGCACAAGTCGGAAGTGCCGGGAGACGAGGATGGGGGTCATGGGAGAGGTGCCTGCGCATCTCCACCGTTTCCAACAGTTCTTCCGGGGCGAACAGATGCCGTGGCGCGGCGCGAAATGCTTCGGCGATCCGATCTGTGCGGATTGCCTTCATCTGGCGCAATTCATCGATCGTCGCGGGTCCCTCACCCAGTGAATCGCCTCCAGCCCGTCCGGGTGAACCGACTGACACTGCGCCAACCCCGGCGAGTTCTCCCCCGCCACTGTGGCGTTGCTGGTCTCCGCCCCGGACCGATCAATCGCGATGAGCTGAGCAACAAACAGCGGTCGCCCCGAACCCTTCTCCGTCTTCTGGGCACCGTTCTGGTCCTTCCGTGGCCCAAACGGTCGACCCACCGTGAACTCGACATTCGACGTGCCCCCGATGAACTTCATGGCACAGCCCCCTTACCAGTGGAGTTGATCTACAGTTTCCGCCCGTGCCGATCTTGCCCACCACGGTCTTGCGCGACGACACCGGGCACTACGCCCTGACGCCAGCACGGTCGGTGCCGCCGACCGTCAACCGTCGACACCCACAGAGTACCTATCCACCAGGTGGTTGTCCACTATGCTGAGCGGCGGGTCTCGGATGTCCCCAGTGACCGTGTACCTTAATGATCATGTCCAAGAAGCCCGAGTACGTGTCGATCGCCGAGACGCTCAAAGCAGAAGTGCTGGCCGGCGACTACGACGCTGAACCGCTACCCGGCACCGCGGCCCTCGCCGAGCGCTTCGACGTCAACATGAAGACCGCCGGGCGAGCCGTCCAACATCTGGTCGCCGACGGGATCGTGATCGCCCGCCCTGGCATGCGGGCGATTCCGGCGCCTCCCGAACTACGGGCCACCAGGTGGCCGATGACCGGCCGGTATGCGCGGGCTCGGGCCGCCCAAAGCTTGATCTTCGCTGGTGACGTGACCGGAAAGATCCGCAAAAACACGATCCAACGCGAGTGGGTAGAAGCATCGATCGTGGTCGCGCGGCTCCTTAACATAGAGGCAGGAACACTCGTCTTCCAACGTTGCAGTCGTACCTACGTCGATGACGTCCCTACAGAAGATACGTCGATGTTCTTCCCAGCCGCCATTATCGCGACCGCCCCCCGACTCGAAGACGAAGAGCGCATCCAGGTAGTGGCGTTCATTGAAGATGCCGGCCATGTCGTGACGCGAACAAAAAACGAAATCCGCGCCCGTTATGCCAATGATTCCGAACAAAAACTGTTCGGAATCGATGAGAACGGCATTGTCATCGAACACACCCACGGCACCTACGGCGCCGAAGGCGAAGCCCTGGAGGCCGTCATCAACGTCCGCCCAGCCCAGGGCAACATCGTCACATTCGAAACCTTCGAAGCGCCCATCAACAACGACTAGGAGACGACATGTCGACCACAACATCCAGGACCGACGCCAGAAATCGTCTAGCTATTGCTCTCGATACCCGGGATCTGGACACTGCCATATCTATTGCCAAGGCAGTCCAGCCGAGCATCGGCGTCGCCAAAGTCGGCCTCCAACTCTTCAGCGCTGCGGGCCACAAGGCAGTGCGAGCCATGCGGGAGATCGGCATGGACGTTTTCCTTGACGTCAAGCTCCATGACATCCCCACCACCGTATATGGAGCCAGCGCCGTCCTCGGATCGCTCGGTGTCCGTTACCTGACCGTACACGCAGCCGGGGGAGAGGCCATGCTCCAAGCGGCCGTAAAGGGTCTTGGTGAAGGCGCCGACGAAACCGGCTTGCCGGCACCGATAGCGCTCGCCGTGACCGTCCTGACAAGCGAGCCCAACGCCTCACCCGAGCTGCTCAACGAGCGCCTGGCAGCAGCCGTAGCTGCCGGTTGTGGCGGCGTCATTTGCGCCGTCCCCGATCTTCCCGTAATCAAAGGCGCGGCGCCCAACATCGTGGCCATCGTCCCCGGTATCCGCCCGACCGGCGTCCCCACACACGATCAAGCCCGAGTAGCCACACCGGCCGAGGCCATCCGACGCGGTGCCGACATGCTCGTGATCGGCCGAGCCGTTACCGCTGCCGACGACCCAGCTACAGCCGCCCAGGCAATCGCCACCGAGGTCGCACAGGCCATCTAACTGGTCAGCGCTCAGGTTGTTGCGTACCACCAGCAACCGATGCCACAGCTTATGGCAGCCAGCGCCCCAGCCACGGGACCGGCCTCGACGATGCGCACATCGAGCTGGAAGCCGTCGCTGTCGGCGTCCATGGGCGTCGGACGCTGCTCGACCTCAGACAGCTACGGACCCGGTGGAGGTGGTCATGATGTAACTCCCTTCGACAGACGCGGGCCGGCACCATCGCCGTGCTCCGCACGAACCCGGACACAAATCGGCAGTGCCGGGAGACTGATCCGAGCCACGCCGCATGAGGGTTGGGGCGGGGACTACGTGCGAGGGGTTGGGG
>JBOHGM010000151.1:0-8084 GCA_050699435.1 Pseudonocardiaceae bacterium | reverse complement strand
GTGTCCGGACTGCTCGGGGTGTACATCTCGGTGGCCGACAACTTCGACGACACCTACGGCCCGCTGACCGCGGTGATGGCGCTGCTGTTGTGGGCCAACCTCACCGGCATCGCGCTGCTCGCCGGGATCGCGTTGGCGGCCCAGCTCGAGGCCGTCCGGGCGCACCGGATCGACCCACTGCTGGCCGACACCGACGACGACGGCATCCCCGACGAACGCGACGAGCACAACACCGGCTCGACCCGGCGTTGACCTGCCGAGCCCGTCGAAACCCACGCTCATGCTTGATGAGCGAACGCTTTCAGTGGCCACATCGCTTGACTTGAGTGGGTTGCGGCTTGTCCTCCGGTGGCTTAGGCATTCGTGTTTCGCTGCTCGTCGTGCCGTTGCTGATCGCCGACTCCCGGGTGTTCAGCTGGTTGTGGTGGCCTGTGCGAGGGTCGCCAGCCGGGCTAGTGAGGTGGTGATGATCTCGCGTTCGCTGTCGAGTTGGTGGGCCTGAGAGTTGGGCAGGGTGACGTGCACGTCGATCCGGGTTCCGGGTCCGTCCTGGACGAGCTGCCAGACGAAGTCGATGTCGGTGACCTGGCAGGAGATGGTGACGCGCCCTTCGGCGCGGTCGGCGCGCAGTTGCTGCGGCCAGTGGAAGTCCGGATCGCCCTGCATCCACGCTGTGTAGCCGTCCGCGCGGTCGTTGCGCACGGTCTGCACACCGGCCCACCACTCGGGGAAGCGGGTAGGGTCGAACAGCAGCTTCCAGACTTCCTCAACGGGCGCGTCGGCGCGCCCGCTCAGGGTGAATTCGGGCATCCGGCCTCCTTCGTGTCGATCTCGGTGTCGATTCCGGTGTCGATTCCGGCCAGCTCGGCGCTCAGCCGGGCCAGCTCCCGGTCTGGCTCGACCAGGCCGACGACCGGCGCCCGGCCGAGGTCGACGAGGTTGGCGGTGTACTCCTGCCCGAGCCGGGGCCGGCGCAGCCGTCGCCACCCGGCGGCCGCCTCGGCCAGCCGCCGGCGGGCCTCACCGCGATCTCCGCGGGCCAGGGCGACCAGGCCCTGTACTCGTGCCATCCGTGGGACGAGCGCCCACGGCTGGTCGCCGGGGCCGACCGGTTCCAGCGCGGCCAGCCTGATCTCAGCGGCGGCCTCCTCGGGGTCGCCGTCGCGGGCCAGCGCCTCGGCTCGGGCCAGCCGGGCGGCTGGGCGGCTGATCTGGGCGTGCTCGTCGAGCGCGGCGGCCAGCAGGTCGGCGGCCTCGGCGTGTCGCCCGGCCGCCAGGAAAAAAGCCACGTACAGCAGTGGCCCGGCCAGGCCACCAGCAAGTTCCGCACCGACAGCGGCGACCAGGCCCGCTAATACCTCCTTGGCGGCGCGTACCTGCTCATAGTTGGTGAGCGCAAGCCGTGGTGCCGTGGGCAAGTAGGAGTCGCAGTCGGTAGTTGTCGAAGTTGCGGATTCCTTGTCCGGTGCGGCGGGTGGTCTCGATGAGCAGGTTGACGGCCTCGGCCGGGCCGTTGGAGGCGCGGTCGGTGTCGACGTGGGCCAGCAGTTCAGTGCGCCATAAGCCAACGCAGTGAGCCGCGCCTACGCGGACCACCGAGCAGCTTCCGCTTCAGGGCGACAACGGCGGGTCACGGTGAGCCCGCGGCCTGCTTGGGAACTCGTTGGCCATCGTGACTGCATTGTGCACACTCGCGTATCCAAACACCCCTACACGGCCGGATGCAGGGTGAAGCCCCGGGCCTCGCGGACCGCATAGAAGTGTCGACGGTCGGTCGCCACCAGTAAATCGGCCTCAGCCACCGGACCGAGCGGAACCCGCAGCAGGTAACAGACCTCGGTGACGACAAGCGAGGGTACGCGCAGCGGCCCCGGTGCTGTACTAAGCAAGGATGCCGCGGATGTGTGCCAGTCGTCGCTGCGGTCAATGTCGGCGTAGATCACACCGGTGTCGCCGAGTGGTGGCGGAGCACCAGGATCTCCGCGTTCGTCGATGCTGGCCTGCGGGTCGGCAGTCCGAGCCAGGTGATGAGCTGTCGGAAAAGTCGAGGTAGAGGAATCGTAGCGCCACGAGAAGCGATCATGCCCGACGGCCTTCGTCCAGCGATACCGCAGGTCAGCGAGGTGGACGACCTATTCGGCACCCACACGCCTCAACCCAGCCTGCCCGATCCTGTCCATGGTCAACTCGACAGCCCCCTGCAGCACGTCTTGTAGGCGTACTAGGCCATTCGGGCCAGTATGTGGCACATCTGTTGCTAGGTTTCTTTCCTCGGGACACTATTTAGTGGTGGTTTGCGGGCCGGGAGGTGTCTTCTCTTGGCAGGCCTGCGCGCGGGAGGGACGATGACCGTCGGTGAAGAAGCCAAGGTCCGGATCCTGGCTGCTGTCCTGGGTGGGGGGTCGATCTCTCGGGCTGGGCTGGCGGCGAGTACGGGGCTCTCGCCGTCGCGGATTACTAAGGTGGTCGCCCCGTTGCTGGAGTCCGGCATCTTGAGGGAGGTCGGGGTCGCGGCGTCGGGTGGGCCTGGGCGACCACAGCGGATGCTGGCCGTGAACCGAGACCGCGTTTCCGTCGTCGGGATCAAGCTGGGCCCGTCGGTAGTGACCGGTGTGTTGACAGGCGTGGACGCTCAGGTGATCGCGCGTGCGGTACGGAGGCTGCAAAGTCACGAGCCGTCGCCGACCCTATGGGCCGCGCAGGAGGTTTACCAGGAGTTGCTGTCGGTTGCCGTGGCGAACCGGGTTCCTCCTGCTGCGCTTGGGGTGGGGCTCGGTGGGCATGTGAACACCGGCACCGGGGTGTGCGTGTGGTCGGGGATCATGGAGTGGCGAGACGTCGACATCGCCGGTCCGCTGCGGATGGCCACCGGTCTTCCAGTCCTGGTCAGCAATGACGTCAACACCCTTGCCGTGGCCGAGCACTGGTTCGGTAAGGGACGGGGGACCGAGTCGTTCGCCGTGGTCACCACGGGAGCCGGCGTGGGATGCGGTCTGGTGCTGGGGGGTCGACTCGTCACCGGGGTCAGCGGCCTCGCTGGCGAGCTGGGTCACCTGCCCCTACAACCGGCCGGTCACGAGTGCACCTGCGGCAACCGGGGCTGCCTGGAGACTGTCGCGTCCGATGAGGGCATCCTCCGGTTGTTGCGGGAGAAGGGGGTGTGGGGTTGCCACTCGGTGCAGCAGGCCCTGCGCCTGGCGGAGGACGAGCAGACGACGGCGGGTGCGGCCGCCCGCGAGGCCTTCACCTCCGCGGCGCGTGCTCTCGGTCGTGGTCTCGCGGCGCTGTGCAACCTGCTCAACCTGGGCAAGGTGATCCTGTCCGGGGAAGGGGCAATCGCCTACGCCCTGTTTCGCCCGGAACTCGAGGCGTCGTGGCGTGAGCACTCCTTCTCCAGCGCCGCCGACGACTGCGATCTGATCATCGATCTGGTTGATGACGACTTGTGGTCGAAGGGGGCGGCCTGCTTGGCCATCCAGGAGTTGGTCAGTGCGGCCCGAATGTGACGACCCGTCCGGGCAGCATGATCAGGATCGGGTTGCCCGGAACAAGAAGATCAAGGTGATGTGCGATGAGCATGCTCCATCGTCCGGTGAATGGCACGCCCACCGACCCCACCGACTGGGTGGGCACAAGCGTTGGTCTCCTGCTTGCCGTGCAGCACCCCAGTGGCGGTTATGTCGCCTGCCCCACCTACCCCACCTACCGCTATGCCTGGTTACGCGACGGCGCGTTCTGCGCCTACGCCCTGGGGCTGCATGGTGAACACGGCAGCGCCGCCGCGTTTCACGGCTTCGTCGCCCGTACCCTGTTGCAGCACCGCAGACTGTTTGACGCTGTCGCCGTAGCCGACACTGCCGGGCTCACCCTGCCTCCTATGCCCCCCACGCGCTACACACTCACCGGCCAGTTGGAGCACCCCGACCCCTCCGGGGGCAGTGGACAGCCGGTGGACCCCGACAAGCCGGCCGACAGCGCCCAGGCGGCGTGGCCGAATTTCCAACTGGACGGCTATGGCACCTGGTTGTGGGCGCTCGCCCAGCACGTGCGCCACGGCTATCCGCTGACCACTGATCAGCAGCAGGCGGTAGCACTGATCAGCCAGTACCTCCAGGTCGCGGGAGCGTGGACCTGCTTCGACTGCTGGGAGGAGCACCGGCAATGGCGGCACACCTCCACACTGGGCGCCGTCATCGCCGGTCTGACCGCCGCGGCTGACCTGATCGCAGACACCGGCGCAGCGGAGCACGCCGCAGCCCTGGGCGGGCTGCTGATGGACGAGCACGTGCGGGCAGGGGCGTTCGTCAAGCACACCGGCAGCGACGCGGTCGACGCCAGCCTGCTCTGGTTGGCCACACCGTTCACGGTGGTGCCCGCCAACGACCCGATCATGCGACGGACGCTCACCCGGATCGTCGACGACCTCACCGGGTCGAGCGGAGGTGTGCGCCGATACCTCGGTGACA
Source organism: Pseudonocardiaceae bacterium (assembly GCA_050699435.1). Taxonomy (GTDB): domain Bacteria; phylum Actinomycetota; class Actinomycetes; order Mycobacteriales; family Pseudonocardiaceae. Next base: position 3,618 of record JBOHGM010000151.1, on the reverse strand, counting down.
CCTTCTACGGCGGCGGGGAATGGGTACTGCTGACCGCCTGGCTCGGTGTCCACATGACTGTAACCGGCGACCTGGACGACGCACGTCGACGACTGAACTGGGTCGAGTCAAGGTTCACGGCGGACGGTCACCTACCCGAACAGATCACCGACCACCCCCAGGCACCAGACATGGTGGCGCCGTGGGTGATGCGCTGGGGTCCGGTGGCGACCCCCCTGCTGTGGTCCCACGCCATGCACCTGGTTCTCGTGCGGTCGCTACACGATGTGAGCGCCGTCCGGTGAACACCAGGCATGGCGAGCCAGTCCAGACTCGTCTGCCCGGCCTAACACCCCATGGCCGGGAAACTGCGTGAAGGGGCCGTGATGCCCATCGAGCGCCGTCGTGCGATGCCAGGTGTGCGACCAGGTGATCATCCCGGCTGGCGGCTGGCCTTCGAAATCTGGGACTGCCTCCGGCACGACGGCTGGGCGCCCGCATGCCGACTCCTACTGCTCATGACCCCGATCGTCACCCTCGCCGTAGTAGCCCTGACATCCGAATCATGGTCCCTCCCCGCATTCATCACCGCAGTCGCAGGAATGGCCATTGCCCATCGCAGGCTACCGAAGCAGCATGGCCGAACACACCATGCTCCGCCTCGAACTAAGAATACCGGCCTAGCTCGTCGATCTCGCGCAGAGGATCACGACGCCCCCACCCAACCGCAATGGATGTGACTTCACGCGGCGGACAATTGTGAGCACCACGCCGTCGAGAACCAAGAGCTGAAGTCGCTCGGAAGTTTGCCCAGTGATGAGCATACAGCCGGAGTACTCCGGCGCAACGCTGCCGGGTTGGACGAGGTCCTCAAGCCGGCGAACCCGCTCCTCCAGCGACGGCTCCCCGGTGGTGCGGCGCTCCTCGATCCAGCGGCGGATCAGCTGGGTCGGCTTGGTGTGCTCGGTGCGGGCCTGCGCGCGCACCCAGTCCAGCAGCGACTTCGGCAACCGCAAAGACCGCGACACCATCGGATCCGGGTACCCGGCGTGTCGTGGTACAACTGCACCTACCTGTTCGAAGCAGTTATCGAAGCGCAGGTCGGCCGAGTTCTCGATCTCACAGGAGCTCCCGAAACTCCGCGACGGTGAGCCCCGCTTGACGAAGAATCGAGCCCAGCGTGCCCCGCGGGATGTCTCGGCCACCATGCATCGGCACCACTGCCGCACGTCCGTCCGGATGCGCGACCTTGGCATGCGAGCCCTTGGTCGAGACGTGGACGAACCCAACGCCAACCAGCGCCTTGAGTACCTCCCGGCCCGTGACCGCAGGAAGCGAGGGGCTCATGCAGAGAGGTGCAGATCGACCGTGGTGACCACCGGCCGGTTGAAGTGATCAGGTACCGGGGTGTCCTCGAACCACAGTTCCAGCGCCTCGGTCACCATCGCCAGTGCCTCTGCCTGCGTATCACCGAAGCTGGAGACGTCGACCTCGAGGCACTGAGCAACGAAACGGTCGTCCTCACGGCTGACCACAACGGTCACACTCAGCTGGGCGCTCATGCTGCTGATCCCTTCGTCTCTTGCCTGTCAGTCTGCCTCAACTCGGCGGGCTGTTCGGAGGTGCCGTAGACGGTGAGGGTTGAAGCTGACCCGTTCGAGGTCGCGGGCTGGCGTGGTCCTGCTCGGATCCCTCAACGAGACGATGATTGACTTGTCCACGACGTGAACATTCCGCGTGGGGAGGCGCCACCGTGGCTGCACCAACACGGATCTTGCTCGTGTCGGGCAGCACGCGACCCGGTTCCACGAACACGGCCGTGCTGAGGACCGCGCAGGCGATCGCTCCCGATGAGGTGGCCACGGTCCTGTATGGGCGGCTGCCCGACCTACCCGCCTTCAATCCCGACGATGATCACGAGGCGGCGCACGAGGCCGTGGCTGACCTCAGAGGGCAGATAGCCGTGCTGGGGTATGTGGGGGCTGTCGTCGTCGAGCCGGCCTGCACGCACGTTCCCGTCACCCGAGACGCAGTCGGAGCGGACGGACTCGTGGCCGACGAACACGTCCGCGCTGCGATAGCGCAGGTTCTCCGAACCCTCGTGCAGCACGTCCGCGAAACGACCGAGAACTGAGCGCTCCCCAATCGCACTCTCTTGCCGCTGTGTGCGCTACCGCACACGTCGATCGGTTTCTTGTCCGGCTGTGGATGGGGCGCTTGTTACTTAGCGGGGTGGAACAGCCTCAGCAGTTCCGTCTGGCTGGGTGTCAGTGGTAGCAGGGGGCTTACCGACGGGTAGATCTCGGCGGCAGCCCATTGCTGCTTGCGCACGCTGGAGGCGACACCGCATTTGACGCGCGGGCTAGCTGTTCCTCGCGGAGCTGCCGTGCGTCGAACAGATAGACGGCATCAATGCACAACGGTCGGGTGCCGCCTCGTGACGAGACCGCGGGGGACACCGGCCCGGCTAAGATCAAGTAGTAGTCGAGCACCATCGACTCGGTCGTATCGAGCATGCCCTCGCGCTTAAGATACCACTTGATGTTGACAGTGCGGCCTTGCAGGGGGACCGAAACGAAAGTAGCCGTCGATGCCAGCGGTGACGGCTGACTTCTCCAGCTCGACATTGAAGATTTGCGCCGCCAGCCACTCACCGAGATGCCCGGAGACCACTGGTCGTTGGATGATCTGGGTGATTCGCTCATCGATGGCGTTGCGCTCACGAACGAGTTCAGCCACGAGCACGATCGACTCTCGGTCCACGCCGTACAGTCTCGCACGCATCCCAGGTGCCACGGAGCATTCTCATGCTGCGATGCGTAGGTTGTTCGGTGGCGGTCACAACGACGCTGCGACGTGAGCTGGATGCCTCGTCAGCGGAGATCGCCGGCCCGGGCGGCTGAGCCTCGTCGCCACCGACGAGGTGCCGGTGACACGGATCGACGCTGGCCGCAGCGCCGGAGCATCGCCTCGGACTGCGGGCGACACGCTCGGCACGGCTTTCAGCACAGCGGTGGTCCTGCCGCTACCCGGCCGCCCGGCTGTCTGGGGTCAGCTGAGTCGCTCGGCGTATCGCTTCTGGAGTTCCTCGGTGCGCTCCTGCGGCCACGGGCAGCGGATCTCCCCGTGTGTCGCGGCGAAGAACAGCTCGAGCTGCACGTGCCACGCGGCGAGCGCGGTCGCCCGGAATCCGGCGAGCCACCCGGGCAGCGTCTGGGTCAGCTCGACCCGGGTACCGAGCATCGGATCGTGGGTGATCTCCCAGCGCACCCGCCCGACTGGGACGCCGTCGTGTCGCCACTGGTATTCCAGCACGTGCGGGGCCTCGACTGCGGTGACCAGGCCCGCCGCGACGTACCTGTTCGTCGCCCGTAGCGGGGGCTGCTCGTGCACGCGGGGCTCGACCCCTTCGGTGAGCAGTGCCCACACCGCCTCGACCGGTTGCCAGACCAGGTCGCGGGCGAAGTGCGCCCGGTAGCCGTCCCCGGTGTCGTGGATGTCGCCCTCGTCCAGCCCGAATGCGGCTGGAGGCGCTACCCGCGTAGCTCGTCGATCGTCCGGTAGATCCGCTTGTCCGACACCGGGTACGGGGTGCGTAGCTCCTGGGCGAAGTAGCTGACCCGCAGTTCCTCGATCATC
>JBOHGM010000150.1:0-8097 GCA_050699435.1 Pseudonocardiaceae bacterium | reverse complement strand
GACGTGTGCACACCCCCGATCATCGAACCCCTGCCCGACCCCATCCCCCGGCGCGGACCAGCACCACCACCACCACCACCGCTCGTCCCGGCCGACGAACACTGGGACGAATCGAACATCTGGGACAACACACCACCCAAAACCCACACCAAGCCGACGCCGAGACCCCCACCACAGCCCGACTCCCACGACGACCCACCACCATTCTGATCCGGGGCGTGCGGTGAGACGTCACGGCTGCGGGGCATCCATACCCTGCCGCGCGAGATCCGCAGCGACAGCGCCGTCGGGATCGTGCCCCTCCGCGTCGCGGTGTACGACCACTGCCGCGACTCGGCCGTCGTCGGCCTCGAATGCCTGTACTGTCCGCCGCAACTCGGCGACCCAGTCGCGAACGGCATTCGGCTTCGCCTGACGGGTCAGCGACATCGGGCGACGTGGGTGCGGAACGTGGCGAGGTCGGTGATGCCATACCAGCTTGCGCCGCCCGTGAACCGGTTGGTTGTGAGCGCTCGCAGCGCGGTGAAGCCGCCAGCGCTGGCGCCGCTGATGATCGTGGCCCGTCGAGGCTCGGCGAGCCGCATCGGGGAATTCGGTCCGAGCGGCTACGATCTTCCTGGATCAGGGAGACGCGGATGACGAGCAGCACCATCGAGCGTGACGTGTATCGGCTGCCGCTGTACACGCCACCGCAGGCCGCGCGCATCGTGGCTGTTCCTCCGGCGACCCTGCGAAATTGGGTTCAGGGTTATTCCTACAAGACGCTCAACGGCGTCGTCGAGGCCTTCCCGCTGATCACGACGACGCGCGTGGGCAGCTCGCGTGCCCCGTCGCTGCCCTTCCTCGGCCTCGCAGAGGCGTACGTTCTCGCCGCGTTCCGGGCGGCTGGGGTTCCGATGCAGCGAATTCGTCCTGCCATCCATTGGCTCGACCAGAACATCGGGCTCCCTGCCGCCCTCGCCAGCGAACGGTTGAAGACCGATGGTGCCGAGATTCTGTATGACTTCAGCCGGCAATCCTGCTCCGAAGAACCTGACGCTGCCAGCGCGGTTGAGGACCTGGTGGTGGTGCGAAACCAGCAGCGCGTCTTCGTTCCCGTGGTGAGCGACTACCTGCGCACGGTGTCCTACCAGGAGGGATACGTCGAACAGATTCGGCTCCCCCAGTACCAGATGGTCGACGTGATCGTCGACCCGCGAATCAACTCGGGAACACCAACTGTCGCGCGTCGCGGCATCCGGATTACTGACGTCGTGTCGCGGCTGGCTGCTGGTGAGCTCGTCGAGGACGTCGCCCGCGACTACCGGCTGGACCCACAGGAGATCGCTGCACTCGCCGCCTGGGCGGAGTGACGGTGAGAACCGCAGAGCTCTGCGATCTGTGGTTCTTCCTTGATCGGGGTCTCGGCTCCGTCGTGGTACCGGCTGCCCTGCGGGCGCGGGTGGCAGCTCACCACGATGGACGAGCGGTACGGCCCGGAACGCAGCCAGTGCATCAGCGATGCCGAATGGATCGGCGAGGCCGCCCACCGCGGTGAAGTGCTGCTGTGCAAGGACAGGGCAATCGCCCGCGGGTCGGCCGAGGCCATGGCCGTGTACTGCAACGATGCCCGGGTGTTCGCGCTCGCTCACGCGAGCGTCACCGGCCCCGGGATGGCGGATCTCTTCCTGGCCGCCGAGCGAGCGATCATCCGGATGGCGTGTCGCGCCACTGGGCCGTACGTCGTCTCGGTATCGCGGGACGGCCTCCACCGCCTGCGGCTCGCCTACCCGCCAGGCTGACCGGACGATCAGCGATCCGATGGCCCTGGGTGGAACCTGTCCCCACTTCAGATGTTGGTATGCGCGTACCCGGGATTCGCACTCTTCTCTGTTTGCTCACTCTGTTTGCGTAGAGTCCTCCAAGTTCGCTGAGCTCCTGGGTGAGGGGCGTCAGCCTGAAGAGCTACGAGGAGACCGCATGACCGCGACCATCGAGGTCGACGACCACACCTATCGATCACTGGAGTTCGCCGCCCGGATGTCCCACACCACGGCGGGACAAGTCGTGGCGCGACTGGTCGAGGAGGCGAGCATGCCGCAGCCCGCTGCCGAGGACGAGCAACCTGCGTCAGCGCGCTTGATCGCCATCTTCGCCGACTACGAAGGCCACCGGACGCGCGCGACCTACGACCCAGATACGACGCGCGTCGATATCACGTCGGGGCCGCTGCAGGGCAGCAGCTTCAAGACGCCGACCGGAGCGGCACGGGCGGTGGTCAGGCACTACAAGCCGAAGATCAGCCCCAACCGAAACGGCTGGTCCTTCTGGACCCTCGATGACGGCACCGGGCGGCTGTTGCAGAGCATCCGGCCTGCATGAACGAAACTGAGTCAGGAGTACCGCGACCTGTTCAGTGCCAACTCAGCGATCTGTGGCCAGAGCGCTCACGACCTGGTGCAAGCGGGCTGAGGCGTTCTCGATGAGCGGTTCTCCGTGGCCGAAGCACGCCGTCTCCACGTCAAGGTCGGCAAGCCGGCAGAAGGACGCTGCCGCCTTGGCACGGTCGAGATTGAAACGCCGAGGATCACTTGGCCCTGGTATTCCGCAGCGATGTCCCCGGTGATCAGAACCTTGTGGACGGGCAAGTGCAAGGCGATGCTGCCGTCGGTGTGGCCGGGCGTGGACATCACGTGGGCACCACCGCCGAAGTCGAGCACATCACCGTCCCGAACCTCGTGGTCGACGCGAGCTGCAGGTGCGGGGGGAAGTCCGGCGGCGATGCGGGCATGCAGCGCACGCTCGAAGTCGGTGAAGTTCGGCGGCGGCCCCGTGACGTCACCGCGGATCACGGGCGCGTCCGCCGCGTGCGCGATGACCTGTACCGCACCCCAGGAGCTGACCTCGGCGGCCGACCCGGTGTGGTCATCGTGAAAGTGCGTGAGCACCAGACGGTCGAGGTCACCGGGAGCGAGGCCGAGCTGCCTCAGCGAAGCGTCGATGGCGGGCCCCGAGCCGGCCTCGCCAGTGTCGATGAGTGTGACGGAGTCGTCGTCGTGCCACAGGTATGCCTGGTACCTGCCCAGCACCAGCCGGTACAGGTGTGGACGCAGCTCAGTGATGCGCACACCCCCGACGCTAGGCAAGCCCGCGACGCCGCACCGGGTCATTTCGCTCCCGGCGCAACCTGACGACCACCAGTGCCGCGGTACTGCGGGAACCCTGCGCTGTGACGAACCCGCAGGCCAGGCCGCACAGGGCACTTGACTGTCCGTCATGGAGATGGCCCAGACTGGTCGCAAGGAGTACGCCGAGTGCACTGGCTACCAGCGAGGAGGGTCCGATAAAAGGTGAGTTCGGCCTCGATCGCCCGCTGGATGCTGTCGGGACGGCGCAGTCCGTGGCCCTCGCCGGGGAAAGCGAGCTGGGTGACGGGGACACCGCGTTGGCGCAGTGCCTGGACGATCGTCTCAGCCTGCCATGGCGGGACGATGTCATCGTCGAGACCGTAGCTGACCAGGACGGGTTGGGTGATCTGAGCGGCGTTGTGGACGGGTGAGCGCTCTCGGTAGCGGGGGGCCGCGTCGGGCCAGGAGCCGATGAGGTGATCGGTGTGGTGGCGTTGGAACCGGGGGACGTGGGCGCGGAACGTGGCGAGGTCGGTGATGCCGTACCAGCTTGCGCCGCCCGTGAACCGGTTGGTTGTGAGCGCTCGCAGCGCGGTGAAGCCGCCAGCGCTGGCGCCGCTGATGATCGTGCGCTGAGAATCGATGTCGCCGCGCTCGGCGAGGAAGGCGGCGACCTCGACACAGTCCTGCATATCGAGGACGCCCCACTGGGCGTCGAGCTGAGTGCGGTAGGCGCGGCCGTAACCGGTGCTGCCGCGGTAGTCCACCGCGGCGACGGCGAAACCGCGGCTGGTGAAGAACTGGGTGCGCAGCTCAAGTCGCAGCGGTGTGTGGCTGGTTGGGCCGGGATGGGGTTGCAGGATCAGCGGGGGGCGTTGCTGGACAGGCCCGGTGACGGCGTGGTTGGTGGGCGGATAGTAAGCAGCGTGTACGGTGCCGCCGTCAGTGGCCCGGACCTGGAGGAGTTCGGGGACGGAGATGTCTTCGGCGTGCAGGCCGGGGTCGTCGTCGGCGAGAACCTCGTGACAGAGGTCGGACAGGCGCAGCGTGACCATAGCGGGAGTGTTGGTAGGGCTGGCGGCGATCAACGCTAGCCGGTCACGGGTGGCGTGCAGGTAGGGCTTGATCGAGGTGAAGGGCACCAACAGGGGCTCCAGGTATCCCGTTGCGGGGTCGAGGATGCCGAGGTGGTCGAGCCCCTGCTGGCGGTAGCGGCAGGCGATGCGCCCATCGGACAGGAAGGCGTAGGTGGAGTAGTCGAGTTCCCAGGGTGCGTCGGCGAACTCGGCTGGCATGGGCAGCAGCGGCTCCACCCGCTGGTCCCGAGCACGGTGCAGGTTCCACCAGCCGCTGCGGTCGGAGATGAAGTGCAGTACGCCGTCCGGTCCCCATTCGGGCTGGGTGACGGACTCGTCTGGGCCGCCCGCGACCCGCCGGGCTGGTCCGAGGCGGGCGTCCAGGCCGGCCCTGAGCAGGTCGGCGACCCAGAGGTCGCTGCCGTCCCAGGGCAGGTTCGGGTTGTCCCAGGTGACCCAGGCCAGCTGCCGCCGGTCGCAGCTGATCCGGGGGAAGGCGTAGAAGTCGTGTCCTTCGTGCATGGGACGCGGTGGCGCGGAGCCGTCGAGGGGCAGGACAACGAGATCGTCGGGCCCACCGGGCCGCTCCCGGACACAGATCAGTGTCGTGGCATCCAGGGGTCGTAGATCGCCGTATCGGTCGTCGCTGGGTGGCGTGAGCGCGTGGGCCGCCCCGTCGGGGCCGATCAGGTGCAGGCGCTGGTCCTCGGCATTCACGACGACCAGTCCCGCTGGTGTGTAGGTGTAGGCGCCTCCGCCGTAGGCATGGATGCTCGTGCCGACGTCGAAGCCCTCCGGTGTGGCGTCCTTGATGCCCTGGCCCGGTGTCCACGTCACCACCACGGTGCAGCCGTCGGCGGGACGTGACTCCAGCCAGGTGACGGTATCTCCGGTGGTGTGCACGGCGTCGTAGCTCGTTGACCGGGCCGCGACCACATCGGCGCCTATCGAGGACGGCCACCAGCCGTGGGGGACCAACTCCCGGCTGTCCTCAGAGGGCATCGGCGAGCTGTTCGTCCAGCGCCATGACCGCTCGGGTGCCGTTCCATCGAGCGAGTTCGGGACGGAAGCACCGCACACGCTGGATCCCCGCTATCGAGCCGGTCTCAACTGCGATCTCCAGAGCCTCGCCAGCCAAACCGGCGGCTTCCTCGGCGTCGCGCTGCCGGGCGCGCACCCCAGCCAGGTCGACGAGTACCTCGGCGCGGCGCCGGGTGCGCTTCGGGCCGAGTGCTTCCAGTGCCTCGCGCAAAGCCCGCTCCGCTGCTGTGATCCTGCCCAGTAGTCCGTAACAAGCGCCGGAGAGGGCCAGTAAGCGAGCGTGATCGAACTCGTACATCCAGGCCGGGTCCTCCTCACGCCGGGCTTGTCGAAGAGCGGTATCGGCCCGGCGAAGCACGTTGGCTTCGCGACCGGTCCAGCGGTCAACGGTCGTCATGGGCACCGCACCCCCTCAGCGAGGAACATCGCTCGCAGCGTAGTACTGGCACCTGCGCCAGGAGTGCACCGCCACGGCGCTGGCAGGCCGTTCCCGCCGGATCTCGCTCTGAGCAGGCTTTACCTGGACGCAAACCCCACCGATCAGGAAAGAGTCTTGCTATGCCCTCTGTAGACCATGTCCGGTTCGGGAGCACCGCACGATTCACCGCAATGACCTGTGCGGCCGACGGCCGTAACCATCTCGTCAGCGACGACGCCACGGCTGCCGGCCTGACGGCAGGCCACGGCAAGTATGAAGCGGTATGCGGGCATGTGGTAACGGTCGCGCCCATGGTGGCCCCGCCGGGGCCGACGTGTTTGGACTGTGAGACGGCGCTGCACCGCATCGCAACCGGCCAGATCGCAACCAACGGCATCAGGCACTCTTACCGTCGCTGCCGACTTGTGGTGGCGCGGCTACTGCGCTGGCGCACCCGACCTCCACTCTCGCAGTCCACGGCCGCCGCGGGGGTGGACTCGTGTCGTCGGGGCGAACTGTGATGGTGTGGTATGTGGCGTCTCTCGCTGACGGCGAGACACACTGTTTCCGGTCGATATCGGCAAGAGCGAGAAACGGACGCTTGACTACGTGTGTCAGGTACCATCGCTGGACACTAGAATCCGCGCTTATCTTCTAAAAACTCGACCAGGATTCCGCTCGGGTCCTTGATGAAGAAGTAAGTTACACCGGTCCTGCCGTGCTGAACTTCGATGTTCGACGCAATGCCGCGGTTCTCGGCGAACTTCTTGGCTTCGTGCACGGAGTCGACCTGGAGGGCAAAGTGTTTGACTCCGATCCGCGGCAGGTCGGTCGCCAGGGATCCCGCAGTCTCGGGCGCGGATATCTGATCCCGATACCAGAAGATCTCCAGATAGTTCGCGCCGAGCTTGAGATGTGCGATCTCCAGGTCGCCGTCCGGATCTTTCCAGTGCACCACGACTCTGAACCCGAACTGTTCGTAGAATGCTACGGATTCCGCCATATCGATCGCGCTGATCGCGGCGTGATGAATCGTGAAATCCATTGGCAACTCCCTGCGTATCTGGACCGATGTGGACGTCCTACGCCGCCAGAACCCCTCGTGCCCGTTCCAGGAAGTCGCCAACGGCTGGGACCGATGCGTGCGGCTGCAGCTGCCTGTAGAGATCACGGAGGCAGTCGATGCCGAGGGTCGAGGCCAGACTTTCAGCCAGATGTACTGCCGCCAGCCCGTGGGCCGCGGCTGCGTCTAAGTCACGCTGCTTGCCGGGTCGGGTGAGAGCATTAGCGAGATGGGTCAGGTAAATCTGCCGGTCCCGCACGAAGGACTCGTCGAACATGGCGATTCCCTCGTCGAGCAGCGCCGTCGCTTGACCAGGCTGACCCAGCCGCAGCAGACAGTGGCCCGCACTGGCCGTGACATCCGCTGGCGTCACCCAGTACAACCAGCGTGGATCACTATCCGGCTCGAACTGCTCGACCTGCGTGCGTGCCTGGGCTAGGGCCGTCACGCACGCTGATCCGTCCTGCAGGGTGGCCAAAGCATAGGCCTTCCACATGGACAACTCGGCCAGCAGCCGGGGTGTCTCCCTACCGCGGATCCCGGCCACGGCGGTGTCGATGAGCGTGACAGCCTCGGCGGGCCGATCGTGATGGACTGCCTGATCGGCCATGCACCCGAGGATGTGGGCGCCCAGTGGCCGGTCGTCGGCACTGTGTGCCGCACGCAGGGCGGCGACGTGGTAGCGCTGCCCCAGCCCGGGTCGCCCCGCGTCGTGGGCGACCCATCCAGTCAATTGGCCAAGCTCAGCCAGCGCGATATACAACCTTCGGCCGGTGCGCTCGTCGTAGGACGCCTGATCGAGCAGCCCCGCAACCCACCCGAATGCCTGCTGGGCCAGCCAGAGCACGGTGCCGCCGCCCGCCGCATCATCCATCGTCCGCAGGGTGGAGAGCATGGCTGGTAGCTGATCGACCAGCGCCACTGATATCCGCCCGCCCGACAACCCAGACACCAGCGGCTCCGGATCACGGATCAGCCATTGGTGCGCCGGGATCGTCAAGGCCGCTCCGGTCAGGAGGGTGAAACGCCGACGCTCCACTGGGCCACCACCCCCGCTCAGCGCGACTGATGCCTTGACGGTACCTCGATGGTTCCACGGCGCAGCGCGGCGTACTCGCGTTTGGCGGCGACCAGCTCGTCATGCTGCTTCTGCAGCGCGCTGTTGGAAAACCGGGCTTTCGCCTCGTCGGTGGCTCGCGCGAGGGCGGTGTCCAGCACCTCTTGCATGTGCGGTAGCGGCGTGATGTCCGCCAGCCGCGCCTCCCACTTGTTGACTGTTCGTACGCCAATCCCGAGGCGGGCGGCGAAGTCTCGGACGCTGAGCCGCAGTGCTTCCCGGAGCAGTTTGGCTTCATGACCGGTCCAGCGGTCAACGATCGTCACGAGCACCAC
>JBOHGM010000149.1:0-8102 GCA_050699435.1 Pseudonocardiaceae bacterium | reverse complement strand
GCGAGCTCTCGCGAGATCAGCTCGCGTTCTTCGGCCGTCAGGGGAGTATTCTTTGTCAAGGATAACCGCCTATCAGTCTGAGGTATTATCTCACACTGTCGCAGTCACCACTTGAGACCAAGCAGCCTTTCCCCAAGTGGGCGAACGAAGATCGCGTAGCGATGATTACGCTTATAAATACCTTTGCTGTAGCAGGATTGTGGATTCGCTCCGGTCTTGCGAATGAACAGGTCATTATAGACAGCTGGGGGGCGCGAATCCGTAGCCTCGCGGAAATGGGTGCACCACTAATAGCGGAAAGTCGAAAGCATTTTGGCACGGATATGTACTGGCACGATTTCGAATGGCTAGCGAAGCGACGGGGTCTCCAGCACGTTGAGTGACTCCTTTATATCCTCAAGTGCAAGTGAAGAATCTTGCTACCGACATACACCTCTGAGCCATCCGGGTGCAGGGGGCCAATGGGGGACAGGCGAACTGGCCTGCAAGCTGGATTCAGACGCCCCTCGGCCGGTAATCGTCCACGTCGTGACGTCGGCCGCAAGGGCGCCTACGGCGTCGCTACGGGATGGCTTCGCCACCCTTGCCCCCGCCATCACGACGAGCAAGGCGGCCAGGACGAGGGGACGGGGGAGAGCAGGGCCACCACCGCACGTACTCGCGCCGGGTGCCGAGGACTTACCTCGCCGCGAGACGGCCGTGCCATCCGCGTGCCACAACGAGGGGTCAAACAGCGGGCACCAGGGGCCTTCCGTGACCACCACCGGCCGCAGCAGCTCAGGGCTGTAGCGGGGCCAGCGCGATGGGGGTTCCCAAGCTCACGATAAACCGCGCCGGCGCAGTTACGGAACAAGATCGTGGGACAGGCACGCAAGCACCTCCGCGCCGGTCGCGTGGATCGCCTCTCTGACCGCAGCGCTGACCGCAACGAGCAGCACCACCGCACCCTCGGACACCACCCAGCGCACCCCGCACAGCCACATCACGCGATCCGATCAGAGGCACGCCCGCATCCGTTAATCGCAGGGTTGTTGGTTCCGGTCCAACTGGGGGAGCCAACGCCGCAGGTCAGAGTACTTAGGCACACCGAAGCAGAGCTATCGGCAAGATCAAGGAATTATCTCCCGCCGGCCCGCTGGGAGCCACTCCGAGTGGTCCTGGCCGGACTCCGCGGTTAACGTGGTCGACAAGGCATCAGAACCGCCGTCCCGCCGTTGGCCGTTGGTCAGCAGGCCTGCCGACCTACCGGAAGTTATGACTGCGCCCTACTCGACCAGCCCAGACGACACCACACGCAAGATCGACCTCAACCTGACCCAGGTCGCCGCAGCCGCCCTCGCTGCAGTGACCGCCGCTGTACTCGGCTCCAGACTCGGCGCTGCCGGCACCCTCATCGGGGCGGGCGGGGCCAGCGTGATCACCACCGTAGGCACCGCCGTGTACCGGGCCTCACTGGAGCGCAGCCGGGAAAGGGTCCGCTCTCTCGCCAGCCGCACTCGGCCGTTGCCGACCTTCCACGAGGGATCCAGGACCGAGCGCTCCCAGACTGCGGGGGCGAATGCCCCGCTCGGCGACGAGCGGCTCACCGACAGTACCGACCGCGGACCGCAGCCCTCGGGCCGCTCCCGGCGGTTCACCGCGCTGCGCTGGGGGACACTGGTCGCAGGGGGAGTCGGCGGCTTCGTGCTGGCCATGATGCTCATCACCGGCTTCGAGTGGGCCAGCGGCGAGACACTAGGTGGTAACCAGGGAACCACTATCGGCCAGGCGGTCGACAACCCGCCCGGGCCGCCGAATCCAGTAGCCCCGCCCGCGCCGCCCAGCTCGGACAGGCCGACGTCCGAGGCTCCCACCGAGACCACTACCACTATCCCGGACGGTGGTAGGAGCGTTGCGCCGAGCCCATCCACAACCTCCGGCACACCGACGCCTAGCGAGGTGAGGCCGACGCCACCCCTGTTGCCGACCGAGCTCCCCGGTATCGGGGACTGATCCCCCAAGCGCCGGTCCGATCGGATGGGGCCAGCGAGCCTGATCCGGGTCTGCTTGCGTGGGTCGCGCTGCACCGCGTGCGAGGGGGCGTCAGCGAGCGCTGGCAGCGGTACCCCCGAACCACGGCAACGTCCACTTCGCATGATCAGACTGCGGTGCTTGTGACGGTACCGTAACATCGATCGACTAACGATCAGAAGGTGAGAGGCGATCAGAAACGTTAGGGGTTCGAGTGCCTCGGGCGCTTAGCTCACCGGTCGCCTGGGGGCCGTGCACCTCCCTCCGGGGCTCAGTGTGGGTCTCAAATGTGACCCTCGCGGGCACCAGGAGCGGTGGAGGAGGAGTGGGGCTGTGCGCCACAGCATGAGCTTCGCCATCCTGGTTGGGCTCAACCTTCTAGTCCTCATGGTAGGGCTCGGCTTTGTGAGTCTTTTGATCATCTTGGTTGTACCGAACGACGGCGATCAGAGCACCGCACCGCCACTGGCTGCGGCCCCTCCAGCGCCGATCCCGAGCTCGCCGAAGCCGACTCCGTCTGCGACTTCGCTGCCCCCGACTCCGCCGTCTCCGCGGCCGGGTCCGACCTCGGAGTGGTCGGAGCTGACTCGGTCGCCGATCCCGCTGCCTCCGCCGCCTTCGCCGGAACCGTCGCCGATCCCGCTGCCTTCGCCGGAACCGGCTCCGACCCCTCCGCCTCCGCCTCCGCCGGAACCGACTCCGAGTCCGCCCGAGCCGACTCCGAGTCCGTCTCCACCCGAGCCGACTCCATCCCCGGGTCCGCCGTCTCCGAGTCCGCCGGAGCCGAGTCCGTCTCCGCCCGAGCCGTCTCCGCCCGAGCCCACTCCGACTCCGAGTCCGCCCGAGCCGACTCCGTCTCCGGGCCTGCCGATACCGATTCCATGGCCTTGAGGGGACCGATCGAGTGGATCATCGGGAGGCTGACCGCCATCCGCCAGGCGTCTGCGTGGCAGAGAGAAACGGACTAGCTGCATGGCCACTCGTCTCGGGAACCTCAGACGGACGGTGTTCGCCCGTCACTCCAACCCCTGGAGCGCGTGGACCCGCTGGGCCAGTACCCCGCTGTTCCTCGTGCCGGTCTGGACTCGCCGGTGGCGCCACGCGGTTCCCCTCGGCATCTGGGCGGTGCTCAATCCGATCATCTTCCCCAAGCCCGCCACCAACGACGCCTGGGCGAGCCGGGCCATGCTCGGCGAGGAACTCTGGATCATCGCCCACCCCCGGGATCGCGCGGCGATTATCAACCTGATGGCCGTCGCGTGTAGTGCGGGAGCCGCACTGGCCGCGCGGCGGCATCGGCTGGTGCCCGCTACCGCTCTGACCGCGGCGGAGATGGCCCTGCTGCTCGTCTACTGGCAGTTGATGGCCAGATATTTCGACGAGCACGGCACTGCTGCGCCGGACTGCGCCACGGCCTCGGAATCATCGTCCGAGCTGTCCCGAGCAACGGCAACGCTGGGGTTGAACTCGGGGCGCTGAGGGAGACCCGCCCAGGCACACTGCGCGGGCCAGGGTCAACGACCAGTGGAAGCAGGGGTCCGAGGATACTTTGACCGGAGGTAGCTCCCGATCTATCTTAGAAGGTTGGGATTCGGGCCGACCGATCACAAGTGCCTCGACCTGATCCTCGAGCGGGGCATGCTGACCGGGGCGGAGTTGGCCGCGCTCACCGGGCTGACCAGTGGCGCGATCACCGGCGTCGTCGCCAGGCTGGAGCGGGCCGGCTACCTGCGGCGGGAACCTGACCCGCAGGACGGCCGTCGCCAGCTGCTGTACCCGGTGCCGGAGCGGATGGCCGACATCGGCGCGGTACTCGCGCAACTGCAGACCGACGCGGTCGGGCTCGTGGCCGGATTCGACACCGGGCAGCTTGCGGCGATCGCCCAGTTCCTCGACCGCGCCACCCACTTCGCCCGCGAGCGATCCGCGCTGCTGCGGACCCAGGCGCGCTCAGACCGGACCCGCACAGCCTGTCCCCATCAGAGCACCGAGGAGTGACCATGACCGACGACGCCCAGCTCACCGCGCTGTTCCAGCGGATGTGCCAGGCCTGGACCGATGGCGACGCGCAGGCCTACGGCGACTGCTTCACCGCTGATTCGGACTACGTGTCCTTCGACGGCACCCGGGCGGCCGGGCGGGATCCGATGGTCCAGGCGCACGACCGGCTCTTCCGCGGAGTGCTGACCGGCTCCTCGCTGGTCGGGGAGATCGAGTCGATCCGTTACCTGAGTGAGGACGTCGCACTGGTGCACGCCACCGGCTCGGTGCTGGTCGCCTGGCGCTCGCGGCTGCCGAAGCGGCGGCTGTCCCGCCAGACCCTGGTCGCCACCCGGACCGCCGACGGCTGGCGCATCGCCGCGCTGCACAACACCCGGGTTCGGCCGATGCAGATCCCCGGACCGGACTCCTTCCCGGCCCGGGCAGCGCGGCGGATAGTGCGGATTTCTCGGTCGTTGCGCCTCGGTGCGGCCTGCTCGTGAGCGCGTAACAGTGTTATAGCGGATCCATATTTTGTGACCTACACAGTCGGCGGCCTCGGCGCGGGTGTGCGCGTCCGCGATGGGGTGGGGGGTCATCCGGTCCCGGCTCGCTCGGCTCCTGGCCGGGTTCGGGGTCGGGCAGGGGGCGTACCGCTCGGCCGATCCCACCCAGCACGGCCACCACCGCGAGCAGCACGGCGACCAGCGCTATCGCGCCGTGGGTGTGGGCCAGCCAGCGCAGCCCCAGCTCGGCGGCCACCACCATCAGGAGGGTGGTGATGCTGCGGCGGGTCGCGGCGCGGCGCCAGGCCACGATCGCCACCCGCGCCCGGCGTGGCCGGTCGGTGTCGCGGGCCTCGCGGACCACCCCGGCGTATTCGGGGTAGGCCAGGCAGTAGCGCACCAGACGGGCGGCCAGCCAACCCAACCCGATGACTGCGTGCCGGATCAGCCGGGCAGCGCCACCGGAAGCCAGCGCAGCACTCGTAGCAGCGATTGGCGCAAGGTTGCATGATGTGGGAGACGAAACCGGGAGCCGACACGGCAGGACTGGACAGCCTGTGCGATAGGTGTTAGACACGGGAGCAACGGCAGACAACAGCAGAGGCCGCCGCGAACCAGGGTGAACCGGGATGGCCCGGACGGCACGGCTGCGGTGTGGCGAAGGCCACAGAAGGAAGACGGCAGAAGAGGTGTGCCTGATGGCCAAGACCGGCACCGGGAAGTACGCGGCGGCGGCCGAGGCGATCCGCGCCGACATCGCCCGCGGAGCCCTCGCCCCGGGGGAGTGGCTGCCCAGCGAGGCCGGGATCATGGCCCGCTACCAGGTGTCACGCTACGGCGCCCGGGAAGCGCTCAAGCGCCTCGCCGGGGAAGGCCTGATCGTTACCGTGGACGGCAAGGGCTCCCACGTCCGCCAGCGCCGCGAACGAGCCACCTACGCCGGGGTCCGCGGCCTGCACCGGCAGACCGACGCGGGCGGGCAGGTTCGCTACCGGGACACCGAATTAGCGGCGTGGCACCCGGTGGAGGAACCCGGCCGCTACCGCGCCACCGCCACGATGGACCTCGCGCTCAGCCTCGGCGTCCCCGAACACACCCCCGTGTTCGTCTACGACCGGCTCCTTGCCCACCAGGCCGACCACGGTCCCAGCGCCAGCGGCGGGGCGCAGCGGCGCCTGATCCACCGGCTCTACCTGCCCCTGGCCACCTGCACCGACATCCCCGCCCTCACCGAGGACCCGTTCCGCACCCCTGACGAGCTCTACACCCTGCTCGCCGAGGCGGGGCGGGAGCTGCGCTGGACCGAACATATCCGCGCCACCACCCCCACCCCCGACGACACCACCACCCTGTCCATCCCCACCGGCACCCCCGTCCTGATCACCCGCCGCGTCACCACCAGCCCCGACGGCCGGCCGGTGGCGATGGAAGAAACCCGCCGCAGCGCCGCCGACACCCAACTGACCTACCCGCAGCGCCCCACCACCGAGTAACCGCGCGCCGCGCGGGAAAGGAGCACACAAACGGTGGGCAAGCACGATCAGAACAACACCAAAGACGGACACTGGCCCAAACCGGTACCCGGCCGCGACGTCAGGGACACCCCGAAACCGAAAGACGACGGTGGTAAACACAAGGGCGGCGGCACCCCGGGCAAAGACAAGAAATGACCGGCATCACCGAACGGCACCAGCAACTCCTCAACGACCTGGACACCGCCGGAAACCTGACCCCGCCCAGCCGTGCCGCGTTCGCGGCGGTATCGCGCCACCAGTTCATCCCGGACACGATCTGGAACGACTCCACCGGTGAACTGCTGCCGCTGCACCGCGCCGAGCACCCCGACCGCTGGCTGGACATCGCCTACGCGCCGGAAGCCGTGATCACCCAAGTGGACGACGGGCACCCCGCCGGGCCAGGACAGCGCGGACGCTACATCACCAGCTCGGCCAGCCACCCCGATGTCGTGGCGCTCATGCTCGCCGCGCTGGACGCCCAGCCCGGCATGGGGGTGCTGGAGATCGGCACCGGCACCGGCTACAACGCCGCTCTGCTCGCCCATCACCTCGGCGCCGAGCAGGTGACCAGCATCGAGATCGACCCCCGGATCGCCGACCATGCCCGCGCCGCGCTCACCACCGCTGGCCACCCCGTCACCGTGATCACCGGCGACGGCGCAGCGGGCTACCCACCCCGCGCGCCCTACGACCGGATCATCGCTACCGCCGCCGTGCACCAGGTGCCCTACCCCTGGGTGGCGCAGACCCGCCCCGGGGGGATGATCCTCACCCCCTGGGGCACTCCGTACCACAACGGCGCACTGGTCCGGCTCACCGTGAACGACGACAGCACGGCGGCCGAGGGCGGCATCGTCGGCAACGTGGGATTCATGCAGCTACGCGATCAGCGTTGCCGCGTCACCATCGACGACGACGAATGCGACGAGGCCACCGCACGGAAAAGCCACACCACCGTGGCGCCCTACGACGTGGCCGGCGACTACGACGCATCCCTCGCGATCGGGATCACCGTCCCGAACGCCACGCCGATCTACGTCACCGCCGAGCACTACCCCGACCACCACGCCCGGCTCTGGCTCGCCGACCCCACCAGCGACTCCTGGGCCAACCTCGTGCACCGGCCCGGCGCCGACACCTACCCCGTCCACCAGTCCGGACCCCGCAACCTGTGGGACGAAACCGAGACCGCCTACCACTGGTGGCACAGCGCCGGACGGCCCGGCCCCGAGCGGTGGCGCATCACCATCACCCCCCACGGCCAGCACGTCACCCTCACCGACACCACCAGACCCGCACCCGCACGCTAGCCCCGTCCCACCTGGACGGCCCGGGGGTGAGAGCCCCGGACCGCTCAGGCCACCCCTTCATCCCGGGGGCGGGTAGCACGACGCGCCCGGCGGAGGCGGCCCCGCGCCGCTGTGCAGGATCTGTGCCAGCCGCGCCCGCGCCGGGCCGGTGAGTGGGGTCAGGTACACCGCCGGCTCCCCGGCCTCGGTCAGGCTGGGCACCACCAGCACCGCGTGCAGCTCCAGCTCGGCAGCCACCAGTAGCGCGCGCACCCGATCCGCCTGCGTCACCGCCCGGGCGTAGGCCGCGACCATCCGGGCCGCCTCACCGGCCACCAGCCGAACGATCATCCCGTTGGTCATCACGGAACTCCCTGTCACTGTTGACCGGAGCCCGCCCTGCGCCGGAAACGCAGCGCGCACGCCCCGATACCATCTGTGGTCATCATCAACGGGGGCCGCGCGGTCAGCAGGCTGCTGCGCCCGACCGAGGATCGTGACACCGGGCTGGTCTCGCCCCGGTCCCGCGACTGGGGGCGGCGCGATACGCAGCCCCAGCTCAGTGGCGAGGCCCGACTCCAGCAGCATGGCCTGGGTCTGGTGCAGCCAGTACTGCGCCACCGGGTAGACCCGGCAGCGCCGACGCCGGCGCCCAACCAGCGCTTCCGGCCGCCGACACGACCAGCAGCATCCCCGACGATCCACCGCATGCTCCAGCAACAATGCGTACAGCGCCGCCGACGCCCGATACGCCACCGAACCGAACCCACCAGAGCTGGGCCACCACCCACATCCCCCAA
>JBOHGM010000148.1:0-8241 GCA_050699435.1 Pseudonocardiaceae bacterium | reverse complement strand
TGGGACGTGTTCAGGAATGAGGCTCGTCATCACGGCCTCCCGCTGCTGTCGATCACGCGGGCCAGCTCGGTGATGGCGCCCCCCAAACTCGTCAATCGGTGAGGTTTGGCGGTTCGGGGGGATACTCATAAAGGAGGCTGGCGGGTCCCCTGACCTGGGCAAATGGGACTTTGACCCGGGGGGCTACTCACTGGGTGGCTCGGCGCCGGTTGGGGTCGGGTACAACAGGTCCCGCACGTGCGGGCGGCTGTCCTCGATGAGGGTGATGAACACCAGTCCCGGTGCGTCGGCGTCGGCTGCCGCGGTCACGTGACGATCAGGTCGTAGTCGATATCGGTGAGCCCGGACATCACGCGGCGCCGCGGTAGAAGCCGCGGTGGTCGATCACCGTGCCGGAATAGATGTGCCGGATCTTCAGGCTCATCTTGTCCGCGTCGAACATTGAGCCGACGGTGTTGTCCGCCTGAGTGAACAGCTCGGGTGTCCTGGTTGGCGTAGTATCTGAAACGGTTCCGAACGTGGGTATACCTTCGGCTCTGGCCAGTACCCGCAAGACGACGACGTCGGCGAAAAAGGGGAGTCCATGTGTCACCGCGTAGTCAAGGGGTGCCAGCCAGGACAGGAAGCGATCGTTGTCGCCGATCTCATCGTGCCGGGGAATGCTGCAGAGCCGCGGCCAGTCGACAACATCAAGATCACCTGCGGCGTTGACCATCCACTGTGCGTGGTCACGGAGACGTTGCTGCACTTCGGCGTTGGGTTCCGTCGCCGATGCGCAGCCAACGCAAGAAACGTCGGATCGTCAAACCGAGCGGCAGCACCTGCAAAGGTGTCCACTGCGGCGTCGATGTCGTCTCGACTGGCATACAGCCGAGCGAGCGTGCCGATGACATGGCGGGATTTGTTTCGCCAGGCTCGCAACCGTGTGATCGCGGCCTCGGTGTCTCCAGCCGAGTGTTCGGATTGGGCGAGCACGAGCGCGGCCTGGACATCGGCTCGTGACTCAGACCTCCTGAAGTAGGTGATGACGTTGAGTCGAGGTTGGATCATTGGGTGGCGAGTTGGTAGGTGATGGGGCGGGGGTCGCCGGGCATGTGGGCGGGGGTGGTGTTGAGTTCGTCGGTGAGGCAGGTGAGGGCGCGGTTGACGCGGGGGGTGTCGTGGGGGTCGAGGGTCACGGTGATCGTGTGGGGGGTGTAGGTGATGGTGCCACCGTGGTGCATGAGGCTGCGCATGATGGCCCGGTATTCGTTGGGGTCGTGGAGGTAGGTGTTGAGGTGGTCGGCGAGCCAGGTGGACGTCAGCCTCGACCTGCGCACCGCCTCGGACGCCGCCCGGCGCCGCGGGCTGCGCGTGGCGTTCGCCGCCGACACCCATCTGCACGCCGACTTCCTCTCCGGCGCCCGCCAGCTGTCAGCGACCGAGGGCACACAGGTGTTGGCCTCGGCCACCGGGCACCGGGAGTTCACCCACACCGGCCTGCACGATGGTGATGAGGTCGACCTCGGCGGGCTCCGGTTGCAGGCGTGGGGCACGCCGGGCCATACCCACGAGCACCTGTCGTTCCTACTGCTCGACGGGAACAACCCGGTCGGGGTGTTCACCGGCGGCTCGCTCCTGGTGGGCGCGGCAGCCCGCACCGACCTCGTCTCCCCGGAGCAGACTGAGGCGCTGGCCCGCGCCCAGTACGCCTCGCTGCGGCGGCTCGCCGAACTGCCGGACGAGGTGGCGGTGTGGCCCACGCACGGCGCCGGGTCGTTCTGCTCGGCCCCACCCGGCGCCGAACGCACCAGCACCATCGGCCGCGAAAAGGCCACCAACCCGCTCCTCCGGGCCGCCGACAAGGACACCTTCGTCACCGCGCTGCTCGGCTCGCTGGGCAGCTTCCCGCCGTACTTCCTGCGGCTGGGCGAGATCAACCGCCGCGGCCCCGCCGTACTCGACACACCACCCGCGCTCGCCCCGCTGAACGTCACCAGGGTGCGGGCGCGGCTGGCCGACGGCGCACGCCTGATCGACGTGCGACCGGTCTCCGAGTTCGCCGCCGGACACGTGCCGGTATCGCTGTCCATCCCGCTGCGGCCGGTGTTCGCCTCCTGGCTCGGGTGGCTCGCCCCGCCCGACCAGCCACTGATCATCCTGCGGGGTCACGGTCAAGACCCGACGGAGATCGCCTGGCAGGCCACCAAGATCGGCTACACCAACCTCGCCGGGGAACTCACCGGCGGCATCGACGCCTGGACCGCCGCCGACTACCCCACCACGACGACACGGCTGGTCCGCCCCGACCAGATCAACGCGCCGGTGCTGGACATCCGGCAAACCCCGGAGTTCGCCGCCGGGCACCTGCCCGGCGCGCTGCACCTCGAACTCGGCGACCTCCCTGGCCGGGCGGGCGAGGTACCGCCGGGGCCGCTGGTGGTGATGTGCGGGCACGGGGAACGCGCGATGGGCGCGGCCGGCCTGCTCGACCAGGCCGGGCACCGCGACCTCGCCGTCCTGGCCGGCGGCCCCGACGACTGGGCGGCGGCCACCGGCCAGACGCTGGAGACCGGCGCATGAACACCGCCGCGCACGATGTCCGGTGGGGGATTCGTGCCAACCTGGCCCAGTTCAGCCTGCTGGTCACGGTCAACGCCCTGGTCGGCGGCATGCTCGGGCAGGAACGCACGGTGCTGCCGCTGCTGGCCGAGCAGACCTTCGGCCTGACCGGCTACACGTTCCTGCTGACCTACGTGCTCGCCTTCGGCCTCACCAAGGCCGCCACCAACTACGTCGCCGGCACGCTCTCCGACCGGTTCGGCCGCAAACCCGTCCTGCTCGCCGGGTGGCTGGTCGCGATCCCCGTGCCGCTGATGCTGATCTGGGCACCCTCGTGGGGCTGGGTCGTGGCCGCCAACGTCCTGCTCGGCATCAACCAGGGCCTGACCTGGTCCACCACCGTGATCATGAAGATCGACCTGGCCGGCCCGTCCCGCCGCGGGCTGGCGATGGGCCTGAACGAGGCCGCCGGCTACGTCGCCGTCGCCCTCACCGCGCTGGTCACCGGCTACCTCGCCGCCCACTACGGCCTGCGGCCCGCGCCGTTCCTGCTCGGCCTGTCCTACGCCGCCCTCGGCCTCGGCCTCACCACGGTCGTGGTGCGCGAGACCCGCGGCCACGCAGCCCTGGAAGCCACCCGGCACACCGCCCGCGCCGACGGACGCCATGACCACCTGCACGCCGACCTGACCACCCGGCAGGTCTTCGCCCAGACCAGCCTGCGCGAACCCGCCCTGTCGGCGGCCAGCCAAGCCGGGATGGTCAACAACCTCAACGACGGCCTGGCGTGGGGCCTGTTCCCGCTCCTGTTCACCACCGCGAGCCTGCCGGTGTCCCGCATCGGCATCCTCGCCGCGGCCTACCCCGCGGTGTGGGGACTCGGGCAGTTGGGTCAGCGGGCCGCTGTCGGACCGGTGGGGTCGCAAACATCTGATCACTGCCGGCATGCTGCTGCAGGCCGCCGCGCTCGCCGTCATTGCCCTCGCCGAGACCTTCACGGTCTGGTTGCTGGCCGCCGTGCTGCTCGGCGTCGGCACCGCGATGGTCTACCCGACCCTGCTCGCCACCATCGGCGACATCGCCCACCCCGCGTGGCGCGCCCGCGCGGTCGGCGTCTACCGGCTTTGGCGCGACGGGGGCTTCGCCGTCGGTGCCCTGCTCGCCGGCATCGTCGCCGACCTGTGGGGCCTGCGCGCCGCCGTCTGGGTCGTCGCCGCCATTACTGCCGCCTCCGGCGTGGTCGTTGCGGTGCGCATGTACGAAACCCACCCACCGGCCCACCGCGACGCAACCGCTGCCGCGCAAGAGGAACGTGCACCGTGACCATCCCCAGCGGACTCGCCGATAGGCCGATCTATCTGGACTACAACGCCACTACGCCAGTGGACCCCGTGGTGACCGAGGCGATGCTGCCGTTCCTCACCGATGGGTTCGGCAATCCGTCCAGCGACCACCGCTACGGCTCCGAACCCCGCGACGCCCTGCAGCGCGCTCGTGAACAGGTCGCCGCACTGATCGGCGCGTCGGCCGACGGCATCGTGTTCACCGGATCCGGGTCCGAGGCCGACAACCTCGCCCTGCGCGGGTACGGCCCGAACACGCGCTCCTCCGGAGTTGGCATGAGCGCCGGGTGTTGGGCGTCCTGCTCCGATGGATCGACCGCCGCCTGCCGTAGCACCCAGGTCCCGGTCGGTGGTGCCGTGGGGCTTGGCCCTTGGAGATCGTTGGACGCCTCACTGAGGGCGTCACTCGGGGACGTCTCGGCCTCGGTTGGTCGAATCTCGGGTAGATGGTTCGGGGTCACAGGTGCCCGAGTCGCCCGTGCCTGTGGGTGTATGGCGGCCAGGCGACAAGGGCAGCCAGCAGCGCGACGGCGGCGGCGATCACCCAGGGGTTGCTCAGCGCTGCCCCGATGGTCCCGAGCGCTCCGGCGGTGATCAGTAGCGGTACGCCGCAGCACAGGATGGGCAGCAGCAGGAACCCAGCGCTGACCAGTGTGGTGCGCTTGCCTTTGTGGCCGGGATCTGTGGACACGACGGGTTCCTTCGGGTCGGTCAGGTGCTGGGTGTGTTGCGCATGCAGGCGGCCAGCGCTGCGGCGTTGTCGGCGGCCAGCGACCGGGCGAGCAGCACCAGTTCGGCGACGCGCGGGTCGGTGACCGCGTAGTAGGCGAAGCGGCCTTTGCGGCGGACCTGGACGTAGCCGCAGTCGGACAGGCAGGCCAGGTGGGTGGAGACCCGCCCTTGGGACAGGCCGACGTGGGCGACGCATTCGGTGACGGTGTGCTCGTCGTGCAGGAGGAACTCCAGCAGCCGGAGCCGGGCCGGGTCGCCGAGGGCGCGGAAGAACTTGGCCACCATCTCCACCCCGTTGGGCTCGGTGGGCAGCAGCGGGGGTGCGGGTTCGGGGACAGCAGCCATGTCCTCGCCATCCTCACATCAGGCTCACGACGTATGCGGATGTACGGATATGAGATTACCATCGGACGCATCTGCTCTGGCGAATATGTTCGGTAGGAGGCGGTCGGATGCGGTACGACCTGGCTGTGATCGGCTCGGGTGGCGGAGGGTTCGCGGCGGCGATCGCGGCCCGCACGAAGGGCCGTTCGGTGGTGATGATCGAGCGCGCCACGGTGGGCGGCACCTGCGTGAACACCGGGTGCGTGCCGTCCAAGGCGTTGCTGGCGGCGGCCGAGGCGCGCCACGTCAGCCTGGACGGCCGGTTTCCCGCCATTGCCGTGTCGCCGGTCGGCGTGGACCTGCCGCGCCTGCTCGACGGCAAGCGGGCGTTGGTGGAGTCGCTGCGGGAGGAGAAGTACACCGACCTGGCCGCCGAGTACGGCTGGGACATCCTGGCCGGCACCACCCGGTTCATCGCCACCGGCTCCGGGCCGGTGCTGGAGGTTGACCTCGCCGCTGGAGGCGTCACCACGGTGGAGGCCGAGCACTACCTGATCGCCACCGGGTCCGCCCCGTGGGCGCCGCCGATCGACGGGCTGGCCGAGGCCGGCTATCTGACCTCGACTACCGCGATGGAGCTCGACGTGCTGCCCGGGTCGATGATCGTGGTCGGGGGCAACGCCGTGGGCCTGGAACAGGCCCAGCTGTGGAACCGACTCGGGGTCGACGTCACAGTGGTCGAGGCGTTGCCGCGGCTGGCGCCGTTCGAGGAACCCGAGATCAGCGCGACGATCGCCGAGGTGTTCACCGCCGAGGGCATCAGGGTCATTACCGGGGCTACCGTTGCCGAGGTAGACCGCGATGTGACCGGCTACCACGTCACGGTCACCGAGTTGAACGGGCAGCCGACCGCGCTGACCGCCGAGCGCTTGCTGGTGGCCACCGGCCGCCGCCCAGTCGCCGACGGCTTGAATCTGGCGGCGGTCGGGGTGAAGGTCGGCTCGCGCGGCGAGGTCATGGTCGACGAGCACTTGCGGACCGGCAATCCGCGGATCTGGGCGGCCGGGGATGTCACCGGGCACCCGCAGTTCGTCTACGTCGCAGGCGCGCACGGCACCCTGGTCACGGACAACGCCTTCGACAACGCAGGGCGGACGCTGGACTACCGCCACCTGCCGCGGGTGACGTTCACCAGTCCGGCGATCGCGGCGGCCGGGCTCACCGAGGCACCGGCGGTCGAGCAGGGCTACACGATCGAGAGTCGGGTGCTGCCGCTGGAATACGTGCCGCGGGCGCTGGTCAACCGGGACACCCGTGGCCTGATCAAGCTCGTCGCCGAACACGGGACCGGGCGGCTGCTCGGCGCGCACGTGCTCGCCGAGGGGGCTGGCGACGTGATCGCGACGGCCGTCTACGCCCTGGCCAACCACATGACCGTGCGGCAGATGGCCGACCTGTGGTGCCCGTACCTGACCATGGCCGAAGGGGTGAAGCTCGCCGCCCAGACCTTCACCCGCGACGTGGCCAAGCTGTCCTGCTGCGCCTCCTGACACCGCTGGTGATGCCATGACGAGCAACGGGCTGATGACCGTCGGGGAACTCTCCCGACGGACCGGGGTGCCGATCAAGAACCTGCGCCAGTACACCGACTGGGGCCTGATCAACACCGTCGGCCGCCACCAACTACCGGTTGTTCGACGCCGACGCCCTGTGGTGTGTCGAGTTGATCGGCCAACTGCGGGGCCTCGGACTGACCGTGGCCGAGATCCGCGAACTGACGGGCACGGACGCGGCCATCGGTCCCCGCCTGGCCGGGCGATCCCCGGTGCGCCACGAGCGCTTGACCCTCACCCTGGGGGCAGACCCTACGGTCGCGGCCGAACACCACAATCGCAGGAGGTGCGGCCATGATCAGTACACCCGCACGAGCGCCTCGTGCCCCGCATGCACGCCCTGGACGCGCTCGCCGAGCTGGGGATCGACCGGGTGTGGGCCGATGGGCAGCTCGACGCCTGGGCCGAACGCGACGACGCGGGCGACTTCGCGGTGGCCCGCGATATGGCGGACGCACTGACGCGTTACGAGCCAGGAGCGGCCCAATGACTGAGCATCCCGACCTGGGGCTGAACAAGGCATGTGCCGCCGCTGCGCTCTCCCCGGCGGCGCGGGAGGTGCACCGGTGGGTGCGGCCGGTCGATGAGGAGGTGGTGCGGTGAGTGACAAGGTCAACGCCGCCCGCGTCGCCTGGGCGCTGATCATACTCAGCGAGATGGGCACCCGCCCGGTCCATTTAGGACAGTTGGCCGGCCATGTTGGGCTGGAGCCCGAGGAGGCGGTGCGGCTGCTTCGCCTGACCTGGCGGGAGAAGGTCGCCGTGCGGGACGGCGAGGTCCGGCTCGATGCCACCCCGGACGGACCGCGCCGCGGCCACCTCGGACAACCAGCCGAACTTCCTCATCGCACCCGACGGCCGGATCCTGGCGTGCAAGTACGGCGTTCACGCCAACAACCAGTGGTCGGTCGAGGAGCTGCTGCACCTGACACGCGCGCACACCACCGAGCTAACCACAGGCGAAGGGTGACTTATCCACAGGCTGCTCGGGTAGTGCTGACCGTTCGATGATCGGGCACACCGCCGCCTCCGTATCGGTGTTCGGCTGCGCGGCGCAGGCTGCCTGCAGGGTGGTGCGCAGGGCGAGCAGGTTCGCGATCGTGGTGTCGAGGTCGGCGAGGCGGGCCTGGAGCAGCCGGCGCACGTCCGCGCAGGGCGCGTTCGCCCCGTCGTGCCTGGCCTGGATGATGTCCTGGATCTGGGCCAGGCTGAGGCCGAGCGCACGGGCGCGGCGGATGAACACCGCCAGCTCGACGGTCTCGGGCGCGAACAGCTGGTACCCGGACGTCGTGTGGTCACAGGCGGCGAGCAGGCCCCGGTTGACCCAGACCCGGATGGCCTTGCGCGTCACCCCGGCCGAAGCCGCCAGCCGCCCGATCGTCACTGTGTCCGTCGCCATCCTCCTCGCCTCCTCGTGCTTGCAGACCGGTGTTGACCGTGACCATGGGGCACGGTTCTAGCGTCAGTCCTGTCCCTCGGTGCTGGCAACTGAAGGAGGTGCGCGATGCCGCTGCGGGAAGGCGAGGTCTACCGCTGCCCGGACGAGTCGTGCGGATGCGAGGTGACCGTGACCAAGGGCGCCCCGGCCGACTGCGCCGGAACCCAGAATCCGTCGTGTTGCTGTGGCAGAACCATGACCAGGGTGAGCGGAAAACCGGAAGCAGTGTCGGCGGGCTGACACTCGCGCTG
>JBOHGM010000147.1:0-8303 GCA_050699435.1 Pseudonocardiaceae bacterium | reverse complement strand
AGCCCCAGCGCCGCGGTGAACAACCCCAGCTCCCCCGTGTCCATCTCACCCACCTGATCGTCACCCACAGTCACACAGGCAACGAGACTGCCACCCCACCCGTCACGCCGCCACGCCGATCAAACCCACACGATCTAGCGAGGAGCCTCAAGCTGTCGGGACCGTGCGAACGACGACGCGGCTGTTCTTCTTGTCGATAACCAGCGAACCATCAGATGAGCTGGGGGCATCGATCGGATGGACTTCGACCCGAACCTCCATCCTCGGCCCGCCCACGCTGTCCCACTCCCGAATGCGCTCAGCAACTCGGTTCGCCAACGCCCGGCCGTCCGGGCCGTAGGCGCACACGCCCAGCTCGGACATGTCCGCATTGGTGGTCAGGTAAGCAACACTCCCACCGTCATACACACCCATGCTGCCCCAGAAGAACATCGGAGCGACCAGGCGTCCGTTAGCAACGGCGTCCCTCGATACGAGGACTCGGCAGAACCCGTCCATGCCAGCCAGCCAGAAGTCAAGGATCTCGGGCATGACGAACGGGACGCCTGTCCAGACCACCGTTCCCGGATGATCGAGCGCGGCGCCGATAGCCTCGGCGTCGATCGGCTGGCCGTCATCGATGCGCAAGAGCAGGTCCCCGTCCCTCCCGCCGACCCAGACGTTCTGCTCGGCCACAGCGCCGACGCCTCGCATCGGGATGAAGCCGCACACCTCGATCGACCGGCTCCGCAAGATTGCACCATCGCGCTCCAAGGCCACGGTTCGAGTCAGTCCGCGCATTCTCAGCGGCACCAACAGCAGACCACCGTCGGCGAGTTGAGCCCACCAAGCCGGTGGAATATCCCACGCACCCACCGTCACAATGATTCGGTCGTAGGGCGCGTTGTCCACCCAGCCGAACGCGCCATCACCGCAAATCACCGTCACGTCGCCATTACCGGCTCTGGTCAGCGCCTCCTGAGCCGACTCAGCCACGGCCGCGTCGTACTCGACCGTCGTTACCGCGCCGGTGGAGCCGGCCAGGTGCGCCGACAGCGCCGCGTTATAGCCCGTGCCTGCCCCGATCTCCAGAACCCGATGACCGGGCCGGATGTCGAGCTGCTCCAGCATCGCACCGATCACGCCGGGAGCCGACACCGAGCTGATCGCGATCCCCTCGGTGTCCCGGTGAGTCACAACCGGATCGAAGCAATACGCCTTCTCCAGTGGTGCGTCCGGGACGAAGACATGTCGAGGGACAGCACGCATAGCGTCCTCGAGCGTCTCCGAGCACACCACCTTCCAGTCCCGCAGCTGGTCCACCATCGCCATGCGCAGGTCTGCCGGACCTACCCCAGCGCTCGTCTCGGCCTCCACCCGATGCAGCGTAATGTGATGGGCGGCTCACGGGTGCCCAACTCGCCCTGATCAGCAACACCGGCCTGTGCCACGGATGGGCCGGGCTGTACCACACCGTCTGGCGCGCCGCCCACGACGCGCTCACCCCCGCGATCAGCACACACCTGCCGCACCTGGCCGACCTGCTCACCCAGAACGCCGGCACAGGGGTAGCCCACGCCGATGCCGGGTTCCTGGAGGGAACGTCCGCTGCGGGGGTACACAATCCCACCCGCCAGCCGGGCCGGAAAGGAGACACTCCAGCATCGAAATACACAGCCCGCTCACGTTTGAGACCTTCCACAACCAGCCAGACCAAGATCGCTGACCCCACACCCGAACTGTCCGGGCTACGGGGGGAACCTCACCATCGCGTGCGCGGTCTGATGCACCGACCGATCCCGACTGACCATGCCCATCACACCGCCACCGACTGCCGCGACACCAGCACCACCCGCAACCGGAGATCACTGGCCACGATCAACTCCCTTGCTCGTCTGAGTTGCTGCCGCTCGTCCGCAAACCCGTCCCCAGCCCAGAGCCCAGCCACAACACCGGACCCTCGGCTGCTCATCACTCTGGTGCCTTCCTCCAGGACGGTCAGCGCCATTCTCGGTAGGCGGACTGCGCAGCGATTGTTCATAGCGGTTCCATCACCTCCCACGGTTGTGCCATGACAGGCGAGAACCGTGGCCGCAGTGGGTGTTTCACGCTCGGGTGGTTATGCTCCGTACGATCCGTGACAGGGAATAAGGTTCGAGGAGGGGAATGACTCAACCAGCGCCAGAAGGCGGTGAACACACGGCCGGCTCGCCGCGGCGGGCGTCGGCTGACCCGACGATGCTGAAGGCATTGTTACGCGAGCGTCATTGGCAGAATTACGGCATGTTCAAACGGGCCTACCAGAAGGCCGCCAAAGGCCTGGACAAGGACCTCGTCGACACCTATCCGAGCATGTCAACCTTCCGACGGTGGCTGGCCGGACAGATCCAGGACCTGCCATATCCCGAGCACTGCACCGTCCTGGAGGCCATGCTGCCCGGATGGACAGCCGCCGAACTCTTCACGCCCTACCTCGCACCAGAGACGGTCGACGGGTCGACGCTGCTGCGGGAACTGCTGCGCCGCCGCTGCCTGCACACCTACCGGGACTTCTGCCTCGCTTACGACACCGCCGCCGCGACCATCGACCCGGCACTCGTAGGCAGCTACCCCCGCACAGCAACAGTTCCACCGGTGGATCTGCGGACAGACAGGCGAACTCCCCCACCCCGGCACTGCACCGTGCTGGAAGCCATGTTCTCCGGATACTCCGCCCGGCAACTCTTCGAAACCCCCGAACCCCCCGAGCCGGCAAGGCCCGACGAGCCGGACCAGGCCGCGCGGGACAGTCGTCCTGGGATGTCCGGTACCGCCGGGCTGATATTGCCCGGGGAGGTGCCGGCGTGGGCAGGCCCCGGCTGATCATGAGCAGCACACCGCCACCGACTGCCACGCCGGGTCACGAGAGCGCAGAACGTCAAGGACGTCGTGGCCGCCGGCCGCGGCCTCCGGCGACAGCCGCACCCCCAGCTGGCCCGCACCGTGCGGATAGACCGCCCACGAGCCACCGGTCTCGCGTACCAGTACCAACGAGCACCGCGACCCGTTATCGGTGCGCTTCGCGGACACCACCATCGGGCCACGCTCGTTCTCCCACTGCATGACCGTCCGCTGCGGGGGTACCGCTGCTGTGTCACTCGCACGACGATCCTCTCCGTGCATCATCACCCTCCCGGCCATAGGTGGC
The DNA here is from genome assembly GCA_050699435.1 of Pseudonocardiaceae bacterium. GTDB lineage: Bacteria > Actinomycetota > Actinomycetes > Mycobacteriales > Pseudonocardiaceae. The sequence goes on along the minus strand of JBOHGM010000147.1, from coordinate 5,137 downwards.
TGCGGTTCCCGCTTATGCGTGTCAGCGGAATGCTTCCCGGACTGTGGTCGATCTCGGGGAGCCGGGGAAGGTGACCGATGGTGCACACGGCGCACACTGTGGCGGTGCTCGGTGATCGCTGTATTAGGGTCAGTCCACACTGTTCAGATCAGAAAGAGACGGGAGAATGGGTGATGGGGGACCGCGAGCCGAGCGAACCACGGTGCAATGTGGTGCTGGAACGGTTGCTGGGACGCGCCGGATGGAGCCCGGAGAACCTGGGAGATCACCTCAACCGCCTCGCCACCACCCTGGGACTGCGGGTGCAGGTCCACCGCCGCTACCCGAGGCGCTGGGTGTACGCGGAAAGACACCGCGCCACCCCGCGAATCCCCCGCGACCCGCTGCCCTCGCTGGTGTGCCTGCTGCTGCACCAACGCCTGGGCGACCCGGTGACCCCCGAGATGCTGGGCTGGCCGGCCCCCCGGGGCGCGCTGTACGTCCCGGCCGACGACGGGCTGCACCACCCCTGGGACAGCGCCGGAGCCATAGCGGCACTGGGTGCGGTGGTGGATCCTGACAGCATGCAACGACGGCACTTCATGGCGATGACCGGACTGAGCCTGACCGCGGTGGCGCATCAGTGGCTGCTGGACCCGGCCAGAGTCGCCGCCTCCGTACTCGGCCAACGGGTCGGCCACGAGGTGGTCGACGACCTGGAGAGGGTCGTCGACGCCCGACGACGACTGGGCGACGCCCGTAGCGGAGCCAGCCTGCTGCCCGCCACTCGCGAGGATCTGCGCTTGGTGCTGGCCCTGCTGCGCAACTCCTCCTACACCGAGCAGGTCGGACAGCGCCTCTACGCGGTGGCCGCCGAGTTCGCTCGGCTGGCGGGCTGGCTGGCGTTCGACGACAACCAGCACGCGCTGGCCCAGCGCTACTACCTGGCGGGGCTGCGGGCCGCGCACCTCAGCGGCGACCGTGCCGTCGGGGCGAACGTCCTCGGGCACATGAGCATCCAGGCAGCGTTCTCGGACACCCCCAAGGATGCGGTGCTGCTCGCCGAGTCCGCACTGCGCGGTGCCCGCGAGCTGCCTCCTGCCGTCGAGGCGGCCACCTGCGCCCGCTTGGCCCGAGGCGCCGCCTATGCCGGTGACGCGTCAACCTGGCAGCGTGCCCAGGACCGCGCCTTCGACCTGCTCACCCGGTCGGTTCCCGACGACGAGCCGCCCTGGATCTACTTCTTCACCGAAGATCACGCCCAGGGCATGGCGGGTGAGTCACTGCTGGCGCTGGGCAGGCCCAAGCAGGCCGAAGGTCACCTGCGAAGGGCCGTCGCGCTGATGGATCCCCGATTCGTCAAGGATCGCGTCAGGTGGCAGTGCAGGCTTGCCACGGCCCGGGTGGGCGCCGGCTCGGTCGAGCAGGCCTGCGCGGCCGTCGGCGAGGCCGCCACCACGATCAGGAGGCTGAAGTCACCCCGTACGCAGGAGTTTCTCGCCGACTTCCGCCGCGCCGCCGAGCCCTACGCCGACTCCGCCGCCGTCCGCGAGTTCGACACCAAATACCGCGACCTGATCCGCAGCACCTCAGCCTGAGCGACGAGGAGCATTCGATATCCACTCCGGAAGTCCCGTGCACAGGATCACGATCATCGGGTGCGGTGGAAGCGGCAAGTCCCATCTCGCTCGTGCGCTCGCCGCGAAGCTTGGTGTCCAGCCGATTCATCTGGACACTGTGTATTACGACAGCGACTGGAACCCACTGCCTGCGGATCGCTTCACGAGCTGCAGCGGGAGCTGGTCGCCGCGCCGCAGTGGGTGATCGACGGCAATTACGCATCGAAATGCACCCCGCTCACGTTCGAGACCTTCCACAACCAGCCAGACCAAGATCGCTGACCCCACACCCGAGCTGTCCGGCGTCAGGGGGCAACCTCACCCGCGCTGATCGCGAGTTTGAGGTCGACGAGGATGCTGCCGCCGGGCGCGAGCTGTGCACCCCAAGACCGGGGAACGGCCGGCACCGAGCATGTCGCGATGATGTGGTCGTAGGGCTGATGTTCGGCAAACCCGAGTTCCCCGTCGAGCGCGGCGAGAGTGGGCCGGTACCCGATCGAGGCCAGCCGCTGCCGCGCAAGTGCGACCAGGTTGGCGTCGATATCGACGGAGAACACGTTGCGCTCGCCCAGCCGGTGGCACAGGAGTCCCGCCTGGTAGCCCGTGCCGGTGCCGATCTCCAGCGCACGCTGACCCGTCCTCGACGTCGAGGATCTCCAGCATCCGCGCCATCAGCTCTGGGTTCGTGCTGGACGACACCGGCTCCTGGTAGCCGCCGCGGTCTGCCAGGGCCGTGACCAGAGTGCGCGGCGAGTAGATCCGCTCCCAGTCACCGGCGGTCGCGCGGCGAATCCATCGGGCCGTGTCGTCCTGCTCGTAGGCTTCAGGGACGAAGACGTGGCGGGGCACGGCGGCGATCGCCGCGCGCCACTCGGGCGAGCGGATGTCGCCGCGATCCCACAGGATCTCGGCCAGCCGCTCGGCGTGCGTGGTCCAGTCAGTCTCGATTGTGGTCACTGATTGCCTTTCGTGAGAAGCTCGGCGAGCTGACCAGTAATCGGCGCCCCGGTTACCTCTTCGATCCAGCCATACTGCCCGCCGGCATTCACCTCGAGGAACGTCCAGGTGTCATCCGGGCCGATGATGAAGTCGAACGCGCCGTACACGAGGCGCATCTCCGTCATCAAGCGCCGCACGCCCGTTCCAGCTCCACCGTATTCAGCTCGGGCGGGAAACGGTATGCCTTTGGCGAGCGGTACCAGATCGCGTGGATGGCCTCCAGCTCTACCGTGCGGTGCTCAGTGCACAGGTGCCCAGCCCAGCGGCCCCCGCGCAGCCGAGCGGACAGGCTTAGCTGCGCGGGGAACCAAGCGGTGTCCAACCGGTGCACCTCGACCCCCCGTTCTTCCAGCTCCAGCACCATCGCGTCGGCGCTCGGGTCGCGCTCATCGGCCAAGACAAGTACGGACATCTCAGTCGTTGACGTAGTCCTCAGAGGGGTCCCCTTCGGAACCGTCCGTGCTGCCCGTGGTCGGCGCGGTCGGGGGCCCCATCTCGATCAGCGGGCTCCCCTCGCGGTCAACCCAAACCTGACGCGCGTGGTCGTAGTGACCTTCCGGGCTGGGCACGCCCCGGAACGGCACGGACGCCATCCGGCGCAGACCCCACGGGCGAACACCCTCGCGCGAGGGCTCGTCACCGGGGCTTGAACCAAGGGAACCACGAGAGAGGGGAAACCGGGCACTATCCCCAGCCAGGGGTTCATCGACGAAGCGGTAACTGTCCCGCCCCGGCCGGGGGGTGATGTCCGCGACCTGCATACCTCCTCCAATCATTGGTGTCGTGAGGCCTCCCGAGTAAGCTGCCACGCATTCCGCGTGGCGTGACTCCTGGTCGCCAGCATCTGCCGCTACCTCCCGTTTCGTTCCACGCGACATGCCTCACTCGCGAGCCGTATGGGATACAGCAGTGTGGACCCGGACCGCCGAAGGAGCTGACGCAGCGGTACCTGTGCAGCAGCGGCGTCGCCCGCAAGGCCATCGATCTGCTGCGCCAGCAGGGGCTCGTCGTCTCCAAGCAGGGCAAAGGCGTGTTCGTCCGCGAACGCGCCCGGCCCAAACGCCACGGGATCGACCGCTACGCCCGCAGCCGATGGAAGCAGGGCGGCACCGCCATCCACGACGCCGAAGCCGGCAACCAGGGCCTGTCAGTCACACAGCTCTACCGCGAGCTCGGAGAAGTGCCGGCGCCGCCCGCGGTCGCCGCCGCCTTCGGTGTGGAATGCCAGGATGCCGAGCAGCCCGGAAAGCGTGTCCCTGCAACTGCCCGGCGGAACACCCGTCCTCGACCTCACCCGCATCGTCTACGACACCACCGGCCGCGCCGTCGAGGTCATGCTCGCCGTCATCGCCGCCGATACGGTCCAGATGAGCTATCGCTTCCCGATACCCGACTGACCACGAATTCGCGCGAGGGAAGGCCCGATGCCCGCGATCGTTATCCCCGACGTCGCCCTCAACGACGGAACCACCATCCCGCAACTCGGGTTCGGCGTGTTCCGGGTGCCCGACCACGAAGCGACACCGGCCGTGGCCGCCGCCCTCGAAGCCGGATACCGGGCCGTCGACACCGCCGCCTACTACCGCAACGAACCCGCAACAGGAGCGGCCATCGCGGCGTCCGGCCTGCCGCGCGAACAGCTCCACATCACCACCAAGGTGTGGCGCACCGACCTCGGATACGACACCACCCTGGCCGCGCTGGACAAGAGCCTGGCCAACCTCAAGCTCGACTACCTCGACCTGTATCTCATCCACTGGCCGGTCCCCTCCCGCGACAAGTACGTCGGAACCTGGCGCGCACTGGAGAAGATCAAAAACGACGGCCTCACCCGCTCCATCGCTGATCTCCGATCCGACCGTGGCCACCATCGCCGAGCGACGCAAGATTCACGACCTTGTCGAGTTGCAGTCGGTTCATCCGGCTCGTGGTGGCGTTTCTGAGTACCCGCACCATTGAGCTGCCGATCCTGGCCTGTGCTATGGCCGGGCAGGGCTGTACCAGATCGCCTGGCGCGGTGCTGTCCTGGTAGCGCTGCGGGCCGGTCGTTCCGGGTGAGCTGGCTTCCGTGTCCCAGCCTTGCCCCCGGCGCGGAGTCGCTGTTGCTACTCCCGGACGGGTTCACTTCATGGCAGAAACACCGACCTGCCTACCGCACGGCATGTTGCTCAGGAAGATCGAGGTCAACGCAAGCCAGTGCCGAACTCACGCATCGGAAGGTGCCCGAGTGTCTGGACACGGTCGTCCCCGGGTCGACGCGGCCGGACCTTGGCGGCGCGGCCGGTTGGCACGCCGGTCCCGCCGCCTGCCGATCCTGGACGGCACGGATCCGGACATGCGAGTACCACCGCGCCGCCCTGCATGTGCTGGTTCGCGAAGGGCGCTACGTCCTGGAGTCCGACTCCCTCATGCCCCCCAACCCCTCGCACGTAGTCCCCGCCCCAACCCTCATGCGGCGTGGCTCGGATCAGTCTCCCGGCACTGCCGATTTGTGTCCGGGTTCGTGCGGAGCACGGCGATGGTGCCGGCCCGCGTCTGTC
>JBOHGM010000146.1:0-8401 GCA_050699435.1 Pseudonocardiaceae bacterium | reverse complement strand
CATCCGGCCGGTGATCAGCGGCTCGATCACATTCCCCTCCAGCGCTTGGACACCGACGACCACGGCGAGCACCCCTAGCGCGATCGTGAACCCGCCGTCGGCCAGCGCCACGAGCACCGCGAGCAGCCCGGTGACCGTCGCCCCGATGTAGGGGAAGAACGCACCGAGGAAGACCAGCACCGCAAGCGGCAGGGCCAGGGGCACACCGAGCAGCGCCAGCCATCCGCCCTCCGTCGTAGAGGTAGAAGAACAGCGCGACGAGGAGCAGCAGCAGCAGGCCACCGAGGAACTCCAGGGCACTGCGCGTGACGCCGACGGCCCTGGCCGCCACGTCACCTTCCGCGCTCCAGCTCGCGGCGCGCTGCGCCAACTCCTGCAAGCTGGTGCCGGGCGATACCCCGGGCACTCGGTTCAGCAGCGGCTGCAGCTCGCGCAACGACCGGCTGACCGAATCAGCCAGCGCGGGCAGCTGGTGACAAAAGCGGGGATCACGGCGGCGACCAGGCCACCGACCACCGCCAGCAACCCGATCAGCACCAGTAACGCGGCGAGCATCCGCGGTACCCGGTGCCGCGCCAACCACCCGACCAGCGGGGCCAGCGCGGCGGCCGGGAACAGCGCCAGTAGTAGGGGTACCACCACCACGGCCAGCCGCGAGACCACGAACCAGAGCAGCACCGCGACAGCCGTGACGCCCAGCAAAGCCCAGGCGAACCGGCCGGCACGAAGCATGCCGTCGCCCCGCGACTGCCCGGTCGCCGGCTGCTGCGGTGGGGAAAGCAGGCGTGCGGGCACAGTAACTCGGATGCCCCCTTGGCGAAGGCCCGAAACCGGTAGCCCCGATCAGGCTGGGCCTTACCCGGTCGGCTGCGCCCGTCGCCGCCGGGTGGCTAGCGCGGCCAGCACCTCATCGTCGGTGATCTGCCGGAAATCGGAGTACCACCGGCCCACCCCGCCGAAGCGCGCGGGTGCGGCCACACCCAGCACGTCGTCGGCATCGCTGCGCAGCGCGGTCTCGGTGTGTCCCTGGCGCACACCGGCGCGGCGAAGACCAGCCGCCGTGGCCCGGCGCTGCGCAGCTCATCCAGCGCGGCCCGGGCGGTCACGCCGGTGGCCACCCGTCATCGACGAGCAGGACGTCGCGGCCGGCGACTGGTAACGGCTCCCGCCCGGCTCGGTACCGGCTCAGTCGGCGGCGTGCCTCGGCTCGCTCGCGTTCGCAGACCGGGCGCAGGTCCGCCGGCGTCAGCCCGAGCGCCCTCAGGGTGCGCTCGTCGTAGCGGACCGGGCCCTCGGTGGTTACCGCGCCCACCCCGAACTCAGGCTGCCCCGGCGCACCGATCTTGCGCGCCACTGCCACGTCCAACGGCGCGCCGAGAGCGTCGGCGACCATTGCCGCGACCGGCACCCCACCCCGGGCCAGCCCCAGCACCAGCGGGTCTGACCAGGACATCTCCCGGGCCCGCGCGCCGAGCCGGGCACCACCGTCCCGGCGGTCGGCGAACAGCGGAGCACGCACATCACCAGGACCCATCTCTCCCTTCGTTTCACCTCGGTGCGCCTGGCCTCCTATCCAACGCTGTAAACCCGCGCCCAGTTCGTCACCAGCCGTTGCCAGCCTGTTTGACCTCATCCGCGGCACGGGATCCTCGGGAGACCCGAACGAGCGCGGAAGTCAGCCGTGCCAGGTCGCGGGGTGAGTCGACGAGTCCGGACAGCTCGCGAGCATCCGGCGGCAGGCCGACCTTCTTGGCTCCCTGCATGGCGCGCCCGTCCACATACGGCGCGACCTGCGGCCACACCGCCTGCACCTCACGCAGGAAGATGTCCGCACCCACCGGTCCCATGCCCTTGAACTCGGTGAGCAGATCACGGATCCGTTTCGGGTTGCCGCCTGCGTCGTCGCGGAGGGTACGCAAGTCACCGCGCCAACGCTCCAGCAGCAGCTCGGCGGCTTCCCCGAGCATGGTCGCCGTCCGCTCGTCGTACCGGCCGTAGCCGCCTCGGCCAAGCGCGTCGACACGGTCCTGCCAGGTCGCCTGCCGCATCCGCTGCGGCGTGCGGTACCCCGCGGCGAACAGTTCCTTCGCCGCCGCCACCGCAATGTCTGCGGAAATCCGGGCGCTCAACAGGGTGACAAGCACCAGCAGCTGATACAACGGCGACGGCTCATCGGCGAGCCGGATACCGGTCTGCTCCGCGGATGTTCGGCCGAAGCGGTCGAGCAGCGCCTCAACAATGGACTCACGACGGGAAGCCATCGGATTACGACTACCCTGCAGCTAACCGGTTTATGCCTGCTCGGCTAGCGCGAGCAGGCCGGTGGCCGCCGTCTCCGCGATCCTCGACGGCCGTGCGCAGGTCTGGGCGGCGATGGTTGAGACCGGCCCGTGCCGGGAACCCGGTCAGTGATCTCGAGCCGGAGGACGACTCTCGTGTCCCAGCAGGAAAGCTCCCACCGTCGGCGCACCCGTGCGGACTATGAACGGGGACTGCCCGGATACCACGACCCGACCGCTGGGTTCGGCGGAGCGTCGCCTGCGCTCAGCGCGCTCACGCTGCGGGGTGAACCCGGCTGATCGGGCACCGGCGGCGAGTTACTCCATGTCGGCGCCCCCTGTGTGGTCGCCGGGCCAACTGGCCTCACCACGCTCAACCCCTCTGCTGAGCCGGCCCGCCTGCGCGGCGCTTTCCCGCGCGCGTGAGGTGCCGCTCCACAGCAGCTCACCGAGCCGCTCCGGCAGCACAGCGGCGGCCTGACCGGCCACGCTGTCCGGCAACTGCTCCCCCAGCACCTCCAGAGCCGCGTGAGCCGCGCGCTCAGCGTCCGCTCGGGCGAGCCCGGCCCTGGTCTGCACCTCGGTGATGAAGTCCTCGTCGTGCATATGATCCTCCCGGCTCCCGGATGCCGATCAGACCGACGTACCCGAGCGGGACAGCAGGTCGGCGTTCTGCACCGTCCGGGCGATGTCGGTGGGGGAGACGATCCCCACGACGCGGCCCGCCTCGTCGAGCACCACGGCGCGGCCGTCCGTGCAACCGGTCATCCGGGGTAGCAGTTCGAGCAGGTCCTCGTCGGGCCGGGCTACCGGTACCTCCTCCGGGGGGCAGGCCACCTGCTGCAGCGACGTCACCGGGCGGGACTGGCCCGGCAACTGCCGGATGCGGTTGAGCGTGACGAGCCCGGCGAGCCGGCGCTGGCTGTCCAGCAGGGGGAACGCGGAGAACCGCTGGTTCAACAACTGCTGGTCGACGAAGTCGCTGACCGTGAGCTCCGGCGGAGCGGTGACCGGATTCGGTGTCATCACGTCGGTCACCTTGACCCCGGCCAACGCCCGCCGGGTGGTGGCATGCTCCTCCTCGGCGCGGGCGGCAGCGACCAGGAACCAGCCGATGAGGGCCATCCACAGGCCGCCGAAGCCCCGCCCCAGCAACAGTTGCGCCAGCCCCAGCCCGATCAGGACAAACCCGAAGAGACGGCCGGCCCTCGCGGCGACCACCGCGGCGCGCTGCCGATCACCGGTCCACCGCCACACCGCGGCGCGCAGCAGCCGCCCGCCGTCCAGCGGTGCGGCCGGAACCAGGTTGAACACCGCCAGCACGACGTTGATGACCGCTAGCCAGTTGAGCGCGGCGACGACGAGCGGCCCGGCGCCCGCGACGGTCGCGAGCGCGCCAAGGCCGAAGAACCCGGCGCCGAGCCCGACGCTGACCAGCGGCCCGATCCCGGCGATGCGCAGGTCCGCACCCGGGGTGGCGGGCTCGCCGCGGAGCAGGGCGACCCCGCCGAACAGCCACAGGGTGATCCGCTCCACCGGCAGGCCGTTGCGCCGGGCGAGCACCGCATGCGACAGCTCGTGAGCGAGCAACGACAGCAGGAACAGCAGACCGGCCACCACCCCGGCCACGCCGTAGGCGACCGGGGAGCGACCCGGCGCCGCGAGCGGCATCCAGCCGACCGCGAGGCCGACGGTCACCACCGCCAGGATGGCCAGCACGCTCCAGTGCGCGCCGACCTGGACGCCCGCGATCCTTCCGAGTCTGAAGCTCTCGTTCATGACGCGGCCATCCTCTCCCGCTGCTGCTCATCCGTCAGACCGGTTCGCTGGCCATCATGATCCGGTTTACCCGGGCTCGCTTCCACTTAACCGATCAGGACCAACCCGAAGGACAGTGTTCATGTCCCGCGCCCATTTTTTTGGGTACCCGGACCGTGGCGGAGCCCTCGGCCCCGCGCCCAGTGATCAGCAATTCTGGAGGCACGCGATGAGCAGGCCCACCCCCGACCCACTGGGGCACGATGAGGACGTCATGGAGCAGAGCGAGACGCTCGACGAGGACGACATGGCGGTCGATCCGCTGGAAGGCGGGATGGATCCGGCGGAGGACTGGTCGGGGGCCGATCAGTACGGGACCACCGCCACCGAGCAGGTTACCGACCGTCCGCTGGCCGACCGGCTGGACGAGGAGCGCCCGGACGTCGCCAGTGAGCCGGTGCCGGAGCGCCCGCTGGCCGCGACACCGCTGGACGAACTCGACGAGTCGGTCGACGACGAGGTGGTGCCCGAGGAGGAGCCCGAAGGCTGGCCGGAAGGGGGTGCTGGTCGGCACGGAAACCGACGACACCGGCGAGTCCGCGACCCGCCGTGCCGGGTACCTGATCACCGAGCCCGACCGGCCTGCCGACGACGAACTCGCGACCGGCCGGGAGGAATGAGCCGACCCGGCGGAATGGGCCGGCGCCGCTCAGTCGCTGAGGTTGTGCAGGGCGTTCTCGATGCCACGGTGAAAGGTCGGGTAGGCATAGATCATCTGCGCCAGGCGATTGGTGGGCACCTCGGCGCGCACGGCGACGGCCAGGGCCGCGAGCACTTCCCCACCGGCGGGTCCCACCGAGGTGGCGCCGAGGAGCACACCCTTATTGGCGTCTTCGACGAGCTTGATCAGTTCGGCATTGCCCGCCTGGTGAATCCACCCTCGCGCGCTGGCCGGACCGCTGGCCGTCCCGGTGCGCACCCGCAGCCCGCGCTGGCGGGCGGCGGCCTCGGTCAGGCCCACCGCACCGACCTCGGGATCGGTGAACGTCACCCTCGGGACCGCCCGGTAGTCGGCGGTCTCGCCGTCCTGTCTGAGGATGTCGGCCGCGGCGATCCGCGCCTGATACATCGACATGTGGGTGAAGGCGCCCCGGCCGGTGACGTCCCCGACCGCCCACACGCCGTCGGTGGCGCGCATCCGGCCGTCGACCTCGATCGTGCGTGCCTGATCGTCGAGACCGACCGGGCGCCCACCCCGAGCGCGGCCAGGTCGGTGTGGCGCCCGGTGGCTACCAGCAACCGCTGCGCCCGCATCACCTCGCCGCCGTCCAGGCGCACCGCGAACTCCTCGCCGGAATGGCTCACCTGCGCGGCGGACACTCCGGTACGGACGTCGATGTGCTCGCCCGCGAACACCTCGGCGAGCAGGTCACTCGCCTCCGGCTCGTCGCCGGCCAGCAACCGGGAGTGGGTCTCCACCATCGTGACTCCCGCCCCGAACCGGGCGAAGACCTGGGCGAACTCGCAGCCCACCGGCCCACCGCCGAGCACGATCACCGACTCGAGTACCTGCTCGGCGGCTACCGCTTCCCGGTTGGTCCAGTAGGGCGTGCCGGTCAGCCCGTCGATCGGGGGCACCGTAGGCTCGGTGCCCGGGTTGAGCACGATCCCTCGGGCCGCGCGGAAAACCCACGCACCATTCGCGGTGGCCACGGTGACCTCGCCAGGTGCGGTGATCTTCCCCCGGCCCGGACGAACCGGCCACCGGCCTTCTCGAACCGCTGGACCGCGACGGTGTCGTCCCAGTTGTCGGTGGCCTCGGCCCGGATCCGCTCCGCGACCGGCGCCCAGTCCGGCCGCACCTGCGCCGACCCGGCCAACTGTGCGACCCGGCGCCCCTCAGCCAGCGCGTCCGCAGGCCCCGCACCATCATCTTGGTCGGCACGCAGGCGTAGTACGGGCATTCACCCCCGACCAGCCGGCTTTCGACACCGACGACCGTCAGGCCGGCTTTGGCCAGCTGAGCGGCGACGTCCTCCCGCCCGGCCCCCATCCCGAGCACCACGACATCCACGTCATCGCCTGGCATGACCCACCACTCCCTGCTGATCCCGGCACGGCACTGCGACCCTAGGCGTACGGCGTCAAGGCCGTCTCCCGGTGGGCAAGCAACCCGGCTTCCCAGTGGCGAGCAACCCCGGCTTCCCAGTAAGCGAGCAACCCCGGCACCATCACGCTGATCGCGACCCATGCATGCACCACCGAGCCGCCCGCCGCGTCGACGTTCGTCCCATCAGCCTCTGCTGCCACCCGGGGGAGGTGTGTGGATCCGGTTGCGGACGTGCCATGGAAGGCAACTTGAGCGAGAAGTTGCACTCAGTGGCACCTCTGCACGCCGCGACGTTCTTCCCTGAAGCTCACGGACAGTCGCCTAACTACGATAGTCACACTTTCCTACGACAGCCGCACTTTTCGCATCGTGGAACGGAAACTGTCTCGACGATCATGAGCAGCGACTCTGCAACGGCAGTTCGACTTCTGGTGTGCGCTGCCGCCCGACACCTGTGATCGCCGTTTCGTCAAAATACGGACCGCAGAGCGGTCGTATTTTTGACCGAACGACGATCACCTGCCCACTGACGGCCTCAGAGCTGCTCGATAGAACACCAGCGGTGCTGCCGTTGGGCTCGACGCCCCAGAGCTGCGCTGGCTCTGGTAGAAGCCTTCCTCTTGTCGGACGCTCTCAGCCCGACGAAGCCCGTCTCCTCACGTATAAGGCGGGTTCGTCTCCGCCGTACTACGGCGTGAACTCGCCGTCATCCACAGCGCGACGAATGCATCCCACTCGCCGGTGGCCCCTCGGCATTCCCGCTCACTGGCGATCTACCCGGACGCCCGAGTGGGCCTGACTTTTGCGGGCGACCATTCGGGTGAGGCCCAGGGTCTGTCCGGCGTCTGCGGCGAGCATCGCGGCCTCGCGCCGGGTGGTTTGTGATCGTCCGGCTTGTCGCTGTCCGCTGTGGTGATCGCCTGTTTGGTGATCGCTTTGCGGGTTGCGGTCAGCCATTGCTCCCATTCGGTGGGGGATGCGGGCTGGTGGTCGGCGTACAGCAGGTAGTCCCCGCACAGTGGGCAGCGGCCGTGCTGGGCTTGGAGCAGCCGCAGCGTGGACCGGCCCAGCGGGGGTGGGTTTCTGCGGCGCCGGGTGTTCCAGTATTCGGCCAGTGTGGGGTCATACGGTGAGGCCCCGCCTTTGACCATCTGGTGCCGGACGATTCGCGTCCAGGAGAACTTGACGAGGTAGGCGCCGCTGTGGCGGTCGCCGAACACCCATCGGTCGTTCCTGGCCGGGTGGAGTGCGCCGTAGTAGTGGTCGACAATCCACCGTTTCGGTTTGTTGTGGTGTCCGCGTAGTGCCCACCGGTAGGTGAGCTTGTATACGTAGGCGTCCAGAGCATTGAACACCTCACCGGACACCACGTGCCGGTGGAAAGCGGCCCAGCCCCGGATGATGGGGTTGAGGCGGGCGATGAGGGCCACCGCGTTGTTCCCACGCAGCGAGCGGACCTCGGCCGCGAGCCGCTCCCGGACCCGTCTGCGAGCCGCCGTGCTCGGTTTGATCAGCAGCTTGCCGTTGGGGTAGCGGCGGATGCTAAACCCCAGGAAGTCACATCCTCGGCTGGCGCCGATAATGTGTGTCTTGGCCTCGTTGAAGGCCAAGCCCCGAGGTTGCAGCCATTGGGCCAGCTGCGCCTTGATCTGCTCGGCCTGTTGTCGAGTGTGACACAGAGCGAGCATATCGTCGGCGTACCTGATCATCACCGGGCTGTCCCGCCGCACATCCCCGGCGTCGACTCCGGTGAACGGATAGCGGACTCCGGCGGCTTGTTCCAGGCCGTGCAGTGCGACGTTCAGCAGCAAGGGACTGAGTACGCCCCCAACGCACTGGGCAATGTGACTGATGGTCACCCTCCGTGTCGGTGTCGGAAGGCTGGGTGTCGTCAGCGGCTCGTTCGCGGAGGGGGATGCGGTGGCGGATGGTGATTTTCTCGGGTCCGATGAGGACGTCTTTGACGAGCAGCCGCAGGACGCGTCGGCGTTCGTCGACGGTGGAGGTCTGGGCCTTGGTGTGCAGTTGGGTGAGGAAGGTTTCCAGGTCGGAGGCGAGGGTGAGGTAGGCGTGGCGGTCAGCCAGTTGGGTGTCGAGGGCCTGGATCTGGTTGCGGAGGTTGGTTTCCCGGGCGCGCAGGTCGGGCGGGCTGGCTCGGAGTTCGTCGATGGTGATCAGTTGTTCGCCGAATGCCTCGATCATGCGGGCGATTCCGGCGCTGGCCTTGGCCAGCGCGGTGTCCAGGCGGGTGCGC
>JBOHGM010000145.1:0-8409 GCA_050699435.1 Pseudonocardiaceae bacterium | reverse complement strand
TTGCTTTGTCGGCAATCGCGCGTAATTCGTCCTGGACAGCGTTGCGCAGGGCGATGCGCTGGTTACGGTCGAGTGCCTCTAATTCGACCATCAAATTCGCGATGTGCTGGTTCTGCCGGGCGGCCTGCTGCGCTGCCTGACGGAGTTCCTGGATAACGTTATCAGCAGCGGCGAGCGCCTGGGCGGTAGCCCAAGCCCAGTACCTTTGGGTGGCGGCACGGCGCAGTTCGTCACGGCGGGCCGGCAGTTGCCGCAGATCTGCCCGTAGGGCGTGGATTTCGTCCCAGCCTTGCCCCGTCAGGTAGTCGGCTGCCGTGGGCGCGGGTGCCGGCCCGACGCGCTGGTCAGGATCGGCTGACACGACGTGGATGTTCACCGCAGGTGTGGCATGGGCCGCTCGGGCCAGCTGGGCGCGCAATTCTTCCCGCTTCTCCTCACACCGCGCGCGGAACAGCTCGGGTCCGCTGTCCGGGTCGACTCCCATGGTGTCCGACTGCGTGACGACCACCGTGACGGCACCGTCGGGGAAGAGCGTGCGGTGGGCGTCATCGTAGAAACCGCCGTCCAGTACCGACAGGACCTGCTCCGCCTGGGTGGTGAGCAACTGAGGCGGCAGGACCAGCACCAGCGCGTCGGCCAACGTGAGGGCGGTGTGAATCAGGTCGGTGTGGCGAGCGTTCGCCGTTGCGCTGCCAGGGGAGTCGACGTAGCGCATGCCGCCCGAGACGACGGCGCTGGTTTCGAACGTCTCGAGGCGTCCGGAAATGGTGAGCCAGCCGGGAACCGGTGTTCCGTTCTCGACGAGCAGCCGTTTCAGCAAGGTCGATTTGCCAGCGTCGTACGGCCCGTAGAGCAGCGCGACAACCTCACGCTGCGCCGAGTACTCGTCCCAGGCATTCATGGCTTCAGCGGCCTGCTGCTCACCGACCAGCAGCGGCAGCAGGCGCGACAGCTCCCGAATCCAGGCATCCAGCTGTTCCTGTTGATCCACGAGGGGTTTCCTCACTTCTGGAGAAGGAACCGGGCACGATCCATGTACTCGCGGCAGAGCTGGTCCTTGGCCTCCAGCTCGGCGATGTGATCCCGGGCGCGCGTCAGGTCGCCCTCCAGGTCACGGCTGATCTCGTCGAGTTCAGCCAGCTCCTGGCAGAGCCGGCGCAGTGCTGGGTCGCGGTCGGCGATCCGGCCTGCCCAGTCGGTCCACACCTGGTTCAGCTTGGCCACGAGTTCCGGTCTGGCCTGCTCGACTATGTGGTCGCGGATGATGTCCCGGATGAGAGTCCCGATTTCGAGCGGCACGGTCGCCAAGGTGAGCCAGCCGCTGAAGCGGGCGAACCGGCCTGCCTTCGCCACCGTGCCCACGGTTTTGCCGGCTTTAACTGTCTTGCCAATCATTCGCCCACCGAGGCCGAGGGCTCGGGTGAACGCGGAGCCGAGAGCGCGATCACTGTCGTGGGTGAGGTTGCGCAGATCCATCTGCGGTGTCTGGGACGAGGGCGTGACGTCGCACAGCTGGGCGGCCACAACGCGGCGCTGGAGGGTGGCGCCGGTGAGGTGCCGCCATTCCTCGACCTCCTCGTGGGTATCCTTGCGCCACGTTTCTCTGTGCTCGCGCAGCAGGTCGTCGTCGCATCTTTCCAACTTCTGTCGAATGACCTTGCGCTCGTCGCGGTCATCCGTGGCGAGCAGGAGATTCAGGAGTTCGTCACCGCGGTCGGCCAGCCGCTGGCCGAGCTGATGTCGACGGTTCGCCAGCAAGGCTGCGCCTTCCTCACGAGCGTCCCGGACTGCGCGGCCCAGCCGTTCGTACTGTCCTAGGCGTTCCCGCTGCTGCGCGATGTCATCAGAGATCTGGGCGGCGAGGCGGCCCAAGCGGGCCAGGCCGCCGTGCAGCACGGAGACATCCACTCCGTTGGCGAGGAGTTTCAGCCGCCAGTGATCCAGCACCTTGCTGAGCTCGGCTACCCCATCCCAGGCCCGGTAGGCGTCGTACGCTGCGCGCGTCAAGTCGGATCGCTGGCCCACCGCGGTGTACGGGTCGCTGGCCACGAAGAGGATGGCGTCATCATGGCGCTGTGCGCCCGACACCCGGTCCAGAACCTGTCGCAGCTCGACCTCCTTGCGCTGGCAGCGCTGCAGGTAGAGCTCGTGTTCGTGGTCAGCGTAGGGACGCAGGTCATCACTGTGGTGGATGACGAACAGGACCCAGTCGCGTTTGTCCGGCACACCGCAGGCGGGATCACCGACGAGGACACCTCGTAACGGCGTCTGCTCCCCGACCAGCAGTTGCGGGGTGCAGAGGTAGAGGACGGCGGCCGCGTCGGTCACCGCGGCCTGCGCGATCAGCCCGTGTTCGGCACTGGCACCCTGGGTGCCCGGGGTGTCGACGAGCAGCATGCCGCGCCACTCGTACTGGTGGACCGCTGTGGTGGTCGGGCCGCCTCCGATGGCAAGGTCCAGCGGGACCGGCTGGCCGGCGTCCACAAGCAGTCGTTTGATCAGCGAGGACTTGCCTGCGCTGTAATCGCCGGCAAGCACGAGGCGGGGACGCGGGTCGGCGGCGAGGGCACGCAGCTCCTGGACCATCGTGCTGAAGAAGGGGTCGTCACCGGCCTGGCGGGCGAATTCCGCCAACCAGTCACGGCTCGATCCTGGCGCGGGCGTGGACCGTATCCGGGCGATGGCGATGCGAAACTGATCTTCGAGTTGGCGCCAGAACGACGGCTGGTCACCGGACTCGAGACGGGGCGGGGGATGGTCCTGTGCCGCGGTGAGCCCGTCTGGGTCGTCGATCCAGAACTCGCCCAGCCAGAGTGCCCGGGCCGCCTGAGCACCGGTCAGCTGGGTCCCCTCCTCACAGCGGCGTGCCGCGGCGCGGAGCACCTCGACCGGATCCTCACGGTCATCGAGCCCATCGCGGGCCGTCCAGGCGATGGCCCGCTGGCTCTGCGCGGCGTCAGCGATCCCCCGATGCATGAGCGCGGCGCCGACGGTGGCGCCGACCTGGTTGACGGCTGCGGTGCGCAGCTCGGTCAGGAACTGAGCTGACAGCTGCCGTCTGAGGTCGGCGAATGCCTCGTTCACTGCTCTGGCGGCGTCCGCTCGGGCGGATGCCAACGCCTTATCACGCTCGGCTATCGCGCGTTTACGCATCCACCCACCGCCGAGAGCCAACACGACCGACATGACGATCAGGGCCACGGCGATCGGGGGTACCGCCGCAGCCGCAGAGATGACGATGAGTCCTCCGGCGACGCCGGAGACGATGCCTGTGCCCCGTACCCAGGACCCGGCGGGTCGCAGCAGGGTACCGGCCTGTCCGCGTACCACCACGCGGTGCAGGTCGGCTGCGAGGTCGTCGGCGGTGAGCTGCAGCCGCTGGTCCAGGCGGGCACTCAGCTCGTCGGCGATCTCGTGAACGGCCTTGTCGACGGCCGTCTGCTCGAAGACACGCCGGGCGAACTCCTCTGCCGAGAGCACCCGCCGCTGGTCCATCGCCATGTCGATAGCCGCGTCGGCCCGGCGCTGGGCGGCGGCCCGCAGCACCGACACCTTCGGGGAGATCACGTTCTTGGCGTGCAGCGCGAGGGATCCGCGCACGGGCACGTCGAGCGGCCTATTACCGCGCTGCTCCCCCAGGGCGGATATATCTTTCCGTAGCTGGTCGAACGGGTCCGGCGGCAAGCCCTCGACGGGTGCAGCGGCCTCCCCGAGGCCCAACACGGCGAGCTTGCGCTCGATGTCTCGTTCGAAAGCCTCCGCCATCTCCTCGGCCGGTACCTGCACCCGGAGCTTCAGCTGCTCACTCGCCGCGGTCAACGCCCCCCGCACCTGCCGCACCAGCCGGCCGAGCCGCAGGTCTGTGGCGTTGGCGTTGTCGCGGATGGCTTCGACGATGAGGCCCTCCAGCGCGGGCACATTGGACCACTGCCACAGCCGGGCTGCCCCGTACCAGGCCCGCTGGTCCCGCAGTTGGGGTTCCAGCTGGGCAGCGGCCTTACCCGCGAGCGGTTCGGTCGCGGCTGCCAGGAAGGCGCGCAGCGAGTGCACGGCCACGATCGGTATGCCAGGCAGGCCGATCTGCTCCAGTTGCTCACGGATGTAATCGGCGTGCTCCCGTACCGGGCGGGACATCTGCATCCGGGCACTGCGCAGCTCCACCGCGACCGGTACCCGCCAGTAGCGGCTGTGGCGGCAGTTCAGCACCGCGATGGCTGGCTTGCCGTATGCGGTGACCCACTCGGCGACCTGCCGGAATTCACCGTCCTGCTGGCTCTGCGTGTCGAAGCAGAGAAACACGATGTCGGCGATGGCGACGGCGCGGTGCGCACGCTTCTCCAGATCCTCCCGGAAGCCGGAGGTCCAGCCGCGGATTCCCGGCGTGTCGTGGATCCGGCAGCTTCTCCATCCGAGCGGGCGGATCTCCGTTGTGTAATCGCTCTCACCCGGCGAGATCGTGGCCCCGTCGCCGCGCGAGAGTGCCTCGATGAGGCAGCTCTTGCCCGCACCGGTTCGCCCGAACAGGACAATGTTGAAGGTTTCGATGGCCCGCAGGACAGTGAGCACATCGTCGAGCTGCGTGACGACGTCTCGGTATACGTCCTGCGCCGCGTCGAGCAACTCACGGCTGGATTCGTCGGCGCTGTCCGGTAGCTTGCTGCCGGCGCGCTGCATCTCGGACACCACGTGCTTGATCACGTCAGCCAGCTCGGTGGCGAGGGGCTTGCTCGCGACGACGGCCGCGTCGGTGGCCTGTCGTAAGTCGTACTCGGAAGCTCGCTCACCGTGAACCATAGCCATATGGTGACCGATCGGACACGGTACGCCAAGGGAAACCCCATCGGGGGTAGTACTTCTGGGGGATCAGGTTACGCAGAAGTGTCCTGCACGGCGCACGGACTCGATCGTCACTTCCGACCTCGGGCATATCGAGCGCCTGGTCACCGCATGCGGGCAGAACCTGCTCATCGAGGTCGTCTGACACCGCGATATCCGCATTGCCCGTGCTCCAGGAGTTGCAGGCCGCCGCCGTAACGGTGGGTCAGTGTCCCGTTCGAGATTCCGAACCCGTCGCCGTCGAGCACGTCGGGGTCGAGCCGGTAGCGCCGGGATGCGTAGCCGACCCCGACGCGGACCTCGTCGCGCCCGGTCGGGGGTATCCGAGCTGTTCCAGCCAGACCGGCGTGCGCGAGCCGCGGCCGGAGGCGTCCACCACCAGGTCGCGCCAGAGCGCCGGCATGCAGGGCTTCCGGGACCCCGGCAGCGCGCAGGAAGGCCCGGCTTCCGGCTGGCCAGCACGACCAACACGCCGATCGGCAGCCTCGGCACCAGCTCGTCGCGTATCCAGTCGTCGACGCGTCCGCTGACCTGTTCGTCACGGCAGCGGACGGTCCACACGTGCTGGTCACGCCGGCTCCCCAGGCGCGCCAGCAGCGCCGCCAGCGAGGTCGAGCGGCGTCGCGTTTCCGCCGGTACACCGGCTACCTGCCCGGAGGCGTCCGGACCGTACCTGCGATCCCACGCATGCTCAGGCACCCCTCTATTGCTCTGGCACCTGACGCTCCTCACCACTGCCGAAGTTCGGGAAATCCAAGTATTCCGCTGGCAGCGGAAAAACCCCCATTACATGTACTACACCATCAGCAGGCCCGGTTGCGCTGGTCCGTGAGGGTCCACGGCATCGTCGGTGGTATCCCGATGTACCTGGCGTGGTGGGATCAGGCGGCACCGCTCGCCGCCGCGGTACTGCCGGGCGCTCCGCATGAGCTCCGTATCGCGATCTGCGCCCGCGAGCAGGTCACCAACGTGCCTGACGGCCTGCTCGCTAGCACCGCTGATGACATCTTCTCCTGACGTCCGGTCAGGTCGAGCACGGCGGGCGGGTGTGCGTCGGGGGTGAATCAGCTCGCAGGCTTGCGCCCGTGGATGATCAGGAACGGCGCCTGGTGACGTTCGACCTCGTAGTCCCAGGCGTTCAGGTCGGCGGGGTCGGCCAGCCCGGGCGCATCCGCGCGCAGGGGGGCCTCGGTCCGCAGATCGGTGAAGCCGGCCTCGGTCAGAATCTCTCCGTACGTGTGAGCCGACCAGAAGTAGTCCTGCAGTTCCAGCCATTCACCGTTGGTCAGCAGCAGTCGGGCTCGGCGAGGGTCCCCCTCCTGGTAGGTCACTCCCGGATCGCCGGAACGGAAGGTGGAGAACTGCACGCCGACATGGTCGGGATGCGGATCAAGAATCGCGTACTGCCCACCCGGGCGAAGTACGCGCCACACTTCGGAGACAATGGCCCGCAGCTGTTCTCGAGACGGCAGTACGACGAAAAGGAAGCACGTCATCGCCGCATCGACACTGTCGTCGGCCAGGAAGGTGAGCAGGTTCTCCTGCACCCGATGGTAGGTGACCCGGGGATGAAAGTGCCGTTCCGTGGCGATTGCCAGCATCTCGGCCGAGGGGTCCACGGCAACGACCCGCAGGCCGTATGTCCGGGCGACCCGCTCGGCGACCTTTCCCGGTCCGCAGCCGTAGTCGAGGAGTGTCCCGGGTGCATCGGGACCGCCGACACCGAGCGCGCGGAGCGCGAACGGGTACCCCAATGCCCAGCCGACCCTGTCGTCGACCTCGACATAGCTCGCCGAGGTGGGCGCGTCGTAGGCCGTGTCGCGGTTCGAGTCCAACTGCCCATTCCGTTCGCTCATCGTGGCGGTTTTACGGCGCTGCCGCGGGGAATCCGAGGTCTGCAGCAGCCTTGGTCAGCTCATGGTCGTAGGTAACGAACTCCGTCAGCTCAGTTCGGAACGGGTCCGCGCTGGCCAGATGGATGGCGTCGAGGGCACCGAGCCGGGCCACGCGGTAGGCGATGGCCCGGGCCAGGACGGTGCTGGTGAGATCTACCAGGTAGACGCCCCTCAGCGCCTGCCCGGCGACGTACGGCACCCGTTGGTGATCAATACCGGCGCGCAGCAGGGTGCGGGTGATCTCCAGTTGGGCCAGTTCGCTGGTAACCAGCTCGGTTCCCGCCGGGAGCGCTTGGCGCCAGGCGCGTAGCGCCTCGGTCTCCTGTTCCGGCTTGATGAACTTCAGCAGGGCACACGCATCGAGATAGATCAACGATTACGTTCCTTGTCCCGGTCGGCGATGAGGAGGTCGGCCAGGCTCGCAGTACCCGGTGCGAGGTCGTGGATCAGCTCCGGCGTGCCGTACTCGGCGGGGGGGCGGACGCTGCCAGCTGCGATCATCTGCTGGAGGGTGCTGGGATGCTCGATCTCTGGAACCATGCGCAACACCGGCTTACCCCGGTCGGTCACGATGAGCGAGACTCCGGCGCGGACTCGCGCGACCGCCTTGGACGGATTCTGGTTGAGTTCTCGCAGGCCGATGGTTTCCATCCCACCAATGTACCTACCGGATGTAGGTACATCAAGTGGCTGCCGCTACACATCACGGTCGGCGACCGCCACCGGCTCGGCCCACCGCACCCCCGAGTCGTCCACAGCGCGAGCGGCAGCGACCGACGCCCCGGCCGCGACACGCCCATCGTGCACGGACACCTCGTGAACGGAGCGGGCCGCCAGCAGGACGTGCCGCCACGCCCCACCCGGCACCGGACCCGGGACCACCGCGAGCCTGCCCTCGGCCTCCGCGTCGTGCTCCGCGGAACGTCGGCACGCCTCAAGCTCGGTCCATGCCGCCCGGAACAATGTCCGGTACTCGAGGATCATGCGGTGAATCGCGACCCCCAGCATGCACAGCAGGCCCGTGTCGAGGACGTCTGGGCCGGTGTGCCCGGTGGCCGCCGCGGCGCACAGCTGCGCTACCGCGTCCTCGACGGCGAACGCGGTGAGGCGCAACGTGCTGTCCACGCGGGGCGACCAACCCCCATGCGGCGCGTCCGGTGGTGGCGGGCCTGCCGCCTCCGGCTCGGCCCACGACACGCAGTGTGCGGCGCCGGTGCGGTGGGCGACGGCGGCACCCTCGGCCAGGTCCACCGAGGCGAACCGGGCAAGGGTGGCCGGGTGGCCGTCCACGAGGCCGCACAGCCGCCACGGCCCCTCGGGAAGCGACCGCTGTGGCGGCTGCAGCGAGTCGTCGACGGCCAGCGCGGCCAGGTGTTCAGCCGCGGCGACCGGGCACCCGGTCGCCGTCTCCTCAGCAACACGCCACTGCAGGCGGTACTGCTCGAGCGTGTCGGCGAGTCCGTGCCCGACAGCGGCGAGCTGGGACCAGCGCAGGCCGCCCCCACCCGCAGCGAAAACCGCGCCAGCCCGGTCCTCACCGGCGAAGACCTGCCGCCAGCTCTCGGTGCCACCGCGTGGCAGCCACTCCGGGTCGAGACGGCCGCCCCAGCCAGCGGGTAGCTCAAGCCGCCACGTCACCCGGCAAAAGGTAGTCCGGGAGTCATGCGCCATCTCGGCG
>JBOHGM010000144.1:0-8529 GCA_050699435.1 Pseudonocardiaceae bacterium | reverse complement strand
CGATGCCGCGCTCCAGCAACCGCTGCGCGGTGTAGACACCCATTCTCGGGCTGACCTCGGGCATGATCCGGCCGGTGGCCTCCACGAGCACCCAGCGCAGGTCGCCCGGCGTGATGCTCTCGTAGTAACGGGTGGCGTAGCGGGCCATGTCTTCGAGCTCGGCGAGCGCCTCGATCCCCGCGTATCCCCCGCCGATCACCACGAAGGTGAGCAGCTTGCGACGCAGCTCCTGGTCGAACGTGGCATCGGCGGCGTCCAGCCGGGACAGCACGTGGTTGCGCAGGTAGATCGCCTCGCCGATGGTCTTGAACGAGATGCCCTGCTCGGCGAGACCGGGGATGGGCAGGGTGCGCGCAATGGATCCGGGCGCCATCACCAGCACGTCGTAGCCCAGCTGCTCGATGTGCCCGGCGGCGTTCTCGATGGTGGCCGACCGGTGGGCGTGATCGACGGCGGTGACCCGCCCGGCCAGGACGCGGCAGCGCCGCAGCGCCGGGCGCAGCGGCACCACCACGTGCCGCGGTTCGACCGAACCGGCTGCGGCCTCCGGCAGGAACGGTTGGTAGGTCATGTTCGGCTGGGGATCGACCACGGTGACCGTCGCCGCACCCTTGCGTAGCTTCTTCTGCAGCCCTAACGCCGTGTACATCCCCACATACCCACCGCCGACGACGAGGATGCGTTTGGGGTCAGCGCGCTGAGCCATACCCCAGTATCCCCACCGCAGTCGACCGGCATGCCAGCCGCGAGACGGTGATCCTGGTCGCTATCAGCCCGGCGCGATCCCGGCCAGCTCGGCCGCCCGGCGCAGCACAGCGACCAGCATTGTCGGGGTGAGCCGTCCGGTGAAGGTGTTCTGCTGGCTGACGTGATAGCAACCGAGCAGGTGCAGCCCGTCCAGCGCCACCTCGGCACCGTGCCGGAAGCGGGGCCGCGGGGCGGGAACCGGCCAGCCTGCGGCGGCCAGCGCAGGCAGCAGAGCCTGCCAGCCGAACCCACCGAGCACGACCACGGCGCGCAGTGTCGGGCGGAGCAGTTCGAGCTCCCGGACCAGCCAGGGCCGGCAGGCGTCGCGCTCAGCGGGAGTGGGCTTGTTGCCAGGGGGGGCGCACCGGACCGGGGCGGTGATCCGGGTGCGGTGCAGCGCCAGTCCGTCACCACGGTGCGTGCTCACCGGCTGATTGGCCAGGCCGACGGTGTGCAGCGCGGCGTAGAGCACGTCGCCGGAACGGTCTCCGGTGAACATCCGTCCGGTCCGGTTGGCGCCGTGCGCGGCCGGCGCGAGCCCGACGATGGCAAGCGCGGCATCCGGCGGGCCGAACCCGGGAATCGGCCGGCCCCAGTAAGTCTGATCACGGAAGGCGGCCCGCTTCTGCACCGCGACCTGCTCCCGCCATGCGACCAGCCGCGGGCACGCTCGGCATCGGGTCACCTCGTCGTCCAAGGTGGACAACTCCGTGATCGGTCCTGCCACGACGACCTCCGCCTCGGCCACGATCGGCTGACCCGCACGGACCGCCCCCGACCCCCGGCCGGTGACGTTCGCCCTCAACGGTGGATGAAGAAACCTTCATCTTCTGCTCATCTGTGGTTTCCTCACGTCGGGCACGGTGCGGTGATGAGGTTCGCGCCCCGCGCCTTCGTGCTGGCCGCCGCGCCCACGATACCGCTCGCCGCGGTCGCGATCACCGCGGTCACGCCCGCACGGCGGCCCCCTCTCCCCCCACGGCAGCAGCTGACCACGGCTCCCGTTGAGGTGATTGTCCTG
This sequence comes from Pseudonocardiaceae bacterium, assembly GCA_050699435.1. Taxonomy (GTDB): domain Bacteria; phylum Actinomycetota; class Actinomycetes; order Mycobacteriales; family Pseudonocardiaceae. The sequence goes on along the minus strand of JBOHGM010000144.1, from coordinate 6,761 downwards.
GTGCTGATGTTGGGCATGCTGGTGATCGTGAACCTGGCGACCGACAGGATCGGCCCGTGAACCGCATCCTGATCGCCGAGGACGAGGGCCGCATCGCCGCGTTCATCGAGAAGGGCCTGCGCGCCAACGGCTTCACCACCACGGTGGTGGCCGACGGCGAGACCGCGTTGCAGTACGGGCTCACCGGGGGTTTCGACCTGATGGTGCTCGACCTCGGCCTGCCGGGCCGGGACGGGTTCGCCGTGCTGCGCACCCTGCGGGAGGCTCGCGTCACCACCCCGGTGATCATCCTGACGGCGCGGGACACGGTCCGCGACACCGTCGCGGGTCTGGAAGGCGGCGCGGACGACTACATGACCAAACCGTTCCGGTTCGAGGAGCTGCTCGCCCGGGTCCGCCTGCGGCTGCGGGCCGACGACCGGGCTCCCGAGGTCACCGTGCTGCGCACCGCAGACCTCTCGTTGGACCTGCGGACCCGGCGCGCCCAGGTCGGGGACAAGACCGTCGACCTCACCGCGCGGGAGTTCGTCCTCTTGGAACTGTTCCTGCGCCATCCCGGTCAGGTGCTCTCCCGCGAGCAGATCCTCTCCCATGTCTGGGGCTACGACTTCGACCCCGGCTCGAACATCGTTGAGGTTTACGTCCGGGCGCTGCGCAAGAAGCTCGGCGCCGAGCGCATCACGACCATGCGTGGCATGGGCTACCGCCTGAGTTGACCGGGATGGGCAGGATGCGACGACGCGTGTTCGCGCGCCACTCGCGCTCCTGCACCCGGTGCGGGCCGGTCGCGAGCGAGAGCACGACGGCGGCGGTGCGGCGGCGCAGTGCGGCTGGGTCGAGGTCACGCTCGAAACGGCGCTGCAGCAGCAACCCGAGCCCGTTGATCGTTCCCGCCCGGTGCCGGCGCAGCTGGGCCAGCACCCCGAGGTGCCCCAGCAGGCACGCCGCGTCGTCGAGCCGCTCCCCGCGTCCAGCGGTGTCGATGTCGAGCAGCCCGGTCGGACGGCCGTCACGCACCCGGACGCGGCACCGAGCGTCTCGTCGGTGACCGAGCCGTCCTTCCAGCGCACCCGCGCCGAGTAGCTCACCGTGGTCCGGCTGCCCGGCTGGTGATCCACCTGCCGGGTGCGCCAGCGCAGCAACTGCCCGCCGGGCGGCGACGGCACGCGGGAGTCAGGCCAGGCCGAGCGCGATGCCGTCGAGGATGTCGTGCTCACTGACCACTAGTTCCCCGATGCCTGCGCGGGCGTGCAACTGTTCGGCGAGGACCCGCACGATGAGCGCGCCACCGGCGATGACGTCGACCCGGCCGGGGTGGATCGCGGGAATGCCCGCTCGCTGCTGATGCGTCGAGTCGAGCAGCTCGGCGGCGGTGCCGCGCACCTGTTCCAGTGACAACCGGGACAGGTGAGTGCGCTCGGGATCATAGTAGGGAAGCTGCTGCGCGACGGCGGACAACGTCGTGACGGTGCCTGCCACGCCGACCCACGTGCGAGCCTTGTCCACCGGCACGTCGGTGAACGCTTCCTGCAGGGTCCGCGCCGCGAACTGCCCGGCGGCGGCGACCGCCTCCGGTGTCGGCGGATCGGATGATGCCGGGTCGGATGCTGCCGAGTCGGATGGTGCCAGATCGCGATGCAGGTACCGCTCGGTGATCCGCACGCAGCCGACGTCCACCGACCGCGCAGCCGTCACATCCGCCCGCGTCCCATCCCAGTCACCCAGCACCACCTCGGTGGACCCGCCACCGACGTCGACGACGAGGAACGGCCCTGCGGTGGGATCCAGGTCACCGACCGCGCCGGTGAACGACAGCCGGGCCTCCTCGTCACCGGTGATCACCTCGGCCTCGGCACCGAGGGTGTCCCGGACCATGGCGAAGAAGTCGTCGCGGTTCGCCGCGTCACGGGTCGCCGAGGTGGCCACCATCCGGATCCGCTCCACGGCGGCACGCCGGGTGAACGCGGCGTAGTCGGCCAGCGCAGCGCGAGTGCGCTCAACAGCATCGAGGGCCAGCCGGCCGGTGGCGTCGACACCCTGGCCGAGCCGGACGATACGCATCTCCCGGTGCACGTCGCGCAGCACCGCCCTGCCGTCCTCTCGTACCGTCAGGTCCGCGACGAGCAGGCGGATCGAGTTGGTCCCGCAGTCGATCGCGGCCACCCTGGCCATGCCCACCTCCGAGGTTCCCGCCAGCGCGCCCACCGTAGTCGCTCCTGCCGTTCAGCGGGCTGAGCGTGGCTATTCGCGGCTGATAACCCCGCTCAGCCCGCTGGTTGGGGAAGTGCACAGGGACCGGCGATCCACCAGCCGCCGAGTTGGGCGAGGACCTCGTCGCCGAAGGGGTTCACCCCCGGCCCCCGGGCCAGCGCATGGGCGACGTGCACGTGCAGGCATTTCACCCTGCCGGGCATGCCGCCTGCACTGACCTGTGTCCCGAGTGGCTCCAGCGAGTCCCGCTCGGCGAGGTACGACTCGTGCGCTGCCAGGTATGCCTGGGCCAGCTCGGGGTCCTCGGCGAGCCGGTCGGTCATCTCCCGCATCGCCCCGCTGGCCTCGACCGTGCTGACCAATCCCGCCAGCCTGCTGCAGGTCAGGTAGTACAGCGTGGGAAACGGGGTGCCGTCCTCGAGACGCGGATGGGTCTGCACCACGCTGGGCAGGCCGCAGGGGCAGCGGTGAGCGACCGCCCGCAATCCCCGCGGCAGGCGGCCGAGTTGGGCGGCGACCGCCTCCCGGTCAGCGGGGTCGACCTGGGCGGGATCGACCTGGGCGGGATCGACCTGGGCGGGATCGGGCTGCGGGGACGGCTCAGCCACCGACGATCGACTCCCACAGCCTGGTGAACCACGGCTCCTCGGGTTCGTGGTCGCCGATGGCGGGTTTGGTCGGCGCAGGGGGCAGCTGGACCACGTACGGCGTCTCCCCGGGCCGTACGTAGCGCAGCCGCTCCCGAGCCTGTGCCTCGACGTGTCGTGGGTCCGCCAGCAGGGCGTGGCGCCGCTCCAGCTCGGTGACCTGGTCGGTCAGCACCTCCTGCTGCTGGTGTACCGCCGACAGCTCGCTGCGCTGGCTCAGATAATTGCGCAGCGGCACCGCGACGGTCAGCACCATGGCCGCGACGACCAGGGCGAGGATGGCGGCCCGGCGCGGGGAGGTGACGCCGAAGGCGTGGCCGACCCGCATCCGGCTCAACCCGCAGGGCCGAGCCGGGTGAACGCCAGATCCCCGGCGTAGCGGGTCGCGTCTCCGAGGGCCTCCTCGATGCGCAGCAGCTGGTTGTACTTCGCCACCCGCTCCGAGCGGGCCGGGGCGCCGGTCTTGATCTGGCCGCAATTGACCGCCACCGCGAGGTCGGCGATCGTGGTGTCCTCGGTCTCCCCTGAGCGATGGCTCATCATGCACCGGTACCCGTAGGACTGGGCCAGCGCCACCGCGTCCAGGGTCTCTGACAGCGTGCCGATCTGGTTGACCTTGACCAGCAACGCATTGGCCGCCCGGCGGGTGATGCCCTCCTCCAGGCGCTCCGGGTTGGTCACGAACAGGTCATCGCCGACGAGCTGCACCCGATCGCCGATCTCGGCGGTGAGCTGGACCCAGCCGTCCCAGTCGTCCTCGGCCAGCGGGTCCTCGATCGACACCAGCGGGTAAGCGTCGATCAGTCCAGTGTAGAAGGCGATCATCTGCTCGACGCTGCGCTCGGTCTTCTCGAAGGTGTAGCCGCCGTCGGCGAAGAACTCGGTCGCGGCCACATCCAGTGCCAGCACGATGTCCGTACCGAGGGTGTAGCCGGCCTTCTCCACTGCGGTGGTGATGAGATCCAGGGCGTCCCGGGTGGTGGGCAGATCGGGTGCGAAGCCGCCCTCATCGCCGAGTCCGGTGGCCAGCCGCTGGGACTTGAGCACGGACTTCAGCGCGTGATAGGTCTCGGTGCCCCAACGCAGCGCCTCGCGAAACGAGTCCGCGCCGATCGGGGCAATCATGAACTCCTGCACGTCGACGCCGGTGTCGGCGTGCGCGCCCCCGTTGAGGATGTTCAGCATCGGCACCGGCAGCACATGCGCATTGGGGCCGCCGAGGTAGCGGAACAGCTCCAGGCCACTGGACTCGGCCGCCGCCTTGGCGACCGCCAGGGACACCCCGAGGAGTGCGTTGGCGCCCAACCGGGACTTGTCCGGGGTGCCGTCGAGGTTCACCAGCTTCTCGTCCACCACGCGCTGCTCGATGGCCTCGATGCCGGCCAGTTCAGGCCCGATCTCGTCGAGCACCGCCTGGACCGCACGCTCCACGCCCTTGCCGAGGTAGCGCTGCGGGTCGCCGTCGCGCAACTCCACCGCCTCGTGCTCCCCGGTCGAGGCACCGGACGGAACGGCCGCCCGACCGAGCGTGCCGTCGTCGAGCGCAACCTCGACCTCGATGGTGGGGTTACCACGCGAGTCCAGAATCTCGCGGGCTCCGACCTGTTCGATGACGGCCACTGTGGTGCGCTCCTTCTGCTGTTAGGGATCCGCGCTAGACGGTTCCAAGACTAACCACGGCACCGTGCGATCCGCCGGAGGCGCGCACAGCGGTGATCGATTGTCAAGACTCGTGCGATACCGCGTCGCCGCGTACCGTGGGTTCAATCATGACCGCTGCCGACCCCCCCGGGGACGTCACAGACGTCGTCGAGCAGTTCCGGCTCGCCGAGTCGTTGGTTTCCGAACGGCGTCCCTTGGAAGCCCTCCGGGAGCTGCGACCCGTATTGGACGCCGAGCCCGACGCGCCGAGCGTACAGCTACTGGCTGGCCGGGCCTACTTGCAGTCTGCCCAGCTACGCCGTGCGGAGGAAGCGTTCGTTCGGGTACTCGAACACAACCCCTCCGACCACTACGCTCGCTTCGCGCTAGGTCGGACGTTGCAGCGGCAGAGCAGGCTGGCGGAGGCGCGGGCCCAGCTCGCGATGGCTGCGGCGATGAACCCCACACCGGACTACCAGGAAGCGCTCAACGAGGTACGGATGCGGTTAGCCGTCCGGGACGCCTGAAGCGGCCTGACCTCAACCGAGATCCTGGGCGCTGCGGGCGTACTGCTGCGACGCGGAGTAGACGTTCTGGGCGTACGGGACCGAGTTGTTGTAGGACAGCACCGCGCGTAACCAGCCGTCCCCGGTGCCGACGTTGCGACCGTCCGCACAGAGATAGCGGGCCGCCGCGATCGCGGCGTCGTCGATGTCCTGCGGTTCGCCGATCCCATCCCCGTCGCCGTCCGAGCGCCACCTCGCCCAGGTGGACGGGATGAACTGGAAGGGGCCGACCGCCCGGTCCCACACCGGGTCGCCGTCCAGCAGACCGCCATCGGTGTCCCCGATGGCCCGCACCCCGGGCGCGCCGTTCAACGGCACCCCGATGATCGGCACCGACGGCCGCCCGTCCTGGCCGAGCGTGCCGCCCCCGTGATTGGACTCCACCCGCGCGATCCCGGCCAGCGTCACCCAGGTGATCTGGCACTCCGGCTGGGTGGCCGCCATGGCGGTGTGGGCGTTCGCGTAAGACTGCAGCGCGCGCTGCGAAATGCCGGTGGCCGGGGCCAGCCGGGCAGCCCACGCGGAGAACGCGACCTGCGGCGCGACGGGCTCCAGGTTCGGCTCGAGCGGCGGCACAGTCTCCTGCTCGGCAGGCGCGGGCGCCGGCTGCTGGGGGACCGTGACGGTCCGGTCGGGTACCGGCACGGTGGGCAGCGCGGCGGGCGCGGCGATCGCCGCCGGAGTGGGCTGAGCGAGCCCTCGGTCCGGTAGCGGGGCGGCTACCCCGCCCAAGGTCGCCACGACCAGGCCAGCGCAGGCCAGCGCCCCGGCCGATAGCACACCCCGAAGGAGGTAACCACCCACCCTGGGGAACCCGGAACGACGACCAGGCAGCTCGCCCGCAGGTGTCTCGGCACGCTCATCTAGGCCCATCGTCTGATCAACGACCCTTCAGGTGCTCGGGATACGCCAAACGTACTAACGCGGCCAGTGCTCCCGCCACTGCGCTGCGGTAAGCGCTCCGGCATCCAGCCCGGCCGCCCGCGCGGAACGCTCGGCGGCGCGCACGTCGTCGGCACAGCGCCGGGCGACGGTGCGTAGCGCCGCCTCCGGATCCTCCCCGGCCAGCTTCGCCGCGCCGGCCAGCGCGAAGAGCATCGCCCCGGTACCACCACCGGCCCCGGGAAGCAGCTCGGCAGGCAAGCCCGCCTGCGCCGTCCGGGACACCAGCTTGGCCACCAGCGCCAGCGCAGGCTGGGCAAGCGCCACCCCATCGACGCTGGATTCGCGACGCTTCTCGGTGCGTTTGAGCTGCTCCCAGCGGATTTCCTGAGCTGCGGCGGTGCGCACCTGCTCGGTGCCTGCGAACACGTGCGGGTGCCTGCCGACCAGCTTGGTCACCAGCTCACGCGCCACCGCATCCACATCGAAACCACCGGGCAGCTCCTGCGCGACGCGAGAGTGGAAGAGCACCTGCAGCAGCACGTCACCGAGCTCCTCGCGCAGCGCGTCGGGGTCACCGTCCTCCAGCGCCTGGTACAGCTCGTAGGTCTCCTCGATCAGATAGGGCATCAGCGAGCGGTGGGTCTGCTCGCCGTCCCAGGGGCAGCCACCCGGGGAACGCAACCGGTCCAGCACACCGACCGCGTCCAGCAGCCCAGCACCGGGGGGTTCCGGGGTATCCAGCACGACCGCACCGCCAGCCACCCAGCGCGCCGCCACCCCGGTAGCCGGGTCCAGGGTGAGCAGCAGTCCC
>JBOHGM010000143.1:0-8640 GCA_050699435.1 Pseudonocardiaceae bacterium | reverse complement strand
CAGCCGAGCTGCACCACCACTGCGGGCGGGCGGCGGCCCGGCTGGCCGCACTGCGACGCTCCCGGAAGTGGGCGGCGCTCTGCGAGGGCGCACAGACGCCGAGCCTGCGACGGGCCGGTGGACCCCCTGTTCTCGAGGCCCTCACCGCGCGGGAGCGGGAGATCGCCGAGCTGGCTACGCGCGGGTTGCGCAAGCGGGAGATCGCCGATCGGCTCCAGCTCTCGGTGCGCACGGTGGGCAACCATCTCAACCACATCTATACCAAGACGGGGGTCTCCGGACGGGCCGAACTCGCGCTTCTCCTCGGCACCGAGGCTCGCTGACACTCGGCCGGCACCTCGTGGCGGCTCACTCGTCGGCCGGTCCGCGCAGCCGCTTGGTGAGCGTGCGGCGACGCTTGTCGGCCAGCCTGCGCTCCCGGGCGGCCCGGGAAGGGCGGGTGGCCCGGCGCGCTGGGGGATCGGGGGCTAGCGCGTCGCGCAGCAGGCCGGCGAGACGGGTGCGGGCGGCCTCCCGGTTGCGCAGCTGGGAGCGGTACTCGGAGGCCACCACCGTCAGCACTCCGTCGACCAGCCTCCCGGACAGCCGCGCCAGCACGCGGGCTCGTTGCTGCTCGGTGAACGCCGTGCTGGCGGCCACGTCGAAGACCAGTTCGACGCGCGAATCAGTGGTGTTCACCCCCTGACCGCCCGGCCCGCTCGCCCGGGAAAAGCGCCACCGCAACTCGGCCTCGGGTATCAGGGTCACTCCTCGGGGGCGGAGTGCATGCCGGAGGCGATCATGTCCATGACGGTGGAGTCGGCCAGGGTGGTGACGTCGCCGATCTCGCGGTTCTCCGCGACGTCGCGCAGGAGGCGCCGCATGATCTTGCCGGACCGGGTCTTCGGCAGGTCCGCGACGACCATGATCTGCCGGGGCTTGGCGATCGCGCCGATCTGGGCGGCCACGTGCTCGCGCAGCGCCTTGATCGCGTCGGCGCCTTTCGCCTCGGACTCGGCGACGTTGCCGCGCAGGATCACGAACGCGACGATGCCCTGCCCGGTGATGGGGTCCGGCGCGCCGACCACCGCCGCCTCCGCCACCGTCGGGTGTGCGACCAGCGCGGACTCCACCTCGGTGGTGGAGATGTTGTGCCCGGACACGAGCATGACGTCGTCCACCCGGCCGAGCAGCCAGATCGCGCCGTCGTCGTCGTACTTGGCGCCGTCCCCCGCGAAGTAGTAGCCCTGGTCAGCGAAGCGCGACCAGTAGGTCTCCAGGTAACGCTCGTCGTCGCCCCACAGCGTGCGCAGCATGCCCGGCCACGGCTTGTCCAGTGCCAGGAAGCCGCCCTGGCCGTTGCCGACCGGGGTGCCCGACCCGTCGACGACGACGGCACTCATCCCGGGCAGCGGGCGCATCGCTGAGCCCGGCTTGGCCGCGGTGACGCCGGGCAGCGGCGAGATCATGATCGCCCCGGTCTCGGTCTGCCACCAGGTGTCCACGACCGGGCAGCGCTGCCCGCCGATGTGCTCCCGGTACCACATCCAGGCCTCGGGGTTGATCGGTTCCCCGACCGAGCCGAGCAGCCGCAGCGACGACAGGTCGAACTTCTCCGGGATCTGGGCCCCCCACTTCATGAACGTGCGGATCAACGTTGGCGCGGTGTAGTAGGTGGTGACGCCGTACTTTTGGACGATCTCCCAGTGGCGGCCTTCGTGCGGGGTGTTCGGGGTGCCCTCGTAGATGATCGAGGTGGCCCGGTTGGCCAGCGGCCCGTACACGATGTAGCTGTGCCCGGTGACCCAGCCGATGTCGGCGGTGCACCAGTAGACGTCCTCCCCGGCCTTGTGATCGAAGACCACGTGGTGGGTGTAGGCGCACTGGGTGAGGTAGCCCCCGGAGGTGTGCAGGATTCCCTTGGGCTTCCCGGTGGTGCCCGAGGTGTAGAGGATGAACAGCGGGTGCTCGGAGTCGAACGGCTCGGGCGTGTGCTGGTCGGACTGGGCGTCCACCAGCTCGTGCCACCACAGATCACGGCCCTCGGTCCAGTCGACGTCGGTCTCGGTCCGGCGGACCACCAGCACGTGGCGCACCGTCGAGGTCTTCTGCACCGCATCGTCGGCGTTGGCCTTCAACGGGGCCGCCTTGCCCCGCCGGAACTGGCCGTCGGCGGTGATCACTAGCTTGGCCTGCGCGTCGCTGATCCGGTTGCGCAGCGCCTCGGCCGAGAAGCCGCCGAACACCACGCTGTGCGGCAGGCCGAGCCGGGCGCAAGCGAGCATGGCGAAGACCGCCTCGGGGATCATCGGGAGCTGGATGGCCACCCGGTCCCCGGCTGCCAGGCCCAGTGAGCTCAGTGCGTTGGCCGTCTTGGCGACCTCGCGCTGCAGGTCGGCGTAGGTGATGGTGCGGGTATCACCCGGCTCGCCCTCCCAGTGAAAGGCGACCTGCTCGCCGTGCCCGTTCTCGACGTGCCGGTCGACGCAGTTGTAGGCGACGTTGAGCCTGCCCCCGACGAACCACTTGGCGAACGGCGGGTTCGACCAGTCGAGTACCTGCTCGAAGTCGGTGTCCCAGTGCAGCCGGCGGGCCTGCGCGGCCCAGAACGCCTCGCGGTCGGCGTCGGCCTCGTCGTAGAGCTCAGCGCCTGCGTTCGCCTGCGCCGCGAACTCGGCGCTCGGGGGGAAGGCGCGGCTCTCGGTGAGTAGGTTGTCGAGTCCTTGGCCCGAGTCGCCCATCGCGGGGGACCTCCTTGGTGCACTGGTCACGGTCTGCTGCCGACGTTAGTAGTAGCCGTGTCCCCCGGCCACCGCGCCCAAGCCTTCTAGGCGGGGGGTTGCAGGTCTCGCAGATGCAGAGCTCCGCGAGGGCTGACTCGACGGCTTGTTCGCCGCGCAGCCGTGTCGCGGCGGTACTGGCGCATTCACGCTGAGTACCGTGCCCGCCATGCCAGAGGTAAGGCTGCATGCGTTCATCGATGAGGCTGGGCAGCGGGCTCGCTCAGCGAAATCGAGCGACCACTTCATCATGTCGGCTGTGGTCGTGCCGGACGACAACCTCGCCGACGCGGCTGCGGTGCTTGCCCGGCTCCGCACGGATCTCGCCCGCAGGGCGGGCGCATCGACCAGCCCAGCCGCGTCGAGCTGCTCCAGCTCGCCGACTCTGCCGCATCGGCCACTTTCGCCGCCTTCGAACATGACACGTTTGGTAACACCGAGCGCCGTTATCTGACCGAGATGAGTCCTCGGCTCTACCGTCGGCCCGGCGGCAAGCTCACCTCGTACGGGCTGAAGATGCACCCTTGGTCAGACAGCGCCAGGGCCGCCTACCCATGGGTGACGGCCCTGTAGCGAGTACGTCGGCCGGCTATGCCGCTCAGCGGGTGCTGATGTTTCCACCAGCAGACGACCGTCCGCACTCTGTCGTTCGTAGCCGGTGGGGGCACAGTTGTCAATAGGCGCAACCAGCCTGACGTGGACGCCGGTACGACGATGCGCTGGGAGCGCAGGGAGTTGGCGTCTCGGCCTCGTCCCCCGGCCACCGAGCGGATCCCGCATTCAGCTGCCGTGTCACCGGATGCCCGTCCATGCACGCAGCGCTACACCGGGATCACGATCGCCTTGACCGAGCGCGCATCGAGGAGTTTGCCCAGGTCGTCGGGGTCGCTGGTCAACACTTGATCGCCGGTGCGGGCCAGCGAGGCGACGTGGGCGTCGACGACATCGCGGCTACCGGCGACGCCGAGTAGCGCCCCGAGACGTCTCCCGGTGTCCAGGTCCAGGGGCGGAGCCGCCACGCCGGCCAGGATCCGAGCCAGCTGGGTCTGCCGAGCGCCGTGGCGCCACACCTGCGCCACGGCGGCGGGGCTGGTGCGGACTACGACCCGCTCGTGCTGCGCAACCCGCAGCATGGCACCCACTCGCCGGTCCCGGCGGTCGATTGCCAGCAACGCGCCCGCATCGAGCACCAGGGTCACGCGGCGTGTCCGCGCGAGCCACGGGTGATACCCAGTGTCGCCGCGGCGGCGTCGAGCTCCTCCTCACCGAACGGCCCATCCTCGGCTTCCCACGCATCGAGGGCTGCGCCGAGCAGGTCGTTTCTGAGCCTGTCGGCCGCCGCTTGGGCCAGCCAGCCCGACACGCTCATCCCGGCGCGCTCGGCCGCGTCCCGGACGGCCGCACCGAGGTCGGGCTCCATCGTTACTGAAAAGCGGTCCACCTGCATGAATACCAGCATATCGCATACTGTTGTATGTGCCGTGGCGGAGGTGCACCGACTCCACCAGCAGCCGCTCGTGCACCGCGTGCCGCCCGCGAAGCGGGGTTGGCCCTCGGTGTCGTTCGTCGCGGTCATCGAGCGGCGGATTGACGCCATTGACAATCATGGCCACCGGACACGGCGCTGGGCGAGCCTGCGCACGTCTGGTGCTTGCCCGGCCGTGCGGGTGGGGATAGGCGGCGGGGTGCTTGCGCGCAATCTGGCGCAAGTTCGTTCCGTGGACGTGGCCGCGGACCGTACTTTTGCGGCGACGCTCCGGTATCGGACCGAGTGCGTGGGACTCACGGAGGGGATTGGCATGAGGTTGCGCTATCTCGGCAAGACGGCCAGTTCAGACGAGGGCAATTGTGAGGCGTTATACGCCACCGACCGAGGCACCTTCGGAGTGCAGGGCAAGATCGTGACCGATCCCGAGGCTCTCGCCGACGTCCGCGATCTGGCCGACGACGAGTGCCTCGTGGAGGTTCCCTCTGATGTGCTGCGGCTGGCGGAGCGTGCCTGATGGGCCGATCACTGACCGAGGAGCAGTGGGATGCCCTGTTCGACACCTACCGCTACACTGCGCGTCGCCTGGAGCCACGGGATTGCTACAACACTGACACGTCACCCGAGAGGCGGCGGCGGTTCCTGGCTGGTGAGCTGACCGACTACTCCTTCCTGGACAACTGGACCGGCAAGGTTCGGGCGTGGAATAGTCAAGGCAAGCGGATGACCCGGGTTCGGGTGGTCACCGAACCGCTCAGCGACGATGCGCGCTACCTGTTGCACGTCGCCCGGCTCAATGTGGCCGCCGGGGACGAGATCCGTTATCTGCCCCGCCAGCGCGCCCAGGAGCTGGAGCTGGGGCTGCCCGACGAGGACTACTGGATCTTCGACGCGACCACTGCCGTGATCATTCACTTCGACGAGGACGACCACCCGGTCGGCCACGAACTGATCGACGACCCGGCGCAGATCGTCCAGCGGCTGCACTGGTTCGACGCCGCATGGCACTATTCGGTGTCACGAGAGGAGTTCGCCGCGAAGCACGGCGTCGACTGAGTGACGAGTTACTGAGTGACGAGTTTCCAGCGCGAGCGCGAGGCGCTCGGTCAGCGGCTGCGCGCGCTGCGCCAGGACGCCCGGCTGACCGGACGCCAGCTTGCCGAGTCGCAACGCTGGCAGCCGAGTAAAGTCTCGCGGATCGAGAGCGGCAAGCAGACCCCGTCGGACGCCGACGCCGAAGCCTGGGCGATGGCCTGCGGCGCTCCGGCGGTGGTCGGTGACCTTATCGCGTCGCTGCGCGGCCTGGAAGGGCACTACCTGGAGCATCGGCGGGCGTTCCGCGCCGGAATGGCGCGCTTCCAGCACACCATCGTCGAGCAGGAGGCGCAGTACTCGGTATTCCGGAACTTCCAGTGCTCGATCATACCGGGCCTGCTGCAGACTCCCGAGTATGCCCGATACCGCTTCGCGGGCGGCGTAAAGTACGGTGGGCCGCCCACCGACGTCGACGAGTCCGTGGCGGCCCGGATGGCCCGCCAGCAAATCCTGTACCGCCCCGAGACCAGAGCCCACTTCGTGCTGACCGAGGCAGTTCTGCGCTACCGGCTCTGCCCGCCCGAGGTGATGGAAGGCCAACTCGACCGGTTGCTGGGGATGGCGAGCATGCGCACCGTCCGCCTCGGCATCATCCCCTTCGAGACCCAGCTGGTGAATGCACCGCTGCACGGATTCGCCATCCACGACGAGCGCAGGGTCAGGGTGGAGACGCTCACCGCAACCCTCACCTTGTCCGAGCCCAGCGAAATCCGTGACTATCTGGAACGGTTCGCCGAGTACGCAAACCTGGCAGTCTACGGCGCGCAGCCCCGTGCCCTCATCACCCGGGCATTGTCCGAGCTTGGCGGACCGGACGAGTAACATGGCTTCTTCGGCAATCTGCCGCAATCTCCTTCCCTTCACCCTTCGGCTCATTCTAGTTTCCGGCTGATGCTACGAGGGGATGAACGAGAAGGGAAAGTCATGACCGCTGTCGTAAACGATCCGCTGACGCCGGGTCGGCGAAAGGTTCCCGTTAGGGCCCGGCAAGCGACGACCAGAGTGGGCTGGTACGTGGCTTCGCTCGCCGACTGCGATACCCACCTGGCCGACCGATCCGGGGACGCACTCGTCACAGCACAATGCGACGGGAGACAGTTCCGGCCCCTCGCAGAGCTGGCCGGCGCACCACCCGACCAGGCACAAACCTGCCCGGCCTGCCGCGCGCGATCCACCGCCTCGCACCGGCATCGTGCTCGTGAGATTTAACTCCGCGACTCGTGGCCGCTGCCCCCGGTCAGCGACTCACGGATGCTCAGGGGTAGTTCTCCCATTGCTCACGTCTCTTGCCGCCACGTCCTTAACCCGCACGAGATACCGACAACCAGCGTCCTCACCCTCATCATGCCTGGCTGGGCGCGTGGTCCAGCCAGGCGGCGCCGTTTCCGCGTCCAGCGCGACGCTAGCGCCGTCAAAGTTGCTGCTGCTGAACTGGGTTCCGCTGAAGTCGGCGTTGTGGGTGAACTGGGCACCGAAGAAATCGGCGTCACCCGTGAACTGGGCGCCGTGGAAGTCGACGTCACCGGTGAACTGGGCGCCGTGGAAGTCGGCGCGGGTGAGCCGGCTGCTCCTGAAGTTGGCGTTGCCGCTGAACTGGGCGCCGAAGAAGCTGGCGCTGCCGCTGAACTGGGCCCCGAAGAAGCTGGCGCTACCGCTGAACTGGGCCCCGAAGAAGCTGGCGCTACCGCTGAACTGGGCGCCGTCAAAGTTGATGTAGCTGGTGAACTGTGATCCGCGGACGTTGGTGACACCAGTGAACTGAGCGTTCTTGAAGTCAGTCATGTTGAGCTGGCAATTCGCCAAGGTGAAGTCGATGAGGAGTGCGCCGGTGAGATCCAGGCGGATCCCGGGCCAGGGTGGCGCCGGTTTGGGAATCTGTTTCCCCTGCCACCAGTGTCGCCCCCAGCACGACGACGGCGCTCACCACGATCGTCACGTTCGACAACGGGCGCGGCGTGGGGGGTTCCCGCTGGTTGCTGTTCCTGGTCACACAATGAGCATCTGACAGATGCCCGCCGAGCATTGCAGGGGGTGGCGCTTTCATCAGGTCCCTGTGATCGGACGCCGTCGCGCCACCGCCGACGCAGGCCTGGACGCGGCCGCCGCGCCAGATCGTCGTTCGCTCCGCGATCCGGTTGAACCCGTCCCGCACTGAAGGCCCACATCGCCATGGCGGTCAACACCCGCAGGTCGGTGACGTCCGTTGCGGTTTCTTCGATTTCCTGCCAACCTGGTGATGTGGCGCAACCGATACCGGCCGACGACACCGAACCCGTCCTCCCGCCCGCGGAGGAGGCGGGGCTTCTGGTGCTGGTACGTGACGCACTGGACGAACCGTCGGTCGCCAGGTTGCTCGGCGCCGGAGGCGAAACGGTGGAGCTGCCACGCTCGGTCCGTGACGTGCTGGTGCGTGTCGTCCGCGAACTCGCGCAGGGCAATGCCGTCGCCGTCCTTCCCGTGCACGCCGAACTCACCACCCAGGAGGCGGCCGACCTCCTCAACGTCTCGCGGCCATACCTGATCGGGCTGATCGAACACGGCACGCTGCCCTGCACCCGCACCGCCGGCAACCACCGCCGCCTCCGCCTGGCTGACGTCTTGACCTACAAACGAGCCCGGGACACCGAGCGGCGAGCAGCCCTCGACGAGATGAGCGCCGAGGCCGAAAGGCTTAACCTGCACTACTGACCAAACGGGGTGGTGTGAGGATCCTGGGACGTTGGTGCTGTTGCAACAGAGGACTTTCACCGACCCCGAGGAGAGCATTCGGGGAGCTGGCGATGCACGCGTTGGTCGCTGCCAGGGCGAGCACGCTCGGCGCCGGGCCCGAGGTCTCGGCTGGTGACGATGGCATGCTGGAGTCAGACTGAGGCCTGGATCGAGGAGGTGATGACGATGACAGCGACACCTGAGCCGGTGCGGGTGCAGCGGGGCGAAGAGGAGTTCTCGACCGAGGAGTTGATGCGTCGTCAGGGTGTGGGACCGGTGGAGTCATTGAAGGAACTGGCGCACCCGGAGCTTTGGGATTCCGACGAGGAATATGAAGAGTTTCTTGCTGATCTCTACGCCTCACGCCGCGCGGGCATGGCGTGAGCGTTATCGTGCTCGACACGGACGTCTCGTCTGCGATCTTGCGTGACCGGCTTCCTCACTCTCTGGAAGCGCGGCTCACAGGTCAGACGTTGGCCGTCACCTTCGTCACGGTTGGTGAATTGACGAAGTGGACAGATCTGCGCAACTGGGGACCACAGCGGTTGTCCGGTCTTGCGAGCTTTTACGCGCGGGTTGGCGTGCTGCTGT
>JBOHGM010000142.1:0-8721 GCA_050699435.1 Pseudonocardiaceae bacterium | reverse complement strand
GGACCATGCCCCACGGGACCATGCCCCACGGGACCATGCCCCACGGGACCATGCCGCAGTCGCGGTATGTCCTGCCGTCCTTCATCGAACGCACCAGCTACGGGGTCAAGGAGTCCAACCCCTACAACAAGCTGTTCGAGGAGCGCATCATCTTCCTCGGCGTGCAGATCGACGACGCGTCCGCCAACGACGTGATGGCGCAGCTGCTCGTGCTGGAGTCCACGGACCCGGACCGCGACATCATCATGTACATCAACTCGCCGGGTGGGTCGTTCACTGCGCTGATGGCGATCTACGACACGATGCAGTTCGTCCGGCCGGAGATCCAGACGTTCTGCCTAGGGCAGGCCGCCTCGGCCGCCGCGGTGCTGCTGGCCGCAGGCACGCCGGGCAAGCGGATGGCCGTGCCCAACGCGCGGATCCTGATCCACCAGCCGGCCATGGAGGGCGCCTACGGGCAGGTCTCGGACCTGGAGATCCAGGCTGCGGAGATCCAGCGGGTGCGCCGCCTGATGGAGGGCACTCTGGCGCACCACACCGGTCAGACCGAAGAACGTATCCGCACCGACATCGATCGTGACAAGATTCTCACCGCCGCTGAGGCCAAGGACTACGGCATCATCGACGACATCACCCAGGTCCGGAAGCTCTCCGCGATCCGAACCTGACCTGGCCACCCCGACACGCCGAACGGACGGCGCTACCCCATCCGTCCGGCGATATCGGGGAGGCTGGTGCTCCCGCGCGGCGGGGTCAGGCGAGTAACGTCAAGGACACACGCAGCCAGGCGCACTGCATACCAAGCGCCGGGAGGGATGAGAGGCCAGCGCCCATGGCACGTATCGGTGACGGCGGTGACCTGTTGAAGTGCTCCTTCTGCGGGAAGAGTCAGAAGCAGGTCAAGAAGCTCATCGCGGGCCCTGGTGTGTACATCTGTGACGAGTGCATCGATCTGTGCAACGAGATCATCGAGGAGGAACTCGCCGAAGCGGGTGACGTCAAGCTCGAAGAACTCCCTAAACCCACCGAGATCCACGACTTCCTCGAGACCTACGTCATCGGCCAGGACGATGCCAAACGCACGTTGTCGGTGGCTGTCTACAACCACTACAAGCGCATCCAGGCGGAGGACAAGGGTCGCGACAACGAGATCGAGCTAACCAAGTCGAACATCCTGATGCTCGGCCCTACCGGATGCGGCAAGACCTATCTCGCCCAGACCCTGGCGAAGCTGCTCAACGTGCCTTTCGCGATCGCCGACGCCACCGCCCTCACCGAGGCCGGCTATGTCGGCGAGGACGTGGAGAACATCCTGCTCAAGCTGATCCAGGCAGCTGACTACGACGTCAAGCGAGCCGAGACCGGGATCATCTACATCGACGAGGTCGACAAGATCGCCCGCAAGTCGGAGAACCCCTCGATCACCAGGGACGTCTCCGGCGAAGGGGTCCAGCAGGCGCTGCTGAAGATCCTGGAGGGGACGACGGCCAGCGTGCCGCCCCAGGGTGGGCGCAAGCACCCGCACCAGGAGTTCATCCAGATCGACACGACGAACGTGCTGTTCATCGTTGCGGGCGCCTTCGCCGGTCTCGACAAGATCATCGAAGACCGGATCGGAAAGCGCGGGATCGGCTTCGGCGCCGAGCTGCGGTCCAAGGCCGACCTCGACACCTCCGACGTGTTTTCCGACGTGATGCCGGAGGATCTGATCAAGTTCGGGCTGATCCCGGAGTTCATCGGGCGGCTGCCGGTGGTGGCCAGCGTGACGAACCTGGACAAGGCATCGCTGGTGCAGATCCTCACCGAGCCCCGCAATGCGCTGTCGAAGCAGTACTGCAAACTCTTCGAGATGGACGGCGTGGAGCTGGAGTTCACCGCCACCGCCCTGGACGCCATCGCCGATCAGGCGATTCTGCGCGGTACCGGGGCCCGTGGCCTGCGCGCCATCATGGAAGAAGTGCTGCTGCCTGTGATGTACGACATCCCCAGTCGCGACGACGTGGCGAAGGTGGTCATCACCGAGCAGACCGTGCGGGAGAACGTCAACCCGACGATCGTGACCCGCCAGCCCTCCCGCCGCGAGCGCCGCGAGAAGTCCGCCTGATCCCGTAGTTGGGGGCTCTTCAAGTACCACCAACCCACCCGGGCGATGTCCTCAACGGCTACCAACCCTGCTGGGGGCCGCATCGGTGGGGAGTGGCCGAAGAGCTCCACCCGGCCCGACGTCGGGCGGCGCAGGCCGGTGAGGAGCTGGAGCAGGGTCGACTTGCCTGCTCGTTCGGGCCGAGCAGCCCGACCAGCTGCCCGGCGGGGACGTCGAGGTCCACCCCGTCCAGCGCGACTGTCGGCCCGAAGCGCCTGGTCACGGCGACCTCCTTGGCCGGTATCTCGGTCACCACAGGTCCTCTCCGTGCGCCTGCACCGGAACTCGGGACCATCCGTAGTCGCACGGATACGATGAGGCAACACCGACGTACGCGGAAGGAGGGGAGAGGGTGTCGGTACTTCGGCGCGTCGTACACGAGGTCCACTCGGTCGGATTCGGTGCCGCCACCCGCTATGACCAGCATCATCTGGTGGTCGGGCGGGAGCGGGTGCAGGCGCTGGTCGCTGATCCCGCGCTGGCATCGGTGCGCGCACACCTCGCTTCACCCGGAGAATCAGTCCGGATCGTGTCGCCGCTCGATGTGGTCGAGCCCCGCACCAAGGGACCGGGTGGCGGGGCGTTCCCCGGCTGGCTGGCGCCGATCAACCGCAAGCGTGGACCCGATACGCACGTGCTGCGCGGCTCTGCCGTGCTCGGGGCCGGCTACCTGCCGCGCAACCAGGAGGGCCTGATCGACATGTCCGGCCCGGGCGCCGACCGGTCGCCGTTCGGCCGGACGCATAACCTCGTGATCGAGTTCGATCCCGCTGAGGGTGCCTCCTGGCAGGAAGCCGAGCAGGCGGTGCGTCGCGGGCTGCTACGCCTGGCCGTGCACCTCGCCGATGCCGCGGTCGACGCCGATCCCGATGCGGTGGAGGAGCTGGCGCCGCCGCACCGGGCGGGCACCCCCACCCAGGGGCTGCCCCGAGTGGGCGTGATCACCAACCTGCAGACCCAGGGGGCGTTCAAGGACGTCTTCGTCTACGGCCGTAGCATGGCGGGCAGCCTGCCGACGCTGTTCGATCCGGCCGAGATCGAGGACGGCGCCGTGGTCAGTGGGCAATACGGCCACCCGGCGTTGCGCAACCCGACCTATCTGCACCAGAACCACCCGGTGATCGCCGAGCTGCGGGCCCGTGACGGGCAGGACCTGAACTTCGCCGGCGTGGTGCTGTGCCCGGAGCCGGTGGAGCAGGCGGGCAAGGAGCACGTCTCCCAGCACGCCGCCTGGCTGTGCCACGCCGCCGGCTTCGACGCGGTTATCGTGACCAAGGAGGGCGCAGGCAATGCCGACAACGACCTGTCCATGAAGGTCGACGCCCTGGAGACGGCCGGCCTGACGGCGGTGGCCCTGTACGCCGAGATGTCCGGGCCCGACGGCACCGGCCCGCCCCTGGTCGCGGGCCCCCGCCACGGTGCCGTGGTCAGCACCGGCAACTACGACCAGCGGGTGGCGTTGCCCGTTGTCCAGCGGGCGCTGGGGGCCGAGCGGCTGCGGATCATCGACGCCGATGCGACCGCCGCGGTCGAGGTCCCGGTCGCCATGATCCTGGGCGGGCTGAACCCGCTGGGTGCCGGGCGGCTGACCTGCCGAGCCGATGTGCCCCTGGAAGGGGTGGCCTGATGCGTCTCGTGCACTACATCAACCAGTTCTACGCCGGGCTCGGCGGGGAGGACGCCGCGGACCTCGGCCCGCGGGTGCTCGAGGGACCGGCCGGTCCCGGGCGCCTGCTGCAGCAACTGCTCGGCGAAGGGCACCAGATCGTCGCCACGGTCGTCTGCGGTGACGACTATGCGGCATCCGACCCCGGGGTCTGCGCGGAGCTGCTCGCCATGGCCCGCTCGGCGGACGGAGAATTGCTGGTCGCCGGGCCTGCGTTCGGCAGCGGGCGCTACGGACTGGTCTGTGCCCGGCTGGTGGCCGCCGCGCACGCCGCGGGACTGCCCGCGGTGGCCTCGATGCACCCGGAGAACCCCGGGATCAGCGAGGCCGGCGCGGCACCGGTGGTGGCGGCAGGCGCGATCGCGCGGGAGATGCGGCCGACGATGCAGCGCCTCGCCGCCGCGGTCACCAAGCTGGCCACCGGCGAGACGCTGACCGCGGACGATGGCCGGGTCACCGGGCTCGCCAGGATCGGGCGGCTGGTCGAGCAGCGCGCCGCAGCGCGGGCCGTCGAGCTGGTCCTGCGACGGCTCGGCGGGGACCGGGACGCCACCGAGGTCCCGGTCGGCGGCTACGACACGGTGGTCCCGGCGGCGCCGGTGGACAAGACGGCCAGCGCGTCCATCGCGCTGGTCACCGAGGGTGCCGTGGTGCCGCTCGGCAACCCGGACCGGCTCGAATCCGCCCGAGCCACCCGCTGGCTGCGCTACCCGATCGACGGTGTCGACGCGCTGGTCTCCGGGACGTGGGAGTCGGTGGCGGGTGGCTTCGCGACCACCGTCGCCAACGCCGACCCGCACCGGCTGCTGCCCCTGGACGCCGCCCGCGCGCTGGAACGCGAAGGGGTGATCGGTCACCTGCACGGCGAGTTCCTGACTACGGTGGGCAACGGCACCCCGGTGGCCACCGCGCAGCGGTTCGGCGTCGAGTGGGCCGCGGAACTGCGCAAAGCAGGAGTGCAGGCGGCGATCCTCACCGCCACTTGAGGAACCGGAACGCGTTGCGGGTCAACGCTTGCGAAGGAACTGGAGCGGTCCGGCATCCCCACCGCCCTGGTGACCAACCTCGTCACGATCGCCGAACAGGTCGGCGCGCCGCGAATCGTGCCGGGCCGGGGCATCCCCTACCCAGCGGGTGACCCGAACCTCTCGTCGGCGGCCGAGCACGCCTGGCGACGGCGGCTGGTCGAACGGGCCCTCGATGCGCTCGCCACCCCGGTGGAACAGCCGACGATCTTTGACGTCAACTCGGAGGAGCCTGCCGGTGCCTGATGCCGTCGTCCGCGCGGCCAGCCTCGTGCTGGCCCACACCCCTGGCCTGGCCCGGCACGGTTCCAAGCCGGCGCGCACGCTGGCCGGTGACCCGGAGCTGACCAGCAGGTTCCTGGCCAACCTGCGCAGCTTCGACGACGCCGTCAGCTACCCGCCCTACCAGGCATTTCTGGGGGCATTGCACCCCCGCGAGCTGCCACCCCGGCCATGGATTCGCCCGCCCACCCATTCCCCGCCCACCCATTCCCCGCCCACCCATCCCCCGCCCACCCGGGGTACCGCACATCCCGCCGCGGAGCGGTTCGCGCCGTTCGGGGAGATCATGCCGGAGGAGGAGTTCCTCGGGCTGATGGCCGCGGTCGACGAGTTCGACCTGGTGACGTTGACCCCGGAGCTCGCCGAGCGCGCGGCGAAGCGGCTGGCCGAGCATCCGCTGGGCGGATATCTGGATCTGGCCCGGATCTCCACCGCGACCAAGAACATCGAGGCGACGCTCGGGCCGGGTGTGCTGGCGCTGCATCTGGCACCGGACACCCTGGCTGGGGCGCTGCACGGGGCGCACGACGAGGACGAGTCACTGGCCGCCCCGGTGCTGCTGGAGAACTTGGCCTGCAAGGCCACCGGGACCCTGGCGTTGCTGCACCTGCTGCACGACAACGGCCTCGACCCCGCCGCCGTCGAGTACACGATGTCGTGCTCCGAGGAAGCCGTGGGGGACCGCTACCAGCGGGGTGGCGGGAACATGGGCAAGGCGATCGCGGTGGCTGCCGGGCTGTCCGAGTCGTCTGGCGCCGACGTCAAGGACTTCTGCGCCGGGCCGATCCCGGCGCTGGTGATCGCCGCCAGCCTCGTGGTGGCCGGGGTGTTCGAGCAGGTCGTCGTGGTTGCGGGCGGGTCGCTGCCCAAGCTCGGGATGAAGTTCGAGGGGCACCTCAAGCACGACCTGCCGGTGCTGGAGGACGTGATCGGCGGCGCCGCGCTGCTGGTGACCGCCGACGACGGGGTCTCGCCCAAGATCCGGCTGGACGCCGTCGGGCACCACCGGGTGTCCTCCGGCGGCTCGGGCGCGCAGATCATGCACGACCTGGCGGTGCGCCCGCTCGACGCGCTCGGCCTGGGGATGGCCGATGTCGACGACTACGCCACCGAACTGCACGATCCCGAGGTGACCGAGCCACAGGGCTCGGGGGACGTGGCGGCCCGCAACTACAAGACGATCGCCGCGCTGGCCGCCCGCCGCGGTGATATCAGCCGCGAGGAGATCGCTGATTTCATCGCGACCCGTGGGATGCCGGGTTACGCCCCCACCCAGGGCCATCTGGCTTCGGCGATCTGTTACCTGCCGCATGCGCTGAACCGGCTGCGCTCGGGCTCGGCGGACAAGATCCTGCTGCTGGCCAAGGGCAGTTTGTTCCTGGGGCGGATGAGCCAGGTGTCCGACGGGATGAGTGTCCTACTCGAACGCAACGGAGGCTGATGTGGGTGGCGTGGTGGATGCGACGAAGGAGACCTTCGACGAGCTGGTCGGGTCCGGCCTCGTGCTCGTCGACGTGTGGGCGGAGAGCTGTCGGCCGTGCGTGGCGCTGGCGCCGCACATGAAGACCATTGCCGGCACCCATCCCGAGCTGACCGTGGTGAAGCTGGACGCGAGCCAGGCGCGGCGGAAGTGCATGGCATTGCAAGTGCGCGGCCTGCCGACCTTCCTGCTGTACCAGGACGGCCAGGAGGTGGCGCGGATCACCGATACCAGCCTGGTGGCAGACCAGCTCGACAAGTGGCTGGCCACGGAGTTGGACCGACTGGGAGTGAAGGAGGACTGATGTTCGACGGCAAACAGGTGATCGTGATCGGCGAACGCGACGGGATCGCGGGGCCGGCGATTGCGGCCTGTGTCGAAGCGGCAGGTGCCTCGGTGGCTTATGTCGCCACCGAGTGCTTCGTTTGAACGGCTGCCGGAGCCATGGACCTGTCCACCCAGGAGACGATCAAGCGCCTGACCGACGAGCACGGCGGCGACTCGCTGCTGGTGCTGCTCGGCGCGCCGGATCCGGAGAGCGCCGGGATCGCCGCCGAGACAGTGGTGCTCGGTGATCCGAGCTGGGCAGGACCGTTGGCCGGGGTCCAGTTGGGCCTCCCCGTATACCACATCCTCGAGGACGAGTTGCGTGCGGCCGTCCCCGATGACGTGTGGGAAGAGCAGGTCGGGCTGATGGTCGACGTGCTGGAGGTGGATGCCATCGCCGAAGCGGTCCGCGAGTTCCGCGATCAAACCTCGTGAGTGCGTAACAGTGTTCGAACACTGTTACGCACTCACGAGGCCTACCCCAGAGTCTCTAGTTTCTGGGCGATGCGGGGTTTCCACGGCCAGCTGGCAGCGTTGTCGGGACAGCGCAGGCCGAGTCTCCAGATCCTTCGCGCTTCCCCGACGTCACCGTGCGCAACGAGGGCGCAGCCATAGTCGTACAGGTCGCGGGCGAGCTCGTCACGTGGTGGCGGGGGATCGGTCAGCTCGCTGCGGAGCCGTTGTTCGAATAATTCACATGCCCGTGCCGCGTCCCCGCTGACGAGGGCCGTCCGGGCCCGCCAGCGGGCGACGAGGTCAGAACGGTCGAACCGCTGGACCCACGGGTCTTCTTCGAGGGTCTCCAACTCGGTGCGCGCGGCGTCTGGGTCGTCGGTCAGCACAGCGAGGTCCAGCAGATAGGCATGACAGTTCATCACCCAGCGTTCAGCGTGCTGCTTGCGGGCCGCGTCGCTTCGGAAGAAGACCAATGCTTCGGTGACGATGGCGCGGAAGGCTTCCGGGTCCACCGCTTGCCGGAAGAGACGCACCTTGAGTGCGACAAGTTGGCTAATGTAGGCGCCGGTGCGGTCGCCGGCCAGTTCCGAGGCGTCAACGCCGCGCTGGAACCACTTGTCCGCTTCGTCATAGTCACCGTAGAGATAGTGCAGATAAGCGAGGTCGTACAACAGAGGGGCAAGGCGCCGTGCTGAAGTGGGACTATACGGCTGCTCAATGGCGGAGGCCGCCTGCGTAAGGACGCGCCGTGCCTCCTGCATATTGTCTGGATCGCCGGTACGCCGCAATTGAGTGGCCCGTCCGTGGGCGAATCCGGCGAGCGCGGTGGCGCGCTGGTCCTCAGCTTGGACAGAAACCCGATGCCTTCGGTCAGTGCTGTTGCCGAAAGAAAGGACAGTGTCAGTGGATCCGTCACGGCTCCTCCTCGCTGACGTATCTCGGTGCGGTTGAATCTGTGAATATGACTCTACGCAGCCAAGCGGGGACGGTGGGTGCGGGTTCGTGCTGGAAGTGAGCGTCGCGGATGCATCCGCGGTTGAACAACAGTCGCGCCTCCGCCGGTCTCCGCACGCGAGTCCGTAGACTCGGCGCGTGACTGCGATAACTTATCCGGCTCGTCGCTCGGGTGCTGACCTGGTCAGCCCGGCTGGGGCCTGAGCGGTGATGGCGCAGCGGGAGCTCGAGGCACTGGGCGCGCTGCGGGCCGTCGAGGCTGAGCTGGACAAACGCTGGCCGGAGAGCCGGATCGAGCCGTCGCTGACCCGGATCGCGGCGCTGGCCGATCTGCTCGGCTCACCGCAACGCTCTTACCCGGTGCTGCACATCGCGGGGACCAACGGCA
>JBOHGM010000141.1:0-8752 GCA_050699435.1 Pseudonocardiaceae bacterium | reverse complement strand
GGAAGCCCTGTTCGGGCGGGTACCCCGGGGTGCGCTGATGCGCCGCGCCGCGTTCGGGCTGGCCACCCGGACCGCGGCGGTGCTCGCGCAGCGGACCGGCGCGGTGTCCGGCAGGCACGTCGGACTGTTGGTGGGGGCGGGCAACAACGGTGCGGACGCACTGTGGGCCGGGGCGATCCTGCGCCGCCGCGGGGTGGCGGTCACCGCCGTCCTGCTCTCGCCCGACCGCGCGCACCCGGCGGGTCTCGCGGCATTGCGCCGGGCCGGCGGGCGGATCGCGGAGGCGCTGCCAGGCCGCGCCGATGTGGTCCTGGACGGGATCGTGGGGCTGGCAGGCAAGGGTGGGCTGCGCCCGGCGGCCGTGCGCCTCGTCGAGGCCGTCCGGGTGCCGATCATCGCGGTGGACTCACCCTCCGGGGTGGACCCGGATACCGGTGCCGCCGACGGCCCCGCGGTCACCGCCACCGAGACGGTCACCTTCGGCGCCCGCAAACCGGTGCATGTGCTTGCCCCGTGGCGCTGCGGCCCGGTGCACCTGGTGGACATCGGGCTGTTCCCCGAACTGGGTGAGCCCGACCTGCGGGTGCTCACCGCGGCCGAGGTCGGCGCGCTGTGGCCGGTGCCCGGCCCGGCCAGCGACAAGTACACCCAGGGCGTGCTGGGGGTCGCCGCGGGGTCGGCGGACTACCCCGGGGCGGCGGTGCTCTGCGCCGGGGCCGCGGTGCTGGCCACCTCGGGCATGGTCCGGTTCGCCGGTACCGCCGCCGACGCGGTCCGCGCGCGCTGGCCGGAGGTGGTGGCTACCGGGTCGGTGTCCGACGCCGGGCGGGTGCAGGCCTGGGCGGTCGGCCCGGGGATGGGCACCGGCGCGGCCGGGCGTCAGGTGCTCGCTCATGTCCTGGCCGCCGGGGTGCCGGTGGTGGCCGACGCCGACGCGATCACCCTGCTGACCCGGCACCCCGAACTGGCGGACAGCCGTGACCCGGACACCCCGCTGGTGCTCACCCCGCACGACCGGGAGTTCGAGCGGCTCACCGGGGCGGCCCCCGGCCCGGACCGGGTGGCGGCCGCCCGGCAGGCCGCCACCCGGTTCGACGCTGTGCTGCTGCTCAAGGGCAACACCACTATCGTGGCCGCCCCGGACGGGCGGGTGCTGGTGCACCCCGCCCGGTCGGCCTGGGCGGCGACCGCGGGGTCCGGGGACGTCCTGACCGGCGTCATCGGCACGCTGCTCGCCACCGGGCTGGAGCCGGCCACGGCAGCGGCGGCCGCGGTGCACGCCCAGGAGCTTGCCGCCACCCTCGCCGCCCGAGGTGATTGGCCCCGAGGTGATTGGCCCCGAGGTGATTGGCCCCGAAATGGTGGGCAGAGTGGCAGCGGGGCACCGGCTCCCGCCTCTGCGCTCCAAGTTGCGCTCAGTGATGCGATCCGTAGCCTTCGTGACGTGGCCGGGAGGCGAGAATGACGGCGGTGCCAGCGCCTTCACCGCGCCCCCGGGCCGAGGCGGTGATCGACCTCGACGCGGTCCGGCACAACGTCGGGATTCTCGCCGGGGCCGCCGCAGCGTCGGGCGCTGGCACCATGGTGGTGGTCAAGGCCGACGGCTACGGCCACGGCGCGGTCGACATCGCCGCCGCCGCGCTGCAGGCGGGGGCGAGCGCGCTGGGTGTGTGCAGCGTCGACGAGGCGCTGGTGCTGCGGGGCGCCGGGATCGACGCCCCGCTGCTGGCCTGGTTGCACGCACCGGGTGAGGACCTCGCCGCGGGGGTCGCCGCGGGGGTCGACCTCGGCGTCTACTCGATCGGTCAGCTCGACGCGGCCGCGCGGGCCGCGGCGGCGGCCGGCCGCCCCGCCCGGGTGCACCTCAAGGTCGACACCGGGCTGACCCGGGGTGGCGTCTACCGAAGCGAATGGCCCGGTGTGATCCGGATTGCGGCCGCTGCACCGGAGGTGGAGGTGGTGGCCATCTGGTCACATCTGGCGCATGCCGACGACCCCGGGCATCCGGTCATCGAGCAGCAGCGGCGCTGCTTCGACGCGGCGTACCGGGTGGCCAGGCAGGCCGGGCTGCGGCCGTTGCGGCACCTGGCCAACTCTGCGGCCACGCTGACCCGGCCGGACCTGCACTACGACATGGTCCGCCCGGGTATCGCCGTCTACGGGCTCTCCCCGGTTCCCGGGCAGAGTTATGGCCTCGTGCCTGCGATGACGCTGCGCTCGCAGGTCGCTGTGGTCAAACACGTCCCGGCTGGGGAGGGCGTGTCCTACGGACACGTGTGGCGTACCGGCCAGGAGACCACCTTAGGTCTGGTCCCGGTCGGCTATGCCGACGGTGTACCACGGGTGCTCACCGGCCGGCTCGATGTGTGGTGCAACGGGCGCCGCCGCCCGGTGGTGGGAAGGGTGTGCATGGACCAGGTGATGGTGGATTGCGGGGACGACCCGGTCGCGGTGGGCGATGAGGTGGTCTTCTTCGGCACCGGTGAGGGTGGTGCGCCCACCGCGGCCGAATGGGCGGATAAGCTGGGCACCATCCACTACGAGGTGGTGGCGGGTATGGTGCGGCCCCGAGTGACCCGCACGGTGCTGGGTCGGCGACCGGTTGTCACTCTGGTCGGACGCGAGTCATAAGATGAGATCGCTGGTGAAGTCTGCCGGGTGGGTGGTCGGCGGCGTGCTGGGCACGGCGGTGACCGCCGCGCTCGTCGCCGGCGTCGCGCACCACAACCGCATCGCCAAGCTGCGCAGTGACGCGGCGGACCTCCCCACCGGTTTCCCGGCCGTGCTCCCGCCGGACCGTGAGTACACCGTCACTGCCGACGACGGGGTGGAGCTGTCGGTGGAGGAGCTGGATCCGGCCGACGGGGGAGCGCCCGAGTTCACCGTCGTACTGATCCACGGTTACACCCTGAGCCGGCGGTCCTGGCTATTCCAGCGACACGACTTGGCGCATTGCACCGCACCCCGGGTCCGCCAGGTGCTCTACGACCACCGCAGCCACGGCCGCTCCGGTCGTTCGCCCCGATATGCGTGCACCCTCGAGCAGCTCGCTCGCGACCTGCACGCGGTGATCCGAGTGGCCGCGCCCGAGGGACGGATCGTGCTCATCGGGCATTCCCTCGGCGGTATGACGATCATGGAGTTGGCCGAGCACAACCCTGAGCTGTTCGCCGAGCGGATCTGCGGGGTGGCGTTCCTCAACACCAGCGCCGGGGACATCGGCCGGTCCGGCCTGCCCAAGCCAGTCCTGTCCCGGCGAAACCCGATCATGCCGGTGGCTAAGCGGCTGTCCCGCTGGCCGCCCAGCGCGCGCGCGGTCGAGCGCGGGCGCGATATCTGCGAGCCGCTGATCTGGAGCCTGACCCGCACGCTTTCGTTCGGCGACGAGGCGGTCAATCCAGCGGTGGTCGAATTGCTCAACACGATGATAAGAGCCACCTCGTTCGAAGTCATGACCGACTTTCTCGCCCTTTTCGGGGAGCACAACCGGTACGCCGCGCTGGCTGGTCTGCAGTACGCCAAGGCGCTGGTGCTCGGCTCCGACAGTGACCGGTTGATGCAGTTCGAGCACTCCGAGGCGATCGCGGCGCTGCTCACCGATGTGGAGCTGGTGCAGGTGCCGGCGTCCGGCCACGTGACGATGCTGGAGCAGCCCAAGTGCGTCAATACCCACCTGCTGGACTTGCTGTCCCAATGCGCCGGAGCCCCACCAGGCAGATAGAAAGGTGCATGAGTCTGGTGCTGGAGCTGGCCACTCCGGCGGATACCGAGCGGCTTGGCCGGGCCGTGGGCGAGCTCCTGCGGCCGGGTGACGTGGTCGTGCTCTCCGGTCCGCTGGGCGCGGGCAAGACGGTGCTCGCCCGCGGGATCGGCGCCGGGCTGGGGGTGCGCGGGCCGGTGACGTCCCCGACGTTCGTCATCGCTCGTGAACATCCGGCGTTGCCCGGGGGGCGGGGAGTGCCGCTGGTGCATGTCGACGCTTATCGGCTCGGCGGGCTGGCCGAGCTGGATGACCTCGACCTGGACACCGACTTGCTCGAGGCCGCCATGGTGGTGGAGTGGGGCGAAGGCATCGCCGAGCGGCTGGCTGCCGAGCACCTGCTGATTCGGCTGCGCAGGCCCGGTGCCGACGGCCTCGGTACCGACGCCATCGGTACCGACGCCCGGGACGATAGCCGGGTCGCCGAGCTCACCGGTCCAGCTCGGTTGATTCCTGCCCAAGCCTGCCCCGCCGCAGGCGACTCCCGGGATCCGTAGGCTCGTCACGTGCTGGTGCTGGCTCTTGACACCGCGACGCCCGCGGTGACCGCCGGAGTGCTGCGACTTCCCGGACAGATGGCCCCCGAACTGCTCGCCGAGCGGGTCACCGTCGATGCGCGGGCGCACGGCGAGTTGCTCATGCCCTCGGTGCAGGCGGTGTTCGCGGCGGCTGGAATGCGGCTGTGTGATCTCGACGCGGTGGTGTGTGGCGCCGGTCCCGGCCCGTTCACCGGACTGCGGGTCGGGATGGTCACCGCGGCGGCCCTGGGCGACGCGCTGGACGTCCCGGTGTACCCGGTGGGCAGTCTGGACGCGATCGCCTACCGGGCGGGCACCGGCACCCCCCTGCTGGTGGCCACCGACGCCAGGCGCCGGGAGGTGTACTGGGCGCGCTACGACGAGACCGGGGCCCGGGTCGATGGCCCCCGGGTGGACCGCCCTGCCGAGGTACCCCTCGACGGCGTGCCCAGGGCGGCCGGTGCTGCTGCGGCGCTGCTGGGGGTACCGGTGGTGCCGCCCGCGTACCCCGACCCGGCCGCGCTGGTCGCGGTCGCGGCGGTGGCGCTGCGGGCCAAGGCGCCACCGGACCCGCTCACCCCGCTGTACCTGCGCCGCCCCGATGCGCTCGAACCGGGACCGCCCAAGCGGGTGACGCCGGTATGAGCGTCCTGATCGGACCGATGGTGTCCGCCGACGTTGCGCGCTGCACCGATCTGGAACGGTTGCTGTTCGCCGGCGACGACCCGTGGCAGCCCGATGTCTTCATTCAAGCGCTCGCTGCCGGCCACCACTACGTTGCCGCTCGCGAGGGCGGGTCGCTGATCGGATACGCGGGTCTGGTCCGGTGCGGTGGCGAAGCCGAAGTGCACACCCTCGCGGTGGACCCGATGTACCAGGGCAAAGGGATCGGCCGGGCGCTGCTTCGGGCGCTGCTGGACCACGCAGCGGGGATGGCCGTCTTCCTCGAGGTGCGCACCGACAACGAGCCGGCGATCGCGCTGTACCACAGCGAGGGCTTCACGGTGATCGGCACCCGCCGCGGCTATTACCGGCCCAGCGGCGCGGACGCGTTCACCATGCGCAGGGAGCCCGGGTGGTGACCGCCGACGTACGTGTTCCCGCGGAGGCGGCGTTATGACCGCCGACGTACGTGTTCCCGCGGAGGCGGCGTTATGACCGCCGACGTACGTGTTCCCGCGGAGGCGGCGTTATGACCGCCGTCGTGCTGGGCATCGAGACCTCCTGCGACGAGACCGGAGTGGGGGTCGTGCGGTTGTCCGGAGACGGCGCTGCCGGCACGAAGGTCACCCTGCTCGCCGACGAGATCGCGTCCAGTGTGGATGAACACGTCCGGTTCGGTGGCGTGGTGCCCGAGGTGGCGTCCCGGGCTCATCTGCAGGCGATGGTGCCCACGGTTCGCCGCGCGCTCGCGGTCGCCGGCGTCGCGCCATCCGACGTGGACGCGGTGGCGGTGACCGCGGGTCCAGGGCTGGCCGGCGCCCTGCTGGTGGGGGCGGCCGCGGCGAAGGCCTACGCGGCGGCCTGGGACGTCCCGCTCTACGGGGTGAACCACCTCGCCGCCCATGTGGCGGTGGACACCCTGGAGCATGGTCCGCTGCCTCCCGCGTTGGCCCTGCTGGTCTCCGGCGGTCACTCCAGCCTGCTGCAGGTCAGCTCGCTGACCCAGCCGCTGGAGCCGCTCGGTGCCACCATCGACGACGCTGCTGGGGAGGCCTTCGACAAGGTGGCGCGGCTGCTCGGACTCGGTTTTCCGGGCGGGCCCTTCATCGACAACGTCGCCCGGGCCGGGGGCGACCCGGCGAGCATCCGCTTCCCCCGTGGCCTGTCCGGGCCGCTGGACCCGCCCTACGACTTCTCCTTCTCCGGGCTCAAGACCGCGGTCGCCCGGCACGTCGAGGCGCTGGCGCGGGCGGGCAGCATTGTGCCGGTGGCCGACGTGGCGGCCGCCTTCCAGGAGGCGGTGGTCGACGTGCTCACCGCCAAGGCGATCCGGGCCGCCACCGACCGTGGCATCGAGACCCTGCTCATCGGCGGTGGGGTAGCCGCCAACTCGCGATTGCGGGCGGTCGCCCAGCAGCGCTGCGACGCGGCCGGGGTGCGGTTGCGGGTCCCCCGGCCCCGGTTGTGCACCGACAACGGCGCCATGGTCGCCGCGCTCGGCGCGCACCTGCTCGCCGCCGGTGCG
Source organism: Pseudonocardiaceae bacterium (assembly GCA_050699435.1). Lineage (GTDB taxonomy): Bacteria > Actinomycetota > Actinomycetes > Mycobacteriales > Pseudonocardiaceae. The sequence goes on along the minus strand of JBOHGM010000141.1, from coordinate 2,286 downwards.
CCCGCTTCGCAGTTCGAGTTCCCCGCCGACCCCGGCCTGCCGATCACCACCTCCCTCGTCTCATGATGTACCGGGGGTGGCCTGGAACCGCGAATGGCGATCTAGGGCGACACACCGAAGATCATCAAGCTGGCCTGGAGAGCGCCCGTGAGGCGCCTATCGCGGCTGCTGCAAGCCAGGTCGATCACCAAGCTGATCTGATTGCGCTAGGGTGCGCGCACCTACCTACCGAGGGGAAGCAGGGGATCGTTGTGAGCTCTGGGCATGCTCAGAATCTGGCCGGGAATCCGGCGGGGGAACCGGCCACCGTCGACAAGTCCGAGTCATCGCCGGTAGACCCGGCGCTGTGGTGGCACGAGGACATGCGTGCCGTGCTGTGGGCGCGCGACATCGGCACGGTGTACCGGCTGATCCTGGAAGCGACCGGGATGTCGCAGTACCGGCTGGCCAAGCTGGTCGGCCAGTCCCAGTCGGAGGTCTGCGAGATCCTCAAGGGCAGGCGGGTCAAGGACATCACGCTGCTGGAGCGCATCGTGTCCCGGCTGGGCATCCCCCCGGAGCTGATGCGCCTGAGCGCCTACGGCCCCGATGGCACCTACTGTGGGGAGGACAAGGTCGCTGACCCCCCGGAGGGGGTGAACGAGGAGATGCGCCGACGTGTGATGCTGGCCTCTGCAGGAGTGGCCATCGTGGGGCGCCCGATCGAGGGCCTGGGTGAGCTGGTCGAGCTGGCCGGCCCGTCGGCGGTTCCGTTGCCATCCCGGATCTTCGAGGTCCACGTGATGAAGGTGCGCACCCTGATCGGCAACCTGCGGGAGGCCGCGCGCGCCTACGGGTCGGATCCGCAGGTGAGCAGCGCCGCGGCGGAGTGGGCCACCCGGCTGCTGGGCGTGCCGGGCGCGGCGCCGGTCAAGCGGGCCCTGCTGGTGGCGGTGGCCGAGTTGCACATCCACGCGGGCTTTGCGGGGTTCGATGCGCAGCTTTACGACCGTGCGATGTACCACTGGAACCGCACTCTGGAGCTGGCCACCGAGGCCGGGGACGCCTACCTGCAGGCCCTTGCCCTGAGCTACGCGGGCATGGCCACCGAGCAGCACGGTCATCCCGACGACGGCCTGAAGATGCTGCAGTGCGCGCAGGTCAAGGCGTGGGACATCCGGTCCGACGAGCAGCGCGCGGTGGAGGTCGGGGCGGGCACCCGGGCGGCCGTGCAGGCCTGTGCCCGGGCGGACTCGGCGACCGCCTTTCAGCGTCTGGGATACCCCGAGGCTGCCGATCGGGAGCTGGGGGAGTCACGACAGCTATGGCAGCCCACGTCGGCCGACCCCAGTGGCGACCTGGACTGCGTCGTCGCGCGCCTGGCGCTCGCCCGGGGTCGGCTGGACGCGGCGGAGCCGTTCGCCGCGGCGTCAGTGCGGCGCTGGGAAGGCGGCAGCAACCGGCGAGCTCACACTCAGTCCAGCATTGTGCTGGCCACCGTCCACGTCCGGGCCGGTGAATCCGGCGGCCTGGTGCTGGCCCACGGCGTGATCAATGCGGCGGGCAAGCTCAGCTCGGTCCGGATCCGCACCCAGCTCGAACCGCTGGTCGCCGCGCTGGACGCCCGCCCCGGCTCCGACGCCAAGGAGCTGGCCCGGATGGCCCGGCAGGTCGCCGCGATCCGGGCGTAAGGCCGGCGCAGTACCCAGCCCCCGGGGTGAGTCGGGCCGGTCAGGCGGCTGCCCAGTGTGCGTGCACGTCGCCGGTGAGCACCACGGCCTTGCGGACCGGGGAGTCCCGCAGTCCGGCGACGATCCGGTCTCGACTGCCGACGTAGCCGTCCCACGCATCGGGTTAAAACCCTGTGCCGGGCCGGACGTCGTAGTAGGCCTTGGAAGGCCGCTGCCCGCCGGGCGAGAAACGCCGGCTGCAGGTTCTCCGGCACCTCGCCGGCCCAGTTGTTGTCCACCTCGTGGTCGTCCCAGATCACCAGCCACGGCGCGACGGCGTGCGCGGCCTGCAGGTCGGGGTCGGTCTTGTACTGGGCATGGCGCTGCCGTAGTTCGCCAGCGTTTCGGTCTCCGGTCCGGCGTGGTCGCGGACGTTGCCGCCAGGCGCGACGCGGCTGCGGCACACGCCTCGCCAAGGACGACACCGGGCGCCAGTGTGCCCGGTGCGACCGCGCTTCCCGGGATAAGCTCATCGCCGCGCCCGAGCTCCCAGCTGAGTTCTGGCAGACCGAGCAGTTCGCGGAAGCCTTCGCTGCCCAGCACATGGGCCGGGTGTCCCGTGCCTACCGCACGCATC
>JBOHGM010000140.1:0-9334 GCA_050699435.1 Pseudonocardiaceae bacterium | reverse complement strand
CCTGCAACTCGCTCAGCGGGGCGATCTGATTGCGCACCCCGGTGGAGGTCTCGGCGTGCACCACCGCGACCAGCCTCGCCTGCGGCGCCCGCCGCTGCGCGTCCAGCAACGCCTCCGGGTCCACGGCCCGCCCCCACTGCGCGTGCACGGCCTGCACCCGCGCCCCCACCCGGCGGGCCACCTCGCACAGCCGCTCACCGAAATAGCCGTTCACCCCGACGATGGCCAGCTCATCCGGTTCCAGCAGGCTGGCCAGGCAGGCCTCCATCCCGGCCGACCCGGTGCCGCTGACCGGGACGGTCAGCCGGTTGCGGGTGCCGAAGACGGTCCGCAACCGGTCCACGGTCTCGGCCACCAGGGTCAGGAACTCCGGATCCAGATGCCCGAGTACCGGCCGGGCCAGGGCCTCAACCGCCTCGGGATAAGGGTTCGACGGCCCTGGCCCGAGGAGCAGCCGGTCGGAGTGCACGAAACAACCCTCCCAGAGATGACGACGGCCGGCGCATCCTCCCCCGCGCCAGGGTGGCGGGGGGCAGCGTCGGCCCGTCCGTAGTGCTCGTATCGTCGCTGGTTATGGACAGCGTACGCAGTGTGCAGCAGTGGCCGGCCGACACCGTGGCCGTCGCTGTAGTGGACGACACCGGAGCCGTGCTAGGCAGCCACGGCCCACAGGACCGGCCCTTCCGGCTGGCCTCGGTGACCAAACTGCTCTCCGCCTACGCCGTACTGCTGGCCGTGGAAGAAGGGGCGGTGGAATGGGACCAGCCGGTCGGGCCGACCGGCGCCACGGTGCGTCATCTCCTCGCGCACGCCTCCGGGCTGGCGTTCGACAGCGAGGAGATCGCGGCGGCCCCCGGCACCAGGCGAATCTACTCCAACACCGGGTTCGCGGCGCTGGCCGACACTGTGGCGGCCGCTACCGGCATCCGGTTCGCGGACTACCTGGCCGAGGGAGTGTTCGGCCCACTGAGGATGACCGCGTCAAGGCTGGACGGCCCCGCCGGCTACGGCGGGGTGTCCACCTGCGCCGATCTGACCCGGTTCGCTGCCGAACTGCAGGCGCCCACCTTGCTCGCGCCGCAGACCCTGGCCGAGGCAACCCAGGTGGCCTTTCCCGGCCTCGACGGGGTGCTGCCCGGCTTTGGCATGCAGCGGCCATGCGACTGGGGTCTGGGCTTCGAGGTGCGCGGCCACAAGTGTCCGCACTGGACGGGCAGCCGCAACTCACCGGAGACCTTCGGCCACTTCGGACGGTCCGGCACGTTCCTCTGGGTGGACCCGAAGGCCCACGCGGCCTGCGTCGTGCTGACCGACCGCGACTTCGACCAGTGGGCCAAGGAGACCTGGCCCCCGTTCACCGACACCGTACTCACCGAGCTGGCGGGGGACGTATCCGCGCAGGTCTAGTGCTGACCGGCCTCGCCCCAGAGTGCGGCGATCGGCACCGCGGCGATTCGTTCCCCCAGTGGGAAGGCTAGCGATGTGGACCCCATGACATCGTCTGCCCCACTGGGCGGTATTACTTTGCTAGCCTATGGATATGACTGCAGAGCGAATCAGCGTGACTCTGCCGCCTGACCTGCTCGCCGATGCCCGCTGCGCCGTTGCTGCCGGCGCCGCCGAGAGCATGTCCGCGTTCGTTGCCAGCGCGGTGCGTACCCAGCTCCGACGGGACCGAGACCTGGCCGAGTTGGAGCGCATCTTCGGCGGGCCGCCGCCACGGGAGGCCCTCGACGCCGTCCGTCGTGACCTTGGACTGCCCCCGGCGCCGGCGCCGTGATCGGCGGGCGGGTCCTCGACACCTCCGCACTGCTCGCATTCGCTACCGAGAGTTCTGTGTACTGCGCCGCGCTGGTCTGGACCGCGGTCAAGGAGTCGATCGTGCTCGCTGTCCCTTCGACCGCGGTCGCGGCAGTGTGGACCAGGCTTGACGCCCGCAAGTACCCCGTGCTCGACGTCCTGCTCCAGTTGCACGTCACCGTCATCGACCCGCTGGACAGCGAGCGCGCCCGGACCGTCGGCCTGCTCGGCGGCCCGCAGGCCGACGCCCACGCCGTGGCGTGCGCCCAGCAGCGCGGATGGCCCCTCGTCACCGCAGAACCAGCCCGGTACCGACCCCATGGGCAGGCCGGCGTCGAGATCGAGACGCTGCCCTGAACGTCGGGCGCCGAGGGGAACTTTTGGGCAACTAGCACTGCCCGTTGCGCCGCCAAGCGGCACCTTTTGTCGCGTGGAGAAACCGCGTTTGCTGAACGGAGAACAGCTGTACCGTGATGGCTCACACACGCCACGTGGTGGCACCCGCGCGGTGCGGGGACTTTCGACCAAAGGGGGTCCATGATGACGAACCCAAGGGAAACGACCGGGCGATACCTGGTGTTGCTGGAGCCCGATTCGGTCGCTGCGGGCACCCGGACGCTGAACCAGGTCGCCGGCCTGCGGTTGGCGTCCACCGCGGACTTCGCGATCGGCGCCACGCCGGACGAGTCGCTCGGCGATGCGGACGGGCTTGTGCTGCACGAACTGGGCGTCGCAGTGGTCACTGCTGCGCCCGATCAGGCGACGCAGCTCACCACGGCGGCGGCCGAACCCGGCCCGATCGCACTGGTCGAGGCGGAGCGGGTGGTCAGGGCGATCGGTCCGGCGGCCCCGGTGGCGGAACCGGGCGCGGTCGAAGAGACCACGCTGACCTGGGGTTTGCAGGCGATCAGGGCCGACCTCAGCACTGCGACCGGAGCGGGGGTGCGGGTCGCGGTACTGGACACCGGATTGGATCTGCAGCACCCGGACCTGGCCGGCCGGACCGTCGTCACTCGCTCCTTCATCGCCGGTGAGCAGGTGCAGGACGGTCACGGCCACGGCACGCACTGCATCGGCACCGCGTGCGGGCCGCGATCCCCCGGCACCACGCCTGGCTACGGCGTCGCCTACGAATCCGACATCTATGCAGGCAAGGTGCTCAGCAACCAGGGCTCCGGTGACGACGGTGGCATCCTGCAGGGCATCGCGTGGGCCGTCAGCAACGGGTGCCGGGTGATCTCGATGTCGCTCGGCGCGGCGACCGAGGTGGGCCAGCCCTATTCCCGGGTGTACGAGGAGGCAGCGCGGCGAGCCATGCAGCTCGGCGCAATCATCATCGCGGCGGCGGGCAACGAAAGCGGCCGCAGCGGGGGGCATATCGCCCCGGTGGGGCACCCCGCGAACTGCCCGTCGATCATGGCTATCGGGGCGGTGGACGTCCACGGCAGGATTGCCGACTTCTCCTGCGGCACCGTGGACGACATCGGTCAGGTCGATCTGGCCGGCCCGGGTGTCGACGTGCACTCCAGCTGGAAGATGCCCACCCAGTACCGCCGGATCAACGGAACCAGCATGGCTACTCCGCACGTCGCCGGGGTGGCCGCGTTGATCGGCGGGCTGCACCAGCAGGCAGACCCCCACGAGTTGTGGGAGCGGCTCACCCAGCTCGCCCGACGGCTGACCCTGCCGTCAACGGACGTCGGGGCCGGGATGGTCCAAGCCCCCTAACGGCGGCACAGCAGGAGGGTTCGTGGGCAAGGTCGTGGTGTCGATCGCCGAGGACCACCTGGGCGAGCTGTCTGCGGTTGTCACCCGCATGCGGGACGCGGGCTTGGTGGTGGACAACGTCCAGGAGGTGCTGGGCACGGTCACCGGTTCGATCGACGTCGACGGGATCCCCCGGCTCGAAACCGTGCCCGGGGTCGCGGTGGTGGAACGCCAGCGTGGCTTTCAGCTCCCACCACCCGACGCCGAGGTGCAGTAGGCACAGTATTGCAATAGGTGCACGGATCGCCGGACCAGCGCGTCCTGGTCCGGCGACGGCGGGCTTCAGCCCTTCAGGGCTGCCTTGGCTATCTGCAGCCGGTGCTCTTCCAGCATCGCGCGCTGATCCTCCGCCCGCTTCGCCAAACCATCCAGGTCTGCTGCCGAGAGCTCGCTGTAGTGGTCGCTCACTTCCTTGAGGGCACGCCACATGACCACCTTGCCCTCAATGCCCAGCGACAAGGTCTCGAACTCGAGAAGGTGCTTCAGGTCCCCACTTCCGGTAAGGGCATCACTGAGCTTCAGCCTGCTGACCTTCTCCATGATCCAACCGGCGGCCGCTTTGACGGGATTCTTCTCGATACCCAGCCGTTCGATCAGGTTCTCCAGCGAAACGCGGTCCTGTTCGATTTCCCGGGTCAGCTCGGCCAAGAAGCTTCCATACGGGGTTCCTTCGTTCTCAGAGCTTAGCTTCTGGGCGAGTTCGCTCCCTGCGGTAGCGCCAGCAAGGTGATCATTGAGGTAGGTTCCCAGCAGCTCGTTCGCAGGCATGTCAAATCCTTCCAGAGTGTCCAGTTAGCACGATCTTCGGGGTGGCGCGAGAAGTTAGCTGAACGCAATTTCACCTTTCGCGGCTGGTGAGCGCGTCGCGCATGCAGTGCACGAGCACGAGGCCCGCACCGAGCGCGGCGGTGGCGCCGCCGGGCGGTCCGGAGCCGCCGGGTACGAACGGGGCGACGCGACCCCGGTACTGCGCTCCTGCTCGGTGAAATCTGCTCGAACCTCCCGGTAACCATGTACGCGGCCCCAGACATCAGCGCTCGTCGACGCGCTCGGTGTCGTCGTCGGGTGTCCTTCGGATACCCCGCACAGCATCCGCCAAACCAGCCCGCGAGATCAACTGGTCTCATGGATGCTTGTGCAGGTTCCGAGGGCCGATCAGCCGTCTCATGGATGCTTGTGCAGGTCTTAGCTGAGCCGCTCGGCCCAGGTGTCCAGCGCCTCGTCGGAGTATCCACTGACGTAGAGCTCGGCATCGCCGTGCAGCCGGACGTAGACGAAGTCGGCCGTAACGTCTTCGAGGTAGGGCCAAGGTGCCTGCGGTGTCGGCCACCACCAGGGCGACGTCGTGGTCCCACGTGAGTGGCGTTCGGTGCCATAACACTGTTACTCACTCACGGGTCGCAGACCGCGCCTTCGGCGGCTGATCCGACCAGCCGGGCGTACTTGCCGAGCACGCCGCGCCGGTACCGGGGCTCTGGGGGTGCCCAGCTCTGCTGGCGACGGGCCAGTTCCGCCTCGTCGACGAGCAGGTCGAGCTCGCGGCGGTCCATGTCCAGCACGATCGAGTCGCCGTCACGGACCAGCGCGATCGGCCCGCCGTGCGCCGCCTCGGGCGCGACGTGGCCGACGCACAGCCCGGTGGTGCCGCCGGAGAATCGCCCGTCGGTGAGCAGCAGGACGTCCTTGCCCAGCCCTGCGCCCTTGATCGCCCCGGTCACCGCGAGCATCTCGCGCATCCCCGGCCCACCGCGCGGCCCCTCGTAACGAATCACCACCACGTCGCCGGGCTGCAGGTCTGGGACGGCGTCCATGGCGGCCTGCTCCCCATCGAAAACCCGGGCACACCCGGTGAAACGAGCCGAGTCGAAACCGGCGCTCTTGACCACCGCCCCTTCGGGGGCCAGCGAGCCGCGCAGGATGGTGATCCCGCCGGTGGGATGGAGTGGATCGGTGAGGTGGTGCAGGATCTTCCCGTCCAGGTCGGGTGGCGCCAGTTCGGCGAGGTTCTCGGCGATGGTACGTCCGGTGACGGTGCGGCAGTCGCCGTGCAGCAGGCCCGCGTCCAGCAGCGCCTTCATCACCACCGGGACGCCACCGACCTGGTCGACCGTGTGCATCACGTGCTGGCCGAACGGCTTGACGTTGGCCAGGTGCGGCACCTTGTCCCCGATGCGGTTGAAGTCGTCCAGCTCCAGCGGCACCTCGGCCTCGTGCGCGATGGCGAGCAGGTGCAGCACCGCGTTGGTCGAGCCGCCGAAGGCCATCACCACCGCGATGGCGTTCTCGAACGCCTCCCGGGTGAGGATCTGCCGGGCCGTGATCCCGCGGGCGATCAGCTCCACCACGGCGTCCCCGCTGGCCCGGGCGAACCCGTCGCGACGGCGGTCCACCGCGGGCGGGCTGGCCGAGCCGGGCAGCGACATGCCGAGCGCCTCCGCCGCACACGCCATCGTGTTGGCGGTATACATCCCGCCGCAGGCACCCTCGCCGGGGCAGATCGCCCGCTCGATCCGGTCCACCTCGTCGCGGCTGATCAACCCACGGGCGCAGGCCCCCACCGCCTCGAACGCGTCGATGACGGTGACCTCGCGGCCATCCAGCCGACCGGGCAGGATCGATCCAGCGTAGAGGAAGACCGCCGCCAGATCGAGCCGGGCGGCGGCCATCAGCATCCCGGGCAGGCTCTTGTCGCAGCCGGCCAGCAGCACCGTTCCGTCCAGGCGCTCGGCTTCCACCACGGCCTCCACCGAGTCGGCGATGATCTCGCGGGACACCAGCGAGAAGTGCATCCCGACGTGGCCCATGGCGATGCCGTCGGAGACGGAGATCGTGCCGAACTCCATGGGGAAACCCCCGGCGGCGTGCACACCCTCCTTGCTGGCCTTGGCCAGCCGGTCCAGGGACAGGTTGCAGGGCGTGATCTCGTTCCAGGACGACGCGATGCCGATCTGCGGCTTGACGAAGTCCTCGTCGCGCATACCCACCGCCCGCAACATGCCCCGGGCGGCAGCACGCTCGACGCCGTCGGTGACTTCCCGGCTGCGTGGTTTGAGGTCTGGCTGGCTCATACCCGTCTCCTACCGCGGTCGCGTGCTCCAAGGACCCGTGTAGGGGACATCGTGGCCTAGTGCCCAGACCCCAGCCCAACGTGGGGGGCGTCCTGTGTTACCAGCTCAGTTGCGGACGTTGAAGATCCCCCAGGCCAGGTTGCCTGCCGTGGCGCCCTGCACCCAGTGCTGCAGCCCGGCCTTCATCCGCTCCCGGTACTCGGCGCTGACCCGCCCTTCGAGTTCGGCTTCACGCCGCGCGAGTTCGTCGAAGACGCGCTGGTAGTGCCGGGCCAGCTGGTCGGAGTGGTCGTGGAAGTCCACCGAGCGCACGCCGAGCCGGAACAGCTCGCGGCGGTAGAACGCCGGAGTGGCCAGGGTGTCGAGTTGGATGCGTTGCAGGATCGGCTTGAGGTCGTCCTTACCGGCGCGCTCGGTGGCCATCGGATCGGTGAAGATGAGCGCTCCGCCCGGCCGCAGCACCCGCACCGCCTCCTCCAGTACCCGCGCCCGGTCCCCGCTGTGCAGCAGGGCGTCCTGCGACCAGATCACGTCGAAGCAGTTGTCCTGGAAGGAGAGATCCTCAAACGAGCCGTCCACCACGTCGATGTGGTCCGCGAGGCCCTGCTCGTCGTTCATCCGCCGGTTGCGCTCGTTCTCCAGCTCGGAGAGGTTCAGGCAGGTGACGTGGCACCCGTGGGTGCTGGCCAGGTAGCGCGCGGCGCCGCCGTACCCGGCACCGAGGTCGAGCACCTTCGAGTCGGCAGTGAGGTCGCTCAGGCCGGCCATGGTCTGCACCGTGCGGCGGCTGGCCGTGCCGATGTCCTCCGATTCGCCGGTATACATGCCGACGTGGATGTCCTCGCCACCCCAGATGATGGCGTAGAAGTTGTCGGCGTCGCCGGAGTTGTAGTAGGAGCGCGCCGTGTTGACAGCATTGGAGTACAGGTCGTTCACCTCGTCGTCGCAGCGGTAGACCTTCTCGGCGATGTGGACGAAGAAGTCCGGGTCGCCGTCGGAGTAGGTCGCCTGGAAGTCGCCATAGGTCTCGATCCGCTGGAACCCGACCTCGCGCAGCAGCCGCCGGACGTAGTTCTTGCGCAGCGGGAACATGTTGAGGTGGTAGATCGAGTCGTCCGGGAACGTGTAGCGGAAGCGGGCGAGTCCGGCATCGACGTACTCCGGCTCGGCGACCACGTCCTCGCCGCAGTAGTAGTAGGTGTGTGTGGAGGAGAACCCGTCGTCCAGAATGCTGTCATAGTTGCGATGGTCGATGATCAGTATGCCGTCGTGTTTGAGCATCGCATAGAACTCCGCGAGCGCCTTGCGCCGATCTCGCTCCGCGAACAGGTGGGTGAAGGAGTTTCCCAGGCACACGATCGCGTCGTAAGTGCCGTGCACGTCACGGTTGAGCCAGCGCCAGTCGGCCTCTACCACCCGCAGGATGTGGCCGCCGAAGGCCCGGCCGTTCGCGAACGCCTTGGCCAGCATGTCCGAGCTACCGTCCGCACTGACGACGTCGAAGCCCGCATCGAGCAGCCGCACCGAGTGGTAACCCGTGCCGGTGGCGACATCGAGCACCTCACGAACGTGCCTGGCCTTGAGCTGGTCGACGAAGAACGATCCCTCACTGCTCGCGCGACGCCGCCAGTCGATCAGTTCGTCCCACTTCTCGACGAAGGTCGTGACGTACTCCTGGACGTAGTGGTCGGACTCGCGTACCGCAGTGGGGTCGTCACCGAAGTCCTGCCGGATCTCAGCCATCTCAGCCTCAGGACTGGCACCCTCAGGACTGGCACCCTGTGGCTCGTTGTCCTTCGGCAGGATCGTCCGGCTGTTGGTCGGGGCGGTCTCGGTCATCAGGTCACCTCGCGGTTCGTCGTCTCTCCGTCCCCTTGCCGGCCCGCAACTCCCCTGTTTGCCGCTGCCGGGGCGGCCGTCTCTACTCACGCGCGAGCAGGTTCATCCGAGTGGACTCGGATGATCGCATTGCGTAACCGGGACTACCCACGCTAGGTGAACTTGCCAGGTCGGGCAACTGGAGCCCGCTGGACCGGGTAACCATCCCGCTAGGACCGCTGGCGCTGTCGACACCGCTGAGCAGTGCCGATGCCGCCGTGCGGAGCGGCGCAGTGGACCGGTCACATATCGGTAACGTCCGGCTGCTGGTAGCTCCCAGGAAAGGGGTGTAACGCCGACCGCACCCGTTGCGATGAGTCTGGTGAGCCCCGGCGACGACCCCGACCGCCGCCGGGGCTCGCTTCTTGTTTGAGCCGGCTTCAGGTGGCAGCCGGCTTCAGGTGGCACTCTGACGGTCAGCGCCGGAGTCAGGACACGAACTGCAGCTGGGTGACCTTCCAGTCGGCCTCTTCGCGGATCAACGACATTCGCAGCCGGTACTGGCGCTGCTCCGCGGCGGGGGCCTGCTTGGTGGAGACCGTGGCGGTCGCGGTGACGAGCACCGTCGCGGTGGTCGCCGCCGGGTCGAGAGCAGCCACCCCGCTGGCATCGACGGCGGCGTCCTCCGAGGTCAGCGCGTCGGACGTGATCGTGGCGAGGTACTCGGCGCGGCGCTGCTCCCACTCCTGCCTGGCGGGACCGGTGAGCGCCGCGAGCAGCCGGTCGAAGCCTGCCTCGGGATCGCGGTGGTCCAGCGAGGTCAGCGTGACGGCGGTCTGCTCGGCGACCCGCACCGCGGCGTCGCGCCGCTCGCCGGTGGT
>JBOHGM010000139.1:0-9431 GCA_050699435.1 Pseudonocardiaceae bacterium | reverse complement strand
GATCGTCACCCATAGTCACCCAGGCAACGAGACTGCCACCCCACCCGTCAAGCCGCCACACCGATCAAACCCACACGATCTAGCGAGGAGCCATGCTACAGCGCACGTTTGATCCACGTTCTCTCATCGACCGGTGCGACCTGGCGCTCTGGATGCTCTATGCGGAGCGCGTCGAGCTCCAAGGGTTCATGGCCAGGCTCCAGGATTTCATGGCTTCTGACGACAGTTTACTGTACATCGTTGGCGCACGCCATGACGTGTTGAGCTACGAGTCAGAGTCGTTTATCCCTCCACAACCTGATCCCGCGAAGCCCAACCTGTTCTTCGTGGTCGGTAATCCAGCTCCGCAATCGGTGGTTCTCCGCGCCATGTACGCGCATGAGGGTGGCGGCGAGCACCGGCAGCACCGCTTTTGGAAGGTGTTGCACACAACCGGCGTACTACGGTTTTCGCAGCATGGTCCAGATATACACCAGCCCGACGAGAAGATGCGGCGACTCTACGCTGGTGCCTATGAATCACCGTTCAACGTACACATCGTCCCGTTTTTCTCGCTACCGTCACCACCTGGTGGCCCGTGGAGCGGCGTCGCTGGCCTCCGACGACTGTTCGGCTACCAGTTCCAACGTGTCGTAGCCGCCGAGCTTGCGGCCGTGCGTGCACTCATTGACGGGAGGGTGAAGGCAGGCGACTGCGTGCTTATTCTCCAAAAGGACGCCTACATGGCCCTTAAACAGCCGGACGCGCCAGCATATGATGGGCCACTGCTCCGGAGCGCTCCGATTTCCAGCAACTACGCTAGTGCGGTGGACCTCATGTGCATCCCGCCAACGAGACTGCTGTACTCGCGGGTTACACAATCTGTGCTCAGCGCGCAAGTGTCCAGAGTGGCAGCAAGCGCATCTCGCGTTTGAATTTCAGTTCCCCTTGCGTCCCGGCTAACGCTGCAGGATGGAGCCGAGGCTGGTGAGTTGCTGGCGGGGTGCGGGGGGCACGGTCACCGGCACCCCGGCGCGCGGCACGTTCTGGGCGCCGCGGACGCTCGTCGGGCTGCCTGGCGGCTCCGCGCAGTGGGCCTCGGTGTTGGCCGGTATCGGTGTGGTGTCCGTACCGGGCCGCCGCGGTGTGCCGTCGTAACCGCGCACGCAGGCCAGCGGGTCGAAGCCACTGAGCACCAGCCCGAGATGCACGAAACCGTCCCCGGGCAGGATCGAGGAGTCGGCCGACGCGGTGACCAGCGGATAGGTGGCCAGGATCTGGCGCAGCCCGTCCTGGCGGGGCAGCGCCACCCGAGACACCGTGAGCAGGTCCGTGACCAGCGCGCCGAGCTGGTCACCGCTCTCCCCGATCAGCCCGCTGGCCTGCGCCGAGAACTGCGGCCCGGTCACGAGCAGCCGCCGGATGTCCGGGTCGGAGGCTCGCAGCTGCTCGGCGAGCAGCGCGAGGTCCCGGCTGAACGAGATGATCGCGCTGGACTGCTCGTTCTGCGTCGCCAGCACCACCCGCCCGTCCCGGATCAGGGCCAGGGTCTGCGGCAGTGCGGCGAGGGCGTCGCGGGTGAACGCGTCGGTGCTGTCGAGCAGGATCTGCAGCGCCGGCCCGGTTCCGCGCAACCCGGTACCCAGCTCGTCCACCACGGTGCGCAGCGAGTCCAGCGGCACCGAGCGGACCAGGGTGTCCAGATGCAGGACGAGGTCCTCGACGGGCACCGGGGTGCTCACCCGGGACGCCGGGATCACCGAACCGGCTGCGAGCATCGGCCCGTCCGAGCGCACCGGTTCGAGGTCGACGAACTGCTCGCCGATGGCGGACAGGTTGGTCACCGTGGCATGCAGGTCGGCCGGGATGGGCGGGGTGTCGCCTGCGATGTCCAGTTGCGCCTCGACGCCGTCGGTGGTCAGCCGAAGCGGCCCGACCCGGCCGACGCTGACGCCACGGTAGGTGACATCCGCCCCGGTGAAGATGCCGCCGGACTCGCGCAGCTGCAGGGTCACCGAGTAGCCGCCTGCGCCCAGCAGCGCGCCCGCACCGAGGTAGCGGACGTTGATGTAGCCCACCCCGAGCAGGGTGACCAGCACGAACGCCACGAGCTGCCACCGAACCGTCCGGCTGATCATTCGAAGTTCTCCAGCACCGTGCCGAGGTTGAGATCAGCGCGGACGTAGAGGTTGGCGTAGTCGCCCGTGAATGCCTCCCGGACCGCCCCGTCGGTGAACGGGTAGGTGGCGATGATCTCCAGTGCGTTCGGCAGGTCCTCGCCCGCCGCGGCCAGTTGCTGCAGCGTGGGGCGCAGCAACCGCAGGTCGGCGAGCACGTCGTCGCGGCTGCGGTTGATCGTGTCGGTGGCGACCACGGACAGCCGATCCAGCGCAGCCAGCATGCCGGTGAGCTGGGCCCGCTGGTCGGCGAGCACCGCCACGCCGGGGCCCAGCCCGTCCAGCGCGGTGGCGATCTGCCCGCGCTGGGCGGCCAGGGTGGCGGAGAGCCGGTTGAGCCCGTCCAGCGCCCGGTTGATCTCAGCCTTGCGCGCGTCGAGTCCGGATACCAGGGTATCCAGATCCGAGAGCAGGGCGCGGATCTGCGGCTCGTTGCCGTCCAGCGCCGCGTTCAGTTCGGTCGCGATCACCCGGATCTGCTCGATGCCGCCCCCGTTGAGCAGCAGCGACAGCGCCCCCAGTACCTCCTCGACCTCGGTGGCGCGGCCGGTGCGCTGCACCGGGATCAGGTCGCCGTCGGCCAGCCTGCCCCGGGGGGGCTCGGCGGTGGGCACGGCGAGGTCGACGAACTTCTCGCCGAGCAGGCTGGTGCTGCGCACCCGGGCGACGGCGTTGGCGGGCAGTTCGACGGTGCGGTGCAGCTCCAGCGTGACCATCGCGCGCCAGCTACCCGGGGCGAGCTCGATGTCGCGGACCGTCCCCACCGACACGTCGTTGACCTTGACCAGGGACTGCGGCACCAGCTCCAGCACGTCCGCGAACTCGACGGTGACCTGGTAGGGGTCGTCGCCGGTGTCCACGCCACCGGGCAGCGGAACCCCCTGCAGCCCGCCCTCCAGTACGCCGCAGCCGGCCGTGAGCGCCCCGGCGAGCACCAGCACGCAGGCCCTGACCAGCACCGGGTTACCCATCACGGTGGCCCTGGCACGCTCGGCACGGCGAGCAGCGGCAGCGGCGGGGGCTGCCCGGCCTGCACCGCGCTGATCACCTCGGCGGCTGACGGCAGCGGCACGGCGCCGGTGAGCTGGGGCTCCAGCCTGCGACAGGTCTGCGCCAGCGTCGCAGGCAGCTGCCGCGGGGTGCTCCTGCGCAGCAGCTCGCAGACCAGCAGGATGGGCGGGGACCGCAACTCCTCGACGTTGGCGCGGGTGTCCAGCGTGCCGGACGAGGCGTTGTAGGCGTGCTGCACGTTGCTCAGCCCGGTGGGCGCGACGTCGACGATCTCCGCCAGCGCGTCCCGTTGCGCCACCAGGACCGCGGTCACCTCGGTGAGCCGGTCCACGTTCGACTTCAGCACCGCCCGGTTGTCCTGCACGAAGACAGCCACCTCGCCGAGCGTGACCGACAGCTGGTTCAGTGCGGCCCCCAGATCCGCCCGCTCAGCGGCCAGCAGGTTCGCCACGTCCGCGAGCTGGGTGTTGAACTGGCGGACCTGCGCATCATTGGCGGCCAGGGTCGAGGTGAAGGACTGCAGCTGCGCGACGGTGCCGAACAGCTCCTCCCGGGACCCGGACAGCGTCTCGGACAGCTCCGCCAGGTTGCCGACGGTGTCGTTCAGCGCCTGACCGTTGCCGTCCAGGTTGCTCGCTGCGACGTCGAGCAGGTCTGATAAGGCTCCCCGACGGTTCACGCCCTGCGGGCCGAGCATGGTGGCCAGCTCGTCCGCGGTGCGGATCAGATCGTCCACCCCGAGCGGAACCGCGGTGCGCTCCAGCGGGATCGCCGCACCGTCGGCCATCGTGGGGCCGCCGGTGTAGGCCGGGGTCAGCTGGATGTGCCTGCCGGTCACCAGGCTGGGCGCCACGACCACCGCAGCGGCGTCGGCAGGCACCTGCACCGAGTCGTCGATCTCCATCACGACCTTGACCACCCGGCCTTGCGGCTGCACCGAGGTGATCGTGCCGACCGGCACGCCGAGGATCCGGACGTCATTGTTCGGGAACACCGCGACGGCGGAGGTGAAGTAGCCCGTGATGGTGCGGTGGCTGCTGCGGGTCAGCCACCACGTACCAGTGGCCGCGAGCAGACCGAGCACGCAGCCGAGCACCACTACCCTGGCCACCCAGCCACGGTTCCAGGCGAACCCAGCCATGGTCAGCACCCCCCCTCGTTGACCTCGAGCGGGCCCAGCGCGGTCGGTGGCAGCAGCAGCCCGCAGGCGTAGCTGTCGAACCAGCGCCCGTTGCCGACCGCGTTGGTGAACAGCCGGATGAACACCGGGGCCAGCTCCAGCGACCGGTCCAGGTTGTCCTGGTTGCGCTGCAGTACCGCGGCCACCCGGTCGAGCTGTTCCAGCGCGGGACGAAGCTGCTCGCTGTTCTCCGCCACCAGGCCGCGCAGCTGCACCGACAGGGTCTGCACGCTGGTCAGCAGCGCGCTGATCGCGGCCCGGCGTTCGCGCACCTCGGCCAGCAGCAGGTTGCCGTCGGCGAGCAGCCGCTCGAACTCGGTGTCGCGGTCGGCCAGCACCCTGGACACGTTGTGGGTACCCGCCAGCAGACGCTGGATCTCCTGATCCCTGGTTGCGATGGTGCGGGAGAGCCGGGACAGCCCGTCCAGGGTGCCCCGAACCTCGTCCGGGGTGTCCCGGAAGGTGTCCGACAGGGTCCGCAGGCTCTGCTCGAGCCGGGCGGTGTCGATCTCCTGCACCGTTGCGGACAGGCCCTCCAGCGCCTCGACGACGTCGTAGGGGGCGGCGGTGCGGTCCAGCGGGATCGGCGTATCGGGGTCCAGCGCGCGCTCCCCGCGTGGGTCCAGGCTCACCGACTTCGCGCCGAGCAGGCTCCTGATCTCGATCGAGGCTCCGGTCCGGTCCCCCACCCAGGCGTCCTTGACGCGCAGTGACACCAGCACCCGGTCACCGGCGAGCTCGACGGCGCTGACCCGCCCGACCGCGACTCCCGCGATGTGCACCGGGTCCCCGTCCTGCAGGCCGGCTGCCTCGCTGAACTCCGCGGTGTAGGTGGTGCCGCCACCGATGACCGGCAGGCGGTCGGCGTGGTAGGCGGCCACCGTCAGCAGGGCGAGCACGACCAGGCCGATGACCCCGATCGGGATCGGGTTGCGCTCCCGGAAGGACGTCACGACGAACACCTCGCAGCGGGCGGCGGCGAGCTCAGCGGCACCACCAGCTCGTCTGCCACCGGGACCGTGACGGTGCCCTCGATGCCGCAGAGGTAGAAGTTGAACCAGGAGCCGTAGCTCGCTGTGCGGCTCAACGTGGTCAGCTTCTCCGGCATGAACTGCAGCACCCCGTCGATGACCTGCTCGCTGTCGGCCAGGTTGGTCGCGAGCTGCCCCAGCGCGGCGACGTCGTCGCGGACCAGCGGCCGGGCTTGCCCGACCAGGCCTGCGGTGGTGCCGGCGAGCTGGTCGAGCGAGGAGATCGCCTGGCCGATCGGGGCGCGGTCGGCGGCCAGACCCGACACCAGCCGCTGCAGCTGCCCGATCAGCGCGGACAACTGCTCGTCACGGGCGTTCACGGTGTCCAGCACCGCGTTCAGGTTGGCGATCAGCTCGCCCACCACGCGATCCCGGTCGGCGATCTCGCCTGCCAGCGAGGAGATGCTGGCGAGCAGGCTCTGCACCGTGCCGCCCTGCCCCTGCAGCACCTGCACGATCTCGAAGGAGAGCCGGTTGAGCTGCGCGGGGTCCAGGCCCACCAGCAGCGGCCGGAAGCCGTTGAACAGCACGGTGAGGTTCAGCGGGCCGGTGGTGCGTTCCAGCGGGATCAGCCCGCCCGGCGCCAGCGTCTCGCCCGGCGGTCCCGGGCCCCGCTCCAGGGCGAGGTAGCGCTGCCCGATCAGGTTCTTGTAGAGCACCGATGCGGTCACCGAGACCGGCAGTCGCACCCCTTCGTCCACGCTGAAACCCACCTGCGCGATGCGCCGGTCGACGAGCTCGATGGACTCCACCGACCCCACCCGCACCCCCGCGATGCGCACGTCGTCGCCCACCAGCAGGCCGCTCACATCGGTGAACCGGGCCAGGTAGTCCGACCTGCCGACCAGCGTGGTGTTCGCGATCGTCATGGCGAGCACGCCGGTCGCCATCGCCGTGACCAGGGTGAACACCACGAGTTTGGTCAACGGGGCAAGCGCGCTCTTCACCGCACCGTCACCTGCCCGCCCCGCAGCAGCGGACCCACCAGGACGTTGTCCGGTGGTGGTGGAGCGGTCGAGCCGTCCCGCAGCGGGCCGTCCGGCGGGTACTGCGGGAAGTTCTGCCCGTCGACCACCGGATAGCAGCGCGGGCCACGGTCCTCGTCATGGCGCGGCTCGTCCACCCCCGGCAGGTACTTCCCTCGGCCGGGCGTGACCTCCAGCACGACGTGCAGCCCAGGCTCATCGGTACCGACCCCCATCGCTTCGTCGATCTGCGGGACCAGCCCGGCGAGCTGCCCGAGCAGGCAGGGGTACTCGGGGGCGTATCTGGCCAGCGACTCCAAGGTGGGCCTAGCGTCCGCGGCCAGCGCGATGAGGTCCCCGCGGTTGGTCGCCACGAAACCTTCCAGGTCCCCGGATGCCCGGGTCACCGAATCGAACAGGGCCGCCAAGTGCTGCCGCTGCTGGGCTGCCGTCCGGCTGGTGACGGTGAGATCCGCCAGCGCGGCGGCCAGGTCCGGGGCGGCCTGGGCGTAGGTATCGGCCAGGTCCGCGGTCCTGGTGATGTCCTCCTGCAGTTCGGGCAGCGCCGTGTTCAGCCCGCTGACCAGCTGCTGCTGAGCCACCAGGGTGTCGCCGAGCTGCTCCCCGCGACCTTCCAGGGCCCCCGACACCGCACCGAGCGTGCCGGCCAGTTCGTCGGGCCGGACCGCCTGCAGCAGTGGCAGCAGGCCGTCCAGCGCAGCCTCGAGCTCGCGCGCGGTCTGGCTGCGGTCCTGGCCGATGACGTCACCCTCGGCGAGGGTCTGCCCGGAGGGCCGGGCCGGCAGCACGAGGGAGACGTACTTCTCCCCGAACAGCGTCTTGGGCAGCAGCCGGGCGCTGACGTTGTCCGGGATCAGGCGCACCTTGTCGGGATGCAGCAGCAGGTGCACGGTCGCGGCGGCGCCCGAGGAGCTCACCTCGGCCACCTCACCGACGATCAGCCCGCGGACCTTGACGTCCGCCCGCTTGTCCAGCTGCAGACCGGTGGTGTCGGCCCGCAGCGTCACCGCGACGCCGTCGGTGAACGCGCCGGAGTACTTCGCCACCGACAGTGCGATCAGCGCGATGACCGCGGCCAGGAAGCCGAGACCCTGGAGCCTGCGCCACCCGATGGAGCGGTTCATCCGGCCACCCGCACCGAGGTCGTCGTGCCGAATATCGCCAGCGTCAGGAAGAAGTCCACGATGGCGACGGTCACGATGCTAGCCCGCACCGCGCGGCCCACCGCGACGCCCACCCCGGCCGGTCCACCGGTCGCCCGGTAACCGTAGTGGCAGCAGATCAGGATGATCACAAAGGTGAAGCTCAGCACCTTCACGTAGGACCACAGCACGTCGCTGACCGGGAGGAACAGCTCGAAGTAGTGATCGTAGGTCCCGCCGGGCAACCCACTGATCGCGGTGACGTTCAGCCGGGCCGCGTAGTACGACATGATCAGCCCGATGGTGTAGAGCGGGATGATCGCCACGAAGCCTGCGATCACCCGGGTGGTGATCAGAAACGGCACGCTGGGCACGCTCATCGTCTCCAGCGCGTCGATCTCCTCGCTGATCCGCATCGCGCCGAGCTCGGCGGTGTAGCCCGCGCCGAGGGTGCAGATCACCGCCTGGGAGGCGACCAGCGGCGCGATGTCGCGGGTGGTGAAGTACGCGGTGACGAAGCCGGTCAGCGCCTCGGTACCGAGACTGTCCAGAGCCCGGAAACCCTGCAGCCCCACCACGCTGCCGACGAACAGCGACAACCCGGCCATCACACCTGCGGTGCCCAGGATGACCACCAGGGCGCCCGACCCGAAGCTGACCTCGGCCAGCAGCCGGGCGATCTCCTTGCGGTACCGGCGCAGGGTGCGCGGGATCCACCCGATCGCCCGGCCGTAGAGCGAGAGCTGGTCACCGAAGTCGTCCAGCCGCTCCAACGGCACCCGCAGCGGATTGGGGGGCACCTCGCTCACCCAACCACACCCTCGACCCCCGTGCTCATGGCTCCTCCCCTATGCCGCACCCGGCTCAACCGGGCTAACGAGCGCTCCTTGGGCGAGTTGCCGCACTACGCTCGGCTGGTATACGCCGGAGTGCGCACGTGGCGAGGATAGCGTCATAAGGGGCGTTGGGCGCGTACCCATGTGCTCCGTTGCCGGTGACCACGGTCGGGGTGTAGCCGACGTGGTCGAGGCGGGTTCGGGCATCGTTGCTCAGGTCGGGATCAATGTCGACGGTGGTGACCTTGTTCGAGCCGAGGTGTTCGCAGAGCAGGGCGGCGGTGTAGCCGGTGCCGGTACCGACTTGCAGGACGTTGTCGCCAGTGTTGATTCTGATGGCGGTGAGCATCTTGGCGATCAGGCCGGGCATGGTGCCCGAGGAGGTCACATCGGTCGGGGTGATCTGGGTAACCAGGGTCTTGTTCGAGTAGACCGTTTCCAGCCAGATTGCTGTGTCGTCGGGGTTGGCGCTGTCGATGACGACGCGGTCGTTGGTGCGGTAGAAGCGGGTTACGAGGGCGTGGCGGGGTACGGCGGTGAATGCTTGGCGCCACGCTTCGTCAGTGAGTGCGCCGGAGTCGACCAGCCCGGTGACCATGCGTTCGCGTAGTGCTCGGGTGTGTTCGGTGTCGGTGTCGGGTGAGGACACGCTCATCGGCTGGGTCCTTCGGTGAGTAGGTCGGTGATCGCCGCGGTGATGAGGTGGCGGGTGGGTTTGATCCACGCCCACTGTCCGTTGGGATTGCATTCCAGGAAGATCCATTCACCGCTTGGTGTGACGATGAAGTCCAGTCTGCGGAATCGACGCGAGCCACCGAGACGCCCGCCGTGCTGAGGTGTCCTAATCCTTCTCCTCAGCCGATCTCTCATCATGCTGCTCCGTCAAATCCTGGTGGGAGGCCACCTGCGGCTGTCGGCCCTCGCACCGGTGCCCATGTTCAACCCTTAGAGCGTCCGGCAATAGGGGCGGTTCGAACGGCTCGTTGTCCACCCGCTCACGCTGGGTGCGCCGAACTCAACAGTAGAGCTGCCTGGCCGGACCCGGACGGCTCTACTGTTGAGCTCGGCGCACCCAGAGCCGTATCGCCC
>JBOHGM010000138.1:0-9626 GCA_050699435.1 Pseudonocardiaceae bacterium | reverse complement strand
GGCCCCGGCTCGGCGCCGGGCGTCCCTCCTGGCCTAAGGCAAAACCTACGACCGCGACCAGCACCCGCCATCGGGGTTGCGACCGGGTCCTACTCCGACCCCATACCGGGACCCGGGGACCCCCAGCGGAGCCGATTAGGGGATAGCCTCCCGCCGGCACTCTCGACGTCGGTACCGTGAGCGCCGTGACGGAGCAGGGATACAGCGGTGACCGCCACCCACCCATGCCGCCGGCCCGTCCGGTCGTCGCAACCGGAGTGGGCCCCTTGCAGGCCGCTGCTCAGCCCCGGCCGCGCGGCATCGACGTCTCCTACTGGTTGTGGCTCGGGGCATGCCTCATCGGTGTGCTCACCGCGACCGCGACGCTGCGCTACTTCGACCAGTTACAGGCCGAGCTGTTGTTGATCGTCGAGCAGGAGTTCCCGGGCGAGACGCCTGCGACACGAGATGAGGTGGCCATGGCTGCGGTGGCGATCTTGATCGGCGCCGGCGTACTGGTCGCGCTCGCCCAGACCGCATTCGCGATCACGATGTACTCGGGCCGCGGCTGGGCGCGATTCGTGCTCGTGCTGCTCGCCCTGCTCGGCTGGGTCTACGGCCTGTCCGTATTCAGCGCTGCGCCTACCGTGACGAAGGTGGGGCTGGTGACCTCCGCGGCGTTGATGGTCGTCGCCGTGGTGCTGATGTTTCCCGCTGGCGCGCGGCGCTGGTTCGCTCAGCGAGGCCTCGCCCGGTCCGGCTACGAATACGGTGAGTGAGAGTTCTGTCCGGTCGGTGTCGCAGGCGTGCCGTCAGGCGTCCGCTACCGGGACACCGCGAGCGGTGCGTCACCGATCGCGACGACCGAGCGAGTGATCTGCCGCTCGGTTTTGGCGAAGCACGCAGCATGGTACGAACCCTCGTCGGCCCAGCCCCAGCTCTCGTCGCCGGTGTAGACCTGGGCCAGCACTGCGACATCGTCGCGAGCGCCGCCGAGCAGCGAGGGAAAGATCTGCGCACACACCCCGTCGAGTACTGCCCAGTCCTCGTCGCTTGCGGTGGCGGTGTCGAACCGGTCCAGGAACGCTTGGTCCAGACCGGGCACGGAGCCGGTGAACTCGGCAAGATCGAGATGGCCGAGGTATTCCCGATCATGCGGTGTCAGGCAGGACACCCGCCGCTCGCCCGCACCGTCCACCGGCGTGCTCGCGCAGTCACGCACCTGGGCCGGCACCTCCTCCGGAGCCTGAGCCAGCGCGCTCAGCACCGGGCTGTCCACCGAGATCGCTGCCTCCTCCTGCCTCCCCGGCTGCCCGAACACCTGGTAGCAGATCACCAGCTTGTTCCCGAGGTCCCACTCCTGGGCTGGGGTGGCCTCCAGTGCCATGTCCCCGTAGAGAGCAGGCAACACCACGCTGTCTGGCGCCAACGAGGCGCCCAGCTCCCCGTACCCGGTGTACTGCGACCACGCGGGCTCGCAGAAGTCGCGCACCAGTGCCAGGTACTGCTGCCGGGCCGGGTTGCCCTCCTCGCCCAGGGTGCTGCGCGGGAACTGACCGAGAGTGTCGCTCACGTCACGGACGGCGAACACTTCGACGGTGTGTGGCTGGTCGCAGTCGACCTCGGTGCCCCACCCGAAGGCGGCCGCCGTGCCGGTCCGGAAGCAGTCGCCGGCCTCGACGTCCCCGACGTCGTCCGCGCACGCTGTACTGAGCAGGCCGACCGTGGTCAGCGCCGCCAACAGGTGGGTTGCTCTTCGCATCGGCGGGAAGACTACGCCGAGCGTCATCCGCTGCTGAACTCCACTCCGGACAATCACCTACCGACCACCGAAGGTCGGCATCGGCCATTGTGGACAGGCTCACCGAGGCCATGGGACGGTGAGGACATGAGCGACCTGAACGCTACGTCAGCCGCCCTGCTCGGCCTCCTGCATGACGGCCCGATGACCGGCGGGCAACTGGTGGTGGCCGCCGGGGAGCGGTTCGGGTCGTTCTTCAGCGTCACCCGCAGCCAGGTCTACCGAGAGCTGCCTGGCCTTGCCGAGGCCGGTCTGCTCAAGCTCGGTAAGCAGGGACCGCGGTCCAGCCAGCAGTACGCCATCACGACGGCAGGCAAGCGCGCGTTCAAGTCCTGGCTGAACTCCCCGCCGGGAGCCGACCACCTGCGTAGCCCGCTGGTCCTGCGCCTCGTGCATGCCTGGCAGCTCACCCCCAAGCAGCGCGCCACGCTGGTCAGCAGCGCCCGCGCGGAGTACGTCGCGCAACTCGACGAGGCCAGGGCGGAGGCGAAGGCCGCCACCGATCCCTATCTGAAGGCTGCGGCGGACTTCACGGTGGCGCACCGGCGCGCGATGCTCACGATGCTGGACGCCATCCCTGCAGAGTGACTCCTTCCACCACGGAGGGAGGCGATCCCCACGGCGTGCGGGAGACCGGCGCGGGGCGACTACTCTGGTTTGTCGTGAACGCCGACCTAGCCGCCGCCCTCAAGGACCTGGCCGCCGCCCTCGCCGGGATCGAGGCTGTGCTGGACGTCGACCGACTCCGAGCCCAGGTCGCCGAGCTGGAGGAGGAGGCCGCCCGTCCGGACCTGTGGGACGACATCGAGCACGCCCAGCAGGTCAACAGCAAACTCGCGCACCAGCAGGGTGACCTGCGGCGCGTGGTTGGGCTGCGGCAGCGGCTGGACGACGTGGAGGTGCTCTACGAGCTCGCCGAGGAAGGCGCTGACGAGGCTGCCCGCAGCGAGGCCGAGGCCGAGCACAGGAAGCTGCGCTCGGAGATCTCCGCACTGGAGATCCGGACCCTGCTGTCGGGCGAGTACGACGAGCGGGACGCCCTGGTGACGATCCGATCGGAGGCCGGTGGAGTGGACGCCGCGGACTTCGCCGAGATGCTGATGCGGATGTACCTGCGCTGGGCCGAGCGGCACAACTACCCCACCGAGGTCTACGACACCTCCTTCGCCGAGGAGGCCGGGATCAAGTCGGCCACCTTCGTGGTCAAATTGCCCTTCGCCTACGGCACCCTGTCGGTGGAGCAGGGCACTCACCGGCTGGTCCGGATCTCGCCGTTCGACAACCAGGGCAGGCGGCAGACCTCCTTCGCCGGTGTCGAGGTGCTGCCGGTGACCGAGACCGCCGACCACGTCGACATCCCGGACAACGAGATCCGGATCGACGTCTTCCGGTCCTCCGGACCCGGTGGGCAGAGCGTGAACACCACCGACTCCGCGGTGCGCATCACCCACCTGCCCACCGGCATCGTGGTGTCCTGCCAGAACGAGAAGTCGCAGATCCAGAACCGGGCCGCGGCGATGCGGGTGCTGCAGTCCCGGCTGCTGGAGCGCAAGCGCCGGGAGCAGCAGGCGGAGCTGGATGCGCTCAAGGGCGAGGGCAGCTCGTGGGGCAACCAGATGCGTTCCTACGTGCTGCACCCCTACCAGATGGTCAAGGACCTACGGACCGACCACGAGGTGGGCAACCCGACCGCGGTGCTCGACGGGGACATCGACGGCTTCCTCGAGTCGGGTATCCGGTGGCGGCGCCAGCAGCAGACCCCGGTGACCGGCTAACGAGCCGACTGTCCGGTTCTTCGTGGTCGGCGGGCTCTTCGCAGCCGCAACCTGGCCGTCGAGCGGTCGTGCCTGCGGCGCCGCTCGTGCGTCCCGCGCGCCGGCCGGCGGCCTGAGTAGACTCGCGGCTCGTGATACGCCTCGAGCACGTCAGCAAGTCGTACAAGACAGCGACCAGGCCGGCGCTGGACAACGTCTCGGTCGAGGTGGACAAGGGTGAGTTCGTGTTCCTCATCGGGCCGTCGGGATCGGGCAAGTCCACCTTCCTGCGGTTGTTGTTGCGCGAGGAGGTGCCCAGCAAGGGTGACGTCTACGTGGCCGACTGGAACGTCGGGCGGCTCTCCGCGCGCCGGGTCCCCCAGCTTCGGCAGCGGGTCGGCTGCGTGTTCCAGGATTTCCGCTTGCTGACCAACAAGACGGTCGCGGAGAACGTGGCCTTCGCTCTCGAAGTGCTCGGCAAGCCCCGGCACACCATCCGCAAGGTGGTGCCCGAGGTGCTGGACCTGGTGGGCCTGGAGGGCAAGGCGGACCGGATGCCGCACGAGCTGTCCGGGGGTGAGCAGCAGCGGGTGGCGATCGCCAGGGCCTTCGTGAACCGGCCGTTGCTGCTGCTGGCCGACGAGCCCACCGGCAACCTGGACCCCGACATCAGCCAGGACATCATGCTGCTGCTGGAGCGGATCAACCGGACCGGCACCACCGTGCTGATGGCCACCCATGACCACTCGATCGTTGATTCGATGCGCCGTCGCGTCGTGGAGCTCCAACTCGGCCAGGTGGTCCGGGACGAGAACCGGGGCGTGTACGGCGTCGGCCGCTGAGACCTGTTCGGTCAACCACCTACCCCCGACCCGAGGATTCCGCACCCCAGATGCGCGCCAGCTTCGTCTTCAGCGAGGTCGTCACCGGCCTGCGCCGCAACGTCACGATGACCGTGGCGATGATCCTGACCACCGCGATCTCGCTCGGTCTGCTCGGCGGCGGCTTGCTCGTCGTCGGCACGATCGACCGGATGGAGCAGGACTACTACCAGCGCGTCGAGACTGTGGTCTTCCTCAGCGCCGACATCAGTGCCAACGATCCGACCTGCAGTTCGAGCACCTGCGCGGAACTGCGCGAGGAGCTGGAGGCCACCTCGGGTGTGCAGACGGTGGTGTTCGAAAGCCGGCAAGATGCCTTCGAACGGTTTAAGCGGATCTTCGAAGGACAGCCGGAGCTGCTGGCGCTCGCGCGGCCGGAGGCGCTGCCCGCGTCGTTGCGGGTCACCCTGTCCGAGCTACAACGGTTCGATGCCATCTCGCAGGCGTTCACCGGGCGACCCGGGGTGGACCGGGTCACCGACCAGGGCGAGTACCTCGCGCAGCTGTTCCGTGCCCTGAGTGGACTGCGCAACGCCACCTTCGCGATCGCGCTGATCCAGGCCGTCGCAGCGTTGATGTTGATCTCCAACACCATCCAGCTCTCGGCGTTCACCCGGCGCACCGAGGTCGGCATCATGCGCCTGACCGGTGCCACCCGCTGGTACACCCAGTTTCCGTTCCTGCTCGAGGCGACGGTTGCCGGGCTGATCGGCGGGATACTGGCCGTGGTGGGTCTGGTGGTCGCCAAGGTCGCCTTCATCGACCGGGTCCTCGCCGACCTCTTCGAGGCCGCGATCGTGCCGAGGATCGGCCTCGCGGACATCTTCGCGATCGCACCGATCTTGCTGCTGGTCGGCGCCGGGGTCGCCGCGGTGACCGGCTACGTGACCTTGCGCATGTACGTGCGCACGTGACCCGTGAGTGGCGTTGGGTGCTACCGCACTCAACGCCACTCACGGGTCGACCGGAGGGAGGTGCGTTGAAGGAGCAGGGTCGCAGGGTGATCGTGTCGAACCGGAAGGCCAGGCACGACTACGCGATCCTGGACACCTATGAGGCAGGCATCGTGCTCACCGGTACCGAGGTGAAGTCGTTGCGGGCCGGCCGTGCCTCGCTCACCGACGCTTACGGCAGCGTCGAGGACGGCGAGGTGTGGCTACGCAACGTGCACATCCCGGAGTACGACCAGGGCAGCTGGACCAACCACGAGCCTCGGCGCACCCGCAAGCTGCTGCTGCACCGCAAGGAGATCGAGCGGCTGATCGGCAAGACCAGGGAGAGCGGGCTGTCGCTGGTGCCGCTGTCGATGTACTTCGCCGACGGCAAGGTGAAGGTGGAGCTCGCGCTGGCCCGCGGCAAGCGATCTTATGACAAGCGAGCCGACCTGGCCAAGCGCGACGCGGACCGGGAGGTGGCGCGGGCTTTGGGGCGGCGCGCTAAGGGCATGAGGTGAGCGGTGGGTGAGCCGAAGCCGACCTGTGCGGCGATCCGGTCGACGGCGGGATGATGGCCGGGCCGCCGCGCGTTACACTTGCTGGCGGTCCAGCCCGACAAGGGGGTGAACGGTTTCGACTCCGGATGTTGAGTCAGTGGGAAGCGTGCCGGTGCAGGCGAGAGACCACCGTAAGCGTCATCGCACACCAATAAGCGCCGACTCCAGTCAGCGCGAGTTCGCCCTCGCCGCCTAAGCGAGGAGCGACTCTGTCGGACCGGGTGCGTCCCCGACCCGGGCTCCGGCATCAGCTAGGGGACTGACCACCAGGCCCGGTCGCGGGGCCTGGCTGGGACACTTGCAGCGACTGGGATCGTCACACCGGCTGGTCCGCGGGACCGGTGGATCCGAGTAGAGACATAGCGGACTGCGCACGGAGAAGCCCTGACGAGGCAACGGAGGACCCGGGTTCGATTCCCGGCACCTCCACCGATTTAGTCATTGTGCGAACCACTCCGTTCGGGGCCGTTTCCGCTGGTAGGGCGGGTGCGGCCCCGTCGTTGAACAGCAGGATGCCGAAGGCGTCGGTCGCGAAGTCGCGGTAATCATCGATCTTGCCGACGACCGTGGTCAGCGATTCGGTGCCGGTGTCGTGTTCGAGGAAGAACCGCACCGCACGGCCCTGGTCTTCCCAGCAGCCGTAGCCGTCCGGGCGCAAACCGGGTACCGCGCCCGCCGCCGTGGTACTTCACGAGGAACCCGGTGCTGCGGCGTTCGGACCACCACTGCGTCAGCCCGCTCAGCTCGTCGGCCCTGCCCGCCTCCCGCAGTCGGGCGGGGTTGCGGTGGGTGGCCAGGGCGCAGAAGAAATCGTTCACGTCGAGCTGGTGATCCAGCTTCGGCCACAACACGAGCCGTTCCAGGCTCTCGGTGTACGCCTTGGGCGCGGGTGGCTTCTCCGCGCGTTTCGCGGCGATCAACCGCGCGCCGAGGTAGCCGAGTGCGTAGCGGGTCTGGCTGGTTCCGCCGTGCAGGTAGGACTTGCGGTACGCGAACACCACGCCCAACTCGCGCAGCTGCCGCAGCCGGTCCTGCGCGCGGCGCATCGAGGCGAACTCGATCGCGGCGATCTGGTCGGTGGTGAGCACCTTGTGCTCGGCCAACAGAGCCAGCAGTCGCCGGTCCCGGTCCACCAAGCGGAACCACAGCGACGCATCCGGCTCCCCGGCCCGCCGACCGCCGCGCCCCGCCCGCCCCTGTCGATGTGTGGATGGGTGAGGATCACTCCTCAGTCGGCCTTCCGCCCGCTCCCGCCGATACCACCGCTGACCACCAGGTTTAGTAGCAGCAGCTGCGGCGTTTGGGCCAGCGGATTCAGAACGCCGAGGCTGCGCCACCCCAGACGCAGGACCAGACGCCGACCCATCCGCACCTACTACGCCACGACCGCCAGCGCGGTCAGCACCGTCCACCATGATCACCACCGCCTTCCACCCGGAGTGGCCGAGAGATCCCCGGCATCTCTCAACTCCGGATTTCGACCCCAGAATCCCGGTCCGTTATCAAAACGTGACCGAAAGGTGGAGCATTGTGACCGTGGAGTGACATTGCCGTGACCGGCGCGTTGTGATCCGTGGTGTGTCTGCCCTCGGACTCCCTGACCCAGCCCAGTGCAGAGCCAGCCCAGTGCAGACGCGGCCGAACACACGATGATCAAGTGGATTGCCAGGCAGCTGTGGGTGCGCACCGTAGTGGGGCTTGTCGCCCACTTGCACCTACATAAGCGCGAAGGGTCACGCTAGTCTCAGGATGATCTTTATGCTTGGCCGCGCCAGTACGGGAGGAACACCATGACGGCTGCCGTTTCTCAACCTGCTGCCACCGTCGAGGCCGACGATTCGCCCCTCACGGATGTGAGCGCCGCCAGTCGGCTCTCCTCCTTGGCGGACGTGATGGCCGAGATCGACAGCAAACGGGTCGCTGAGGTCATCCGGTTCCGGACGTGCTGCGCCGATCCACGAGCCAGCAAATAAGTCCTGGAGGGGTCGCCCTGCGATAGCCGCCCCCTCCTAGCAAACCACGTGGGAGCCAGAGCCAGGGTGTTAAACCTTCTCGACCGCCGCGGCGGACTTCATAGACTTCTACACAACGATGGCGACTCAGTGGCGCAGGCACTACTGCGACATGGCATTCCGCCCACTTCCGTAGTTGTCTACCGGGACGCAGACCAAACGCCGGTCACCGATGACTCTGTGGTCTCCAGCGACACCGACTACACTGCCCGCCTGATCGAAGGCTACGATATCGAAGGCATACGCCGTCTTTACAACGGCGAACTACCATGTGCCGGCGGGCAGCTGTCAGCCTTCGAGGGTTTACTGAAACGTCGCCTTGCGGTCGCGCCCGACGGCAAGCTATCGATGGAGCGAGCCCATCTCAACAATTCGGCTGGCGCTCATCATGTTGAAGAGACTGTTGTTGACACCATCGAACGGTTCAGCTTGTTCCCGGAGGGGTGCACGGTAGTCCTCGGCCTCTCCGGTGGCGTGGATAGTGGCTCCTTGCTCATGCTACTCAGTTCCTACCGTCGACTCCATCCCTCGATGAACATCCGAATCCAGGCTGCAACGTTTCAGGATTTCGACAGTCGGTACTCGGAGACGTTCAACTTCGCCTCTCGCCTGGCCGAACGGTTCGACATCGAACACACCTTGGTCGAGGCCGACAAAGCCGAGCGTGTGTTCAATCTCGTCCGACCGATCGAGCAGATCCTGCTGTTGTTGATGGAGTCGGATGACGCGCACCAAGCTATGTATGTCGATCACCACACGACACGCCGGGTCCTTGAGGTGTTTGCCGACGAGGTCGGAAGTGACACCGTTGCCCTCGGTCTGCACACGACCGATCTGCTTGCCGGACTGTTGAACAGCTGGACAAGCGGCTACGACATTGGCCCGATCCCGGAGCGGCAGATCGGTATCTACCGATACGTCCTGCCGCTGGCTTTCGTGCCGAAGCGGGAGCCTCATCTCTACTACGCCAACCAACTCGGGCACCTGCCCAAGCAGACTACACCAAACCAGTGGGAGTTCAATCCCACCGATCGAAACTTCTATTACTATCTGGCGGACCACTTGCAGTGGTTGTGGCCCGGCCTACAGCACTGGGCTTTTACCGCGCACAACGCGCAAGCCAGCGAGACAGTCAAGTTCGACACCTGCGAGAACTGCGGTGGCGCCGCTCGTGAGCAGCCAAATTCGCCGGTGTGGTCTGGCCTGTGCGACGTTTGCACACTGTTCGACAAGCACGGCTGGTTGCGCATGTCTTGACCGCTGCCACGAAAGATGCTAGGGAGACATGATGACGACCATGGGGCCGCAGGAGAATACCGCGCGCCGTTTGCTGCCGATTTTTCCGGCGGGAGAACTAGACGCGCTACAAGTCGGCCCTATCGTGGACGGGCACCAATCCTACCAAGTGAACGACCACGAGACACTCTTCAGCAACGAAGAGCTGATCGAGCCGCCTCAGCCATATCCTGGCGCGGTCCTGCCAAAGATCGCTGGACGCAAGACTTACCCAATGCCGGACAGGGTCGGCAAGTACGGTACCTGGTCGGAGTTCAAAAAGGCTCCGAAGTTCATGGCGCAGTGGGTCCACTGGAAAACCCGTACTGATCTCATTCTTGAGGGCCGCTATCACGACGTGCCTCCCGCTCATTACGAAGGCATCTTCACGCTGGTTTGTAACTTCATGTGCCCACATTGCAGCCGGCGGGT
>JBOHGM010000137.1:0-9887 GCA_050699435.1 Pseudonocardiaceae bacterium | reverse complement strand
CGGCCTCGGCGGTGTCCTCGCCCAGCAGCCCCAACTCGGCACGCACCCGCACGTGCTCGCCACGCAGGAAGCCGGCCGCGGTAGGCAGGTCGTGGGTGGAGATGCTCGCCGCCGCGCGCTCCGGCCAGCGCCGCGGGGCCAGCAGCGGCTCGCCGGGCGCCTGCTCGTCGCGGGCGAACCACAGCACGCCACAACCCAGCATGCGCCGCTCCGCGAGCGCTTCAGTGACCTCGGGTTCCACCGTGCCGAGGTCCTCGCCGACCACCACCGCCCCGGCCCGGTGTGCCTCCAGGGCCAGCGCCGCGAGCATCGCGTCGGCGTCGTAGTGCACGTAGGTCCCCTGGTCCGGGGAGGCCCCCGGCGGCACCCACCACAGCCGCCACAGCCCGGCCACGTGGTCGATGCGCAGCCCGTCGGCGTGCGCGAGCACCGCGCGCAGCATGTCCCGGTAGGCGGCGTATCCGGTGGCGGCCAGCCGATCCGGGCGCCACGGCGGCAGCCCCCAGTTCTGGCCGCGCTGGCTGAACGCGTCCGGCGGCGCCCCGATGCTCACTCCGGTGGCGAGCACATCCTGCAGCGCCCAGGCGTCGGCACCCTCCGGATCCACCCCGACGGCCAGGTCGTGCAGCACCCCGATCGCCATCCCACCCGCGGCGTCGTGGACCGCGGCCAGTTGCTCAGCGCATTGCTGCTGCACCCAGGCGTGGAACGCCAACCGCTGCGGATCCGCGCTCGCCCTCGCCGGATGCCGCAGCTCGGCGGGCCAGCGCGACCAGCGCGCGCCGTACCGCTCGGCCAGCGCACAGAACGTCGCGAAGTCGCGCAACCCGTCCGACATCACCGGCGAGGGCCCACCCTCGGCGCGCCAGAGCAGCTCCAGCACGGCCCGCTTGGCCCGCCAGACGGCGTCGTGGTCGATCAGCTCAGCACCCGACGTGACCCGCAGCGCGTCCACCTGCGCCCGCACCGCCTGCGCCGCGCGGCCGTAGCCACCGGTGTCCTCGATGCGCAGGTACAGCGGGTTGGCGAAGCGGCGGCTGGACGGCGTATACGGCGAGGGTTGCACCGGGTGGGCCGGGGTCATCGCGTGCAGTGGGTTCACCAGCACGGCGCCTGCGTGGTGCTCGCGGGCCGTCCAGCCGACGAACTCGCGTAGGTCGGCGAGGTCCCCGATGCCCCACGACCCGGCCGAGTGCAGTGCGTAGAGCTGCAGCATCCAGCCCCAGGTGCGGGGCGGCTCGGGCAGCGCCGGCGGGGCCACCAGCACGGTGGTTGGCGGCTCTCCAAGGGCACCACCGCTGTCCAGATCGGTCCGTAACGAGTACCAACCGGGTGCCAGGTCCGCGGGCAACGATCCGCTGACCGTGCGCTCGACGCCGTCCTCATCGTGCAGCACCCCGGCAGCGGGCAGCGCTTGCCCCTGACGCAGCACGACGGTGCCGGGCCACGCCGGGCTGGGTCGACCCAGCGAGGGTCGACCCAGCGAGGGTCGACGCAGCGCAGCCAGCGCGTCCCGGACCTGAGCGGGCGTGTCCGCATCGACCCCGAGCAGTCCGAGCACCCGGCGCACCACATCAGGTTCGACGTCGATCCGCCTGCGCAGCCCGTCTCGGTACCAGGTGGCGACGCCGTGCGCAGCGGCAAGCTCGTCGAGTGCGGTGTCCATGCCGGCCATCGTGCCGCCTGCGCCGCAGCACTCCGAACACCAGCACTGTGAACATCGAGCCCCGACGGTCCGGACACCGGACGGCCAACCCAGCGTGCATAGCGGCGCAGACGTCTCTACGGTGGGGAGGCATGCTCACCATTACTGAGACAGCGGCACAGGCAATCAACTCCCTGATCTCCGCCAGCCAGATGCCCGAGGGGGCCGGGCTGCGGATCGTGTCCCAGCCGGAAAGCGATGTCGATGCGCTCGAGCTTTCGGTCGCGCCGGCGCCCGATGAGCAGGACACCGTCCTTGAGGGTGGTGGCGCCACCGTCTTCCTTGAGCCCGGCGCCGCGGAGGCCCTCGACGACAAGATCCTCGACGTGCAGAAGGTCGTGGAGGACAACGAGGAGCAGTACCGCTTCGCCCTCGCCCAGCAGTCCTGAGCACACCAAGGCCGGGCAGTACCCAGGGGCCGGGCAGTACCCAGGACGGGGCACCGCGCGGGGCCGCCCGCCGTCGAGCAGCGCGTGCACCACGTCGTTACCCTCACGGGGCGTACCATTCGGCCTCATAGCGAGGGGGCGAGCCGTGAGTCAGGTGGCGAGCTGGGTTCCGGAGGGCCTGGACTTCACGCGGCCCAGTGCCGCACGGATGTACGACTATCTGCTCGGCGGAGGGCACAACTTCGACGCCGACCGGCGGCTGGCGGCCCGGGTCAGCGGGGCCCACCCGGGCTGCTGGGAGATCGCCCGACTCAACCGCGCCTTCCTGCGCCGGGCGGTGCTGGAGCTGAACGCCGCCGGGGTGCGGCAGTTCCTCGACCTCGGCTCCGGTATCCCCACCGTCGGCAACGTGCATGAGATCGCCCAGCGGGTCGATCCCGAGGCCCGGGTGGTGTACGTGGACCACGATCCGGTCGCGGTCGCGCACTGCGAACTGATCCTCGAGGGCAATGACCGGGCCGGCGTCGTCCGGGCCGACCTACGCGATCCGGACGCCATCCTGGCCTCCCCGACCACCCGTGGGCTGCTGGACCTCGACCAGCCTCTGGGCCTGCTCATGGTGTGCGTGGTCCACTTCGTCTCACCCGACGCGGACCCGGTCGGCCTGCTCGGCCGCTACCGGGAGGCCCTCGCCCCCGGCAGCTACCTGGCGCTGTCCCACCTCACCGCCGACTCCGGCGCGGCCGAGATGGACGCTCTGGTCGAGGTGATGCGCGGCAGCAAGGACCCGATCCACCCGCGCAGCAGGGCGCAGATCACCGAGCTGTTCACCGGCTTCGAGCTCGTGCAGCCCGGGGTGGTCAGTGTTGCCGAATGGCGTCCCCGTTCTCCCGGTGACGGGGGCGACGTTCCCGAGCGGGACCAGGTCCTGGCCGGCGTGGGCATCAAGCGCTGACCCGATGACTGGCGCACCCCCGGACCTGACGGTGGCCGAGCTCGCCAGGGCGTGGGCTGCGGTGGCCTGGCGCACCACCTACCTGCCGATGTCGGGCGAGGAGGTCGAGCAGCTGCTGACGGGCCTGATCGACCGCCTGGTGGCCGCCGTGTCCGCTCCCCGGGTCGACGAGCGGGCTGCCATCGCGGTGGCCGCCGAGCTGGTGGACAACCACCTCACCGGGCCACGCAGCATGGGCCGCAGCATCGAGGTCCTGGGGACGGCCTGCCGCGGCTGGCCGAGCTGCGCAGCGTCGCCAGGCTCGACGCGGCCGTTCGCACGGTGCTCGGGGCGCTGGCCGACGGGTACGCCGAGGCGCTCCGGCAGCACACCTTCGACGAGCAGGAACTGGTCAATCAGGCGCTGCGCAAGGCCAAGCAGGATGCCGAGCGCGGGCGGCGGGTAAGCGAGGCGCGCTTCCGGGAGATCTTCTCCGCCTCCGCGGTGGGTATCGCGATCAGCGACCTCGACGGCGCCCTGGTCGACGCCAATAAGGCGTTCGCCGACCTCGTCGGCCGCTCCCGGGAGCACCTGGCAGGCGTGCCACTGCTGGAACTGTTGCACGCCGAGAGCGACACCGAGCTGCGCGCGGCATACCGCAAGCTCACCACGGGGGAGCTGGCCCGGTTCCGGCGCCGGCTTCAGCTCACCGACGCCAGCGGCGACGTCGCCTGGACCTATCTTGCGGGCTCGCCGCTGCATGACGCCGACGGCAAGCCCACCCACCACATCACCATCGTGGAGGACTTCACCGAGCTGCACCTGCTGCAGCAAGAGCTCTCGTCCCAGGCACTGCACGACACGCTCACCGGGCTGCCCAACGAGCATTACTTCATGTCCCAGCTCCAGGAGGTGCTGGAACGCGCCGACCCGGCGACTCTGGTCACCGTGTGCCGGGTGAACCTCGACAGCTTCTCCTTGATCAACGACGGACTCGGCCGGAGCACCGGCGAACGGCTACTGCGCTCGATCGCGGGCCGGTTGCTCAGCCTGGTCAAGCTGGAGCGAGCGATGGTGGCCCGGATGGGAACCGACGACTTCGCGATCCTGATCGAGGACGGACCACACAACCCCGACCTGAGCGTGCTCGCTTCGAGCATCAACGACGAACTGTCCGAGCCCATCTACGTCGGCGACCGGGGGCTCGCAGTCTCCGCGTGCGTCGGGGTGGTGCGCCGACCCGCAGGGGGAATCTCTCCCGGCGAGCTGATCCGGGCCGCGGACGCAACGCTGCACCGGGTGAAGCGCAGCGGCCGTGGGCAGTGGGGGCTCTACGACGCGCAGGCTGACGCCGACGAGCGGGACCGGTACCGGCTCGCCGCCGAGATGCCGGGAGCTTTCGAGTGCGGCGAGCTCAGTCTGGAGTACCAGCCGGTGCACTCCCTGAGCAGTGGGCGGGTGCTTGCCGTGCAGGCATTGCTGCGCTGGGACCGGACCGACGGGACGATCGTGGCCCACTCGGAGTGCCTCGCGTTGGCCGAGGAGACCGGACTGGTGCTCTCCCTCGGGCGTTGGATGCTGCAGGCGGCCTGCGCGGAGCTGGATCGGTGCCGCGCCCTACTCGGCGATGTCACGCTGCGCGTCGACCTCACCGCGCGGCTGAGCCAGGACCCCGATCTGGTCGCGGTCGTGCACGAGGCCCTGTCCGGCACCGGCTTGCAGGCTCTGCAGCTGCGGGTGGGGGTGCCGCTGGTAGCGCTGACCCGTAACCAGGGCGACGTGGTGGACAATGTGCACGTGCTGGCCGGCCTGGGGGCAGGGGTGGTACTGCTCGGCGCCGCAGCCGGACCCGGGCATACCGCGTACCTCGAGGACTTGCCGGTGACGGCCGTGGAGATCGCCCCGCAGATGGTCGAGCGGGTCGCCGAGCGACCGGAGGACGATTCGGTGGTGGCCCGCGCGATTCGCTCGGCCATCCCGCTGGTGCACAGCGTCGGTGCCACCGTGATTACTCCGGACGTCGATACTGTGGTGCAGGCTGACTGGTGGCGTCGCGCCGGCGCGGATGCCGCCCGCGGGGTGCATTTCAGCCCCCCGATACCGCCGGACGCGCTGGCCCGCCACCTCGGGAGGGGGTCGTGATGACGGTGGATGTCATCGCGCTGTGCCAAGAGCAACCAGACATCCAGGCCACGCTCGCCGCGTTGCTTGAGGCGGGGCCGGGGCTGCGGTTGCGTCCGATCGAGCGGGGTGGATTGGTGCAGCTGTGCGACGACGGTGGTGCCCCACTGGTGACCGTCGAGGGCCCCAGCCTGGTGCAGGTTCCCGGCGAGGTGGAGCGGCTGCTAGGCACCGAGATTGCGCCGCCGGTGTGGTGGGTGGAGCTGCGGGCCCGCGACCACCATCCGGAGGCGCTGCGGGTCGCGCGCCGATTCGCCGGTGTTCTGGCCCAGGCCACCGGAGGTGTCACGTGGCCGAACCGCTGACCGCTCACCCGGCTGCGGATCGCAGCACCGGCAAGGCGCTGTGCGTCGAGCAGGGCCGGCCAGTGGTCGGGCTGGCCACCTGGCTCGCCGATGCCTACGCGGTCGCCACCCAGCAGGAACGCCAGCTGCTCCTGATCACCCCAGCGACGACGCGGATCACCTTCCCGCTCGAGACCGTCCTCGCAGGCAGCCCGCACCGGTGGGCCGCCCGCGCCGGGCTGAACCGGTTCTACGACGGTCTGAGCGGCCGGCCGCTGCGCTGGGACGGCGAGACGTTCGCGCCGATCGACGAGGCAGCGGTGCAGGACGTGCCCGCCCCGCAGCGGGGGCCGGACGAGGGCAGGCTGCGGCTGGACATCTCGGTGCTGCACCGCGCCACTGAGTCGCTCGAGGTGGGCGGCACGGTCGAGGACTGCGCGAGCACCCTGCTCGGCACCGCCCCCGCCGGCTGGGGCGTGGCGGAGCCCGCCACGCAACCGTGGTCGCTGCGCGAGCTGACCCGCTTCTGCCGCGATCGGGCACCGAAGCCGAGCACGCTGGTGGTCGTGGCCGGTATGCCGCCGCGGCGTGCGGTGGGGACGCTGGCCGTCAGCCGGGTGACCACGGGTGTGCTGGAACGGCTGCAGCTGACGCTGGGTTCGGCATCCGGTGTGGACAGCGCAGCGCTGGACGCGTTGGCGGCGGCGCTGACCTTGCGCGGAGCGCGCAGCCTGCTCGCCGCCTGGCAGCCCGGACGCTCGGACGGTACCCGCGGCGCCGAACCGATCCCGTCACCATCACCGCTCGGGCTGCTCGTCGGAGCACAGCAGGTCGCGGCGCTGGGTGCCGACCACGCCCGGTCGGTGCCGACAGGTTCGGTAAGCCTCCTCGGACCCGAGCGCCGCCCGGCGTGCTGGATCCGCACCGACTCTCGGGACGCCGACCCCTTCGCGCAGTTCCGCACGGTCCTGCAGCACTTCGGCCGCGACTCCGCGAACTAACGACACGGAGCTGCTCACCGGCAGTTACCTAGATTCTGGATCTTCGTGTTGGAAGACTTTCAGAGCGGACGCTGCTCGATCTACGACATTCTGCCAGGCTGGATCTTGAATGTACACGGCATCCGGCTGATCGCCAAGCCTGTCGATGATTGGATCCAGTGCCTCTGCAAGCTGCCGCAACGCTCTGACCTCTTTATCAGTAGCGCTCCTGACGATCACGATCTGCTAGCGAAAGAATCGCATCGATAACTTCCGCTCGCATCTCGGGAAACTGCACTTGAGTAGACATTATGGCCTCCACCACTCAGACCATTGGACCCACTCGTCCAGTGGGATATGAGCGCGGGTGAAGATGAACTCGATGGCCGGCCGCTTCGCGATCAAGGTACGGTTAACCAACCTATGTCACCAGAATCGGGTAAACGACCCAACGCCGCCATTTCGTTTCGTATGCGCGCAAGCGTGGCCGGACGGTCGAGGGGCCATGGCTGGAAGGGTTCTTCATCCTTGTCCGTCAGATCACCTGCAACTGCTCCGCATGATAATAGATCGTCCACCATGCGAAGCACAAGATCCTGGTAGCTCTCCTCGTCTGCTCTGGGGCCGAGCAGCTCGCCAGCTGAGCCAACGAGGACAGAGAAACCAAGCCAGTCGTTGTGGACATAGTGATCCAGGTACTCGATGGTTTCCTGGTACTGCTGCTCTGTAAGGTTCATGACTAACCGCCAGCTTCCTTGATGTGCAGCCGCTTGACGTCGAGATCAGCCACACCGTTGAAGTCTATGGTAGGTCCACCTGATCGGCTGAAGGGCCGGTAAGTGACAGTCACGCGAGGGTCGTCAGAAAGAGTCCAGACCTCGATGGGGCCCTTCGGTGTGTGTTTGATTTCGGGTACTCCGAGCCCGCTGTGGAGGTCGGCTCGCACTTGCTCCAGTTCTGCTCTCGAAACCATGTAGACACCGGGGCTATCTTCCACTCCTATCGGACGGCGATCAGATCCGAAAACAGTCTCCTGAGCGACATGTTGAGCGTCGTCCGGCGAAAGAGGGTCTGGGGGGGAACTGTCGCCCGCGCTCGGCCCGTCTGGCGGGTTACTGCCGTCGGGATGGCCGCTTGGTGCAGAATCGGGAAGGTCGCCGGTGGTGCTGGGTGTCGTGTCGCCGGATGAGGCGTCCGGAGTGCGAGGTGGCTCCGCTGCACCGGGGCTGGGTCCGTCGGGTCCGTGGCTGGTGTCCATGTGGACGGTGTCGGGGCCGCGGGGGCCGGGGGTCTCGACGTCGAAGCGGTGTCCGCTGGTGGGGATGTCGCCTGCGAGGGCGGGGACTGGGCCGAAGTGCGGGATCTGGATGTTGAGACGCTGGGCGGCGGTGCGGGCGATGTCGTCGACGGTGGGCATGCGGTTGAGGGTGTCGGTGATGTTGGTGGTGATGCGGGACAGGCGTCCCGCATCACCTGCGGCGCTGGCCACGCGTCCGGCGTCGGCGGCGTGGCCGGTGGCGGTGACGGGCTTGAGGGCCTTGGTCGCCGCGATCGGGATCGTGACGACGTTCCACAGCACCTGGCCGAAGGCCCGGGCGGGGTTCTGGCTCCACTCGTCCCAGGCCAGCACACTCTGGCCGACCTGGCCCCAGTTACCCCATACGGTGGTGGTGGCCTCCCACGGGCTCATGTCGCCGCGCCACACGTCGTCGAGGTAGGGGAGGATGGTGAGGTGCGCCAGCGCACCCCAGGAGTCCTGCACGGTCTGCCAGGACCAGCCGCTGCCGCTGAACCCGACCAGGGCGCCCAGGCCGGTGAGGTCGGCCCACGCCCCGTCGACGAAGAAGCCTTTCACCCCGGACCACAGCCCGCCGAAAAATCCCTCGTCCTCCTGTTCGGGCGTACCCCAGGGCAGACCTTGTTCCGAACCCAGTGCCTGGTCCAGCTGGTCGGCGGTATAGCCGAACTCGCCGTCCTCGACGACACCGTCGCCGTCGTCGGCGCGGTAGCGCTTGTCGGTGTAGAGCGCCAGGATCGTGTTGGCGCAGACGCGCTGGGCTTCCATCCACTCGGCCACCGCATCGTTGACCGCGGTGAGCATGGTGTTGTGCTGCTCGACTTTGCCGCCGTCCTCGCGCCAGTCGTCGTCGCCGGAGACCTCCTGGACGAACGACTCAGCCTGGCCGCGCAGCGCCGTCAGCCGTTGCTGGATGGGTTTGACGGTCTGGGCGTAGGTGCCCAGAGCACCTCCGATGCTGCCGATATCGCCGCCAAGATCAGCGGAGAGGGTGGATACCGGCTGGGTCGCGGCGAACAGTTGCCCGGCCTCCGGGGCGATGTAGTGCGGCGCCAGGCCCTGGAAGGTGGTGTGCACCCCGGCGCCGGTGTCCGCGAAGCCCTCGCCGGTGGTCTGCAGCGTGGCGGCATACCCGGCGAGAGTGTCCATATCGCCGGGGATCTGCGGGATCTCCCCCGGATTGATCATCGCGGCACCTGCCCGCCGCCCCCGGGCATCGTGGCCCGCGGGTCCGGAGCCGCCGTCACCGAGGCTTGCGCGTTGGCCGCCATCTCCAGATCACCCTGCAGGTAGGCGTTGGTGGCCTGGGCCGCGCCGTTAACCGACGCCGCGGCGCGGGTGAAGATGAACTCGATACTCGGCCGCTTCGCGTCCACCCAGCCGGTCAGCGCAGTAGCGATGGGCTCCGAGGACGCCTCCGCCGCTCCGCCCTCCATTGCCGAGTTCATCGAGGCCATGTGCCCCTCGAACTCCCCAGCCACGGCCTGGGTCTGAGTCAGTACTCCCCGTACCCCCGCCGGTGAGATGTCCCACCTGCTCACGTTCCCCTCCCATGAGACGACCCTACCTACCTGTCGTATCACGAGGCGGTCCTGTTACGGCGAACGGTACCTACGTGGTCACCGCAGTAGAAGTGACTAGCATCGAGGCGATGGCACGGGACTACGACGCTGCGCTCCTCGAGTCGGTCGCGGTCCGGCGCGGCCGGCTGCGTGAGTCGCTGCTGTGGGGCCGGGAGCGCCGGGCGCGGGCGACCATGGACAACATCAAGCGCCTGGGCCTGAGTGTGGTGCTCGCCGCGGTGGCCTGTGCCGGGTGTGTCGGGTGGTCGTTCCTGCAGGACGTCCTGGCCGACCAGCAGCGCCGGGCGGCTGTGACGGTGCAGCGATGACCGCGACCGCCCCTCGAACGCGCACCACGGGCCGGCTGACCCGGGTCACCCTGGTCGGCCCGCGCCGTCGGGCCGACCTGGTGCTCCCCTCCGACGAGCCGGTCGGGATGCTGCTCCCCGAGATCGTGACGCTGGTCGGGCTCGGCCCCGCCGGAGATCCCCGCGGCTACCAGGTGAGCAGGCTCGACGGCCGGGTGCTGGAGCCCACCGCAACCCTGCGCTCGGC